>JAQXOT010000001.1 GCA_029099845.1 bacterium
AAACCAACCAATTGTTGAAGTTACTCAAACAACCTATCAAGAAAGTATTACACCTTCATCATCAAATTCTACTAGTTCCCAACTTATAGACCAAAATACTACTGCTGATAGTAGTAAAAATCCTATTAAGAACTTTTTTACATCTTTATCTGACAGTGTAACAACACCTTCTCCAATTGAAAGTCCAACTCCAATAGCCCCAGTAGAAAGTGTTAATACTAACTCATTAGCTTCTTCTAGTGTCCAAGTTGAATCTCCTTCATCACAAATAATTGTTACAGAAGAAAAAGTACCTGCCGTAAATGGTACTAATCAAATAATTAGTAGCCTATCAACCAGCCAAGTTCAGCAAACTCAAGAACAAATAAATACGACTAATGAAGAAAGTTATGTCATTCCATCTCCTAGCATAGAAAATACTACAAAAAGTAGCATTAATTCCGTTTCAATTCTTACTAGTTTAGGTCTAACAACAGCTGCTGGTGTTACCGCCAAGTTATATGCAGATAGCAAGCAAAATAGCAAAAAAGACGAGCAACATTCTAACCAAAATATTAATCTCGATACATATAACGAAAATTATTCTAATAGTACTAACGACTCTATCAAAAGTCAAAAATTAAATAATAATAGTGTTCAGGATGAGGATTGGCTATAATAAATATCTAAATCAAAAATAAAAAATACTAAGTAAAAATAAAAATTAGTTCAAGATATTTGAACTAATTTTTTTATAATCATTAATAAATCTTAACTAGCGATATTTATAAGTTCTTTCTTTTTCATTAGCAATATTTAAAATAATTCCGACCATTAACATATATGATAATAAACTAGAACCACCATAAGAAATAAATGGTAAAGTAATACCTGTAATAGGAACTAAACCAATTGTCATTCCAATATTTTGTATTTGTTGAAATAATAGCATTCCAATAATACCCGCCAAAATATATTTATCTGTATCATTAATCTTTCTACTAGCTAATTTAATAATATTTATATCAAAATAAATAATAATTCCCAATAATAATAAGACCCCAATAAACCCAAAATTTGATGCAAAAACAGCAAAAATAAAATCAGTTGCTGACTCAGGAAAATAAATAGGGGTTTTATTAAATCCATGTCCAAATAAGCCAGCAGATCCAATTGCGGCTAAAGCATTTTCTAATTGTAAACCAGCCCCTTTTTTCCAATCAAATAATCGATCTAAACGATAAAAAATATTAGTTCCAAAAATATCAATAAATAATTCTTGCTTAAAATGATATAGTATAAAAACACTACTTAAAACTACTCCTATAAAACTAAAACCTAATACAAACCATCTAACTCTAATACCAGATATAAACATCATTACTAGATAAATTACTAAATAAATTATAACTGCCCCAGTATCTGGTTGCAAAAAGGTAAGTATTGCTGGTATTAATACAATAATTAACGTTTTTAAAATAAAAATAAATTCTTCTTTAATTGAAGGATTTTTATAATCACTTCTAAAATTATGAATCATTACTGCTAGTGTAAGCATTATAAAAATCTTCATAAATTCACTAGGCTGAATACTCCCAATTCCTGGTATCGTAAACCAACATTTACTATTGTTAATAGGTGTACCAAAAAAAAGTAATAATACTAATAAAATATTTCCTAATATATATAAAAACCAAGTGTGTTTATATAAATAGTTATTTCCAAATTTCCATATAACTATAACTAAAATAATTCCAACAAGATACCAAATAAACTGTTTTAAAGCTAAATTACCCAAACTCTTTGAAGTATAAGTTAGTGAACTATATATAGTTATAATACTAATTACAGCCATTAAAAATACTGGTAAAAGTATCTTTAAATTTATCTTTTTATTTGTAGTAATCTTCATAAAATCTAACCTTTCAATCTTATTATACCAAAATCACTCAATTTTTATCTCCAATTTTCATAAAATATAAAAAAGGAGACCAAAATGAAAAAATTACCAAAAGTTTTTCAAAATGAGATTTCAAAAAACATAAACAACAATAAAAAAGTTTGCTATTTAAAAGAGGAGAATAAAAATGTTTCTGATCCAATAACATCTAATCAAACTATTACTGACACTTTAGATGAAATTTTTAGTGGTTTAGGCTATTCTTATAATATTCCTGTTATTATAAAAACTAAAACTAAAACTTATGATACCAGTCTTATTACTAAAAGTAGAATAAATATTATCACTATTGATAATGAAGTTATTCCTATATCTGATATTATAAGTATTAATATTAAAAAAAATACCCAATAAAAAGATTGTACTTTTAAAAGTAAAGTACAATCTTTTTTGTTAGCACAACTCTATGAATGTATCAGCAAGACATTTTACTGCTCCAACACAATTTAAATCAATGGTAAAAAATTCATTTGTTCCCACATATTTATTTTCTTCATCACTAAAGTATAATATTCTACAAGTAGCACAGCCCTCATCTAAACATTCAATTCTAAAAACTGTAGAATCACTGGTTATATTATTAATGGTATAAGGAAAACTCCAAGGATTTCCTGTACAACAATTAAATAGCATTATTGGTCTAGTGTTATAGCAAACAGTATTACATACTGGTCCTAAAAAAGGTTTGTCACAACCAGTATGAGAGCAATTATCAAAATCTTGTTTTTGTAATATTAAAATTTTCTTTAATAAGGAAAAAACACAACCACAGTTTTTTTCTTTATCTTCGCACATAAAAATACCTCCCTTCTCTAAGCTTTTAAGTAATTGTATCAACTACACATTTAACTGCACAAATACATTTTATTTTAACTGTTATAAAATTATTAGTCGCAATATAACGATCATCTATTGCCCTAAGTATTTGCAAATTAACACAATCATCCATTACTTTTTCTACTCTAAAGAAAGAACTTGTATATAAAATACCATCCTCTCTAAAGCTAGTACTAAGTAGAGTACCATTCTTAGTATATATTGTAATAACTCTAGTGTTATAGCAACTATTATTGATATTAGGCCCTAAAAAGGGCTTACTACAACCATCTTCTAAACAATTATCATTCTCTGAATTTTCCTGTAGTAAGCAAATTAATTTTAGTAAATTTTTAATGCAACGATTACTCCCCATAGTCTCCACCTCTTTATCACTTTCTAGTATAAAGTATTCAAAACTTATCTATTTGTGTTTATAAATACCTATATAATTATATGATTCAAAAAAATTAATATCTTTCTTTTTATCATAATTTGTTATATAATTACTTTGGTGATAGAATGGAATATGTAATTATAGCTATAATTTTAGTAATAATTTTATTAGCCATCTTAAAAGCTAATAAAAAAGATGCCAGCCTAGATTTTAATAAATTAGTTGAACTATTGGGTGGCAAAGAAAATATCATTTCAACTGAAACTAATTTATCCAGATTTAAAGTAACTTTAAAAGACATTAGTAAAGCTAATAAAGATGGAATTCAAAAATTAGGAGCTAAAGGTATTGTTGAAATAGATAATCAATTGAAAATAATTTTAGGACCTGATTCTAAACAATTAAAAAAATATATTGATGAAATCAAATAATATAAAATGCTACAATATACATAATATATAAAAGTACTTAGTATTTAATTAAAAATTAAATACTTTTTTTATACTAAAATTTATCATCTAAAAATATATTTATAGTGGTAGGTGATAATATTAATAAACATAAATATTTATATTTGCTTATATTCCCATTATTTATTTTCGTTTTAACTATATGCTTGGCTTTTTCCGAACCAAAAGAATTATCTTCTAATACTCTTAATGCTACCGTTATAAGTAGTGATTCTTCTACTATAACCGTTCGTGATGCTAATGACTTAATTTATACATTTAATGCTACTGATAGTACTTATGGAGTAGGAGAGGACTTAATCATTGAATATACTGGTCTTCTTAATAAAAATAAAGATCTCCAAGATAGTTCAATAATTAATATATTGCCGGTATCTCAAGATGAAGAAGATTCTTCTAAAACATCAGTAAAAAATCTTTTTAGTCAGTTTGATACTTTAGCAACCAATAAATTAAAAGAGATGACATTAGATGAAAAAATAGGGCAAATTTTATTAGTTAGGTATAATGCTACTGATAATGAAGAAGCTCTTAAAACTTACAAAGTTGGTGGCTTTATCTTTTTTGAAGATGCTTTTCAAGACAAAACTAAAAGTGAAGTTCAAAATATGATTTCTAATCTTCAAAAAAACTCTCATATTCCCTTATTAACCGCTACTGATGAAGAGGGTGGTAGCGTTGTTCGCATTAGTAATAATAAAAATTTAGCCCCTAATAAATTTTTATCTCCCCGGGAACTTTATTTAGAGGGTGGTTTTCCTTTAATTACAACTGATACAAAAAATAAAAGTGAACTTCTTTCGCTCTTAGGGTTAAATATAAATTTAGCTCCAGTTGTTGATGTTTCAACTAACTCTAGCGACTATATCTACAATCGTAGTCTTGGTGAAGAAAAGGATCTAACCTCTATTTATGCCAAAACGGTAATTGAAGCAAGTAAAGGCTATAACGTTTCTTATGTTTTAAAACATTTTCCTGGTTATGGCAATAATGAAGATACCCATCAAGGCAAAGTTATAGATGATCGAAGCTTAGCAGATTTAAAAGAAAATGATATACCACCATTTGAATCAGGTATTGCAAGTGGAGCCGAAGCCATTTTAGTAAGTCATAATATTGTCAAAAGTATAGATGCTGATAATCCCGCTTCCTTATCTGCTAGCATGCATAATTTTTTAAGGAATGACTTAAATTTTACCGGAATTATTATGACTGATGATTTATCTATGCAAGCTCTCTCTTCCATTGAAAAACCCGCAACTAAAGCTCTTTTAGCCGGTAATGATATTATTATAACTACTAATTATAAAGAAAGTTTTGAGGACATAAAACAATCTCTCGAAGAAAAAAAATTAAGTGAATCATTAATTGATACAACTGTTCATAAAATCCTTACTTGGAAATATGCTAAAGGACTAATGTATGAATATCAAAAATAAAAAATGACAAATTTAGTCATTTTTCTTTTTTTCGACAAAACTCGACTTATTTAGATACTATGATAAAAAAGAGGTGTATATCATGACTATAATTGAAAACCTAGTATTATTAAGTATCTTTTTAACTTTTCCTTTAATTATTTATTTAATTTATGTTGCTTATATGAATAATATGGAATTATATGAGAAAAATCTTGTCCTAAATTTTGCTTTACTATCATCATTATTTTTAATGACTAAATTTGTTAATAGTAAATCACTATACACATTATTATTTTATAATATCCCTTTACTTATAGCCTATTTAAGAAAAAAGAAAGTAACCGCAATAATATTATCTTTAATTATTATTTATTTTACAAATAAATACACAACTATCCCACCAATAATTACAACTATAGAATATATCATATATTATTTGGGCTATCTAATACTCCAAAAAACAAAAAATAAAGAAGTTAATATTACTAATAGTTTCATTTGTTTAAAATCCTTTTTAATTGCTTTTTTTATTTTCTTCTTAATTAATCCAACAGGAACCTTGCTTATCAATATTCTCTATATTTTTATAACTATTAGTATTTTTATTATTTTTACTTATATAAGTATTGCCTTATTTAAAAAAGGCGAGGAAGTAGTTGATTTAAATAATTTAATCAAAGAAACTAAAAAGCAACAATATTTATATGAATCTTTATCCAAATTAACCCATGAATTAAAAAATCCAATTACAGTTTGCAAAGGATACTTAGAAATAATTAATAATAAAGGTTATACTAAAGTATTAGAATATTTACCTATTATCTCTAGTGAAATAGATCACTGCCTTTCAGTAATAAATGATTTTTCATATCTTGGTAAATTAACAAGTTTAAATAAAGAAGAAATTGACTTAGAAGTATTATTAACAGAAGTAACCTCTACTTTAAATCCTTTATTTAAAAAAAATAAAGCTAAAATTATTTTGAATATTTCAGAAGAAATTTATTTAATAGCTGATTATAATCGTCTAAAACAAGTTTTTGTTAATATTTTAAAAAATTCCTTAGAAGCCCGCAAAGAAACAATTCCTTTAGAGGTTTATATTAATGTTAAAAAATGTAATAAGTATTTAAGAGTAATTATTACTGATAATGGTATTGGTATGGATAAAGAAACCTTAGCTAACATGAATAAAATATTTTATACTACCAAACCTAATGGTAGTGGTTTAGGTGTTGTTTTATCTACTGAAATAGTTGAAATGCATAAAGGTACTATAAAATATACTTCAACTAAAGATCTTGGAACAACTGTTACAATAACCATTCCTTTAAAATAAAAAAGTCTTTCGACTTTTAATAAAAATTAGTATTACCAAAATTAGAAATATTATTAGGATAATTACTATATTGACTAGAATAAGTAGCTTGTGTATATGGAACTTGATATATTGGTGTTACAACGGGGTATGCATAACCACAATTTCCACAACAGCAGCCACCATTCATTTGATTATTATTCGCAATTCCATAGCCTAAAGCGGTACCTGCTAAACCACCAACTAAAAAAGGTGCCAAAAAAAATCTGTCATCTTGCTGATAACCTTGTGAATTTCTATACATAGTATTACTATTATTTGGTATAATATAATTGTAAGAATACATAGGCCACACTCCTTTATAGTATCTTATGTTAATAGAAAGAATAGGTGATAAATATGAATACAGAAAAATTAAACAAATTAGCTAATACCATTGTAAACTATTCTCTACATTTAAAAGAAAATAGTAAAGTATTAGTTACTTTTACAAAAGAAGCTTCTCCCTTAGTTGAAGAATTAATTAAAGAAGCCAAAAAAGTTAAAGCCATCATGGTATTAAATATGTATAATCCTAAATTAAATGCCCTTTTAGCTTTAGATAATACTGATGAAAGAATTGCTTTAATTAGTAAGATAAAAGAATTTGAAGTTAATAATTATGATGCTTTTATTGCTATAAATTATACTTATAATGACTATGAAACTAAAAACGTTCCTAAAGAAGTTAGAATTAAGTTAGGTAAGGCCACTGAAAAAACTGATGATATTAGAATTAATGAACGTGATTGGGTTTTATTAAATTATCCATCTCCAGTAGATGCTTTTAAGGCTAAAATGTCAACGACTGACTTTAATGAGTTTGCTTTAAATGTTATGACAGTTGATTATGAAAAAATGTCTAAAGATATAAAACCACTTAAAGAATTAATGGAAAAAACAGATAGAGTAAGAATTATATCCCCTGGAACTGACCTTTCTTTTTCTATAAAAGATTTACCTGCTATTGCTTGTACTGGTGATAAAAACATTCCTGATGGGGAACTTTATTCTGCTCCTGTAAAAACAAGTGTTAATGGAACTATCACTTATAACACCCCAAGTCCATATCAGGGCAATGTTTTTAATCATGTTTGTCTAACTTTTAAAGATGGAAAAATTATTAAAGCTACCTGTGATGAAGATGATGAAAAATTAAATGAAATTTTCGACACGGATGAAGGCGCTCGTTATGTTGGCGAATTCTCATTAGGTTTTAATCCTCAAATTTTATATCCTATGGGAGATATTTTATATGATGAAAAAATACTAGGCAGTCTTCATTTCACCCCTGGTAGATGTTACGCTGATTGTGATAATGGTAATAAATCAAGCATTCACTGGGATATGGTTTTAATTCAAAGAGAAGACTTTGGCGGTGGAGAAATATATTTTGATGATGTTCTAATAAGAAAAAATGGTAAATTTGTTTTAGATGAACTAAAAGCCTTAAATTATGAATAAAAAATAACTTTAAATGATTCAATAAATAAAACATAAAATATATTGAATTTATTTAAAGTTTTTTTATGGAAAAATATCAACAAGCAATAAGCCATGTAGCAATCTTTTTACAATCAGAGAAAAAATCTTAATACTAATAATAAAAAGCTAAATATTAGACTTTCAGCTAGTTTAAATATGTAAGCAAATTTTAATAATTTAGTAATAATATCTCATAAACTTCTTACTGCTAAACAATAATTAATTGACAATAACCTATAATATGTAGTATAATATGCGACTAGTTATAGGGCTAAAATTTATCCTATAATAATATTAAATAGTGGGTGAAATAATGTCACGGATACCTAATATAAAATTAAATATTAAAGAACTTGATAACATTCTAAAAGAAGAATTATCAAGTGGTGGAGAAGCGGTAATTTGTCGAGGTTCTAAAGCAAATACTTTATATAAAATATTTGCTGATAGTAGCTATCAAAGATATAGTGATGCTATAGGAATTCCATTTTCTCTAAGCACAATTGAAATGTCTGACAATAAATTTAAAAAAATACAAAAGCTTTATCAAATGTCTTTAAAAAATAGTGTTAGACCTATAAGTACACTTAGTGTTAAAGGCAGATTAATTGGTTATGAAATGACTTATGATAAAGATGATAAAGCTCTAGTTGATCAGAGTCTCTCAACTGAAGAATTAATCTACTTTTTAAAACAAAGTAGGGATGTTTTAGAATATTATGCTAAGAATGATATTACCTATGGCGATATTAATACTAGAAATATTTTAGTTAATAAAAAAACTGGTACCATAAAATTTTGTGATATGGATAATATCCGTTTAGGAGAATATCCTATTGATGTCATGGGGCGAGATCTTTATATTTATAGTATTATAAGAGGCCTAGATCAAAAAACAGATGCTTACATGCATAATATTATGAGCTTAAAAAGTTTAGTTCAGGATGAGCCATTAATTAGTCTAGAACCCGTAGCTAGATTAGCAAAAAGAGATTTTTCATCAGTCTTATCATCATCTGCTCAAAAAACCTTAGAAAGCATGGAAGAACCAGCCAACTTCAATGGGGAATATATAATTCAATACGCAAAAAAATAAAGGATAATTTAGTGCTACCTAATATTAAATTAACTAAAACAGAATATCAACGCTTAAAACAAAGCTCCCCCTTTGCCTTTGGAAGTGAAGGTGCAATTTATCAAAGCCCGACCAATACTATTTATAAAATTTTCTTTGATCAAAATGGTATGTGTGATAATAAACTAAAAAAAATTACACAATTATATCAAAGACCTTTAGAACATATGGTTAAACCTTTAAGTACCATAAGTTGTGATGACCTTCTTTTAGGCTATGAAATGACTTATGATACCACTATGCACAATTTTTCTCCCTTTTATTTATCTAGAGAAGACTTAATTCATGTTCTAGAAACAACAAGAGAACAAATAATTTATTTTCATCATTATGACATAACCTTTGGTGATATTTTTCCAAGAAATATTTTAATTAACCCAAAAACAAAAACTACTATTTTTTGTGACATTGATAATATTCGCTTAGGTCAATATCCGATTGATTTAATGAGTAAACCTTTAGCCCAATATTGCAAGACTTGTTTTCTAGACGAAAAAACTGATGCCTATATGCACAGCCTTATGACACTAAATTCTTTTGATTTAGATGAAAAATTTTGCGATATAGAAGAATTTACGTATAATTTTCAAAAAGAAGGCATAGAGGTTTTAGAAGGACTAAAAAATCCACCAGTCTATAATGGAAAATATCTAATTAAGTATATTAAAAAGAGGTAATCCTATGAAAAGTATTCCCAATATCAAATTAACCATTGAAGAATTTGTTAACTTAAAAAGAACTCCTTATTTTAATTATGGTAGTGAAGCCGATATTTATCATACTGGAAATCCCAATACTTTATACAAAATATTTTCAGATCCAAAGGGAATGTCTGATAATAAATTACAAAAAATTGCTAAATTATACCAACACCCATTATCATATAGCGTAAGACCCTTAAGTACAATTAGTTATGCCCAAACTTTAATTGGTTATGAGATGACCTATGATAGAGAAGATCAAGAGTTCCGTACTTTTAAAAAACGTCTTTCTCGCTCTGAAATAATTTATTGGCTTGAAGAAACTAAAAAGATTCTTGAATATTATAAAAGCCAAGATGTTATTTATAGTGATGTTGCCAGTCGTAATATTTTAATTAATCCTCGCACAAAACAAGCAAAATTCTGTGATATAGACAATATTTCTTTGGGTGAAAACCCATATGATGTTCTACCGGACTTCTTAGAATTTTATTCAACTCTTTGTCCAATCGATGAAAAAACTCCCGCCTATGCCCATAGTATCATGACTCTTAATGCCTTTGGCTTAAACGAAAACTCAACCTTCCAAGAGCTTATAACAAACTTTTCAAAAGAAAGTAGGTATCTTCTAGAGGAAATAAGAAATCCCCAAACGTATAATGGTGAATATATAATTAAATACATAAAAAAAAGAAGGTAAGGTAATGAAAAATCTAGGCAATCTAAAACTAAATAGCCGGGAAGTTAAAAGACTCCTTACTAAACAATATTTTAGTTGTGGCAGTGAAGCCGTTATCTGTCGAAGTGAAAAGCCAAATACTTTATACAAAATATTCACTCAAAGCCAGTTAAGAGTAGGCACCATGTCTTTAAATAAGCTAAAAAAACTAACGGCTATTCATAATATGAATCTTGAAAACTGTACCCTTCCTTTAAGAACATTAAGCAATAATGGAAACCTAATAGGTTACGAAATGACTTATAACCCAAATAACATTCGCCTAAGACCCAACGCTTTGCCCAAAGAAGAACTCCTAGATTATTTAAAAAGTATCAAAGAAATACTATGTAATTTTACTGCTCAAGGTATAATTTATGGTGATGTTTCCTTTCAAAATATTTTAATTGATAGAAAAAAACATAAAGTAAGTTTTTGCGATATGGATAATATTCAAATTGGTAAATATCCCATAGACTTTCTTTGCCATAGTTTAACTGATTATGATGATATTCGCGGAATAGATGAAAAAACTGATGCTTATATGCATAATTTACTGGTTTTAAAGTCTCTTGGCTTAGACTTTTTCTACTGTGATACCCTTGACATTATGGAAGAATTTACCCAAGAAGCCGTTAAAACCTTTACATCAATGCAAGAACTAGAAACATTTACTGGAGAATATATAATTAAATATTTAAGAAAATAAAAAGAGGTACTAATATGACAAGACTACCAAATATAAAATTAACTGAAGAAGAAGTCCAAAAAATGCTTTTAATAGATGGAAGAAGATATGGCGAAGCCTTTATTTGCACCCCACCAGGCGATAAGACTTTATATAAAATATTTTGTAAAGACGATTCTTTAGATGACATAATTGATGATGATATTACTAGATACCCAGAATATATTTCAACAACTAAAGATATCTTAACTATGCCTGATAATAAACTAAAAAAGCTAGAAAAACTATTTAAACTTCAATTAGAAAATAGTGTAATACCACTTAGTACTTTAAGCATGAATGGCGAACTAATTGGTTATGAAATGACTCGTGATTTTAATGACATTGCTTTAAACCCACCATTTCTACGCAGAAAAGAATTAATCCACTTTTTAGAGCAAGCCAAAACTATATTAGAATACTTTGCCAGCAAAGATATAATTTATGGCGATGTTGCTAACCGTAATATTTTAATAAATCGCAAAACTAAAACTGTTAAATTTTGTGATATGGATAATATTTGTTTAGGTTCTTTTCCTATAGATAAAATGAGCTGGGAACTAGCTAGTTATTATGAAGAGCGAGGTGCCCTAGACAATACAGCCGATGCCTATATGCACAATTTAATGACTATTTTAGACTTCGGAATAAATCCCCATCAAGAAATAACTGCCAATAGAGCCTTTAATAGATTTTTTAAACCAGACGCTGCACCACTTTTACAGGCAATAGAAAATCCACAAAGCTTTACTGGTGAATACATAATTCAATATATAAAAAAATAAAAAGGTGATATAAAATGAAAAGAATGCCTAATTTAAAAATAACTAAAGAAGAATATCAAAATCTTCAAAGAAATTTTACTAATCGTGGAGCAGAAGGCCTAATTTGCTTTAGCGGTAAAGAAAATACCATTTATAAAATCTTCCAAAGTAATAACCAAGACATACCAGTTTCTTTTAATAAGCAACAAAAAATAATAGAACTTTATCAAAAAGATCTTGCCTATACCGTAAAACCATTATCAACCATTAGTTGTGCTGGAGAAATGATTGGATATGAAATGACTTATAATCCATTTGATCAAGCTCTAGAATCACTACCAAGCCTTCCGAGAAAAGACTTAATTAAAATTTTAAAAAAAGTAAAAATTGCTCTCTTATATCTGCAAAGCAAGGATATAACATATGGTGATGTAACCGATAGCAACATTTTGGTAAATACGAAAAATGGTACTATAACCTTTTGCGATATAGATAACATGCGTGTAGGAAGCCATCCCATAGATGTTAAAGGCTATGCCCTAAGTCGTTACTATGAACAAGTTGGTCTAATTGACGCTAAAGCCGATGCTTATATGCATAATCTTCTTACTATCAAAACACTTTCTGGAAGGGATCTATATGAATCAGAAATAATAAAAGATTTAAGAAAAGGTATCTATCCAACTAAATATAAAAATACCGCTAAACCTATATTTGCCAGTATGACTGTACCAGAAAGTTTCTCTGGAGAGTACTTAATAGATCACATTAAAAGATAAAACAAAATATTCTAAATAAAAATAGCACTTTTAAGGATAGTGCTATTTTTATTGCTATTTAGGAAAAAATTACTTATAATTAAAATAGTAGTAAGTAATAAAGAGGTGATTATATGGCAAATTATAGAGGTCATACATTAAGTGCTGATGCTGAACTACTCATAAGTTTATATGATGCCCTTCATAACATAATAGATGAAGACAGTGCATTATCATCTATTAAAAAAAGTGCAGAAGAACAAACTGATAATTTGAAGTTATTTGCCAATGAACTTCCAAAGGTCACGATTATAGACAATTTTACAGACTATAATGCAGCTATTAATAATGTCAAAGAAAAAGTTGAAGAGGCTATCGCCACGATTAAATCGATAACTTCCGCCATAGCTGATTATAGTGATGGTGTATGGGATAATATTGATAATCAAAAGTTTTTAGATAGTTTTCTAAATCAGTATAATCATCCTAGTGTTCCAAATGATAATCCTGGTCAAGACCAATCACCGCTATCGCCTGTAAAAGATGAAACTGAAACAAATGAAGATTTAAATAATATAACATCTTTAGAAACTGAAACATCAACAATTCTGGATGATACTATATCGCCCAATACCACTAGCAACCAATTCCTTATTCCATCAATTGCCGCTAGTAAAGCTCTTGCTGAGACTAATAACTTAAATAAAGATTCAGATATCCTAGATTCTAAAAACGTCTCTAAAGAAAGCTTAGCCAGTAAATTTTTCCAAACTAATAGTTCGCTTACGGTTCCAAATATTTCAACTATTGGAGAAGTTGATGATATCAAAAAATCTTCTATTATTAGTGCAGCAGGGATTGCTCTAGCCGCTGTAGCTCTTGGGGGAAAAGTTCTATATGATAAAACTCATGAAAATGAAAAAGATGAAGAACAAAGAGAAGAAATAGGGGAACAAAGCGAAGAATTGAAAAACAAACAGGGAGAATTTGCATCATCAGATTTAAATCAAGATTTAGAAGATAATAATATTTTTGATGAATCATCAGTCAATTTTAAAAACCAATTATTAGAAAGTGGAGAGGTGAATTAAATGACAGAAGAAAATATAATAGTAGGATATCTCGAAAACTCTCCAACTCTAAACCACTCCCGCTATCAAGATGAGTCACACTCTGTAACGGAAAAATCAGAATCATTTCTAACTGAAAATGGCATTTCTACTGGCTTACATGATGAAAATTTAGGCGATTTATTTCAAAGTAATCAGACCCCAGAAGGAACTTATTTTTTCCATAATAGCGAAACAAATGTTACAACTTATATTGACGCGACTAAAGAAGAAATCACCGTTGTCTCACCATCAGAAACTGGAGAAATGCTAGCAACAGTATATACAACAGATCCAAAAACAAGTGGCTATTATGTCAACGCCAGTGATCTAAAAATGGCACTTAGTTTTGATGGGCAGCTTGAAAACCCAGCAACCGGTATTGGAGTTAAGCTTTCCCCAGAAACATTAAGTGAAACTTATAAAAATCAGCAAGCTAACACACCACAAGCAATCTTGCCCTTAACATCAGAAGAAAGCACCCTTCCCCCCGTTGAAAGCCTTAGTGGTATAGGCACACCGCTTACTCTTACTGGCAGTTTTTATGCTCGTCAGTCAGCTGATGCTCCTATAGAAGAAGTTAGCCTTTTCAAAGATTCTTTTGAGCGGTATTTAAAAAATACTAATTTGTATTACCATTATTTGGGTTCATCTCTAAAAACTTATACCGAACTTTATAATTTTAATGAGCAATACGGAGTATTTGATGGTATATGCGCTAGCTATAACACTTCCATTAATCTTACTAAAAATAGAACTGCCGCCTCATGGCAAAATATTTCTACCAGTCTAGATAATATTTCTGAACAATATAAAGATGCCTTCAAAGTAGGTAATTTAGATGTCTCTACTGTAATAGAACCAATCAAAGAAAGCCTAGTTCTAGCTAATAGACTGGTTGAAGACTATCTTGATGAAATATCTGCTGAATATTCAAGAATAGCAAAAGAAAAAGAAAGAATTCTAGAAGAGTTAAAAAATATGGAAGAAAAAACAAAAAGTTTAAATACTTCGGATGAAAATGAAACCCCAACTAATAATTAAAAATAATTTAAACTAAAAGCAGTATAAATTATCCTTATACTGCTTTTATTAGTCTATCATTGAAAAAATAAAATAATTATGATATAATATGTGAACTAATGGGGGGATTAGTGTGAAACGCTTACCTAATATTTCATTTACACCAGAAGAACTACAAAATATTGTAAAAACAGGATTATTTAATAAAGAAGGTGGAGAAGCTATAGTTACCTTTAGTTTAAATCCTCATGCCTTATATAAAATCTTTATTGACACAAATACTGGAGAAATAATTGAAATGCCTGAAAATAAATTAAAAAAGCTTTCCCAACTTTTCAAACTCCAACTACAAAATAGCGTTAAACCATTAAGTACTATAACGATGGATAAAAAATTAGTGGGCTATGAAATGACTTATGATGAAGCCAATTTACCAATTGGCCTAGTAAAATTTACTAGAAAAGAAATGATCGAAGTACTAAAAAGTACTAAGAATATTTTAGAATACTTCTCAGCTCAAGATATTACCTATGGTGATATTAAAAATAATAATATTTTAATAAATCAAAAGACTGGTCAAATTACTTTTTGCGATATGGATAATGTTAGAATTGCAACATATCCCATCGATTTAATGGGAAAAGACTTAAAAAAATATACTGACATTCATCAAGCAGTTGATAGAACTACCGATGCTTATATGCATAATCTTCTAACCTTAAAATCTCTAGGATTTCCAAACCCATACGCAACAAGTGCAGGAATAATTATGAGCCTAGAAAAAGAAGAATATCCAACTGGTTTTAAAGAAAAAGCAAAACCAATCTTAAAAAGCATGTTAACTCCCGAAACATTTACTGGAGAATATATTATTCAATATATAAAAAGATAATTTTTTTCTAGAAAAGTAAAAACTACTAAAGTTTTAACTTTTCTTATTATACTAGTGTTTAAAATAATTTATGATAAAATAAAAACATAGTATTTATTAATTAAATAAATAGTCTAATAGTAAAAATAATTAAGCTAGATATCTTCTTAATTATTCTAAACAAATAAATGAGGTGAAAATATGGAACGTTTACAAAAAATAATTGCAGAAGCAGGAATTGCATCAAGAAGAAAATCAGAAGAATTAATTACTCAAGGTAAAGTAAAAGTTAATGGTAAAGTAGTAAGAGAATTAGGAACAAAAGTATCCGATAAAGATTGTATAGAAGTTGAGGATAAAATTATCGAAAAAGAGTTAAAAGAATATTATCTATTAAATAAACCACGTGGAGTAGTCACAACAACTAAAGATGAAAAAAATCGAAAAACAGTTCTTGATTTAATTCCAACTAACGCTAGAATTTATCCCATTGGTCGACTTGACTATGATACTACTGGGGCATTACTATTAACAAACGATGGAGATTTCGCCAACATATTAATGCATCCTAAAAATGAAATAGAAAAAGTTTATATTGCTAAAATAAAAGGTATTATTAAAGGTGAAGAAATCAATAAATTAAAAGATGGAGTAGAAATAGAACCTGGCATTGTAGTTAAAGCTAATAAAGTAAAGTTAAAGAAAACCGATTTAAAATCTAATACTAGTATGGTGCAAATTACAATAACCGAAGGAAGAAATCATCAAGTCAAGAAAATGTTTGCTGCCGTTGGCTTCGAAGTAGTTAAATTAAAAAGAGAAAGAATTGCCTTCTTTGATTTAAAAGGCTTACAATCTGGTGAATATCGTAAACTAACTGCTAAAGAAATTAGTAAAGTATATTCCCTAAATCAAAAATAAATAATTTAGATAGGAGATACCAAAATGGCTAAAGTAAGCGTAATAGTCCCTGTATATAATACTGAAAAGTACTTATGTAAATGTTTAAATAGTCTTTTAGGCCAAACCCTATCAGATATTGAAATAATTTTAGTTGATGATGCTTCTACGGATAAAAGTTTAGATATCTTATTAGCTTATCAAGAAAAGAATCCCCAAAAAATTAAGGTCATTAAAAATAGCCAAAATGCTGGCCCAGCAAAAGCTAGAAATATAGGACTTGATCTTGCTAGTGGAGAATACATTGGCTTTGTTGATAGTGATGATTTTATTACGCCAAATATGTATAGTGATTTATTAAATGCCTGTGAAAGTAGCAACTCACAATTATCAAGAACTAATCGCAAAGTAATTTATAGAAACCTAGATTTATCTTTTTTAGGAAATCGTTTTTCTTATGAATTACCAAAAGTAATTAACCCTAGCATAGATAAATATTATTTAGTAACAGATCCACCTTGTGTAACTAATAAATTATTTAGTAGAGACTTAATCGCTGATAGTCGTTTCCCTGAAAAAATAAAATGGGAAGATTATCCCTTTGCCGTACCACTAATGTTAAAGGCAAATCAAGTAGCCAGTATAGAAACTAAAAATTATTTTTATAATATACATTTAAGCAGTACCTCTTGTACTGATGCTAGAAAATTAAATCCCCATTTGCTTGATATATTTACCTGTTCTGACATAGTTGGTACTGCTTGCTTAACCCAAGATATAAATCCAAATGCTTTTTATCAAATAAACTATATTCAAATGCAAAATTGTATCACGCGTCTTAAAGAAATTGTTAATGCAAATATTCCTCTTCAAGAAAAGCGTGAATTATTAACTTTAGTTTCTAACCTTATAAAAGTAAAATATGGCTCTTGGCAAGATCATCGCTATTATCAAGAACAAAAACAGTCTAACTTAGTTCATAATTTAAGACTAAAAGCAGTTGAGGCACTTTTACTGCCACCAGAAGAATTCACCTATAGTGAAGAAAATCTAAAGTTAAAAATTAAAGAAAAACTAAATAATAATTCATAATAAAAATGTAGAATTTATCTACATTTTTATTGTTTATTTATACTTTCAAAATAATAATAGCTAATAATAATAAAATAAGTAGTATTCCTATAATTAATTGCATAATACTAAATTCATCTTCAGCTTGTTCCATTAACAAATTCCGATAATTATCTGGATTTTTTTTCTTTATTTTATTAATTTTTATTTTACAAATCTTCATATATATTAAATTAGCACAAGTAACATAGAAAAGTCTAACCAAAATAAAAGAAAGAAAAATACTAGCAGGCATTAAGCTTGGCGCTAATAACTTAGTAAGAAAATAGTTTAATATATAATATAAAATATCCAAGATAAAAGCTATTACTCCTAAAAGCACTAATTTATTAAAGCAAAAATACAAAGGACCTAAAAAGAAAATAACAGGTGTATTTATATTTCTATTAATAATATCAAATTTTTTACCTAAATAAAGCTCTAAATCACTAGCAACAATTTCAGATTTACTTCTATTTATAAAATTCCCATTTAACATATAACCACAGTGCATACAAAAATTTTTTTCCATCTTTTTATTACAATTTGGACAATTCATATACTCACCTCATTAAAGTTATTTTTTTAAATAAAAAAAGGAGAATTACTCTCCAACGATTGCACCAGTAGGGCAAGAATCAATTGCATCTTTTACAACTTCCTCTAAATCCTTAGAGATTTCTTCTTCTTTTACAGTTGATAGTCCTTCATCATCAAGTTCGAATACTTTATCACAAATAGCTGCACAAGCACCACAACCAATACAAGCATCTTGATTTACTTTTACTCTCATTATATATCCCTCCATAACCATTATATCTAATAAAAACTTTTACGTAAAGATTAATTTAGAGACTTTTGTTTTTCATTTACTTATGATAAACTTAACATAGATAGTAAGAAGGTGAAAAGTATGCCAACAAGAATGGATCGTTACAACAATAGCGAGGAAAAAAAATTTAGTCGTTCAGATCGTAATAAAGATTTATATGAAAACTTAGGCAATAATACTAGGTATACTAATATTACTGATGTTACTAATGCCAATGCAATAGATTTAACTGAAGCCGAAAAAAACACTAATACACGTGAGGGGTATCATCAAGTAAAAGAGTTTAGAAACGTAGAACCTGTACCTCGCGTAAAAAAAGAATTAGATGACTTCAACTTCTTATACCAAAATAGAGAAAATCGCATTTATGATGTTAATCGGGTCTTAGAAGAAGCCAGAAAAAACCGTAAAGATATAGATGAAAAAGAAGAAAAACGTAAACTAAAAGATAATAGTTACAATATTGTAACAAGTCTAACAAAAGAAGAACTTGAAAAATATCGTCAAAATCGTGAAAATAAAACTAGAACTGAAGAAGAAGAAAAAATCCATGATTTAATTGATACTATTGCATCTAAAACTTTAGCCGGTGAATTAGATAAAGCAACTAGCGTAGATCTTTTAAGTGATTTAATGGCAACCAATATTTTAGATCGAGTAAATATAACCCCTGAAAATAAAGAAGAAGTATCTTCACCAGAAGCTAAACTAGAACTATCAAAAGAAGTTCTTGATAAAGATCAAATAGAAGAAATTAAAAAAGTTGCAACTGAGTCTAAAACTGACGAAAATTCAACTGGAGCTGATTCTGATTTTTATACCAAAAGTATGGATTTATCTTCCGAAGATTTTGAAGTAGATCCAGAATTCCAAGAAAAGAAAATGCCTATTATTTTAAAAATATTTTTAATACTATTAGTAGTTAGTGCCCTTATAATAGCTGGCTACTTTATCTGGAAAAATTTTAGCTAATTAAAAAACTTGAATATCTAAACTCTATTGACGAATAGTTTAGTTTTCGTTAGAATAATAACTATTCGTGGGAAAAAATATTAAATAAAATAATATTAAATAAAATAATATTAATATTTAAACAAGACTGTAAGTAGGAAGTGTAAAAGTGAATATAAAATTCATTGTTAATGATTATATTTTAATTTGGAATTTATTATTTAGAGCCTCTATTTCAGAATCTACGCATAAGCTAAAACAAAAACTTTGGACTAACTATAAAAATGAATATAATGCTGCCTATAAGGACAAAAACTTAATGCTAAAAGATATCAAAAATTATATTCCCGATGATGATACTATTTATAATTTAGTAATGGAAACTAAAGAATACCAAAAATTAAAAAAAGAGCTTGAAAAATATCGCTTAGAAGTTTTAAAAATTTGGAATAAACAAATAAATACTTATTTAACCAAAATATTAAAGAAAATCCCACAAGAATATACTATATTTTTAGTTAATGAAGACTTTGATGTCCTAGAAACAATCAAAGACCAAGAACAAACAATGCTTATTCTTGGTAAAAAAATAAATAAACAAGATTCCTATAAATTAATTATTGATATTATTATGAGCCTTATAAAAAGTACACAAAAAGTATATCAAGATAAAAATAAATTAATAGCAGATGCTATAACTGAAATGGCCATCTATAATGAATTAGCAACAAATCTTACTAATAATAGCCACTATTTTATGGGGCATGCTAATCTAGCATATATTAAAAGACAAATTTATCCATATTGGTTAATGTACTTAGGTATCGAAAAAAATGACATGTCTAAATATATGTCACGTGATAAAATAGCTTTTAATTTAGAAAAATATCCGTATGAAAAACAATTACAAGACTATACTTTAGAAGAATTTATTGACTTTTGTATTCGCCATCGCAAATACATCATAAAAGAAGAATGCTTAGAACTAATATAATTTGATAGTAGGGGGATTAATTATGGACAGTAATATGCAAAAACTAATAGATAAAATAAATATTGATAAAGACCATTATCAATATTTTTCAGATGCTAAAATAACAAAGATAAAAGTTAATTCTCATACCGGAGCATGGCAAGTATTCATTACTAAAACTAATCCATTACCAGTAGAAATATATGCTGAATTAGAAGAAAAAAAATACTTACTAGATCAAAACGCCGAAGCAATTACTTTTATTTTTGACATTACTAATTTAGATTTAAATATTTATATTACATATTATCCATATTTATTAAATAAATTAAAAGATGACTTAAAAGTTTTAGAAATTTATGAAGATTGCCTAAAAATTGAAGATGGCTTTTTAACACTAGTTGTATCAAATGAAGTGGAAAAAGAAAAATTAAGTGCTTGTTTAGAAAAAATTAATACATTCTATAAATTATTAGGTTATAAATTTAATATTGAGATAATTATTCGTCATGAAGATAAAATATTAGAAGAAATAAAGCGTGAACTAGAAACAACTCCACCATTAAAGAAAACTCTTCCAAAAGAAGAAAAAGAGCCATCACCTTCCAAAGAAAAACAATATCATCGTGAACCAAAAGATCCTAATAGTATTATTGGTCGAGGAATAAAAGAAGAAGCCATTAAAATAAAAACACTTTTAGGTGAAGATAATAATGTTGTCGTTGAAGGATTTGTCTTTGGAACTGACTATTTTGAATCATCTAAAACAGACTTTAAAATTATTACTTTAAAAATAACTGATTATACTGATAGTATTTATTGTAAAGTTTTTGTTCGTGATGATGATGAATACGCCAGATTATGTAAAGAGTTAAAAACTGGTAATTGGTACAAAATTAGAGGCTATACAAAAAATGACCAGTTTGCTAAAGAACTAGTTTTAAACGCCAGGGATATCGTTAAATTAGACAAAGAAGAAGAAACTATTGAAGATAAAGCCCCAACAAAACGTGTTGAACTTCACTGCCATACTGTTATGAGCCAAATGGATGGTGTTGCTAATGAAGAAGCCCTTGTAAAGCAAGCGATGAAGTATCATCATAAAGCAATTGCCATAACAGATCACAATGGTGCCCAAGCTTTTCCCCATGTTTTTAATCTTGTAACTGCCCATAATAAATCTTTAAAAGAAGGGGAGGAGCCATTCAAAGCTATCTATGGTAGTGAATTAACTATGATTGATGATAGCGTAAATATTGTAGTAAGACCAACTAATAAAGTCATGTTAGATGAAACATATGTAGTTTTTGACTTTGAAACAACTGGCTTTAATGCTGGTGGAGCAGATTCGATTATTGAAATTGGTGCCGTAAAATTAAAAGATGGTGCTATTATTGAAAGATATGACGAACTAATTAATCCTGGTCGAGCCCTACCTCAGAAAATTATTGATGTTACTAACATTACTGATGAAATGCTAGCAGGAAAAGATAATGAAGAAAATGCCATCAAAAGGTTTATTGCTTGGTTTGGTGACTGCCCAATGGTAGCTCATAATGCGAAATTTGATGTTTCCTTCTTGGAAATGGCCTATAAAAAATATAATTTAGGAACCTTTACTAATCCAGTTATTGATACCTTAGAATTATCCCGTACAATGGATAATACTTATGCTAGGCATTCACTATCTGCCCTTGTAAAAAGATATGAAGTCCCTTGGGACGAATCAGCACATCACCGTGGTGACTATGATGCTGAAGGAACTGCCTTAGTATTTCATAAAATGTTAAAGAAATTATCAAATCGTAATATTGAAACAATGGATCAATTAGATAGTTTAGTATCCAAAGATGAAATTCATAAATATGGTCGAGCACATCATGTAAACATTTTAGTAAAAAACAAAACTGGTTTAAAAAATCTTTTTCAACTAATATCATTAGCGAATACTACTTACTTATACAAAACACCACGTATTCTAAGAAGTGTTATTGAGTCACATCGTGAAGGACTATTAATTGGTAGTGGTTGCTATGAAAGTGAAGTATTTACAGAAGCTAAATCTAAAAGTGAAGATGAATTATCCAATATTATTAGATTCTACGATTACGTTGAAGTCCAACCTTTGGAGTGCTATAATCATCTAGTTCAAACTGGTGACTTTGCAACAGAAGTAGAATTAGCCGCTCACCTAGAAAAAATTATTCGTGTCACCGAAGAAGCTGGAAAAATAATAGTTGCAACGGGTGATGTCCATCATATAAAAAGATCTGATAAAATATATCGTGAAATTATTGTTAATCAAAAAGTTCCTGGTGGAGGAAGACATCCACTCGCTAGATCTGGCATTAAATCCATCCCCTCAAGCCACTTGCGTACAACCGATGAAATGTTAGAAGACTTCAAATTTTTAGGGGAGGATTTAGCCTATAAAATAGTTGTTGAAAACACTAATAAAATAGCTGATATGGTGGAAATTGTTGAAGTAATTCCTGATACCGGTGGTATTCCATTTTCTCCCCGTATTAAAAGTGATGATGGTCTTTCTTATCTAGATTGTCCAAGAGTTGTTACAGATTTAGTATATACTAAAGCCAAAGACTGGTACGGAGAGCCTTTACCATATTCCATAGAAGAACGTATCGCAACAGAACTATATGGGGACGTTGTTTTAAAAACAGTTAAAGAAAATTTAAGTAATCAAAACTTAACTGAGGAAGAATTAACTAAAGAAGCCTATAAAAGAACCCATGAAATAATCATTTCCGGTTTTGATGCCGTCAAAGACTTAATTAGAGAACACGTCAAAAAAACAATAACAGAACCACTTGATGATCAAAGCTTAGAAAAAGAAGTAAAAAAAGCCCTAGGTGGTATTATTGGTGGAGGCTTTGATCCAATCTACTTAATTGCCCAACGTCTAGTAAAGCATTCAAACGACGAAGGCTATTTAGTTGGATCCCGTGGTTCAGTTGGTTCGAGCTTTGTAGCTACCATGATGGGAATTACTGAAGTTAATCCGCTATCAGCCCATTATCGTTGCCCTCAATGTAAAATAAGCATCTTTGAAGATGAAAATGGCAATTCCTTTGGTGCAGAATATTCTTCCGGTTTTGATTTGCCAGATAAAATGTGCCCTCACTGTAATATTCCTTTAATTAAAGATGGGCAAGACATGCCTTTTGCCACTTTCTTAGGATTTAATGCTGACAAAGTACCTGATATTGATCTTAACTTCTCAGATTTAAACCAAGCTAGTGCTCATGCTTATACCAAAGTTTTATTTGGTGAGGATAATGTTTTCCGAGCTGGAACGATTGGTACAGTTGCTGATAAAACAGCCTTTGGATTTGTTAAAGGATATTGTGAAGAAAAAGAATTAGGAGATATGAGAACGGCAGAGATTGAACGTCTAGCTCTTGGCTGTACTGGTGTAAAAAGAACTACTGGTCAACACCCTGGAGGTATCGTTGTTGTCCCAGACTACAAAGATGTTTCCGATTTTACTCCATACCAGTTTCCAGCCGAAGATGCAACGGCAGAATGGCGAACAACACACTTTGATTATCACTCAATTGATCAGTGCTTATTAAAGCTTGATATCCTAGGTCATTCTGATCCAACTCAACTACGTTTAATTCAATTGCAATCTGGAACAGATATTATGAAAGTTCCACTAGATGATAAGGCAACAATGAGTATTTTTACATCTACAGAAGCACTTGGTGTTACTACAGATCAGATTATGTGTAATACAGGAACTTTAGGAATTCCTGAATTTGGAACTGCTTTTACTATTAAATTAGTTGAAGATACAAAACCAAAGACTTTTGCTGAACTTATTAAAATTTCAGGACTTTCTCATGGTACTGACGTTTGGCTTGGTAATGCACAAGAATTGATTCAAAATAATGTTGTACCATTTTCTGAAACTATTGGCTGTCGTGATGATATTATGGTTTATTTGATGTATCATGGTGTAAAACCAATTAAGGCCTTCAAAATAATGGAGTTTGTTCGTAAAGGACGTGCTTCTAAAGATCCAGAAACTTGGAAAAGTCATGTTGAGGTTATGAAAGAAGCTGATATTCCTGAATGGTTTATTAATTCATGTGCTAAAATTAAGTACATGTTCCCAAAGGCTCATGCTGCTGCATACGTTATTAGTGCCTTTAGAATTGCTTGGTATAAAGTTCATATGCCAGTATATTTCTATTCTTCATGGTTAACATCCAAAGCAACTGATGTTGATGTAGAGGCAATGATTAAAGGATATGATACAATCCGCCAAAGAATTTTGGATATTCAGGCTAAGGGTTATGAAGCTACTAATAAGGAAAATGGCCAATCTGAAAGTTTGAAGGTAGCACTAGAAGCAACAGCTCGTGGAATTAAATTTTTAAATGTTGATTTATATAAGAGTGAAGCAACAGTTTGGAAAGCAGTGAGTGATACAGAAATTTATCCACCATTTAATGCTATAGATGGACTTGGAGATACAGTTGCTCAAAATATTGTCCGTGAACGTGAAATAAAACCATTCTTAAGTATTGAAGATATTCAATCTCGCGGAAAAGTTTCGAAAACATTAGTTGAAAAAATGCTAGACATGGGTGTTTTAAAAGATTTACCAG
>JAQXOT010000002.1 GCA_029099845.1 bacterium
CCATTTGGGTCAATAATAAATTAAAAAAAATAGAAAAAAACAAAAATTCTATTGACAAATAATTTTTTACATGTTATATTTAATTACGTCCAGGGATTATGGGCGATTAGCTCAGTTGGTTAGAGCACCTGCCTTACAAGCAGGGGGTCATAGGTTCGAGTCCTATATCGCCCACCATATTTAAAATGCCGAAATGGCGCAATTGGTAGCGCAACTGACTTGTAATCAGTAGGTTACGGGTTCGATTCCTGTTTTCGGCACCATTTTTTTTGGAGAGGTAGCGAAGTGGCTAAACGCGGCAGACTGTAAATCTGTTCCTTCGGGTTCGATGGTTCGAATCCATCTCTCTCCACCACTTAGATTGCCTCGTAGCCAAGTGGTAAGGCATCAGACTTTGACTCTGACATGCGCTAGTTCGAATCTAGCCGAGGCAGCCATTTATTATTATTTGTTCCGTTAGCTCAGCCGGTAGAGCATCTGACTTTTAATCAGAGGGTCTGGAGTTCGAATCTCCAGCGGGACACCATTGTGTGCCTGAGTGGCGAAATTGGTAGACGCACCGGACTTAAAATCCTGCTGACTTCAACATCCGTGCCGGTTCAAGTCCGACCTTAGGCACCAACGGAGGAATACCCAAGTCTGGTTGAAGGGACCGGTCTTGAAAACCGGGAGGTCGTGCAAGCGGCGCAGGGGTTCGAATCCCTTTTCCTCCGCCATATTAAATCGCGGGATGGAGCAGTTCGGTAGCTCGTCGGGCTCATAACCCGAAGGTCAGAGGTTCAAATCCTCTTCCCGCAACCAAAGTGGTCTCATGGTGCAGCCGGTTAACACGTCTGCCTGTCACGCAGAAGATCGCGGGTTCGAGTCCCGTTGAGACCGCCATTATTTGGCTTCATAGCTCAGTCGGTAGAGCAAGGGACTGAAAATCCCTGTGTCGCTGGTTCGATTCCCGCTGGAGCCACCATTTTTAATATAATATGGACCTGAAATTTTACTAATGGACTTGCGCTCGTAGCTCAGTTGGATAGAGCGTTTGGCTACGAACTAAAAGGTCAGGGGTTCGAATCCCTTCGAGCGCACCATTACAACGGGAAGTGGCTCAACTTGGTAGAGCACTTGGTTTGGGACCAAGGGGTTGCAGGTTCAAATCCTGTCTTCCCGACCATGAGTAATTTAACCTTGAATTCTTTCAAGGTTTTTTTGTGCCATAATTAAGTTTAAAATAGTCAAAGTATTAATACATAAACATATTTAAACATCATAAACTTAATTAGGTGATAATCATGAAAATAAGTAACCTTTTACTTGTCTTTTTATTTTTCCTTTTCACTATTCCTAATGTCAAAGCCAAAGACTTTTCCGAATCAAGTATTGTAATAGATCAAGATAGTGGCCGTATCCTATATCAAAATAACGCCCAAGAACCAAAACTAATTGCCTCAACTACCAAAATATTAACTGCCATTATTACTATAGAGAAAGCCAATTTAAATCAAGAAGTTGAAGTAGGGGAAGAAGTTTTAAAAATGTACGGAACTAACATTTACCTTGAAGTTGGAGAGAAAATTAAAATAATAGATTTACTCTATGGACTACTACTTCGTAGTGGCAATGATGCTGCTGTTGTCTTAGCCAAAAACGTCTCTGGTAGTGAAGAAAAATTTGTTGCGGACATGAATAAAAAAGCCCAAGAACTAGGCATGAAAAATAGCATTTTTAATAATCCTCACGGCCTAGATGAAGAAACCAAAAATTATTCGACTGCCTATGATATGGCCTTATTAATGCGTTATGCTAGTAAAAATCAAACGTTTATGAAAATATCAAATACCAAAAAATATCAAACCTCAACAGGGAAAAAAACATATCTTTGGTATAACCGCAATAAATTGTTAACGGGCTATGAATACTGTACAGGAGGAAAAAACGGTTATACACCAAGTGCGGGTAAAACACTTGTATCAACTGCCACCAAAGATAATCTCAATTTAATTATCGTTAGCTTAAAAGACCAAGACCCATATACAACCCATAAAAATCTCTATAATCAAATATTTAACCAATATCAAAATTACCAAATAATAAATAAAGATAATTTCTATATTGATAAAACATTTATTAATGAAGACTTATATATTAAAGATAACTTTTATTATCCACTTACTCTAGAAGAAACAACAAAAGTAAAAACCATCGTTAATATTAATAACAAAAGTAAAAGTAAAAAACCAGGAAAAATCACAATATATTTAAATAATAAAAAAATCGGTTCTATCCCAATCTACAAAAAAATACCAACAAAAAAAGAAGAAACTTTCTTTTCTAAACTAAAGTCCTTCTTTACTTGATAATCTAAAAAAGTTTATACTTGGCAAAGTTAAAAACCTAATTTTATTTCCATTTGTTCCAACACCACTAGAAACATATACTTTTGAATCACCTAAATCATAATATTCTTCACTATATTTAAGTGCCCCTTCAATTTTATATGGAGATTCACCCCAAGGATAAAGAATACTATTATTATGTGAATGCCCAGCTAAAAATAAATCGGCTTTATATTCTTTATTAATCTCTTCAATTAAATCTCCCTCATGAACTAAAGCTATTGTATAAATATTAGCATTATAAACTTCTTGTTTAAAATAGCTAAAAGCCTTATCAATGTCATCAAGTTGCTTTAATTTACTTGAAACCCCAACCAACAAAATAGGATCGTTTGAACCGGCATAAATTAAATCATAATCATTGCTTAGTATCGTAAAACCACTTTGATTAAAAATTGTTAAAAAGTTATCAGCGTCTTCTTCTCCAGCGATCGCATATTTGCCAATACTACTATTAATAAGTGCCAACTGTTTAATTAATAATTCTTGTTCATCTGCTTTTAAATTATAATTCTTATCAATTAAATCGCCAGTAAAAACTACTAAATCAGGATTTCTAACATTAATTAATTTAACTAATTCTTTAACCTCATCAATAAAAATAGTACTACCATAATGCAAATCAGAAAACTGAATAATCTTTATCCCATTAAAACTACTAGGGATTTTTTTATTACTAATACGTTCTTCTTTAACAACAATTTGACTAGTAAAAATATACTTATTAAGAAGATAAAATCCCCCACCTAGAATAAATAACACTATTAAAATTTTAATCAGAAACAAAAAAATCTTTTTTTCTTTTTTATGTCTAGCCTCTGATAAAATTTTTTTTTGCTTTTTTTGATTTAATTCCTCACGTGTCATATCATCACCAATTATATTGTATCATATGTCTAAGTATTTTTTAAGAAATAAGAAATATAAATTAAAAATAAATGTATTTAAAAACCTCATTTAAAAAAACAGAGTAATTTGTTAGTAAAAAAAATAAAAGCATGTTAAAATAAAAAAGAAGTGATATTTTATATATTGCAAATAAATAATATAGGAGAATAAAATGAAAAACAAAATCTTAATAATTATAATAATACTTTTCACCTTTACTTTATGTGGATGTAAACAAAGCACATCTAGTGAAGAACTACTTGGAATTGATTATGAAATAAGTGGTAATGAGACAAGTCTTGATCAATATTCTACTGAAAATCCCGTCGCTGCCCTATACATTGAAAATTATGGTTCTGTAGTAATTGAATTATATCCAGATATTGCCCCAAATACGGTAAATAATTTTATTTATCTTATTAAAACCGGCTTTTATGATAATAATACCTTCCATCGCCTAGTTCCAGGATTCGTTCTTCAAGGTGGAGATAAAACCGGAACTGGTACGGGAGATCCTGGCTATAAAATAAAAGGAGAGTTTTCTGATAATGGTTTTACAAATCAACTAAAGCATACTAAAGGCATCGTTTCTATGGCTAGAGCTAGCTATTCTAATGACACTGCAGGAAGTCAGTTTTTTATAATGCTTGATGATGCCAATCATTTAGATGGGCAATATGCTGCTTTTGGAAAAGTAATAGATGGTTTTGAAAATATTGAACGAATCGCTAAAAATGAACAAGTAGCCAACTCTCAAACAGGTAAGCTAAAAAATAATCTTCATCTAAAAAAAGCCTTAGTTGACTTAAAAGGTAAAACATACAACGAACCAGAAAAAATATTAAGTACCGAAGATTAAAACTATTAAGAAAAATACTATTATAAAAAACTAACTATGCAAAATACCAAAAATTATTGAAATATACTAAAAATTACAGTATAATTACCAATAGATGCAACGAATCTGAGGAGTAAATATTTATCTTATTAAGAGAGCTGGTGGTTGGTGTAAACTAGCTAAGTAAAATATTGAAGGTAGCAGATGAGCATGATTTCTGAACTTTAAGTAAGTTATCCCGGAAGATTTTTCCGTTATAAAAAAGGAGGATATCAGTCATGATATCAGATTAAGGTGGTACCACGAAAATCTCGTCCTTTTGGATTGAGATTTTTTAATTTTATATAAGGGAGTGATTAATATGTTAGATAAGAAATATAACCATCATGAAGTTGAAAAAGATAAATATGAATATTGGAAAAGTAAAAACTATTTTGCATCAGATAGTAAAAGCTCCAAAGAGCCATTTTGTATAGTAATTCCTCCTCCTAATGTAACAGGCAAACTACATTTAGGCCATGCTTGGGATGTAACTTTACAAGATTTAATAATTCGTTATAAAAGAATGCAAGGCTATGATTGCTTGTGGGTACCAGGTATGGATCATGCTGGAATCGCTACACAAGCTAAAGTTGATAAACGTCTAAAAGAGCAAGGAATAAAGCCAAGAGATATGGACCGTGAAGACTGGTTGAAACAAGCTTGGAACTGGAAAGAAGAATATGCTAATACCATTCATGAACAATGGGCCAAGCTAGGAATTTCTGTAGACTATTCCAAAGAAAGATTTACCTTAGATGAAGGCTTAAATAAAGCTGTTAATAAGGTATTTATCGATTTATATAATAAAGGTCTAATTTATCGTGGAGAAAGGATTATTAACTGGGATCCAGAACAAATGACAGCTCTTTCAACCGAAGAAGTTATTTATAAAGAAGATAAAGGAGCATTTTATCATCTTAAATACTACCTTGAAGGAACTAACGATTATTTAGAAGTTGCAACAACAAGACCAGAAACCCTATTTGGTGATACGGCTGTTGCTGTCAATCCTAAAGATGAACGCTATAAAGATTTAATCGGAAAAAGAGTAGTTCTTCCAATTGTTAACAAATTAATCCCTATAGTAGGGGATGAACACGCTGACCCTGAATTTGGAACTGGAGTAGTAAAAATAACTCCTGCTCATGATCCTAACGACTTTGAAGTAGGAAATAGACACAACCTTGAAAGAATTGTTGTTATGAATCCAAATGCCACGATGAATGAAAATGCTGGTAAATATTGTGGGATGACAAGAGAAGCTTGTCGTGAGCAACTAGTTAAAGATTTAAAAGAACAAGATTTATTAATAAAAATTGAGCCAATGGTTCATTCTGTTGGGCATAGTGAAAGAAGTGATGCAGTTGTCGAGCCATACTTATCGAAACAGTGGTTTGTAAAAATGCGTCCTTTAGCAGATCGTGTATTAGAAAACCAAAAAAATAAAGAAACCAAAGTAAATTTTATCCCATCTCGTTATGAAAAAGTTATGAATCACTGGATGGAAATAACTTATGATTGGTGTATCTCTCGTCAATTATGGTGGGGACATCGTATCCCAGCTTGGTATAAAGGTGATGAGATTAAAGTACAAGTTGACTCTCCAGGAGAAGGTTGGGTTCAAGATCCGGATGTTTTAGATACATGGTTTTCTTCAGCTCTTTGGCCATTTTCAACGCTAGGTTGGCCAGAAGATACGGACTTATTAAAAAGATATTATCCTAATAACGTTCTAGTAACAGGCTATGATATTATTCCATTTTGGGTTAATCGTATGACCTTCCAAGGGCTAGAATTTACTGGAAAACGTCCATTTAAGGATTGCCTAATTCATGGCCTTATTCGTGATAAAGAAGGACGTAAAATGTCCAAATCATTAGGTAATGGTGTTGATCCAATGGATGTTATCGAACAATATGGTTGTGATGCTCTTCGTTTCTTCCTAACTACTAATTCTGCTCCTGGTATGGACTTACGTTATGATGAAGAAAAAGTTAAATCATCATGGAATTTCATCAATAAATTATGGAATGCGTCTCGCTTTGTTTTAATGAATATTGAAAAAATAGAAACCAAAGAGTTTTCTAAACAAGATTTAAAACCTTATGATAAATGGATTTTAACTAAAAAGAATAATTTAATAAAAAGCGTTATAAAAAGTATGGATAAGTATGACTTTCATAATGCCGGAAATGAACTATATGCTTTTGTTTGGAATGATTTTTGTGATTGGTACATTGAGTTAACCAAAAACAATATGACCCAAACTACTCAAGCAGTTCTTTTAACCACTTTAACTGATATTATTAAATTGTTACATCCTTTTATGCCATATGTAACAGAAGAAATTTATCATATGTTACCAATTAAAGATCAAGAATCAATAATGATTGATTCTTATCCAGAATATGATAAGAACTATATCTTTAAAGAAGAAACTGAAGAATTAGAACACGTATTAGAAGATATTGTTGCTATACGTAATTTAAAAGCTTCTAATAAGATTACCAAAGATGCCTTAGTAAGCTTTACTTGTTCTAATGAAAATTTAATAAATATTTATACTTCCCAATTAAAAATAACAGATGCAAATCTTTCTGATACTATTCCTAGTAATCTAGTTAGTTGCAATTATAAATCTGCTAATATTAATATTACTTATTTCTTTGAACAAGAAGAAACTTCAACTAAAGCCCTAGAAGAAGAAATTTCCAAACTAGAGCAATCAATAGCCAGACGAAAAAATCTTCTTGCCAATGAAAATTATGTTAATAAAGCTCCAGCTAATATTGTTGAGCTTGATCGCAAGAAACTAACTGAAGAAGAAGAAAAATTAACATACTTAAAAGAGCAAATTAAAAAATAAAATTATCACAATTTATTAAGACTTTTCTAATAGTTAACTAACTTCTTAGAAAAGTCTTTTTAGATTGCTTTTTTTCTATGGAAATTAGTATAATATAAATTAAGGTAGGTGTATTTATGTCAAAAGTATCAAAATCAGTAGAAGAACAAAAAATTAAAACTTATTTGCTCTTAGCTGCAATAAGCTGTTTTCTTTATGCTCTTATATTTCCTATATCATCTATTATAGAAATCCCTTTTGGAATAGTTTTCTTATACTGTAGATATCAAAATGTAAACAAATTAGCTAAGGCTAAAACCATTTTACTTATTATGGCTCTTATCCTTTTAATACCAAATTTATTATCTGCTATTTTATTATTTATAACGGTTGATACTTTAGAAGAATTAAAGAAAACTCCTTTTTTCAAAGAAAGTAATACTACTTCTTCCCTAGAAGAAATAAATCAAAATTCCCAAATTAAAGAAAAGAAGGAAAAACTAAAACCTAAAATAAGTCCTGAACTTCGCAAGATTGATATTCTTCTAAAATTAGGATTAGGCATGGTTATAACTTCTGGGCTATTATTTGCTACAACAAGTTGGGAGTTAATAACTGATCAATTAAAAGTAGTTTTCTTAGTAATAATAGCAATTTTATTTTTAGTCACTTCAATTTTTTCTGAAAAAAAATTGCACATAGAGAACACCACTTTTACTTATTGGTTATTATCATCATTTTTCTTTATCTTTGCCATGATTTCTATTGGAACTCTCGCTATCTTTGGAGAAACATTTTCTTATACTGGTCTAGCTAAAAACTTAATGTATGCCTTAACATATGCACTAATTTCAATCTTTGCTTATCTAACATACCTAAAAAAGCCTAATAATATATTTATTTATATCGCTTATGCTACTGGTCTTATAACTTTATATAATTTTTTCCGTTTCTTTACTATGGATAGCTTCTTAGCAACAAGTATCATAACCCTTATTATTTTATTAGTTAACAAGGAAACAAAAAGAATATCACCTAATCTTCGTAATTTTAATAAATATATAAGTTATTATATTGCTTTTATTACTATTTCTTTAACAACAACTAATCAAATTATTAGTTTATTAGGAACTACACTGAATATCATAAATTTGCTTTATGTTAGTAAACAAAACACCGAATCAAGTAAATACTTAAACATCATAAGCACTATTTTAAATTACAACCTAATATCTAAATGTATAAATACTTTTAATTTAGAACTATATCAAACGCCGCTTATAATAATCGTTTATACTATTTTTGCTTTAATAGTAAAAAGCAATAAAAATATTCCTCATTCATATCAAAAGATTAATCAGATTTTCTATTACATATATACAATTTTTGCTATTTTATTATTACAAACATCTAAAGAAATGACTGTAATATCTAGTTTAATTATTTTATTTACTAATATATTTAGTCTATATCATAATTCAAAAGATAACATTAATATCTATATCCAACCCATAATAATCATCATCGCTCTAGCAAGTATAACTAATTATTTAAATCAAGTATTTGCTGTAAACTTTTTACCACTATCAGCTTTAATAATTACTTATCTTTTAATTTTTCATTTTACCCAAAGCAAGAAACTAAAAAAAGTCTATTATTATTCTTCTTTTATAATTTTAATAGCTTCATTATTTAAAGTTTATAATACTTCTATACCACTAACAGCCCTAATAACAACTTCAGGCTTTATTTATCATTTTTTAAATAAAGAAACTTCATCTTTAAAAATAACATCATACATTTTTATTCTAGTTAGTATTTTTACAACAATTACTTATACTAATATAATTCCACTTCCAATTATATATACTAGCCTAATTACACTTTGGTTATATACTTTAATTAATTATTTTCAAGAAGAAGGTATCTATAAAAATATTACTAGTTTTGCTCAAATAATTATTTCTTATATAATTATTAGTAATTTAACAATTTCTTATGAATATCTAATTATATTAAAAACAACTTTATACTTTTATATTTTATATTTAATAATTAAATTATTTGTAAAAGATCAAAAAGACAAAAGTAATATGTTAAGTATTATAAGTATTTTCTTACTTTTAAGTATTCTAACACCTAGTTTAATTATTGGTATATATATTGGTATTGTATCACTTATAATGATTATATTTAGCTATTCAAAAAAAGAATATAAAAACCTCTTCTTGATAGGCATTATTATTACCATTATTAATATCATATATCAATTACAAAACTTATGGACTAAAATACCATTTTGGTTATACCTATTAATTACAGGCTTAGGCTTAATTATTTTTGTAACCTCTAAAGAATTAAAAGAAAGATCAAATATTAATACCATCAAAAAAGAAAATGTACCCTCTGAAAAGTTTAAATTACTTGAAGAAGATAATACTAAAAAACAATAAACTCAATAAAGAATGCAACAAAAGTTGCATTTTTTTCTTGTTGTTATATCATTCGACAAAATAATCTATTAAAAAATGCTAAATTGATATTGGTGATAACATGAAAAAAACATTTTTATTAAGTATTATATTTATAATTTTAGGAGCAAGTATAGGAATATTATTTCGCGAAAAGTATCAAGAACAAATCTTAAACGTTTTTAGCGAAGGAAAAATCTATTATTTTCTTCAAGAAGGCATTTATTCCAGCAAGGAAATTATGACGGAAAATACTAAAGACTTAGACGTTAAATTAATTAACGAAGAAAATAACAAGTATTATGTCTATCTAGGAATAACTAGAAGTGAAGAAAATGCCAAAAAAATAAAAGAAATTTATAAAAATAAAGGCTATCAATTATATATTAAAGAAATAAATTTATCTAATGAAGAATTTTTCAATAATGTAACACAATTTGACTTATTAATAGAAAATTCTGAAACGGAAGAAGAAATTCTAACTATAGAAGAAGTAGTTTTAGCAAACTATGAAGAAATCATTAAAAAGTCATAAAATTTTATGAATATTAGCGAATAATATAGTAGAGGTGATATTTATCTACTATAAAATAAAAGATATACCCGAATCAGAGCGACCTAGAGAACGTTTAAAAAATGTTGGCCCTAGTAACTTAAGTGATAAAGAATTACTCGCCATTATTTTAAAAACAGGAACTAAAAATTTAAATGTCAATGATGTCGCTCTAGAAATTCTAAAAAAATATTCGCTTCAAGAATTGCCCGAAGCAACCCTTGACAATTTAAAACAAATTAAAGGAGTAGGGGAAGTAAAAGCTTTAGAATTAATAAGCACAATTGAGCTAGGTAAAAGAATTTACACTAAGCCTAAGCAAAAACTAAAAAAGCTAACTAACCCTCAAGCTATTTGGGAAGATAGTAAATATTTGTTTGTTAATCAAAATCAAGAATTATTCTACTGTTTATATTTTAACAATCAACAAGAATTAATAGAAAGGAAATTATTATTTATGGGAACAATCAATAAAAGTATCACTCATCCACGTGAAATATTTAAAGAAGCTTATCGCCTAAACGCCTCAAGTATTGTTTGCCTTCATAATCATCCAAGTGGCAATTTAATACCAAGTAGTGCCGATATTAATTTTACTGAAACAATAGTAAGAATAGGCACCCTTCAAGGTATTCCTGTAGTAGATCACATTATAGTTAGTGAAGACTCATATTATAGTTTTTATGATCATCATAATATTCTAAATATATAATTGTAAGGAAATAAATTATATAATATAATTAAAAAAATGAGGTGCTAATATGTCTAAAGAGAAAAACCTTTTAAAGCAAAAAAGAAAGCTAATTATTGTATCAGTATTAATAGCAATAATAACAATAACACTATCATTAAACTTAAATAGAACTACCACCAAACTAGAAAACCTTTTTAAAAGTTTTACGATAGCAATCGACAAACTATTAATGACACCCTACACAAAAATAGCTGAAGAAAATAGCTTTAATCAAGATGAAAGCTACATAATTCAAAAAAATATTAACTCAACTTTAGAAAAAGAAATATCTGAACTTAAAGATTTATTAGACATAAATAAAACCATGACTGAATACACCATTGAAAATGCTACTATCTTATCACGCAATAAAAGTTATTGGTTTAACACTTTGACTATTGATAAAGGCAAAAATTCAGGCATAAAAAATAATATGGCGGTAATAACCAGCAATGGACTAATTGGAAAAATATCTAAAACTTATAGTAATTGTAGTGAAGTTAAATTAATTACTTCGGATGATGCCAACTATAAAGTAAGTGTTTCTATAAAGATAAATGATCAGGATAATTATGCTATATTAAATGGTTATGATCAAGATAAAAATCTCTTAAAAGTAACCGGTGTAGCAAAAACAACCAATATCAAAAAAGGAGATGTTGTCCTAACGAGCGGTTTAGGTGAATTATTTCCAGCGGGAATATATGTCGGAGACGTTGAAGAAATAAAAAGTGATAAATATGATTTAAGCAAAACTATTTATATTAAAACAAAACAAGACTTTAATAGCATTCATTATGTTAGCGTCTTAAAGGAGAAAAATAAATGATTGCTATCATAATTATAATAATTTCTCTCTTTTTAGATGGCTTTTTAACAAATTTGTTACCATATACAGGAAACTCACTTTCTTTTTTTACTCCCCAATTAACTTTAGTCTGCCTTTTTGCCATATATCCACTCTATATAAAAAAGAGAAAAAAGTATTATCTCACATCCCTTGTTACTGGAATAATTTATGATTTACTCTATACCAATTTACTATTATTTAATGGCACACTTTTCTTCTTAACTGCTTTACTAGTAAAAAAGATATATAAAAACTTAGAAATTAATTATTTAAATATCATAATCTACGTAGTTATACTTATAGCTTTCTATGAAATAACTCAAGCACTTTTAATTATGATATTTAACTTAGTACCGATAACGATTACGAAATTAATAAATAAAATAATTAAGAGTCTCCTTTTAAATATTATCTATGCTGAAGTAATTTACTTTATTATTAAACACTTGCCTAAAAAGTATCGAAAAATCAATCTTAATTAGTATATTTATCTTTTAACAGCATACTCTTTATAAAGGAGAATGTATATGGAAAATAAAGTACTAAAGAAAAAACTAGTTTTAAAGAAAAATATTTTAAAGATTCTAACTAAAAGTCTACTAGCTATAATCATTACATTAGTTGGCTTAATATTAGCTAAAAAAAGTCCCACAATCAAAAATACAATTATTGAAAATGTCTACGAAAAAAACCTAAATTTTACTAAAGCCAAAGAATTATATAAGAAATACTTTGGTTCTTTATTGCCCTGGGAAAAAGTTGTTCAACAAGAAAAACCTGTCTTTAATGAAAAATTAACCTATAGTGCCCAAAATACCTATAAAGATGGAGTAGCCTTAACTGTAGAAGAAAATTACTTAGTTCCCGCATTAGAAAGTGGTATAGTAATTTTTATTGGCGAAAAATCAGACTATGGTAATACAATAATAATAGAGCAAACAAATGGTATTGATGTATTTTATTCTAATATTACCTTTGTTGATTTAAAATTATATGATTACATCGAAAAAGGAAAATTACTAGGTGAAGCCAAAGATAATAAAATATATTTAGTTTTTTCTAAAGAAGGAAAATATTTAGACTATAAAAACTATATTTAAATCTTTTAAAATAAATAAATTAGTTTACTTAGCTGCTATAATATCTATCTTCACCGCTGCCTATAACGTTTTTATAATAATAAGTAGTTTAATAATTATACATGAACTTGGTCATTTTCTTTGTGCAAAATTACTAGGTATTGAAACTGAAAAAATAATCATTTATCCCTTAGGTGGACTTTTCAAGTATAAGGCACCAATAAATCTCTCACCTCTAAAAGAACTTTTACTTCTTCTTGCCGGGCCTTTATTTCAATTCTTAGCTTATTATATCTTATTAAAGATATATCCAAATTACCAAGATATGCTAAAAAACTATCACTATGGTATTTTAATATTTAACTTATTACCAATTTATCCTTTAGATGGAGGAAAACTATTAAACATATTACTTTCCTTATTTTTCCCCTTCAAAAGAAGCATCAAGATAACTATCTATTTAAGCTATATAACTATCTTTTCGTTAGTCATTATAAATTATCCCAATATTTATTTAAACTTAATTATTATGCTTATATTCTTAATTTTAACGTTACAAAAAGAATATAAAAAAATAGATCAACTATATAATAAATTTCTTCTTGAAAGATATTTAAATCATTACCACTTTTCTAAAAGTAAAATTATCACCAATAAAGATAATTTTTATCGCAATAGACGTCATTTAATAAAAGAAAAGGGGCAATACTACTTAGAAGATGAATATCTTGCAAAAAAATATAAAAATTTTTTTAAAAGTGTTGACTTTATAAAAATTACTATGCTATAATTCAATTACTGACTGCGAGATAACGGTTAGTTATGGGGCATTAGCTCAGCTGGGAGAGCGCCACGTTTGCACCGTGGAGGTCAGCGGTTCGATCCCGCTATGCTCCACCATATTGAATTTAACGTTGAGAAATCAACGTTTTTATTTTACTTTCAAACAAAAATTAACAATCTCCAACTAGTTTAACAAAAAGTAGAGTAGAGGTCATATAAACTAAAAATTTATCCCTAGTTAAATGGTTATAACCTACGAGGCAATTAAAACTTAACTATCAAAATTTCATCAGTCTTATTATCCATATTTTTCTAAAAAAACTAAATAAAAACTTACGAGAAAAAATAAAAATTGATATAATTTAAATACAACGAGTAGCTATCAATTGCGTAAATCCAGTTGATTAGCTACTTTTTATTTAAAGAGGTGAACCATGTACAAAGTCGATGAAATTATTGTATATAAAAAAGAAGTTTGTAAAATTAGAAAAATAAAGGAAAAATATCTTCAAAATAAAGATTATTACATTATGAGCCCACTTGAAGATCCATCTTTAGTGATTAATATACCAGTAGATAATACTAAAGACATTCGTCCAGTAATTACTAAAGAAGAAGCTGAAAGTTTAATTGCGAAAATTCCATCCATTGAACTACTAAATAGTGATAGTAAAAATATTGAAACTGAGTATAAACAATTATTAAATGAAGATAATCTAGAAAATTTAGTAAAAATAATTAAAACAACATATCTTAGAAATTATGAAAGAACCAAGACTAAAAAAAGAATTAGTGAAGTAGATCAAGCCTATTTTAATAAAGCAGAAACACGTTTATATAATGAACTATCCATAAGTTTAAATCTTCCCTTAGAAGAAGTTAAAGAATATATAATTACTAAACTTAAATAATATTAAAAAATATTATTTTTTCTTTACAATAAAAAATCTTTTTTACTTAAAAAAGTTAAATTTTATATATTTTCATGATATAATCAAAAAAATAGAACTACATAAGTGGAGAGTATATTATGAATTTATTATTAATAGCAATAGCAATTGTACCTGTTATTTTAATATTAACCTTTGTCCACAGCAAAGATAAAAATAAAGAACCAATAGGCTTATTGGTTGGCCTTTTTTTTGCGGGAGTACTCTCTTGCTTCTTAGTAATTTTAATAAGCCTTGTTTTATCTGAAGTATTACCATTTATGCAATTAGATACATCAAATCCCAACAATAGCTTTTTAGATATATTTCTATATTCATTTGTTGGAGTAGCTCTAATTGAAGAAACTTGTAAATTTTTAATGACTTATACCTTTTCTTATCGCCATAGAGCCTTTGACGAGGTTTATGATATGCTAGTATATTCTATATTTGTTGCCTTAGGATTTGCTTGTTATGAAAATATAATGTATGTTATTGGAAGTGGAACACTTTCAACAGGAATACTTAGAGGACTAACTGCCGTCCCTGGTCATGCTTGTGATGGACTATTTATGGGTTATTATTTAAGTTTAGCTAAAATAGCTTCTATAAATAAAGATAAATATGAAGAACGTATTAATATAGCAAAAAGTATCTTTATACCAACCGTATTACATGGTATTTACGATTTTTGTTGCTTTTATGGTAACCAATATATTATTATAGTATTCATAATCTTTGTAATAGCTATGTATATCGTTGCTTTAAGAAAACTAAATGTAGTTGCTAAAAATAATCAAAACATCTATCAAAAGAAACCTAAGTTAGTAGAAGTAGTGGACCCATCATCAATTACACAAACTACTGATGATGCTCAAAATAAAGATCAAAAAGCACCATCTTTTACACCACCTACTAATCAAAATAAGAATAAGTCTGATTATTTTACTATTATGCCTTCTCAACCAAGACCATTTAACGATAACAAAACAGAGAACTTTAAGTTTGAAAATCAAACAGTACCATATGTACCAGATTTAATCCCTGATCAAGTTCTAACCGATGCCCCAATAATTAGCCAAAACCAAAGTGCAGGATATGTTCAAGTAGTTAAAGAAGAAGAACCAATTCCAATTCCAGAAATTCCACAAGAGAAACTAGCATCGCAAGCAAAAAGACATTGTGTTTACTGTGGTGCTGAATTATATGGAGAATACTGCAGTAGTTGTGGACATAAAGATATACAATAAAAAAAGGTGGTAAAATGAAAGTATTATTATACACAGAAGGCGAAAAAATGTCCTCTAAAAGTGGTTTAGGGAAAGCCATAAATCATCAAATGAAAGCTTTAGAATATGCCAATGTAGAATACACTAGAAATTTAAAAGACGATTATGACATTGTACATATTAATTTCTATGGACCAAAATCTTATCTTTTGGCTAAAAAAGCTCATAAGCAAGGTAAAAAAGTAGTATATCACGCCCATAGTACAGAAGAAGATTTTAAAGAAGGCTTCATCTTCTGTAAACAAATTGCTCCACTATTTAAAAAATGGTTAATAAAATGTTATAGTCTAGGAGATGTTATAATAACGCCAACACCATATTCCAAAAGATTGCTTGAAGGCTATGGTATTAAAAAGAAAATATATGCTATCTCTAACGGAATTGAACTAAGCCTATTTAAAAAAGATACAAAAGCCAAAGAAAGATTTAGAAAAAAATATAATTATTCTAAAGATGATAAAGTAATCATAGGAATTGGCTTATACATTACTAGAAAAGGGATTGTTGACTTTGTAGAATTAGCTAGAAGAATGCCTGAATATAAGTTTATTTGGTTTGGTTATAGTCCATTACTTTTTGCTACTAAAGATGTTAAAAAAGCCGTTAAAACCAAGCTAGACAATTTAGTTTTTGCTGGCTATGTAGAGCAAGAAATCATTAAAGATGCTATGAATGGCTGTGATATTTACTTGTTTCCAACCTTTGAAGAAACTGAAGGAATTCCAATTATTGAGGCTTGTGCTTGCCAAACCAATGCCATTATTAGAGATATACCAATATTTAATGAATGGCTAGAAGATGGTGAAAATGTTTACAAGGCTAAAGATGTTGATGAATTTGAAATAAAAATAAAAAAATTGCTCAATAAAGAAATACCAGAATTAGGTACTAAGGCCTATGAAGTAGCTAAGGAAAGAGATTTAAAAATAATAGGGCAACAACTAAAAACGATTTATGAAGAACTATTAAAAGAAAATTAGTCTAATTACATAAAAATAAAAAGGAATACAAATAAATATTGTATTTCTTTTTGTAAAAATATGTCCAAAATACTTGCCTAAAGTAAAAAAACATACTAAAATGTAATCATAAGGATATGGATTCGGTTGATAAAAACAGAATAGATATATTCTTAAAACAAATAATATAGGAGGAAAATATGATAAGAGTAGCTAAAGAAGATCTAGTAAGAGCAAAAAGAGAAACAGATGCTGGAAAAAATGAATATGATCAAGGTAAAAAAACAATCGATAATGTAATTAACGGTGTAAATAACGGAAAAATTGGTGGTTCAGTATCAGCAGAACTTTTAAGCGTATATGAAACTATCAAACCAACATTACAAGAAGCTTATAGATTCTTCGAAGAATGTGATACTTTAATGCAAAATGCTAATAGAGAATATGATAATACAACTGAAGATGCATCAGCAGCACTTAATAGAAATAGAATGTAATAAGAAAGGAAGAGATATAAATGGCAATTTATGAAAATGTAATCGTAAACGCACAAGAAGCAAGAGACGCAGCTAGCCAAATTGATACAGCAATAAATCAAATGAAAGACGGAATTGACAAATTAAATTCAGAAATGAATCTATTACATAGCAATACAGAAACATCATGGGAAGCAAGATTTAATGATGAATGGAATAATTTCTATAGAAATAAATTCCCAACAGTAGAAAATGCTTTAAAAGGTCAAGCAGAAAACTTAAGAACAGCAGCAGCTGCAGCTGAACATATTGATGCTTAATAAAAAGCAAATTCCAAATAGTTAAAAATTAAATTCGTAGAAAAAATATACACAAGGAAGGCTAGTTTAGCCTTCTTTTTTTGATAACAAAATAATAAGCAAGAGCTAATATCAAAAATATAGTAACAATTAAAAAATAAATAATTAAAATCAACTCATATGCAAGAGACAATAACAAGCTTTTAGAAAAGAAGCATTATTTACTTCAAATTAACTTTTTATAAGAAATAACTTTAATTTTAAAAACAAATATGATATCATAAAAGCATAGTAGATAGTAAGAGGAGGTAGACTTATGGCGTATACAGAACGATATATTTGCAACTACACATGGACAAAAGAACACACGGATAAGAATGGTAAAGTTACTTGGCGCGAAAATTGTAAATGTGATGTGAAAGCAAAAGATGCACATGAGGATTTAGATATTGATACAATTGTCGCTAAATGTGATGAAATAGCAGAGCAGGCAAACGAATTAAGTCTTATTGACGAAAGGATACAAGTTTATACCGATGGCATAACTAAAAAGGATTTATGCGTAGATGGTATGGGAGTTGAAAATATAGCTGGAATGTGTCACGAACAAGTGGGAGAAAACATTAAAGCTATTAGTGATGATATTTCTAGTGTAAAAGATAGGGCAATAGAAGCCTTCAATCAGCTACAAGAAAAGTATAATAAATTAGCAAAAGTTGAGTGCAAACAAAAACATGATAAATAAAATATAAATAATAATTGACAGAAGGAGAATATATAGTATGAGCAAAGAATTAAAAAAAGCATTACCACTAGGATCAGTAGTATTACTAAAAGGTGCCAAAAGATATCTTGTTGTTATGGGATATTTAATGGTTGAAGAAGGAACGGATAAGGTATGGGATTATATGGGCTGTGCATATCCTGTAGGTGCTATTTCCAGTGAAGCAACACTAATGTTTGATGAAGAGCAAATTGACAAAGTAATATTTGAAGGCTTTACTGATGAAGAAGGTGAAACATTTAGAGCAAAAGTTGCTTATAGTATTGGGGATGAAAAATAATGTCAGAAATAGTATATAATGGAGTAAATGTAGATTTTGGAGTTGAAGGAATACGTACTGAATCAGAGGCATATTCAACAGCCTCACAAGATATAGAAGCATCAACTAGTGAATTAGTATCGGCAAAAGGTTTTGCACAATATGTAGGTGGAGTAAGTAGCGGTACTTACTCAGCATATGTAGATAATTGTAAAGAAGAATGTTCAAAATTGGCAGATCAAATAAGAAAAGTACAATTAACAATCATGAAATATGGTGAAGGAGAAGAGTACATCAGTTCATTCCTAAATTCAATGACAGAAGATGAATGGAATCGCTTAACTGGAACAAATATAACAACTAGAGAAGATTTTGCAGCATATCTAAAAACATCAGAATATGATTTATCCAGTACCCTAATAGGATTAGGAAAAGAAGATAATGCTACTTGGCTTGGCAAAGCAGGTAGATGGCTAAAGACTCTTGGACTAGGTGCTGCAGAAGGATTTTTAGAATTTGGGGAAACCTTGTACGATGCAGGAACATTGCTTGTAGGTGGAGTAAAGTCACTTTTTGCCAGTGACAAAGCTTCTGCTGATGCAATTATGGAAGAAACAAGGGCAAAAGTAGAAAAGCAATGGGCAGCATCAGTAGTTGACAATTGGATTGAAACAGCAGACTGCTTAGCTGATGTAAGAGAATATAAAGAATTACACCCAGAATCATACCAAAAGACTAGAGGATTTGGAAAAATGGCAGGCTATGCCACAGCTACACTTTTAACGGCGAAAGGTCTTGGAACTGTTGCTGGTTTAGGTGCAAAAGCCTTAGGAATGAGTGCCGTAGGAAGCCAAGTTGTAACAACCGGAACTGTAGCACTCAACGCTGGCGTGTTGGGATTCTCAAGTGGAACAGAAGAAGCTTGGGTCAATGGTGCATCAACATCAACCGGATTAAAAGTAGGTGCCGCAACAGGTGCTTGGGAAGCTGCACAATGGGGTTTTGGAGCAGGCTTAAATCAAGCTACTCAGGGAGCTACACATGGTGCTGTAACCAGAATAGTTGCAGATGGTCTAACAGGTACAGTTGAAGGACTTGTTGTTGATCCAGGAAAAAATCTTATTTTACATGAAGGCGATGAGGCATATAACTGGAGTCAAGCTTATCAAGACGCTGGTGGAACAAGTAACGTTGTTCAAAAGACCGTAGTCGCAGCAGGAACATCTGCTATAAATGAGGGAATGGATGCTATAAAAGCCGCAAAAAATATTCAAAAAATAAAGAACGTTGATGCCGCTGCTCAAAAAACTATGGCAGAAAATCCTACTACTACTAAAACAAATGCCTTAGGTCAAGAAACGAAAATTTGGGAAGTAAAGAATGCTGATGGAGATATAACTCAAAAAATAGTTCAAGGACCAACAGGTAAAACAACAGAATTTGATTATGAATATAAAACAGACATATTTGGAAATAAAACACGTACAACATCACAAAGAACTTTTGATGCTAATACAAGTAGTACAACAGGCCTTTATAAGTCAAAAGTTGAAAAATACTCATCTGATGGAAACTTAACTAGTGCCAAAGCTTATAATGCAGATGGAACTATAAAATATAGACAAACAGTTGAAACTGATGGAGGTACAAATAAAACTACTACATCATTTGCCGATGGCAGAGAAGTAACTAAAAATGTTACTCAAAATGGAAATAAAACAGATGTGGTTACTACTACTAAATACAAAGACGGAACTACTTCAACAAATAAACTTAGTGAACTAACAATCGACGTTAATGGTAAGCAGATACGTACCAAAGAAATAGAAATAACCAATAAAAATGGTGGAACAACTAATACTAGACTAACAGAAGGATTAGAAAACGGACGGAGAATAGCAACAACATTATCAGCAACAAAGAATAATGGACAAGTTGGAGATGGCGTTTACAATTCTAAAGTTACGTATGATAGCAATGGAACCGTTGAAACAAAAAATATATCAACAGCCAAACAGGTATATGGCAGTGATGGTAAAGCTGTTACACAAAATAATTCTCCACTTATCAAAAATGCAGAAACAACTGTAAAATATGAAAATAAAAATGGTGAGTTAGTAAAAGAAACATCAGTCAAAGATGTAAAAACTGGAACAATTGATACAACAGTAAAAAAAGCAACCCCAGATGGAATCAAAACAGTTCAACAGTATCGAATTTTACCAGCATCACAGGCAGCGACTAATAGTGCTGCAGGTAACAATGCTGGTGGAAACAATGCTGGTGGCAACAATACCGGAGGAAACAATGCTGGTGGAAACAATGCCGGAGGAAACAATGCTGGTGGCAATAATGCCGGAGGAAACAATGCCGGTGGAAACAATACTGGTGGCAACAATGCTGGTGGAAACAATGCCGGAGGAAACAATGCTGGTGGAAACAATGCCGGAGGAAACAATGCTGGTGGCAACAATACCGGAGGAAACAATACCGGAGGAAACAATACCGGAGGAAACAATGCCGGAGGAAACAATGCTGGTGGAAACAATGCCGGAGGAAACAATGCTGGTGGCAACAATACCGTAGGAAACAATACCGTAGGAAACAATGCTGGTGGAAACAATGCTGGTGGAAACAATGCTGGTGGAAACAATGCTGGTGGCAATAATACCGGTGGAAACAATACCGGTGGCAATAATGCCGGTGGAAACAATGCCGGAGGTAACAATAATTTAGCAACTAGAGTTACAACCAAAACAGATGTACTTGGTGGAGAAACTATGATACGTGAACAAATAGATCCACAAACTAATGAAGTACTACAAAAAATTGTTACAGGTCCAACTGGAAAAACAACAGAAATAAATTATCAATATACTACAGATCCTCAAACAGGTATTACAGTAAAAACAACAACATCTCAAACATATGGTGGTACAAATGATATTGCCACACATGTTTCAAAAGTAGAAACAATCCAAAACGGCACAGTCGTTAAGAAAGAGGTATATGATGTTGATGGCACTACATTGAAATATAAACAAGATATTTCAACAAATGGAAATACAACAGTAACAAAGACAACAGATGCAAATGGTAATGCTATGTCTACTAGAAAAGTTACTGAAACTACTGCCAATGGAAAAACAATTAAAGAAATAGAAGTAAATGATGCTGGTGGTGGAGTAACAAAGACTAGAATGGTAGATGAGCTTGATAGCAATGGAAATAAAGTTGCAACAAGTGTTGAATCGGTAAAGAAAGGCTACCAAGGAAAAGCCGATAGCAGTACAACATCAACTATGACATATGATGCAAATGGACATGTTGAAAGTAAAGATATCAGTACTACAAAGGTAAAACTTGATAAAAATGGCAACCCAGTTACTAAAAACGGTAAGACCGTTTATGAGGAAACAAGAAAGAGTGTAGACTATAAAAAAGATGCTGCCGGTGACGTTCGTAAAGTCACTGCTGATTTTGGAGCTAAGAAAAAAGACATAAGTGTTGAAATAAAACAAAGGGCATCAGCCAATAGTGATGTAACTGTTAGTGGTAAAAAAAGTTATAAAGACCTTAATATTGCTGAAAAAAATTATGTTAACAGTAAAACACATATTGACGATTCAGTTAAAGGTAAGGGAGCTGCTGCTGCTACAACTGCTTTAGGAAGAGAAGAACTAGCAGATAAATATACTAGACAATTAGCCCTTGAAAAAGGAGAAATAACACCAGAAATTAAAGCACAAGCTGAAAAAATGGCAGACAGTACTTTAGGTATCAAAAATCCTGTCAAATCATATCAAACAGGTAAAAATGTTTCTAAAGCCGATGGGAAAGCAGCCGGTATAGAAAAATTAATTGATAACCCACTAAGTAAAAAAGACACAATCATAAATGGAGCCCTTGCCGTTGGTAAGACCGCTTTAAAAGGCAGCGCTTATGCGATGGGAGGATTAACTGGGCTAAGTGTAGTTGGTAATATGCTTGGTGGAATTGGCTCAAATAATTACCCAACAACAGATCCAACTGTTACAGATCCAACAATAACAACAGATCCAACAACGCCTACTAATCCTACCTACCCATCATATCCAAGTGGTGGTGGCGGAGGCGGTGGTGGCGGTGGCTACGATGGTGGTGGAAGTACACCAACCCCAACACCAACCCCAACACCAACTGAGCCAGCAGATACTACCGATACACTTACACCTGATGAAATAATTGATATCTTGCCAACTGAAACTACGCCAACGGAAACACCTATTGTTGACAATACTGGTAATAACTACACAGGTGGAGGTCAAAGTTGGGAAACTACTGGCGATGGAACTTCTATGGATGAACCAGCTGATGGTGATTTAAGTGATGAAGATTTAAGTGACGAAGATTTATTGCTTGGTGATGAAGATCTTGAGGATCTTGAAGACGAAGATAGTGTCTATACTATCCCAATGACTGTAGAAGATACCACTAAAAAATCTACCAAGAGTAGTTCAAAGGCTGTTCCAATACTTGTAGGATTAGGATTAGCTGCCGCAGCCGGCGTCGGTGCAAAAATATATATGGATAATAAGAAAAATAACGACAACGGCGAAGATGATGAATTTAGTGATGATGATGATGATGAGTTTATGACCGATAGTGAATACGACGAATTAAATTCAACTGATAGCGATTTAATTGCCGATGAGTGGTCAGGCGAAGATGACACTACATCATCAGCAGACGAAGAAAGCTTAGACTATGAACGTCCAAGTTTCTATAGTGACACATTAGGAGACGAGATTTAAGCTAAGCTTGAATCTGCTTAATATAGATAGGAGTGGAATAATGAAAGAAAGATTTTTGCCAATAGGCTCAGTAGTAATGTTAAATGGTGGAAAAAAAGAAGTAATGATTACAAGTTACTGTATCTTCCCAATAGATTCAGAAATAAAAGATGGGAAACAAGTACCAGCTGAAAGAAAAATGTATGAGTACGGAGGTTGTATCTATCCAGAAGGAATTTTAGATAGCAACGTATCTTGTGCATTCAACCATGACCAAATCGCTGAAATATTGCATGTTGGTTATGAAACAGAAAAGCAAAAACAATTATCACAAATTCTAAATACTAGTTATGAAAAGTATAAGGAAAAATATGAAAGTGAAGGAACTTTAGAATAGTTCCTTTTCTTTTACCCAAATCTTTACAAAAACAAAATAAATGTCAATAAAAAACTTTGCTTAAAGCTAAAACAATGATAAAATATAAATATAATAGTAAAAAGGATGTGAGGTTATGACACAATACGTCGATTTAGGTGCGGTTGATGCTGGTTGTTCTGAAATAGATAATGCCATAGATTTATATATAGATGTAAAAAGTAAAATTGAAAGTGCTACTAGTCTTTTAGATTGTAATAGTTTAAAATTTGGGTTATTTAGCTCATCATCACTAGAAGAACAACTTGATATACTAAAAGGTCAAGTAGATAAATGTAATTCCATTAATGATGGTGTAACTTCAACCATAAGAGCTAGAGCTCAAGCTCAATATAATCAATGGAAAAGTGAGCAAGAGGCAAAAAAAAGAAAAGAAAAAGAAACTGCTAATATTTAAATAAAGATAAAGAGGGTGTAGATATGAATAGTGAAACAAATAGCTTATCTAATAGTAACCAAATAATATATATCCCAGAATATGTTGAGCAAGGTCTTGGTATATTAAGTCAAGCCAACAGTATTTTAGAAGAAATCGCCACTGGAATTGAGCGTGGTATTTCACAAATAAGTGGTTCTGGCTATGACGGTGGAATTCCTTATATTGAAAAAGGCGGAATAGTAGCTGAGGCTTTGGCTGATATGAAAAGTACCATTAATTATATTACCAAAGAACTAGAAAAGTATAATAGTGGTAAAAAGATTCTCCCAAAAGATGCCATCATTATTGCTGATCCTAATACAATCGATAAATATGGTCTATCAAAAGAAGATATTGATTATACTTTGGAAGAATACATAACTAAAAACCCTAAAATAAATTCTAAATGGTCTAGTAATTACTTAACTGCCGGTGCTGGTAGCGTATGTTATTACGGTCAAGATGGTAGATACACTAAAGAGACTTGGTGTGATTTAAATCCCAATAATTTAGTCAAATTAATGAAGAAACAAGGAATTGATTTAGATTATTGGATTCGTGATGATGGTGTATATATGTATGGTGACTATGTCATGGTTGCCGCTGATATTCCTCACATGGATGGTACAGAGCAAGAAGCCGAATATAGAAAAGGTGACTTAGTAGAAACCAGCTTAGGTACTGGTATGGTCGTTGACTTATGTGGTATGGCGGAATCAGTAAGAAAAGGTGAATTTAAGGGTGGAAGATTTAATGATGTTGAAGTTTGGTATGATATATATACTGCTTGGCATGATGAGGGAAAATATGAGGCTATAGCCTATGCCGATGATGGTAGTGGTACAAGCCAATATAAAGGAACCAGTGTTGGAACAATGATTGAAGCTTCCAGTTCAGGTTCAGGAGAACATACCGTAAGACTATCGGCATCAACGCCACCAACTCCAACTTTAATTTCTCCAGAAACAACATCACCTCAAACAACAAGTACTCCAGTTAGCGTAAATTCAACAATACCAACTACCACTACGCCAACCACAACTACCACTGAATCATCCCCAACACCAAACCAACCAATTGTTGAAGTTACTCAAACAACCTATCAAGAAAGTATTACACCTTCATCATCAAATTCTACTAGTTCCCAACTTATAGACCAAAATACTACTGCTGATAGTAGTAAAAATCCTATTAAGAACTTTTTTAC
>JAQXOT010000003.1 GCA_029099845.1 bacterium
TAACTCTTTCTTTGTGATATTTACCATTTTAACAATCCATCTCCTTTACTTAAACTAAAAAAATACCAACTTCATTAGAAGTTGATACATTTATTTAAGTCTAAACTATAAAAGTTCGGACAGATTGCCTACTGGTGCCGATAGCGAGAATTGAACTTGCCTCTGATCCTTACCAAGGACCTGTTTTACCACTAAACTATATCGGCGAATAAAAGAATTATTTTCTTTTTGTATATACTTTACTCATTCTTAGTGTCTCTGGCACCTCATATGAAGATAATTCCCGCTCACTAGGAATTAAACTAACATCAAATAAAAAGTCACTGACTATAGCATGCCTAACTTGTCTGTCATTTTCTTTATTATTTGATGTAATTATGAAATTACCATAATCATTATGAAAAATGATTTTAGAATTATATACCTCAAAACATTCATTTGACCTACTATCATCTAAACTATATTCAACAAGACAATCACTATTAAAATAGTTTTTAATAATACTGCTAATTTTCCCATCACAATCATATTTAATCATTGTTTTACTAATATTGCAAGCCTTACTTGGCATAAATCTAATTTTAGAAACACCAATTTCTTCTAAACTACGGGCACACTCAATATATTTTTCTATAATCTCATCAGTAATCTCATTAGTTAGAAAAGATCTAACATCATGTCTAAAAATAAAAGAGCCACCTAAATAGTCGATTTCCTTAATTAAGCGGCAAACATCTCTATGTTTGTTAACAAAGGCTAACGTAGGATGTTTTCCTTCCATTATTGCCATACCAAGTAAATCTTGCTGTCTTAAAATATCATACTCAGTAAAAAAAGATTGCAATTCAAAAATACCATATTTCTTAATAAACTCAAATATCTTTCGCATCTTTTGGCTTTCAAAATCACCTACAAAAGTTGCCATATCTATCTCCCCCTATATCAATAAATATGCTTACTTATTTCAATACTTTAACTATTATAATTTTAAAATACCTATTTTTTTAAATAATGGTGTTCGAGGTGGGAATCGAACCCGCACCATTTCCTTCGGGGGGAAATATTCTATCCTTTAAACTACTCGAACATAAAAAGAGTTATTGGCATGTAACTCCAAAAGGTTCCGCAAAATCTAACCAAGTTTGCAACTTAACTTTACCATCTTCTGCTACAATGTTATCTTCTCTGCCCTCAATATCTAATAAAGCATCAATATCAATTTTTGCATAATTAATAACAACATCACTAGTAACAGAAACATCAGTACGGCGAACTTCAACATCGTAATACTCAAGGCCCTCATAAGCTTTATAAATATTTTTGTAAGCTTCTTCATACGTATCTAAAATATTAGCATCATCACTAATAACCTTCTCTGTTGAATGCAAAATAGTCAAATATTCGCCTTCATAATAAAGCTCATATTTCATCTCACTAGTTGCTCCATCAATATTGCCAGTACGGCTACATTTCATTACTCCATCAGAAGACGCAACTGTTCCTGTTCCACAAGCCGAACAAATAAAAACTATTAATAAAAGTCCCGCTACCTTAAATATTCTCCAAAAATTATTCATTATTGTCCCCCTCAAGTAATTTAATAATTTTCTTTTGATTTTTAATCATTACATTAATATGATCATGTAATGATTCCAATATAAGTTCACTCTTCAAATCAGTTCTATAATCATTTTGGTTTCGCAAACTATCTTTAGCGGCTTGTCTATTTTGACTCATCATAATAATTGGTGCTTGAATAGCCGCAATACATGATAATACCAAATTAAGTAAAATAAATGGATATGGATCGATTTCTTTACCTTCCACTAATATTACCGTATTTAAAATCACCCAACCAACTAAAAACAAAATAAAAATTATAATAAATGTCCAACTACCAGCAATTTCACTAACTTTATCAGCAACTCGATCGCCAAAAGACATTTTAGCTTCCTCTTGCTTGTCAACATCTATCGCAATAGGCTGATCAACAAGCAAATCCAAAAGTTCTTCTTCATCTTTTTCATCCAATTCATTATTCATTAAAAGCATTCTAACAATTTCTTTTTTAGTTTTTCTTTTTTCCATAACAATCACCATAAAAAGTATAGCATATATCCCCTAAATTATAAAAGAAAATATATAATATACTTCCCTTTAATTCTAATTTCTAAATAACTATTTTATATCTAATAAAAACAATGATATCCTATTATAAAAAGTATTAGTAACAACAAAATCCATATCTTTTAAGAAAGTATGATTGGCATGTTCTATTTCCAAGATTTCACTATCCATAATCTTTACAAAATCTAAAATATCTTCCCTAAAAATATCCCTATCTCCCAATATAACCAAAGCTTTGCAACATATTTTATCTTTATCTAAATAAGGAAATACTAAAGGATCTTTATAGTTTTTTTTGAAACTTAACTTTGCTTTATAATATTTTTGAAGATTATTAATCAAATCTCTATTCGCTTTATCATTTTTATCAACTGCTAAGTCACTAAAGCAATGATCACTAACAACAGGACTAACTAAAATTGTTTTTAAAGAAACATCATTCATTATTTTACTAATTCCAAGTACCATCGTGGCCCCTATAGAATCTCCCATAAGTGTAATATGTGAACTACTAATATTAACTTTATCTAATTCATCTTTTAAAAATATGGCACACTTAAGACAATCATCTAAACAATTTAAATATTTCTTTTCTTCATCATAATCAATCGCTATAACTAATTGATTTGTTCTATAAGCTAATTCTGTACAAATATAAGAATATCGGTTATTACACAATGAAACACTAGAAATTCCATGAATATAGATAATTACATTATCAAGTTGTGAAACCCTATGTGGATAAAAAACTCTAACTGGTACAATATCCTCATTTAATACTATTTTATAACTAGAAATATTTTTTTTAGAAATAGTCGGATGAATAATTTTTGTTATATCACTATATAATTTATACTTTAATTCATTATCAAAGTAATTTATTTGTTCCATATATCTCACCATCTATATAATAACATAGAAAAATAAGTCTTCTTTCTGTAAACTGCTTTTACTTGACACTATTTACCATTATTTTTTAAATTTTCCCGCATTAGCCTAGAAACTTCTTTTTCTAGCTTCTTATTTGCTGTTTCTAAATCTGAAGAAACTTTAAATGGCTCACCAAAACGAATTGTCAAATTTTTACTTCTAAAAGTATAATCCCCAGTAATTCCAAAGGGCACCAAATAAGCATTTGTTTTTTCAGCCATTGAAACAGCTCCATATTTAAATGGTAATAAAAACTTTTCGGTCTTATTTCTAGTACCCTCTGGAAATAAGCCAAGAGCATACCCACTATTTAAAACCTCTAAAGCCTTACTTTTTGCATCTTCATCTTTTCTGTTGCGATCAACTGGTATACACCCAACCAATTTAAAAAACCACACAAATTTACCATCAAAATATTCTTTTTTCGCCATATAATGAATAGGTCTTTTTGTCGCAACAATAGCTAAGCATTGATCAAATAAATGTTTATGGTTGCCAACAATTAAAATTGGGCCATCTTTAGGAATATTTTCTTTACCAATAATGGTTGGATTATAATAAAGCTTAAATATTGGACCTAATATTGGTTTTAAAATTCTATAAGCATACATCTTATCCTTATTTTTCATCTTTATTTCTCCTTGCCTCATTTTCTTCTCTTAACCGTTTAAAATCAACTTTGCCAATTAATGTTTTAGGTAAAGACTTTCTATATTCAAATTCATATGGTACTGAATAAGCCGCTAAGTTTTTCTTACAATGTTCTTTTATACTACTTTTTACTGTTAATGGATTATAACCATTTTTAAGAACAATGAAAGCTTTAGGAACTTCAACTTTATATGGATGTGGAATACCAATTACACTACATTTTAAAACCGCTGGATGTTCTTCAATTACCGCCTCAACATAACTAGGATAAATATTATAGCCACTACTAATAATCATTCTTTTAATTCTTTGACGATAATAAATAATACCTTCATTAGTCATCATTCCCATATCCCCAGTATGAAGCCACAACGCCCCATCTTTATGAATTTGTAACATTTCATTAGTTTCTTTTTCATTATCAAGATAGCCAAGCATAATCGTTGGACCACTTACACAAATTTCACCATCTTCCCCATAAGCTACTTCATCTTGTGTCCCAGGTTTTACAATTTTTATATAATTACCTGGAAAAGGAATTCCAATACTTCCTTCGCGATAAGCATCACCAAATGATAAACAAACAGCTGCCAAAGACTCTGTCATACCAAAACCTTGAGAAATTTTTATTTTAGCATGATGCTCGGCCAAATAAAGATTTGTCTTTCTTATTAAACTAGAAGATAAAGAATCTCCACCACAAATAACATATTTTAAATAACTAAGATCTAAATTATCATTTTTAATATTAGATAAAGCTTCAAATAACGTTGGAACCCCAAAAATAACATGTGGATGATACTTATCAAGTATTTTATCAAATTTTCTTGAATTAAATTGAGGAATCATAATAACCTCACACCCCAAAACAAAAGGTGTATTAATAGAAACCCCCAAACCAAAGCCATGAAAAATAGGCATAATTCCTAAAACACGGTCCCCAGCTTTAATATCTTTAAAAACAATTTTTGCTTGCTCGTTCAAAGCATTAAATGCCCCATTTGATAAAATAATCCCCTTTGGTTTTCCAGTTGTCCCTCCACTATGCAATATAACCGCCGGATCATCTTTTTTCTTATCTCCACGATAATCATTCAAATAAGATGTTGGCTTTTTTAAAAAATCTTTCCAATAAATATATTCTTCGCTTTTTTTCGGTTTGCTTATTTTATAGCCTTGCGTAAATTGATATCCCAATCCTAAAAGTGCAGGCATTGAATCTTTAGCAGAAACAACAATCGTCTTATACACATCAGTTTCTTTAATAATATTTTTAACTTTTAAATAAGCTACATCAATCATTACCAACATAACACTGTGTGTTGACACTAAATACTCTTTAATTTCACTCTCCCCTGATAAAGGATGAATCATATCAGCAATTGCCCCTATTTTATTAACTGCATAAAAACTAATAATTCCCTCTGGTGTATTAGGCATACAAATAGTAACAACGTCACCGCTCCTAATTCCTAAACTACGAAACGCACTAGCTGCCTTATCAATTTTATTCAAAAATTCACGATAAGTAATTTGTCTCCCAAAATAATTAATTGCTACATTATTTTCATGAAGTAAAACACTTCTTTTTAAAGCCTCATAAATAGAAATATCATCTACTTTTATCTTCATTTCACCTTTTTGGTAAAACTTTTTCCAAGGTGCCTTAATCATCTTTTGTTTTAATAAATTTATTACGTTCATAATCTTCCTCCAATTTGTCAGATATGCTTTTCATTAATTTTGCATTTTCTTCATCTAAATCTTTTGCAATCTTTCTACTCTCTAAAAACTCTATTTTAACTCTATTTTTAAAGATTCCATAACTCCCTGTAATAACAAACGGAACAATTACGCTATCCATATCAGCAGTCATTTTAACTGCCCCTATTTTAAAAGGCATAATAAAATCGCTAGTCCTATTAATTGTCCCTTCAGGAAATATTCCAATTACTTCTCCTTCTTTTAATACTTCCTTTGCACTATTAAGTGCACCTTTATCATGTATTTTTCGGTTAACAGGAATACATCCCATTCCTTTAATAAAAGGAGCAAGTGGTCCTTTAAACAGTTCAATTTTAGCTAAAAAATGTACTCTTCTTTTAACAACCGAAATAAGAAGTAACGGATCTTTCCAACTAGTATGATTCCCAGCTAGAACTAAAGAAGAGGATTTAGGAATATTTTCTCCTCCAATAACAATAGGTCGATATATTAAAAAAAATATTGGTTTTAAAATAAATTTAACAACTGAATAAAACATTTTTCTCATATCATCACCTATACTATTAATTTTACTACAAACTAAAAAAATAGCAAATTATTTATTTGCTATACTATTTCAATATATTAGTCGTTTTATCTAGAGAATTATAAATAAGCGTCTCTCCTAAAACATTACTATTATTTAATAAATTATGTATTTCTAATTGCCTTTTTATCTCCTTTGACACTCCCAAAGCCCCATCTAATAAAACAACATTAGGCATTTCTTCTAATATTTCTTTTTTAATAAAAGGATAATGAGTACATCCTAATACAATTGAGTCAATCCCCTTATCCTTATATTTTCTAAGTACTTCCTTTAAAATAAGTTTAACCTGAGCCTTATCATCTTTTTCAATAGCCTCTGCCAAACCAGGACAAGAAACTAAATAAATATTTTGATCATCTCTTTTATTATTATTAATAAGTTCACTTGTTCTCCTAGACTCAATAGTAGCCGGTGTTGCCATAACCAAGGTATTTTTAAAATTATGATCACACGCTACTTTAATAGCCGGCTCAGTCCCTATAAATATAATATTAGGATACATTTCTCTTAATTTTTTAATACACCTAGTTGTCGCTGTATTACAAGCAATAACAATAAGTTTAACTTCTCTTTCAATTAAATAATCAACTATAGAACTAGTAATTTTTAATAATTCTTCATCACTTTTTTCCCCATATGGATTATTTAAACTATCTCCATAATATAAAAAATTCTCATAAGGTAAAAGCTTTCTAGCTTCAGTTAATATACTTAAGCCCCCCTTACCAGAATCAAACATTCCAATCTTCATATAAACCTCTACAACAATCTTTCATAATATTTAAAACACAATAAATATTATATAATAAATTATATCATAAATTACAACTTAAAATTACTACTCAATAATACTCATAATTAAACGAACACAAGAATCAATAACTAATTTTTTATTTTTTTCTCTATCATCAAGACTAGCAATAACCTTAGTATTGTAAAACTTATTAGTAGCTTTTTCATAAACACTAATAAATACAACATTATCTTCTCCAAACGGATTGTTTTCATCAACTCTATTTAATTTCCCTGTAATTCCAACTCCAAAATCACTGTTTGCAAAACGACTTATACATTTACTCATTTCACATGCCGTTTCTTCACTATAAACACTATATTTATTAATTACCTCTGAAGAAACCCCCATTTTAATTTTATACTCATTAGAATATGTAACTGCACTATATTTTAATATTTCACTTGCCCCCTCAATATTAGTAATAGCATTACAAACTCCCCCACCAGTACAAGATTCCATAGTAGCAATTGTTTTTTTTAATTCAATTAATTTTAAAACTAAATCTCGCATAAAACTCATCCTCCAATACATTACATATAGTATTATACCATTAATCAAAAAACTAATCATAAAAACTTCTAAAGTAATAAAAAGTCATTAACAAAAATTCTGTTAATGACCTAAATAATATTAATATCTCTATTAAATTTTAGTATAACTTTTACCTTTTGTATTGGTACTAAGTTTTCTTATTACATACTCATCAACTGTAGTACAACCATGAACTTTTAATACATCTTCCATAGCCTGTGGTCCCATAGCTATTGCAATATCTCTAGCATTTCTATAAGAAGTAAAATTACGATAATTGCCACTATTCCCACTACCACATTGCCGTATATATCGATAATCTTTAGAACCATGTAAAAATCTTTCAACAGAAGTAGATACTGCCATAAGTGCATTACTACGACCATATCTTTCTTCCATTCTCTCATATTGACACTCTAAAATATAATCAAATAAAAATGTCTTTACATATAAATTTCTCATAAATTCTACATCTTGAGGCGCTAAATCATAGTCTCCACCACATACGATTTTCCCTACATCTTGATTTAAAAGTTCCTTAGGTCTAGCACCATAAATAACTTGTCGCATCCCCAAAGATCCATCTTTTAATACCTTGCCCAAAATATAATCCTGAAAAATAGTTTCTTTATCTCCAAGAGCTTGAGAAGAAACACTTATATTCGAACTATTATTATGAACCATTGTAGTCCAAAATACATTAGAGCCACCATCATATTTAAGCATTCCACCACCATAAGCAATTCCGCCATCGACGCAATGTACTTTAATTGTATTTCCAGCTCCATCGCATAAGTCCAAGTTTTTTCCACGAGTGTGGCGTGCTGTTGTATGCCCAATTACCATTATCTTATCAGAAGAAGGCATCTCATAAGTGTTATAACAGTCTTTATCCTTTCTAAACCACAAAACATCCTTCGCCATTCTCCGTCTATCACTATATTCACTTTCCTTAAAGAAATCATCTAAACAATAATCTGGCTTAATATCATATAATTTTTGGTTAAAAAGAGCATGTCCTAAAACATAAGTTTTTCCATTATATTTGTGAACTCTTTGTAATGGTTGTCTTGCAAGCCAAGATATAAGCTCATTAAATTCCCTTGGATTATTCTTTTCCAATTCATTCAACTCTTTAACTGTAGCTTCTCCTCCATTATATAAAAGATTAGCTAAATAACTATATGGATAGTAACTATCCATATGTTTCTTACTACGCACATATCCCAATAAAAATTCATCATGATTGCCAGGTACGTAAATAACTCTACCAGGATATTGTTTTGATAAATTCATAATATCCAAAAGTAACTTAACACTACCAGTACCAACCTCATCAGCACCTCGATCTGTTGCATCCCCCAAAATATATATCACATTATATTCATTAAGATAATGATTTTTAATTTTTTCTAAAGGATAAGAATATCCATGAAAATCACTAGTCACAACAAAACTATTATCATTATCACAAAAACCACTACTCATATTTAAAGGACTTACAAGAACATTATATTTTCTCAAAATCTTCGCATCTTGCTCACTAATTTGATAATTAGCATCATCCAATTTAAAAAGCACATCATAAAGTGGTGCAACATTTTCTAAAAAGCCAAAATGACTATATCCTTGTTTACGCAGAGAACCATATTGATTAATCTGACTAAGTAATGTATTTGACTTATCTCTTTCAAAAACAGCATTAATAATTTCACTATTTTTCATCTCAACCACCCCTAATTAGTAGCATATTATAACACAAATGTTTGATTTTGTCAAGTTTTACACTACCACTAACTAGCACCTATAAAAATCAATATAACAAAAAAGGACCCTATTTATGGATTCCTTTTGATATTATAAATGATACGCCTTTCTTTTCATTAACAATCTTAATATCATAATTCATTATATTAAGTGTCTTTTTAACAATCGATAGTCCAAGCCCAAACTCACCTTTGATTCCCTTTCGGAACGGAGTAAAAATTCCTTCAAGAAAATCCTTATCAATATTATCACCGTCATTATATAAAATAAGTTTGTTTTGCTTGGCCGTAATTTTAATAGTCGTAGTAGTATATCGCATAAAATTACTAAGTAAATTATCTAAAATTGTTTCCCAGTTCTCTACTGTTCCAACATAATGAGATTTTTTATCTATATCTATGATAAAATTAATATCTTTTCTATGGAATTTAAATTTTTCAATTTCTGAATAAATTATTTTTTCCATATCAACTGGAACAATTTCAATATTCTTAGTACTTTTAAGATAATCTAGTTTATTTAAATAAAGAAGTGAGTGTACTTTTTGTTCTAATTTTGAAGTCTGTTCTTTGATAACCTTTAAAGCTGTTGTTTCATCTTCAACATCATCTTCGACAGCTTCAATATATGATTTTATAACAGTGAGAGGTGTCTTAAAATCATGTGAAATATTTTGATACATTTGATTACGATATTCTTCTTGATTAATTAAAGAAAGGCGCATATCCTCTATTGCTAGAGCAAGTGACCTAATTTCATCGTCAGTTTCAAATTCAACTGTATGATTATAATCAGGATTATCAATATTATCAATCTTACTTTTTAGTTTTTCAATCTTTCTAACCGTAACTGAACACCAAGCAGTAAGAATTAAACCAATTAATAAACATGTAAATAATACTATTGGAAATATTGCTCCAAGAATTGCCTTCTTAGTTTTATTAATATAACTATCATCTGATAAAGCAATCTTCGTTATTCGATCACTTTTCATCGTATAATAATAATAGTTTTTGTGATTATATGTAAACTTCCCATAAGTATCTTTTATCTTAGCTAGTAAAGCATCTAAACTATCAACCTTAATAATATCTTTCAAGTTATCTGTTGCTACTATATCATCACCAACAATGTAAATATAAGCAATTTCCGTATCCAGCAAATTAGAATTAAAATTACCATTATTTACAAGCTTTAAAGGTTCACTCAAATAACCATAAATATTATTTTCAGCAACAGGCATTATCATTTTTGGTAGTACTAAGCCAAGTAATATAAATAGTAAAACAAATGCTAAACCAATTAGCCATACAAGTTGTCGACTAAGTTTATTTTTGACTTTTTTCATGATAATCTATACCCATAGCCATAAATTGCATTAAGGTTCAATTTAGGCATCTTTTTTCTAAGACGTCTAACTAAATCATCAACAACACGATCTGATCCAAAATAGTCAAGACCCCATACTTCATTCAAGATTTCTTCTCTTGAAAAGCTTTTATCTAAATGCTTTAAAAATAAGACCAATAAATCAAATTCTAAAGTTGTTAATTTAATTTCTTTTTCTTTTGAAGTAACCAATCTTTTACTCATATCAACAGAGTATTCACCATACGTAATAACATCTGAATTATTATCTTTATATACTCTTTTAATAATCTTATTAACTCTTAAAACTAACTCTTTAGTTGAATAAGGCTTGGTAAGATAGTCATCACTACCTAATTCCAATCCCAAAATCTTATCCAAATCTTGATCTCTTGCCGAAGTAAATATAACTGGCACATTGCTATCCTTTTCTCTAATAGCTTTAATTATATCATAACCGTTAATATCATCAGCAAGCATTATATCAAGTATCCAAAGATCTGGATTTTTACTGATATATTCTATTGCATCCTTACCCTTAGTAAGACATACTACATTATAACCAGCTTTTTCAAGATACGCTTTAATAAGAGTCGATAGATCAACTTCATCTTCTACTAAGCAGATAGTATACATTTCTAATCACCACCAATAGTATACCATTAAATTATAATTTTATCTATCCTTATACTTATCCCTCCTTTATATATATAAAGTTAAGTATAATCGTCTAATTTTAAATATTTTTTAGTCTTGTCTTATAACACATTACCTCCTTTACACACTAATCATAACTCTTAAATGTAGTCGAAATATCGCACATTTATGGGAAATTATGGGAAAAGTTATAAATAAAAAAAGAAGCTAAAAATTCATTAAAACTTCTTCTAATTCCTTCCAAGAAGTAACCCTATTAGTAACTTCCGGATACATATTTTTATCATCAAATAAAATTGTTTTAACACCTTGCTCTACAAATACCTCATAATTAGCAAAATCATCATCAATCATAACATCTATTCCATTTTCTTTGCATATTCGAGCCTTTTCTTCTTTATAAGAATGACTATAATATTCCTTAAATGAAATATCATTTTCTTCTAGCCACTCCAATGTAATATAATCTACCTTAACATTATTAGGCATAAAAGTATCACTTCTTGCCGTAATAATATAAATTTCATTATTTGAAGAAATGCGTTCAAAAGACTCCTTAAATCCATCTTTTAATTCCCCATTTTTAATAACATCTACAAAATGTCGATTTAAAAACTTTTTTCTCTCACTAACGTTCATAAATATATCAGCAACATCAATACCTTCTTCAACCGCATAAATCTTTGCCCATTTATTTACTCCTTCCGAAGTTTTACACACGGTATCATCTAAATCTATTCCTATTCTCATAAAACACTACTCCTTATTCTTGCAACAATAGAAGCTTATCAATTGCTTCCTCAATAGTTGCAACTTCAATTATTTTAATTTTTAAATTTTTCTTCTTAGCAATCTCCAAGCACTCCTCATAATTATCACCACTAGGTACCAAAAATATATCCGCATCACCATGAACCGCACCCAATAATTTATACTTAACACCACCAATTTGTCCAATACTACCATCACTTTCAATAGTTCCAGTTCCAGCAATTTTTAAAGAATTGGTCAAATCTTTTTTAGTTAACTTATTATAAATATCTAGTGTTGTAATTAAACCGGCTGAGGGTCCAGACTCATCCGACTCAAACTGTAATTTAACCTCAGGATCAGTCACATAATCATATACTACTTGTAAATACACTCCCATGATTGATTTCCCCTTATAATCATATAGCTTACTATCAAATTCTACTTCATTATCATCTCGTAAAACTTTAATTTTAACAACATCACCAGGACTAAATGTTTGAATATAATTTTGATACTCATCTAAACTCATAAATGACTTTCCATTAATACTTAATAATAAATCTCCTACTTCAAAAGAAGACTTATACTCCTGCATCACAGAAATTACATAAATACTCATTTTAGTAATTTCACAGCTCTTATTTGCTAATTTATAAGCCCAGTATATCGCATTACCATTAGCACTTTCTAAATCTAAAGTACTTCTAAATTCAATATCTTCAATACTCTCATCATTATTATATTTATAAAGATCAACACTTTCTCTTTCCCAAGATGGAATAATATAGCTAAGTAAATAAGGACCAAGCGTACCAACTAATTCTGATACATATGACATATTAAAGCTTCCCTCACTATCATAAGCATCAACAACATCAATTCTTTTTCCTACATCACTTATTCCTCCACCAATAATAATATAATAATTTACTGGATAAAAGAATAACATTAATATAAGTAAAGCTCCTATTAAGAACTTATATTCTTCTACAATAAAGTCTTTTATATCCTTTACTAAACTTTTAATTTTCTTTAACATTATATCACCTTGTTTAATTATAACAAAGAAACGGAGAAATATGAAAAAAAAATATCAAAGTCTAATAATTATTACTCTAATAACTTTACTAATATTCTATTTTCTTAATGCAAATATAATAGTAAAAAGTATTTTAGAGTATACCAATATTTTTTTAACAAAACTTTTTCCATCTAGCTTCATTATCTTTATTTTTTCTTCCCTTTTAATTGACTATGGTATTATAAATTTACTCTCAGCCAAAAAACTTAATGGTAATATTATTTATGTTACTCTAATGAGTTTTATTAGTGGTTTTCCTAGTGGAACTAAATACACTAAAGAACTCCTAGATAAAAAATTAATATCACCAAAACTAGCTAACTACCTAATAACCTATACAAACTTTCCAAATCCAATCTTTCTTTTAGGTCAAGTATCAACAATTTTAAATAAACGTCTCACTCTAAAAATATTCTTGAGTATTATTATCAGTAATTTTTTAATTGCTATAATCTTTAAACCCAAAGAAGAATACCAAGAAAATCTCCAAAAAATGCCACCAACTGATTTTTCTCTTTCCCTAAAAAATGCTACTTATAATGCTATTAAGACACTACTAATTGTTTATAGTTCTTCCCTTTTCTTTTACTTAATTACTGTAATTATTAATAAATATTTAACACTTAAACCAATAAATTATGTTATCTTAAATGGGCTTTTTGATTTAACAAAAGGTATTTTTTCTTCAACCATAATTTCAAATATTAATAAACGAGCTCTTCTAATTTTAATTTTTTTAAGTTTTGGCAGCATTTCCATTCACATTCAAACAAAAAGTATCATCGCTGATACTAAAATAAAATATAAAAATTTCTTTTTTGCAAGAATTATTCAAGTTTTAATAGCAATCCCAATCTTTCTTTTATTAATTAAAAATAATTAATTGGGCAAACAATATCTATTCCATATCTTGTTCCAAGATCTGGGTGATAAAAACCAACATAAAAGCTAAATATACTATTATCCGTATCAATAATTACATTATTTATTCTAAAATCATATACTTTACATCCTTGATTACCACCTGTACATTTTGAACTATCAGTTGCCACATTATTACCATTATAGCCATATCCTAAATCAGGTAATTTATAGGTTGTATAATCATCACCACCATCAGTACCATAACTAATTTCCAAAATATCATCTTGATCATTTAAACAATATGCCTCAGTAGAATCCAAACAGTCACCAAAATCCCGAGCATAAACAGCATTAACTCTCAATACCTTCTTGCTGCCATCACGAAATGTTAATGTAATTTCATAATATTTTCTAGTCCCCGTATTTAATGTTGTACTATCATTAATCTTAGCATCAACAAGTCCTTTTTTTATTAGATCATCCTGTATTTCTTTCGTCAAAAGATTCTTATACGCAACAATTTTATCTTTATCTGATTCTATACTTTGTCTATTCTTATATGAATTAACTGTCGTATACATAGAAACAACTATTATAACCATTAATATAAAAGAAACTAATATCTCAACTGCTGTTAAACCTTTATTATTAAGTTTTAATCTTTTCATTATTTTTTCACCTCGATTGTTGAATAAGCATAGTAATTATTATCATCTTTAGTTCGGTGATACTCAACAATCACCCTATACTTAGCATAATTTAATGAAGCAATATTCTTATACTCAGGTAAATGTGCCACATAATCACTTAATCCTCCACTAAAAATACCATTTCCATCTTCATTTGAAGCCTTTTCCTTAAAGTCCGTTAACATATAAGATGTTATATATATGCAAGGCTTTCCCGTTGAAATTTCATTACCAGCATCATCTCTTTTAGCAATTTGCAATTTATCTACTAAATTCTTACATAAATTTCTAGCTGTCGCATCATATAAAATATCACTATCACAATCAAAGCGATGATACTTGTTATTAATAATATCATAAGAAATACTTCCAGGTGTTGAACTATTACCAAAATCAACATCATTACTTTGGATAATCTTTTTCATCCAATAGATACCATACTTACCATCAACATCATCATAAACTTCTCTTTTCTCATATTCTGCCATTATCGGATACAAATTAGTATATATAATAGAAAATATCGCCATTACAAAAACGGTAACAACAAGTGTCTCTACTAACATAAATCCTTTATTGTTCAATTTAAACTTTTTCATAACTCTCTCCTTGCTATTATAATAAAACTATTATATAATAAAATATAGTAAAATACCATAGCAAAGTAAACAAAAGGGGTTGAAAAAAATGGTAGAAATGGAAGTTAGAAAAGTAACAAAAGGTGTAGAATCAAACATGGTAGCGTTCGATTTTGAACGTACTCCAATTACCCAAATAGCTGATTATATCATTATAACAGCCTCAAATAACGGGACATCAGATATCCACTTTGATCCCCGTGATGATAATATGATGGTAAGATTTCGTATTGATGGTGATTTACAAGATTATACTTGTATTCCTAAACTTTATGAAAGAACTTTAACTACTCGTTTAAAACTTTTAGCTAGTATGAATATTACCGAATCACGACTACCACAAGATGGTGCTATCAAAGGAGAATTTGGTGGTAAATACCTTGATATGCGTGTATCTTGTCTTCCTCTTAATACCGGAGAAAAAATAGTTATTCGTATCCTAGACTATACTAGAAGTTTGCAAGGTATTGATAACCTTGGTTTTAATCAAACTAACTTAAAAAAAATAAAACGTATGATGGGTGTTCCAAATGGTATTATCTTAGTAACCGGGGCTACTGGTTCAGGAAAATCAACTACAGTTTATTCTATTCTTCAAGAGCTTAATAAGCCAGAAGTAAATATTATCACCGTTGAAGACCCAATTGAAATGAACATTGAAGGAATGAATCAAGTTCAAGTAAACTCTGAAATTGGTATGACATTCGCAGCTGCCCTTCGTTCTATTTTACGTCAAGACCCAAACGTTATTCTAATCGGAGAAATTCGTGACTCAGAAACCGCACAAATTGCCGTTCGTGCCTCAATTACTGGGCACTTAGTTTTATCTACAATCCATACCAATAATGCCCTAGCAACCATTGAACGTCTACTAGATATGGACGTAGAACGTTATCTATTATCTACTTCCCTAACGGGAATCATTGCCCAAAGACTTGCTAAACAATTATGTACATCATGTCGAATTGAAAGAGAAACTACAAAATATGAAAAAAAAGTCTTTAAAAAATTTATGCATCGTGATGTAGACAAAATTTATGATGCCAATCCAAAAGGTTGTGAAAATTGCCGTAAAGGTTATAAAGGGCGTATTGCTATTCACGAAGTTTTGGAATTTGATGATGAAATAAGAAGTGCAGTTTCCAATCCAAAGTTAACTAAAGAAGAATTATCAGAAATGGTATACAATGAAAAAACAATTAGTATGTTACAAGACGCTTTAGGAAAAGCTATATCTGGCTTAACTAGTTTTGAAGAAGTATATCGTGTTATTGAAATTGAAACTGATCCTGATGATGATACAGCTTATCTTACTCGTGCTATTGAAGACGATGAGGAAGAAGAAGACACTAAAAAGGAAACAGTTCAAACTAATTCACTTGATGACGTTGCAACTAAATCAGCAAATCAAGTATCAACAAACCAAACCAATCTTCAAAATCTGCCAAGATTTAATATTAATGGAACTGAAATTACTGATATTAAAAACATCAAAGCAACTAATATTAAACCAGTCGAGGCTGGGCAAACTCAAACAACACAGCAGCCGTCAGTTCAAGCACCCCAAGTTAAAACCCCTAATCAAGCTCCAGCTCCAGCTCCAACTCAAGTTCCAGCTCAACCTCAACAACCAGTACCACAAAATAAACCAGCTGTATTACCACAAGTTGCTACTCTAACCAAGGAACAACAACTTGCTAATGCCCAAATGGAAAAAGCCAAAAAAGAACAAGCTGCCGCCCTTGCAAAACAGCAAAGCATCGTAGAAAAACCAATAATGTTAACTCAGGCCCAAGCTGAAGCTCAAGCAAAAATGGCTAAAGAAAAATTAAATGCTATAACTGAAAAAGAAAATGAGAAAAAGCTAGCAGAAGTACTCGCAAAACCACAAAAAGTTACTAGTCAAAAATTAGTAGTTGCTAATCCAAATTTAAATCCTACCATAGTAACTGCTGGTGAAAAGAAACAAATGCCTGCTCAAACTACTCCCCCTCAACAACAACCTTCAAATCTATATCAGTTACCAAAATCAACAACACAACAGCAACAACCAAAAATTGCTCCACCAAAGATTGAAAAAATTGAAAAAGCTATCCCAGAACTAAATATTTCAATTCAAGCAGCCAAAGAACAAACGCTTCTTCCAACTCAAACCAAAGCAGACTCACCACTAACTGAAGAAGATAATACATTCAATGAAAAAGATAAAGTACAAGAAATTGATATTAATAAAATTAGCAAATCCCAAGATTTAAAGAAAGAAGAAAATCTAGCTAATAATCCACTTAAACCAACCATAAAACCAGAAGATGATAAAAATAAAGATAGCTTTGTTCCAATAATTATAGAATCTTTCGCAATTGATGACGATAAAAATCAACCAAAATTAAAAGAAATTAAAAAAGATGAAATAATAAAACCAATAGAAGAAAAAGGTTTAGTCAATAAAACGCCAAGCACTACAGAACTAAAAACTAGCGAAGCCAATACTATTCCTAAACCTATCCCTCCAAAAATGGAAACAATAAACTTAACAAATTTCAAAACAACACCAGTTGCTACTACTCCATCAAAGATTCCAACTATTGTAGATGCACCAAAAGTTGAAAAAACGGAATTACCTAAGGCAGCAGAAACAACTACTCCAGTAGTTAAACCAACTGCTACTACTCCATCAAAAATTCCAACTATTGTGGATGCACCAAAAGTTGAAAAGACAGAATTACCTAAAGTACAATCAACACTTACTACTGAAAACAGAGAAGATAGCGTTCAAATATCTCCACTTCCAAAAAAAGAAAAACCAAATATTTTTGAACTTCCAGCTGTTAACACAAACGAAAAAATTAATTCAGCTATAAACGCTAACGAGTCACAGGAAAAAGAAAAAAAACCATTCATTACAGAAATGAAAGTTCCTAGTGTTAAACCAGAAGAAATTAAATCAGAAGTAACACCAAAGATCACAAAGCAAGAGGAAACAACAAAAACAACTTCTACTGAAAAGAAACCATTCATTACAGAAATGAAAGTTCCTAGTGCTAAGCCAGAAGAAGTTAAATCAGAAGTAACACCAAATGTCACACAACAAGAAGAACCAGCAAAAACTACTTCTACTGAAAAGAAACCATTCATTACGGAAATGAAGATTACAAGTGCTAAACCAGTTGAAGCAACCTCAAAGATTACTAAAGAAGATAAAATACAACCTATTTCTACCGAAATGAAAAAAACTACTCCTAAGTCAGAAGAAAAACAAGAAGTAAATAAAGAAGTTTCAAAAAAAGATGAAAAAGAAAAAACTACTTCTGCTGAAAAGAAACCATTTATTACAGAAATGAAAAAAACTGCTTCAGTTGCCACTAAAAAAGAAGAAAAAGATACAACTCCTAAAACAGAAGTTCCAAACAATACAGAACCTAAGAAAACCTTCTCCTTTAGTGTTGAGCCAAAAGAAAAAGATAAACAAATAAAACCAAATAATTCAAATGCTGATGAAAAAATGGTAGGAATTAAAGAAAATACAAAAAAAGATAATTCTGAAATAGAAAAAGATAAAATAGAAAAAATAAAAGAAAGTACTACAACAAACGAAGAAAAGAAGCAAATTACTAAAAGCGAAAATATTCAAACAAAAAAAGAACAAAGTACTGAAACAAAAGACTCTAAAACTTCAGACAAAACAAATACCAATATACCAAAAGATAGCAAAGGTAAAACAAACACAACAGAAGTTTTAGATCTAGACATTGATGGAGAACTTCTAACATTAGGTGAAGATTAAAATACTACTTAAAAAAGTAGTATTTTTTTATGATTATTACAAGTCCATAAAAAAGAACTGTATATTTTACAATTCTTCAATTAATTTAACAATTTCATCATTAATATCTTCTATTGTACGAATTTTGCCATCTTGAACGCATTCTACTTTATCCCAATTATAAAGTTCTGATAATTCAATATATGCTGCCTCTGCCAATTTTAAATGTTCTGGTGACTTTTCTGCTTGATCAAGATTCGTCCTATTCTTTTTCAATTCACAAGAATACTCATATGGCATATGTAAAAATATTGTTTTATCTGGTTTTGGCAATTTTAATAACCAATATTCTAGCTTATCGATCCATTGATACATATTAAATCTCTCATCTTTATCATGAATTTTTCCACCTTGATGAGCTAAGCTTGATGTTGTATAACGATCAAGTAAAACATAGTAGTCATCTTCCAAATATTTTAACGCTTTTCCAATATTATATTTGCGATCTGCCGCATAATATAAACAAGCTACATAAGGGTCAACATTTGGTGCCCCTTCTGGGAAAAAACCTTCTGATATTTCTGGCTTCCCTAAATACGCTCCTACTATTTTCCCCGTTGGCGTATCATACATAGGAAAGCTTAAACTAATACACTTTTTCCCCATTGCATTTAATCTTTTTTCTAATAATTCAGCCTGTGTTTGCTTACCAGAACAATCAGTTCCTTCAATAACAATAATTTTCCCAGCCATCATTATTCCTCCTAACATTATAAAGAAATATATTATATTCCTTCTTTTTTAAATTTCTTTCTAATAGTTATACCTATTTACCCCACTTTTAGTTTACCAAAAAATACCTTGCTTAACAAGAAATAAAAAAAAATAGGCGTCTATTAGACACATATTTCATCATTTTCATCAAAAGGTAACAAAATACATTTACGGCTAGCTAAATAATCACATAAATGAACAAAATTTTGATATTTTGTCTTTGGCTTTTCTAGTACTTCTACCCCATGATAATCAGTTGTAAAAGGACCCATATGTGTCTTAATAGCATCACATATAAATTCAATTTCTTCAACCTCTAATCCTAAAACTTCTTCATTATCCATAATATAATCAGCCATCAAAATAGGATGATCAAAACGAGTATATTGTTCCTTAGGAAGTCCAGACTTTAAACCATCATGTAATATTAAAGCCATAATCATCATATCTTTTTCCAAACTAGTATACTTATCTCCCGTACAAGGATCACTTAAAATTTCAACCGCAATTCTAACTGCCGCTTTAGTATGACGTAAAAGTCCACCTTCCCCACTAGCATAAGCTGGATGATATTTTCCTGTAGAAGCTGCTGGAACAACAAAAAAATAATCTGGCAACAACTTTATCATTTCACAAGCCGCCTTTTTTATTCTTTCATCTTTAATATATGCAACTTCACTCTTAAACTTTAAAACTTTATCCATTTATTTCACCTTCTAAAAACTCTATAATAATTCGATTACTAATATACCAATAATCCTCATTTATATAAATTCTTTCATTATTTTCAAAAAGAAAACCATCTTTAACTAATTTATCATAATTATAATATTCATCTACATCTTTTCCATATAATTTTTTAAATTTATCCCTTAAAATTCCCTTACTTGTTCGCAAATTTAGAATAATCTCATACTCCATTTTATCATGAAAATTCAACTCTTCACAATCTCTAGCAAAAAACTCAGTACAATATTTAGTCACTGAACGAGTATTATTAATTCTTTTATTACCAATATAACTACTAGCTCCCGCTCCGAATCCATAATACTCAAAATTATTCCAATATACTAAATTATGTTTTGACTCATAACCCTTCAAGCAAAAATTACTAATTTCATAATGTTCAAAGCCTCGATCTTTTAAATACTTCCTAATAAAATTATACATTTCAGAATCTAAATCTTCATCAATGCTTTCAATGCCTTTAATACCAAGAATCGTGTTATTCTCAATTATTAATGAATATGTTGAAATATGCTTAATACCCAAACTATAAATAAATTCTAAATCATTTTTTAAATCTAAAATATCTTCACCAGGAAGTGCATAAATTAAATCGACATTAATATTATAAAGTCCAAGCTTCTTTGCATAATTAATAATTTCAACTACATGGCTTTTATCCAATGTTCGCTTTAACAATTTAAGTAAACTCTCATTAGTAGTTTCAATTCCAAAGCTAAGTCGATTAACTCCATACTTTTTATATAAATCTAATTTAGAAAAATCGGTACTTTCAAAATTACCTTCAATCGTAAATTCAAAATCAGTAGCCCTCTTAAATATTTTAGTTATTTCTAATAATTTTGTTAACTGTTTAATATTTAAGACACTAGGTGTCCCACCACCAATATAAATAGTTTTTACTACCTCGCCCTTATAATTTGTTTCAATTTCTAATTTTAAAGCTTCTAAATACTCATCAACCATTTTTTCATTATAAAATATCTTACAAAAATCACAATAAGAACAAATATTTTGACAAAATGGAATATGTATGTAAACACTTATCATTAATCTATTTTCCTTTTTTATTATTAGGAGAATTTTTTCCTGTTTTATTAATAGCGTACTGTTCTGTAACTTTTTCATATAATTCTTTACCCAAATTTTCTTCCGTAAAAGAACTATAAATTGTACCGACTGATGGGCCATCTTCAACCACTAAATCTTTTAGACTTAGACCATCTTCAACCATTTGTATAGCTAAAATTTTTGCTTGTTCACCAGATATTTTTTTATGGCCAAGATTACCCTTTGTTGTTTTAGCCTCTAGCCACCTATTTTTTTTAGTTTCATCAACTAATTTTTGCAATGTTGAATTAAGTCTAATAGTTTGAGTACCACTTAAAGCTCTGACAATAGTTGGTTTAGAAACTTTATAGTGATCCGCTAAAACTTGCATTGTAACATCAGTATTAATATACGTTAACGCTATTTTATGCAACAATATTTTATCCATATTATTCACCATCCATACTCAATACACTCATAAATGCTTCCTGTGGAAGATCAACACTTCCAATCTGTTTCATCCTCTTTTTGCCCTCTTTTTGTTTCTCCAAAAGTTTTTTCTTTCTTGTGACATCTCCACCATAACATTTAGCTAAAACATCCTTACGCAATGCTTTAACAGTACTCCTTGCAATAACATGTGTACCTAACGCTGCTTGTATTGGGATTTCAAATAATTGTCTAGGAATAGATTCCTTCAACTTTTCTACTACCCCTCTACCACGACGATAAGCAAAGTCTTTATGAACAATGACACTAAGCGCATCAACCAACTCACCATTAAGTAAAATATCCATCTTAACCAAGTCACTACTTCTATACCCAACAACTTCATAATCAAAAGAAGCATACCCTTTAGTATAAGACTTTAGTTTATCAAAAAAGTCATAAACAATTTCCGATAAAGGTAATTCATAATGAATATTGACCCTCGTAGTATCAATATATTCCATATTTAAATAAATACCTCTTTTTTCCTGACAAAGTTTCATAATAGCCCCAATATAATCTTTTGGAGTAAAAATATTTGTCTTAATATAAGGCTCTCTAATTTCTTTAATCTTACTTTTATCAGGTAACTTATTAGGAGCATCAACAAGTATCAATTCTCCATTAGTCAAAACCACTTCATAAATAACAGATGGTGCAGTCATAATCAAATCAATATTAAATTCTCTCGTTACACGTTCACGAATAATATCCATATGTAAAAGCCCTAAAAAACCACATCGAAAACCAAAACCCAAAGCACTAGACGTTTCAGGTTCAAAAACTAACGAAGCATCATTTAATTTAAGCTTTTCTAAAGCCTCCCGTAAATCTTCAAATTTAGAAGTATCAATAGGATAAACTCCACAAAAAACCATAGACTTCATTGGCTTATATCCAGGAAGACACTCCTTCGCCGGATTATTAGCTAAAGTTATGGTGTCCCCAACTTTTACATCAGAAATATTTTTAATACTAGCACTAATAAAACCAACTTCACCAGCTACTAACTCTGTTTTTTTAACTTCCTTAGGTGTACTAGTATTAATTGATAAAACCTCATAACTTGCTTTAGTCTCCATCATTTGAATAATATCCCCAACTTTAATTTTCCCATTAACTATTCTAGTTGAAACTACAATACCACGATATGGATCAAAAACGCTATCAAATATTAATCCCTGTAACGGTTTATTTATATCACCTTTAGGAGCTGGAATCTTTTTAATTACATTCTCAACTAATTCTTTTATCCCAATTCCATTTTTAGCACTTGTCAAAATAATATCTTCCTTATCAAAACCTAACATTTCCAATTCTTCTGTCACTCTTTCAATATCAGCAGATGGTAAATCAATTTTATTTATAACCGGAATAATTGCTAAATTATTATCAAGAGCTAAATAAAGATTAGCTAAAGTTTGTGCTTCAATTCCTTGTGCCGCATCAACCACTAAAATAGCTCCTTCACAAGCTGCTAAACTTCTTGATACTTCATAAGAAAAATCAACATGACCAGGAGTATCAATTAAATTCAAATCATATAACACACCATTATAATTATAAGAAAGTTGTACGGCATTTAACTTAATAGTAATACCTCTTTCTCTTTCTAAATCCATTGAATCAAGCATTTGCTCCTTTAATTCTCTTTTTTCAATAGCACCAGTTAATTCCAATATTCGATCAGCAAGTGTACTCTTCCCATGATCAATATGGGCTATAATACAAAAATTTCTAATATTATCCTGCATCATAAAGACCTCCTGTAAGACTAATTCTACCAAAAAAGAAAACTAAAAAAAAGAAATAATACTAATAAAAGTATTATTTATCAAATATAAAAGTAAATCAACTATTAAATAGATTTAAACCCAGCTCTAAAATATTACTAAAAACTAATATATATTTATATAAATAAAGCTCCAATTGCCTTAGTCATTTGCATCTTCCTCTTTACCAATAAATTTAATTACTGCTAAATTAGTAAAATCAATCTTTTCAATAATTTTATTCATATCTTTTAAATTTAATTTTCTAATTAAATCTAATTTATTAGGTATAATTCGTCTATAACGTAATAAATCATCAAAAGCATTACTTTCAACTGAATCAACATAATCAGCCATTTTTACCTCATTAGCAATCCAAACTTTCTTCATTCTGGTAAATGCTTCTTCACTTATTGAAATATTATTAAATTCCTTTTTAATTTCCTTAATTAATTCATCAGGATCATTAGTTGAAGAAAGTATTAAAAGCGTTCTAAAATTAGGAATTGTTTCCCACTCATAATAAAAATTATTTAGAATTTTTTTATTTCTAACTCTTTCTCTAAATTCTGAAGAAGCCCCAAAACAAACTGTCATTAACATTTCCAAATATAAATCAAGAATTAAATCATCAATCGGATCAAAATCTTCTAAAGAAACCTTTAATCCTACCCCAATTTTTGGAACTTTAATAGCCAAATTAACAACCTGTTCTTTAATATTAACTTCTTTTGGTTCGATTATTTTTCTTACAATTGCTTTTTCTTTATTCGTAATTTTATCTAACATTTCGTGTACTATATCACTAGCTTTAACTAAATCAAAATTACCAACAATAAGTAAAAACATATTATTAGGACTATAAAAATTATTATAACAAGTATACAAATCTTCTTTAGTAATTTTCATAATTTCAGAAACAGTACCACCAATATCAATTCTTCTAGGATGAACTTTATAAATGGCTTCTCTTAATTTAGTTTCACACTGCCAGTCTGGCATATCTTCATACATTTTTAGTTCTTCAGCAATAATACCCTTCTCTTTTTCTACATTCTTATCCGTATAATAAGGCTCATTTACATATTTCAATAAAAAACGCAAATTTTCATCAAAATTCTTAGTTCCATAAAATATATATTGCGTATTATCAAAAGACGTAGAAGCATTAGCTCCCGTACCACTTCCCGAAAAATAACTAAACGGATCTACTCCATCTTCTTGTTCAAACATTTTATGTTCCAAAAAATGAGCAATACCATCTGGTACTTTAATTTCCTTATTAGAACCAGCTGGAATAAAAGTTGTAATTTCTGAACCAAACCTAGTTGCATAACTAACAAAATAATTTTTCTTATCAAGCATAGGTATATAAATAACATCTAATCCATTATTTAAAGTTTCGGTATAACTACTTATATCTAAACCATTTAATTTAATTTCCTTCATCTTTTACACCCTCCAATAAGAAGATTGTATCAATACTAATTTTCTTTGCCACTTTAATAATTTCCTCTTTAGTAACAGCATTCATTTTTTCTCTTTTAACCTCAATACTATCAGTGCCAATAAGTTCTGTCATATAATAATTATTAATAATTTTAGCCTGACTTTCCTCTACTTCTTCTAATGCCGTATTATAATATTCCTTAGCCATATTAAGATCTTTTAAAGAAAAATTCCCGTTTTTCATGTCAAGTAAACACTTTTCTATCAAAGAAATACATTTATCATAATTATCTCTATCAATACCTGCTCTAATCAAAATTAAATTATCTAATTTATTCGCAACAGAATGAATTGTATAACATAAAGAATTTTCTTCTCTTACTTCTTTAAATAATTTAGAATCAGAACTGCCACCAAAAATTACATTAAATAAAGATAGTGGATAATTTCTCTCATATTCACTCAAACCATTAACTGTACAGGCTATTGCCAATTTTGACTGTGATCCTTCAATCTCCTCAGTACCATAAGTTTTTTTAGACCTAGTCTTTTTCTCTTCTAATAAATAAGGTACTTTTTGTTTTTTTAGAGTATCAATATGCATATTTTGCTTAATCAATTTAGTAACCTCATCCATATCAATTTCTCCAATTACAAAAATATCAACTAAATCATTATTAAGCATTTCCAAATAATATTTATATAAATTTTCACCATTAATTTTATCTAAATCATCAATATAACCCATCATTCGATAAGAACTAGGAGAATTTTTATCAAACAACTCAAACATCTTAATTAAACTATAATTAGCCGTATTCTCTTTAATTGAATTAAGTGCACTTAAAGAAGCACTCTTAACAATATCCAATTTTTCTTCATTAAACTTTCCATCACTAACATCCGGATTAAATATTATTTCCCCTAAAAACTCTATAGCTTCCTTAAAATTACCCAGTTCAGTATACTTATCATTTAAAACCGTCAAATAAAAATCCGTATTAATATAATTTCCTAATCTCGAATTCCCAGTTTGTAAATCTGCAGCATACAAATCTTGGGCTTTTATAGTAAGTGCTCTCTTACTACCATATTTTTTACTTGATTGCATAAACATATCACTCAAAATATTTCTAAGTGTTATTTCTTCTTTTTTAATTGGGCTTCTAAAGGAAACTTTAACCATTATAGTTTTAAACTTATTGGTATTAATTAAGTGTAACTTATAAGCACCAAAATCCCGCCTTACATATTCCATATTCCACCTCATATCTTTTAGTATATTCACTATTTTAATTTTTATTAATAACTGTTTCTAAAGCTAATTTTATCATATCATTTAGTGAAGTTTCTCTCTCTTCACTAGACAAACTTCGCTTATCATACTTTGAATCAACAACCGTCAACAAACAAGTTGCTTCCCTCTTTAATTTATAAGCTAAATAAAATAGTCCAAAAGCTTCCATTTCACTAGCTAAATATTCATCATCAGGAAAATTACTTCTAAATTTTTCCTGATCAACATATGGATCAAATACATCACTAGTAATAATTTTCCCATATTTTAATGGAATATTTAAATCTTTTGCTTTTCTTATTATTTTTTCATTCAAGTCCTCAAAAGAACTATATTCTTTTTCTGTATCCCCATCAAACAATAAAGGAAACGTATTTAAAGAATATGCCGACTTAGCTAAAACAACATCCAAAAGATTTACATTTGGATGAACCGTACCACATGTTCCAATTCTAATAATTGTTTTAACATCATAAAATTGGTATAATTCATATGCATAAATGCCAATACTAGGTATACCCATTCCCGATGAAAAAACTGTAACTCGTACACCTTTATAATAACCTGTATAAGCAAAAATATTTCTCACTGCATTAACCTTTTTATAATCATCCAAAAAATTTTCTGCAATATACTTAGCTCTTAGGGGATCTCCTGGCATTAAAACAATTGGCGCTATATCTTCCCTCTTACTTTCTATATGTGCTGTCATATCTTTACCTTCTTTCTCCATCATAATTAAATTATACCATAATAGACCAAAAGATGTAACTAATATTAATCAGTTACATCCTCATTTGTATTATTATCAAATTGTACTAAAACTTCTCGTGGTTTTGAACCATTTTGTGGACCAATAATTCCTCTTTCCTCTAGTAAATCAATAATTCGTGCCGCTCTATTATACCCTAATTTGAATTTTCTTTGTAATAAAGAGGCACTAGCTTTTTGCGTTTGAATAACAAATTGAACTATCTCATTATACAAAGGATCATCATCATCAACGGTTCCCTCAGAATCAGCTAAACCACTACTAGTAGAACTTGTATCAACTGCATCTAAATTTAATAACGAATCATCATATTGAGCTTTTTGTTGTTCAATAGTAAAATCGATAATTCTTTTGATTTCATCATCATTTATAAATGACCCTTGAATACGAATTGGAGAATTCATCCCAATTGGTAAAAATAACATATCACCTTTACCAAGCAATTTTTCAGCTCCAACCTGATCCAAAATAGTTCGTGAATCAATTCCAGAACCAACAGCAAAAGAAATACGTGACGGAATATTAGCTTTGATTAATCCAGTGATAACTTCCGTTGATGGTCTTTGCGTAGCAACAATTAAATGCATACCAGCAGCTCTTGCCTTCTGAGTAATTCTTAAAATAGAATCTTCAACCTCTTTAGCCGCAACCATCATCAAATCAGCTAACTCGTCAATAATAATAACAATATATGGCATTCTCATCTTTCGAGCTTCCTCATCATGCTCACTATTCCACTTATCAATATAGTCATTATATGTTTCGATGCTTTTTGTTCCCGAATCACTAAATGTCTGATAACGTCTTTCCATTTCATTAACCATCTTTGCTAAGGCTACAGCTGCCTTCTTAGGATCAGACACAACTGGGCACAATAAATGCGGAATTCCATTATAAACTGATAACTCAACAACTTTAGGATCAACCATCACTAGCTTAACTTCATCTGGTCTAGCTCGCATCAAAATAGAACAAATAATTCCATTAACACAAACTGATTTTCCAGAACCAGTAGTACCAGCAATCAATAAATGGGGCATTTTGTTAACCTCACACACACCGATTTCACCCATGATGCTTTTACCAAGCGGTACCATTAATTTTTTCTCTGGAGCACTTTGCATCAATTTACTACTAATAATTTCGTAAAAACTAACTGGAGTTGCCACTTCATTAGCAAACTCAATACCAACTGTATTCTTTCCAGGAATTGGGGCTTGTATTTTAACATCTTTTTTTGCCAAAGCTAAGGCTATTTCTCGATCAATAGAAGTAATTTTATTAACTCTCGTACCAGAGGCAATTTCTAATTCATATTGAGCAACAGTAGGACCAATATGTACTTCAACTACTTTACCTACAATTTTAAAATCACGAAGTACTCTTTCAAGCGTTTCGATATTTTTCTCAATTAATGCTCCATCTGTTTCTGTAGATTTTTTCTTTGGTCTATCAAGCAAACTAAGTGGTGGAAGTTGATACTTTTGATTAACAACTTCTGCCTTATGCTCAGAAGTATCACTTCCAACCTTTTTATCATTATTTTTTCCCTTTTCTTCTTCTTTATCACTAATTTTATTCAACTGATCAATACTAGTAATTTTAATCTTATTATCTTCCTTTGGTGCTTCGTCTATCTCTTCACTAGAACTATCATTAATAATAATTGATGCATGCTTTTCTTTTGAAACTTTTTTCTGGTTTAGTTTTTCCTTTTCTTTCTCATAAGTATTTCTAATATAATCAACAATAGAAAAGCCAGTAAATAAAGATATTCCCGCAACAATTAATACCCAAGATATGATTTGCATACCAGCGTATGAAAATAGTTTAACAAAAATTATAGAAAATAAACAACCAATTAAACCGCCACCAACAGCTAACCATTCTTCCAAAACTCCATTATGCATAATACTATTAAATGCTGTTGCTAACTGATTCATTGTCTCCTGAAAAATTAAAGCAATAGAAGAATTATTTTCCACCACGAAATTACTATGCATCATTGTAAGTAAACCAATCACAAATATATATAATCCAATTAATTTAGTAGAAAAAAAATCTGGAGATTTACGCTTTAATAAATAATATCCCCCAACTACTAAAAGCATCAACAAAAATACCATATATAAAGAGCCAACTAAATAAAGCCCAAACGAAGCAAATAAACGACCAACTGGTCCATATTTTCCAATACCAAGTATTGCTACAAGGATTAAAACAATGCCTTTTAATTCAGCACTATATCCAAATTCTTTTTTCTCAACTTTTTTCTTTTTTTTCTTTTTTGCCATAATGATAACTCCTAATCATTAATCTTATACATTTTTATTATACTACAAAATAGTTAATTCTCCATACAAAAAATACTAACTTTACAAAAAAAAAGAGCATTATGCTCTTGATACATATTTACCATCACTAGTAGAAATAATAATTGTTTCTCCTTCTTCAATAAATAAAGGAACTCTAACATTCATACCAGTTTCTACTTCAGCATCTTTTAAGGCATTATTTGTAGTATTTCCCTTTACAGCAGGTTCTGTATGTGTAACTACTAACTCTACCTTATCTGGTAAATCAATACCTAATACCTCGCCATCAAACATTGTAATGTATACTTCTAAGTTTTCTTTTAAGAACTTAGCACCATCACCAACTACATCTTTACTTAATTCTAATTGTTCATAAGAATCCATATTCATGAAATAGTAAACATCATTCATAGTATATAAGTATTGCATTAATTGCTTTTCAATTCTAGCAGTAGCTACTTTTACTCCAGCATTAAATGTTTGTTCAAATATAGCACCTGTTCTCAAATTTTTTAATTTTGCTTTTACGATCGCAGCTCCCTTACCAGGTTTAACATGCTCTGTACTCATAACAACATAAATATTGCCTTCATACTCAATCGTAATACCATTTTTTAAATCATTAGTATTAATCACTTGCTTCACCTCCTACTTATGACGTTTAACTGAATTTGATCTTGTTTTTTGATATACTTTACCTTTTCCCAAATTCTGTCCTTGTCCATTAAATTGTTTACTATCATGAGCTGTATGAGGAACAACACCGCTTTGTTGCTTAGCTTGAGCCTCAATCAATTCATTTAAGTCAACACCAGGATAAGTTAATGTTTTAATTACATCGTTTTTCATAAATTACTCCCTACTTTTTCTCCTTATGTGTAGTATGTTTTCTACATCTAGGGCAATATCTATTTAATTCAAGACGGTCTGTTTTCTTAACATTTCTCTCTACTCTATAATTTTCTTCCTTGCATTCAGAACAAATTAGAGTCTTATTTTGTCTATTTCCTACTTTAGCCATGTCTATCCCTCCTTACGTCTATAGGTATTATACCAAACTTTTACAAAAATGCAAAAGTTTTTTAGTAAATATCACAATATTTCAACGAAAAAAATCAATTTAGTGTTGTTTCTTTTCTAAAATTGCTTGAGAAAGCCACTTATCGCAAATATCATAAGAGCCTTTATCAATACCAAAATTAGGATTTCTAATTATTTTAGGATTAGGATTTGCACCGTCCGCATAAAAAGACTTATAATACCCATAAATATATTTAGGATTAAAATAAAATCCCTTATCATCACATCGCCACATTCCTAAATTAATATCTTCCCTAGGAATTAAAACAATTATTGCATTAACATCAGAATCCTCATAATACTGATATCTTAAAAATGAATAAAAATCTAACCCATCTTCCTTAAACTTTACTGTCCTATTAATATTAGGCCCATGAATACACAATAATCCTTTAAAAAAATGAGAGTTTTCTATTTCATACCCATTATGTAAAGAACCATGAATACCCACAATAAAATCATCATTATAATACAACTTTTCCATAAAAGTTCCAAAGTTTTTAGACATTTTTAAAGCAGCAATATCAGTAATCATCGCAACATCTTTTGACCTAAAAGTACGTTGTAATCCCTCATAATTAACTCCATATTTAGTTAATAAATCACAAACTAATAAAATTGTTCTATCATCTGGAAAACGATAATAACTATCATCCATAAAAGATGCACGTAATTTTTTTATTTCTTTACTAACTAAACCTAATTTATCTTTTTCCTCATCTACTGCCTTTATATATAAAAAATCTAATAAACTTAAAAACTCTTCCTTATTTAATACTTCCTTCATACTATCTAAATCCCATACATCTCATAATATTTATTCGTAACAGCCTTGGTAATTCTAAGCGTAACAAGACTAGCAAAATCAGTCGTCGAATTAGGGTGTGAAGAATTTGGCGAAGTTACAACTATTGATATTTTAGGATTACTTGCTGGCAAATAACCAACAAATGAACTAGTAATAGTTTCGGTATCAATTACTCCATCATTATCTGTATCAATAAAACTTTGAGCGGTTCCCGTCTTTCCCGCAGCATCTAATTTATCATCAATATAGCCACGTCCATACCCTCCACTAGCATGCATTACCGCATAAAAGCCTTCTTTAACACGATTTAAATACACATCACTAACTTCAACTTTATTTAAAATTTCAACATCCTTCTTTAAAATTATTTCGCCAAGTTGTTCACTATCTGTAGCCTCATGAACTTCTTTTAACAATCTTGGAGCTATTCTACTACCACCATTGGCAATAGTTGATATATACTGTGACAACTGAATTGGCGTATATGTTTCATACTGTCCCATCGAAAAATCGAGTAAATTACCAGCACTTTTATCTTTTGCTGTATAACCACTACTTTCTATAGGTAAATCAATTCCCGTTTTAACCCCTAAACCAAAAGCATGATACATATTACGATAAGTATCAAACGCACTTTGATTAAAATTAAGCTTCATTCCCCTAAAATATTCTTGCCCATTAACTCTGATAGCCGTTTTAAATTGATAAACATTACTACTTTTAGCTAAAGCCGTAATATCATCAATCAACCCCAAAGTAACATAAGAGCATTTTTCCGGAGCACCAGATACTTTAATGCACTCATCTAGCATATATTCTCCAACCTTAATTACCCCTGTACTATATCCTACTAGCATTGAAGCCCCTTTAACAACAGAACCTGGAGTAATTGGAGAAATCAACATTCCTGTCACATTATCCACAATATTTCCATTAACAATCTTTTTAGAAGCCATTGCTAATATTTCCCCAGTTGCCGGATCCTGAATAATAACGCTAGAATGATCATAATACTCTGTATTAGGTTCACCTTTAGCTTTAATCATTTCCTCTTCGATAATTCTTTCAACTTCTCGCTGCAAATTTATATCTATAGACAAAACAATATCGTTTCCTCTGCTGCCCTCATCAATAAGACGTACCTCATGAGAGTTAACAACTTCATAAACTGCCTTCTTTCCACGTAAATAATTCTCATTAACTTTTTCAATATAACTAAGCCCAACACGATCATTCATAGAATAACCTAAAGATAAATAATAATCTTTTAAATCAGCTGGTATACCCTGACTCGCAGTAGAAACTGTTCCTAAAATAGATTTCAAAGTATCACCATAAGGATAACTTCTCTCCCAATCAACTCTAGTATTAAATCCACGTAAACTCTCATTATTTTCTGAAATATAAGCAAACTCTTTATCAGTCGCATCACTTTTAATTACCTTTTCTTCATAAAGATAACCCTTATTCATCAAATAATATAAATAAGCTGCTTTTAAATCACTCTCAGTAAATAAAGCCAACTCATCATCTGTAATTCGCTCTATTTTAAGTTCCAGTATATCACTATTAGTCATTTTTCTTTCTTTAACTAATTTTCTTTCTTCCATCGTTATTTTCTTATTACAATAATCAGGATACTTAGCTAAATAAAATTCTCTTTTAGCCCGCATAGTCAATCTATTAAAATCAAGATCTAAATGACTAGAAACCAAATATGCTAAATCCAACATATCTGAAACACTAACCCCTTTTTCCTTCTTATATACAATAGTATTAACAGCCTTATTATCTACAATAATATTATAATTCCGATCATAAATTCTTCCCCTAGGAGAACTATTAAAAGTCACAGTATTAGAAGTAAGTGCCAATAAATTATCATTATTTTTTTCAAAAGATACAACCATAACTTCAAAAAGTCTAACACCCAAAATACAAAACAAACCAATAATAACTACCATAAATATTTTAAATCTACCATTAATACATTTATCATAATTAATATTCTTTTTATATTTTTTTCTCATAAAATTCCCCTCTTTTATAGTTTATCACATAATTAAAAACTTATTTCATATATTTTTTAAAGAGGTGATATTATATATAAAGAGCTAATAAAAAAATATCTTAACATCCTAGCACCTAAACACATAGAAGAATATGCCAGTAGTCAAAATATATTTTTAACTAAAACCGAAGTAATGATTATTTATAATTTTATTAAAACTTATTCTAACGAGCTTTTAGAAGGAAAAATGGAAGTATTTAAATACTTAAAACCCAAATTAAGGCCACAAATTTATAATAAAGCCATAGAATTATATAATGAATATAAGATTAAATATCTTTAAAAAAGGCTTAAAGCCTTTTATTTATTGTCAACTATCTTACTAATAAGTTCATCATCAAAACACTTTTTTCTAATCATATCAATTTCATATTTATAAGGAGCAAATTCTTTGTTTACATAAGGAGTTTCTAGTATTTTTGGTACATTCATAAGTCTTTCATTATAAACAATTTTAATCAAAGTATCAAAGCCAATCTTTCCAAAGCCAAAATTTTCATGACGATCTTTATGAGCTCCTCTTTCATTTTTACTATCATTTACATGAACACAATGTATTTTTTCAACCCCAATAATTTTATCAAATTGTTCTAAAAAATAATCAAAATCACTTATATCATATCCGGCATCACTTAAATGACAAGTATCCAAACAAACGCCAATATGATCTTTGTCATCAACTTTATCAATTATAGCCTGAATTTCTTCAAGTTTAGAACCAATTTCAGTTCCCTTACCAGCCATAGTTTCAAGTAAAATAACAACATCATACTTTCCTAAAATCATATTAAGCCCTCTAGCAATATTCATAATCCCATTGTAAGTTCCAATACCAACATGACTTCCTGGGTGAAGAACTAAATACTTAATTCCCAACAAACTACATCTTTTAACCTCATCTGTCAAAAAATTAACAGAAAAATTAAACTTATCTTCATCATTAGCATTAGCTAAATTTATAATATAAGGAGCATGAACAATAACCTTTGAATAATCTAAATCCACCTCTTTCATTAATTGAAGTGCTTCTAAAGTAAGGTCATTATCAATAGGATAACGATTAGTATTTTGTGGGGCTCCAGTATAAAACATAAACGTATTTGCCCCATATCCCAAAGCTTCCTTTAGACTTCCAAGTAACTGTGTATCTTTCTTAAAACCAACATGGCTTCCAATTAATAACATATAACTACCTCCAGAACAAGTATAACAAAAAAAAAGGCCAAAAAAAAGACTTAGTTTCCTAAGCCTTTGTTACTAGCTTTCAACACAAGTATTTAATGTAAGACCAGCCTTTAAAGCTCCTGAAGTATCATCAGAAATTTCAATATCATTCTTTTGGTCATTAGTTAAAGTCATTTTAACGTGTCCTCTTGCTAAAGCATCTGAAACAACTGGAGTAGTTGTATCATCATAAATTCCATGAGTACCATCAGAAATAGCAACATAGAACTTAGTAACACGTTTTGGTTCAGTACCAGAATTATCATTTGAAATATTAACTCTTACATAACCACTAATGTCACGATTACCCCAAGATGACTTACCACCCTGATCAACTAATACTGGTAAATTTTTTCTAGCATTATCTTTAGTATTAATTAAAATGTAATAATCTCCTGCATCAACTGCAGATGAAACTACATTACCAGCAGAAGAAGAACAAGTAAGCCCATCAGCTGTCCATAATGTTCTAGCTGCATTAGCATATGACTTAGCAATATCTACAAATGTATCCTTTCTTGAATTTTCAATAACTCTAGATACTGAAGGAATCGCAACCATCATTAAGATACCCATGATTACGATAACT
>JAQXOT010000004.1 GCA_029099845.1 bacterium
ACTATAGTGAAGTTAAGTTAATAGATTTAACTAATAAAGGTAAGTTTGAAGCTGAATTTTATTTAAAACAATATGGAATAACTTATGAGTTTGATTATGATTTTTCTGATAAAGTTAAACGTGGTAATGTTATGAGGCAAAGCATTGAAGCTGGTAGTGTTATTTCCATTAGTGGAGATAATGTTCAAACACTAAAAGTTACTATTAGTAAGGGTCCTAAAATTGTCATACCTGATTTAAGTAAGTTAAGTGTTTCAGAAATTACTAGTTGGGTTATTGATCATAAGTTAAAGATTGAATTTAAGGATCGCTATGATGATTCTGTTAAAGAAAATGAGGTATTAGAAGTTAATTATAAAAATGGTGATGTTGTTGAGGAAGGTACTATAATTATAGTAACACTTTCTAAGGGATGCTTAGTAATGGAAAAGTTTGATTCCTATGCAGATTTTAGAAACTGGGCAGATACTTATGGTGTTAAGTATGAGGAAGAACATGAATTTAGTGATAGCGTTAAAGTTGGCGAAGTTATTAAATATTCATATGAGGCCGGTAGTGCAATTAAGAATGATGATGTTGTGATAGTTACAATATCAGATGGTAAAAAAATAAAAGTCCCTAGTGTTAAAGGTTTAACAAAAAGCAATGCGATTAATAAATTAGAAAGTGCTGGATTAGGTTATAGTTTTGTTTATAAATATAGTAATGATGTAGAAAAAGGAAAAGTCATTACTCAGTCAATTACAGCTGGTTCAGAAGTTTCAGAAGGAACTACTGTTACAGTTACACTAAGTAATGGTGCTAAACCTTCTGCAAGTAATAATAATTCTAGTTCTAATTCTGGTTCTAGCTCTGGTTCTAATTCTGGTTCTAGTTCAGAAAGTCCTTCTACCCCTACTTGTACACCAACAACATATAAAATTTCACGTGAATTAAATAATATCTTTGATTCAGGAGATAGTTTTAGTTCAGTACAGAGTCAATTATATTCATTCTTTGCTAATAACTATCCAAATGTAAAAATTAGTGTTGTTGCTGAAGCTGATACAGGAATGAGTTCAGGATCATATATTGGTGGTATTGGTCCAGGTAGTGAAATTACAAGTTGTAATAGTTCACCTTATGTAATTAAACTTGCTAAGTAAAAAGTCTATTTAGACTTTTTTTTTGGTCTTTTTTTAAATTTTTAAACATATTATTAATTGATTTAGTAATTAATTAAGAAAAATTATATTATTAGGAGGAAACTAAATTGAGAAATATATGTTTAACAGAAGAAGAAATTACTGGGATTAATTTATTTGTAAATAATGCTATTGATGATAATAATACTTTAGGAATTTATTTACTCCCCTACTTATCAAAATTTTGTCAAGAGCGTCTTACTGTAGTTTGGGTATTTGATAGTATTAATACCAAAGAAAAGGATATTAATTTTATTAAAGATATAGCTAAATATAATCAACTTTTTAAAGAAAAAAGATTAAGATTTTCATATCAAGATTTTACAGAAGAATTATCACATTTTAATCATGAAAGATATTTTTTTATGCAAAAAGCTTTAGCTAGTGGAGTAATATTATATGATAAAATTGGTGTAATTGAGGAAAAGAAAGATAGTTTAGAGAAACATTTAGGAGCTTTTGCGAATGCTTTAGAGGTTAGTAATATTGATAGTATTGTGATTAATGATAAACAGGCTTTAGAATATGTTAAAATTTAGAAATTAAAAAAATATGCCAATATGTGAGCATATTTTTTATTTTTAAGAATAATTATTGATTTAAGAAAACTCTTTTTGGACTTTTTCTAGTAAGTTTTTTTTCATATCAGCTAATATAGTGCTTACTACTTCAAAGGATATTTCTCTTTCAGTTTTATTGGTAGTATCAAATAAATTAAAGTTTATTTGTTCTTTTTTGGCTAATTTTTCTGCATTTGATAAAGATTTATTGTATTCATTAATATTGTCCTCATTTAGGAATTTTCTTTTTTCTAAGGAAAGATGAATATTATAATCACGTTTAATAGCTGTTATGCTGTCAGTATATGTAGATATTATAATATTTATTTTTTCTTTGATGAGAGGAAGATATTCTTTTTTAAAAGAAGTATATTCTTCTTCAGTCATTTCTTTTTTTAATACTAATCTATCTATCCATATAAGTCGATCAAATAATGAGCGTTCAATTATTATAATATTTGTCTTTTTCTTTATAGCTTGCTCTAGTTGTTTTAGGACATATTTGGGTATTTCAATATTTATAATATTTTTTGGTTTATCTTTTAAGATGGGATAAATTTCTTTTTTATAGTTTTCTGTTGCGATAAATTCTTCTATTACTTCAACTGTAAAGCCTTGTTTTTGAAAGAAGTCTTTTAAGTTATTTATTAGGTTAGTTTTACCAGTTCTAGGAGTTCCTGTAAATTCTATTACATAGGGAGTATTATTAGATAATGCTTTTTCTAATTTAAAGATTTCTTCTTTTTGGTAGTGGATTTTATTTAGTTTTTTATATTCTTCTTTATTATCTTTAAAGATTACATCTTTTACGTAGTTATTTTTTTTATTATAAAAAATATAATCAATTAATTCTTTTAAGCGAATAAACATGGGATTAGTAGAATCTTCATTAAAAATTAAACTATTATAGACTTCTGTGTAGTACCATTTTTGGGATTCAAAACCTCTTTTAAAGGCGGAGAAATCATATTCTCCTTTTATTTCAGCTAGTATTCTTAAATCTTCTAAATTACTAATTTTATCAGCACAGATAATAGCTTTATGCCTTAAATCTAATTTTTTTGTTTCATTAATAGTATGTTGTTTTCTTTCTTCCCACGATAAGCTTTTGTCTGGTTCACTGGCTCCAAATACTAAAGAGGCTATATCTTTGCCAAACTTTTTTTCTATGTCAGTTATTTCATACTTAGTATCTTCAACTACATCATGTAAGTAACCAGCTAAAATAACATTTTCATCAAAACCATATTCTTTTAAAATATTAGCAACATTTATAGGATGAATTATCATTGGTTTTTGAGGATCACTTTTTCTTATTTGACCCCTATGTGCTTTTATAGCAAAATTACGAACCTTGGTTTCTAAATTCATATTAACTACCACCTTATTTAGATAATTCTTTAAATTTATAATTTATCAATAATTTAAAGTTACTTATAACATATCATAAATTAGAAATTTTTACGAGAATACTTTATAAGTTTATTCGTTTGTTTCATAAAAAAAGAGGATTACCCTCTTATTCTACAACTAGTTCTATTCTATTAAATCTTTCTTTATTTAAAGTTATACGATATGTTTTATCATTAATAGTAGCTTCTGCCTTATTAATACTAGCAAATATATCATTTATTTCTCCATAGTCTTCAGAATCATAAGTTTTGGTATATACTATCATAGCATAAGTACCACGAGGTACTTTACTAATATCAATGGTTTTATTATACCAAGCATATAATTTACTTTTACCATCTTGAGAAGTTACATTGTAGCTTCCATTTTTAGTACTTCCTAGGTTATAGACATAGTGTTCGTAAGTAGTTGTATTTTCTAATATTAATTTTCTAGTTATTTCTGTTACTTTGTCGTAACTACCACCATAATTGTATGACGTACCAATTATTTGTAGCTTATTATTAACAAATTGCATATCATCATAGTTATTAATCATATTTCTAAAAGTATTAGAAGTCTTAGTTGTTATTAGGGAACCTTTACGAATATTTAATTCAATGGCTTTTGATTTTAAAGCTAGTTGAACTTTAAAATTGTAACCATTTTGACCATCTTCTCCTCTTTTGGAAATAGGTCTATTAAATAAATTTGTTACTAATTTTTCTGTATAATAATCATTTTTTATAGCTTGCATATATAAATCATAATCACCAGCTGGTATTTTATTTAAATTTAGTTCTCCTTTAAACCAAGAATTATTATAGTCATAGCCATTTTCTGTTCCTAGAGAATATGGAACATTATTATTCCAAGAACTTACATCAACTGAATATTCAGCTTTAGTAGTTTTTTCTTTTAAAATTAAATTATATTTGGCATTATTATCATCGTTATTAGTATTTAAAATTATTAAATATCCACTGATAGTATATATTTTATCTTCTTCGTTCCAAGTTAATTCATTTAAGTAGAATTCACCATCTTTTAGTGTTAGATTTTTTTCAATTACAGTTACTTTTATTTCTTTTGTTACTGTATGGTTAAAGCTATCTGTTACTTCATAAATTACTTTATATTCCCCTACTTTACTGGTATCAACTGTATTCGTAATTGTTTTTATTTTAGAAGTTAAGTCACCATCTTCGGGATCTGTTGCTCTTACATCATTTAGAGGTTTAAAGTCAGTATTTTGGTAAATTACTTTATCTTGGGCTGTAATTGTTGGTAATTGATTTTCAACTACAGTTACTTTTATAGATTTAGTTATTGATTGATTATAACTATCTGTTACTTTGTAAGTTACTTTATAGGTTCCTACTTTTTTAATATCAACATTATTTTCAATTACTTCAATATTGGTAATTACACCATCTTCTTCATCGCTTGCGCTAACGCCTTTTAATTCATTAAATTCTAATCCTTGGGTAATAGTTATGTCGCTAGCAATAATTTCTGGTTTTTTATTTTCAGTTACTGTAACAGTTATAGTTTTAGTAGCTTCTTTATTTTTTGAATCAATTACTTGATAAGTAATAGTATATGTTCCTACTGCATCAATATTTAAATTTGATGATGCAACCGTTACTTTTGAACTAAGATCACCATCTTCTTTATCATAGGCGGTTACATCTTCTAGTTCGTTTAATTTAGTTCCTTGAACAATGGTTTTATCTGTTGCGGTAATTGTTGGTGCTATATTTTCCGTTGTGTATGTTGATACTGTTATAGCAACATTTGGGGCTTGGGATAGTGTCCAACCGAATTCATTATTGGTACCACTTAAGTTTACTGGTACTTTATACCAAAGATCTGCACCAACTTGTTGCTCGTCTAATATTGGAACATAGGAATTGGTATAATGACCGCTAATTAGGGTTGCTTTTGTGTCTTCAGGAATAGAGTTTACCCAAGTATATTGGTTTCCTGAAGCTGTTACAGAAACGTAACCATATTTAGAAGTAATAAAATCTAGACTATCTGCGCTAACCCAGTCTTTTTGGTCATACCAATAATCTGAAGTAATTAGGTAAGCTACTGGTTTGTTGTTTTGATATGCTGCGGCGTAGACCATAACATATCTATTTTTTAAAACAGTAAGTCCCTTTTTACTTTGAAGACTAGAATCATAATAATATTCGGTATCTTTGGTAGTAATAGCTACTTTAGGTTGAAAAGTATTATTGCTGTCATATAAATCATATTCATAATCTTTATTAATATATTCTGTTGTATCATTAGGTGAAATATAGCCATTTTTACCATCATTTATTTTTCTAACTGAACTTGCGGGTAGATAAACTGAACTATTCCAGTTATAATTGCCAGAAGTTATTTCATTATATGAGTCATCGATATTTAAATCACTAACTACTTGGTACCAGATTTTAGAACCGTTTACCTCTTCTCCTTCTTTTTCACCAATGATAACTACGGCATCTTCAGCTTCAGGATATGAGTATACAAATTTGGCGTTATTTGAGGCATCACTCATAGCATTTACTGGGCCAGTTACTACTCCTAGTTGATAAAAATTATAATCTTGGAGACCTTTAGATTTATCTAGGGCGTAATAGTTAGCAGCCATTTTTTCGCTCCAATAAGTATCAGAAGCATAATTTACATTCATTCCTAACCCTTTATCGCCAAATTGTGGGCCAAAGTAGCGCCAATCATTAGGCTCGGCATAACCATAGGTTATATATTTAGAGGCATAGCCTAAAATACTACTAGCAAAACTAGCATACCAATTGGCAGCCTCAGTAGGATTAGAATCAACGGCATTAAGACCAAACCCGTTATTTTTGTTGATAGCTAAACTACTACGACCATGAGCCGTTTCATTGCGACTTAAACTTAATGAAAGTATTGCATTTACACCATACTTTTCTTGGGCATAGTAGAAAAATTGACCTTTTCCATAAAGTCTTGAACTGTTATTATTTGAAGCATTGCCATAGGCATCCTTGGTAATGTTCATATTATTTCTAATATACTCATCGATATTTAAGCTGGAATAAGTAGTTCTAGTGTGATTAGATAAGTACATATAATAATTGTAATATGGTTTATCTTTATTAACTGAATTAGCATAAGTATTATTTCGATAGTCTTTAATAAGCGTTTTTAAATCTTGATAAAAATAGTGACCATCATAACTATAATAGGTTCCTTTTTCTAGCATATCTGGTTTTGGTCCGATAATGCTTCCAGCTGATCCGGAATAAGTATTTTGAATTTTAGCTACGTAATTATGACGAATATATTCATTGGTTACTGTATAACTACTGGTTGATTTTATCCAAGTTATAGGAACAACTTCATAGGCTTCTTGTGAAATCCAACCAGTTTGATTACCAATTCTTACTTTTGCTGCCCAAACACCTTTGGAAGAAAAAGTTGTTTCTATTAAAGCACCATCTACACCACCATAAAGCGAACCGGTGTCCATATATGTATATCGAAAAGTATTCATATCAGAAGTACGATAAAAGTTAGTTAAAGTATTAGGATTGACACTTAAATCTAATAAGCCAACATTAACATCTAATAATTTAACGATACTACCACTATAATTGTCATTTACAATGCTTAAAATTCCTACTTCATCTTGGCCATTTGCTTTCATAGCTTCCTCGGCTTCTTCAAAAGTAGTATGACAACTGATAACATCAATTGTACCATCTTCTTTAAAAGCAGCTAATTCATAATTTCCACATAATGTTTTACTTTGATAATCAGAAGCAGAATATGCTTTTACGTTAATAGGCCCAATGATAAAAATGAAAAAGAAAGAAAGAAACATTAATAAATTCTTTTTCATTTTACCACCTCCGATATTATATCAATTTTATTATATCATTTTAAAACAATTAACTTAAAGTATTTTGAGGTAATTGTATTTATTTTGACAAATACTTTACATGAGGTGTTATACCCTTGATATATTGTCTAAAATTGGTTATAATAAATTAAGTATAGTTTGACAAAATGGAGGCTTATTTATGGCTAAGGAAAAAACTGCAAAAAAGAGACCTATTTTAAAATTTATAATACTATTATTAATGATTTTATCGCTTGGCAGTAGTATTTTTGCAATATATCAATTGTTTAAACTCAGTTCAATTGAAAATTTAATTAGATATATAGTTATTGCTTTTTTACTGCTTTGTGATTTAGTGATTATACTAAGGGGACGAATTTGCTTAAAAAAACGTCATTCTAAAAAGTCATTCTTTATTGTTTTGACATTAATATATACTATTATTTGTAGTGCTATTGGTTTAGTTATATTTTATTTATATGGTCAATTAAAGAATATGAATACGGGATATGTTACCTATTCTTCTAGTTTAGTTACAATGAGTAGTAATAAAGTTAATAATGTTTCGGATGTTAATAATTTAAAAATTGGTATATGGAATAATGAGGAATCTCCTGATGGTTATATTATTCCACAAGAAATTATTAAAGAATATAAATTAAATGATACAAATCAAATAGTTGATTATGATGATTATTCTAGTATGCTTACTGATTTGTATTTAAATGAAATTGATGCGATGCTTTTACCTACTAGTTATCAGGATATGTTTTCTAGTATTGCTGGGTATGAGAATGTTGGTAGTGATACAAAGATAATTGTTACTAAAGAAAAGGAAATGAAAAAAGCTGATGTTTCAGAGGTGGAAACAGCTTCTAGTGGTAAAAATGTTACAGAACCATTTACAATATTATTAATGGGTATTGATTCAACAGCAGAAGTATTACAGAAAAATGCTATTGCGAATGGTGATACTCTAATACTTATGACTTTTAATCCTAAAACGCTTAATGCAACAATGCTTTCTATTCCACGTGATAGTTATGTACCAATTGCTTGCTGGTCAAATAAGGCTGAAAATAAAATTACACATGCAGCTGGTTATGGAACAGATTGTATGATGCGAACGATTGAAGAATATCTTAATGTTAATATTGATTATTATGCAAAAATTAATTTTAAAGGTTTAGTTAAACTGGTTGATGCTGTTGGTGGGGTTGAAATTAATGTTTTACAACGTTTATGTACCGATAGTTCTAATCGTGATGGTACAGTTTGTATTGAACCTGGTTATCAAACATTAGATGGTGAACACGCTTTAGTATATGCCAGAAATAGATATGACTTACCAAATGGAGATTTTGGAAGAAATCAACATCAACAAGAAATTGTTATGGCAATTGCTAACAAATTTAAAAATATAACTGATGTTTCAAAGTTTATGGAAATTATTAATACTGTTTCTAATAGTTTAGATACTAATTTAACAACTAAGCAAATGTTATCTTTCTATAATGTTGGTAAAGATATTATTAAAAAGAGTTTATCTTCAGACCAGGCTGATTTAATTAATATTCAACAATTATATTTGGCTGGTAATGGACAAATGATTTATGATGAGAGAATGCGAATGGTTCTTTATGATTATGTTCCTAATGAAAATAGTCGAAAAGATATTGTTAGGGCAATGAAAGAAAATTTAGAGTTAGTTGAGACTGAACCAATTACAGAATTTAGTTTTTCAGTTAATAATCCTTATGAGAAAACAGTTATTGGTAAGGGTCCATATAAATCTACTAGTTTATATAAATTACTTCCAGACTTTACTGGGGATGATATGGCAACGGCTAAAGCTAGCGCTAGTAAGCTTGGTATTACCGTTACATTTGAAGGTGATTCTGGATATGTAGTTAGTCAAAGTTATCCAGCTAATAAGCGTATTGATTTGATGTCTGGAAGTCTAAAACTTACTCTTTCTGGTAATAAAAAAGATGAAGAAAGTGATAAGGAAAACGATAAGGATAAAGATAAAGACAAAGATAGCGATAAAGATAGTGATAAAGATAGTGATAAAGAAACTGATAAAGATACAGATGATAGTAAGGAAAATGATAAAGACAATACTACTGATAAAGAAGAAAATACGAATACTGACAATACCAAAGATGATGATTTAGATAATACTAATAAAGATGCTCTTCAACCTGATGAATAAGTCAAATTAAAAAGTACCTATGTGGTACTTTTTTTATTAGATATTTTTTATTTATTATTGAAGTTCTACTAGATATAGTTTTTTATCTTGATGAGCAAAGACTAGTGTTGCTTTATTTTGATAATTAGTGAATGATTCATTAGTATAAGTCCATGTAACATTTAAGGAATAAGCATCTTCATCAATGTTTTCTCCATATGCATAAGGCTTTTTTTCAATACTTTCAATTGTTACGGTATCAACTTTAGGTAATTGTTGAGTACGATTATCATAAATATCACTTTCAACATATTTATAGAAAGTATTTTCTGCATTTTCTAAGAAATTAGATAAACTATCAGGATAAACTATATCTACTCCACCAACATCTGTTTTAGATGATTTATCTGATAAAGAATAAAAGTCAACAATGAACATTTCAGCTAATTTTTTAGCATATAATTCTTCATCTATATCTTCTGTTGTTAAAATATCACTTAATTCTTTAAAAAGACGTTGGTATTCTTTGCTTTTGTTGTCTTTTAAGACATAACCATAATCATCAATAGTTTTAAGTATTTTTGCTTCTTTAATGGTAGGTTTTTTGGAAAATAACTTTGGTACAAAAACAAGTGCTAAACATAATAGAATAATAATTAATAGAATTATTATTAGGCGTTTTACATTTTTCTTTAGTTTCATATTATATTCCTTTCTCTACTTCTTCTAGGAGTTCTTCACTGACTTGATTTTTAGTTAATAAGTCAAATACAATTATATCATTAGAAACATCGAGTAATTTATTAGTGTATTCAGTATTATATTTTATTTCCTCTTCACTAATGGCTTCACCATTTAGTGATAGATATTCAATTTTTTGGCTATTATAATAAGCTTTATTTGTTACCCAGTTACCATTAGGAAAGCAAACAATGTTTTTACCTAGGACATTGAATATATCATGACCTAATTGGTATTCATTATAAATTCCTAACATGTTGCCTAACGTTGGCATAGCATCATACATTCCCATTACTTCAGTTATTTCTTGATTATATTTACTTCCTGCCATATCTTTTGTCCAGATAATAAATGGTACTTTTCTACCTAATTCATATTGATATGAATCATAGTCATTATAATTTGGATCGTCTTTGTCTAAAGTTTTATCATTTTCTTTATCATAATTATATAGACGATTATAATCACTTCGTGGTAGACGAGCGTCATGGTCTCCATATACTACTAGAACGGTGTTATCTAAAAGTCCGTTTTCGTCTAACTGAGTAATAAAATTACCTAAAGTACTATCAGCATAGTGATATGATTTAAAGTAATTTCCTAATTTTGTTCCTTCCATATAAGGATATACAACTTCTTCTTGAGTTCCGTCTTCATTTTCTATAGTTTCTTTGATATCAACAGAGAACTCACCATATTTTTCAACGTCTGAGAATGGTGTATGATTACTTAACATAATCATTGTTCCATACCAGTTTTCATTTTCTTCATTTATCTTTTTTAGTTTTGGAATTGATTGAGTGAAAAATTCCATATCAGATAAACCTAAACCTATGGTATTTTCTGTGGTTACTTCATAGTCTTTTTTACTGTAAAATTCTTGATATCCTAGGCTTTTGTACATAGTACGACGGTTCCAAAAGTCAGCATTATTAGCATGCATACTAAAGGTATAATAACCCTTTTCACTTAATAGTTTTTGAATTGAATTATAAGTTCTATTAGGATATGAAACAAAGGCTGTACCACTTTTCGTTGGCATTAGAGATGTTGAGAATGTTAATTCAGCATCACTACTGGTTCCAACACTAACTTGTGAATAAAAGTTAGAAAAATACATACCTTCTTTGGCTAGTTTATTTAAATTTGGACTAACTTCTTGTCCATTGAATTCTAAGCCTATAACATTTTGTTGCATACTTTCAGCATGAATTACTAAAACATTCTTGTCTTTAAAAATATTAGTATATTCATTGGTTTTAACATCTTCCCTATTTTCAAAGTAATCATTAAAATTCTTTTTGGCTTTATCATAACCAAACATTGAATTTAATTTAGGTTGAATTGATGAGACTAAATCTGAACTTTGATAAATATAAATACCAAAGCGCATGACGATATATTCTTTATTCCATTGTTTTACAAATCTTGATACATCTAAGGATGTCATTGTAACTAAAAATAAGACAAGGACAGCAATACCAGCAGTTAATGTTTTTAGCATTCTTTTTTTACGTTCTGATTTTACTTCTATTTTTTTATAATAATTATTCTTGTTTAATTTAGAATTTACTATAATTAAAATAATTGGACCAATGATATAGACTAAGTCTTTTAATTGAATGACATTTTCAACTACAGCATCTCCTACTGCTCCTACATATTGGGTTAATGATAGCATAGAAACAGAAGCAAATGATGAGTAAAAAGTATAATAAACAGAATTAATCATGCAGATGGCAGTAAAAAAGATAGTAAATGATAAATAATAAGTAAATCTATTTTTAGGTTTACAAAGATAACCAAAGGAACCTACAATGATAACTACGGCTAGATCACCAAGAAGTGCTTTTATAGATAAGTAGTTACTTAAACTATGAATACAAAAGTATCTTAATAAAGTGGCATTTCCTACACAGACAAGAAGATAGGTTAAAAATAGAATATTGTTTTTAATATATTTTTTTATTAGGTGTTCTTCTTTAACTCTGGTTAGGGTTGCTATTAATTTTTCTTTAAATTTATTTAACTTAAATTTCATTCTTTTCATTTTTATAACCTCGCTATTTTATTATAGCATTATTGTTTTCTTTTTTCAACTTATGGTATTTTTAGTTCTACTATTTTATAAAAAAAGAAAAGATTTTAATTCTTTTCTTGTTCTTTGTTTTGATTTTTATAAACTCCGGCATTTATTACTAGTCCTAAGACAAAAATATATGATAAAGCATAAACCCATAATAGAAGGATTAAAAGATTGGATACACTTCCATAGAATAAATCGTATTTGGTAAATGTGTCTAGATAAAAAGAATATACTTCGGATGCGATTAACCAACTAACTGTTGTGAAAAGGGCTCCTTTAGTAGTCGTCTTACTACCTATTTCAGCATCTGGGGCAATAACATATATTAATTTAACATTGAAATATATGATTATCAATGTAAGTGGATATTTTAGTAGTTTATATATACGATAGAAGAAATTTATTGAGTTCTGATTGTTTAAGTGATTTCTTAAGAAGGTAAATATGCTATCACCAAAGACTGGTATTGCTAGCAGAATGAATATAGCTTCTACTAAAATTAGGGTCATTAATACGGCTTTTATTCTTCTAGTTAAGTAATCTTTTTGTTTTATTTTATATATTTCGTTAGATGCAATGATAATTGAATGAGTACCATTTGATGCTAGTAAGAAAGCAGAAATAAAGAAAACACCAATATTGAAAGTTAATCCTTGACCATTTACAATACTGGAAATAAAATCCCCTACAGCACCAGGTATTGTTATATCTATGCCTGATTTAATTATTTCAAAAGAAATAGAAAATTTAGAAGCAATGGCACCAACTAAAGCGACTATAGGTATTAGGGACATGACAAAGAAAAAAGCAAGATTTCCCGGTAAAATCCTCATTTCTGGTTGTTTTATTAATTCAACAACCTTTTTAAAGAAATTCCTAACTTGCTCCATTCCCATCATCCTCTTATTTTAAATCTTCTTTATTAGCAATCATTTCTAATGTTGCTTCATTGATTGCATCATCTAAAGTTTTGATTTTATCTTGAATCATACTGTAGCCAACTGCCGCACCAAATTCATGTGGCAGACTTTTCATTTCTTTGGCTAATTTTTTAGCATATGTATCAACTTGTCTTTCACTATAGCCTACTAGATATATTAAAAATTCATTACCATCGGTACGGATTATTTCACTATTTTCTAATTGGGTATTTACTAATACCCCAGCAGCCTTGATAATTAATTGGTCTCCTTCTTCGTGTCCAAAATTATCATTAACAAATTTAACATTATTTAAATCAACCATTACTATAGCTTGGGGATATACTTTACTTTCTTCCCATTCTGGCATTTTGGCATTTAAATAATTACGATTTTTTAGCGAAGTTAACATATCTGTATATTTATGCCTTTCGGTGGTTTTTACTTTTTTAATTTTTTTCTTTTGTTTATATACGAGATAAAAAATTATAAATATTGTTAAAGGAATAAAGACAATACATAATGCAATAGTATAGACTTGTTCAAATGTTGAATCTTCTAAAATAGAAGCATGTAAATTTTCAAGTCCACTATTTCTAAAATTATAGTATGAATTAGTGTTAATAATATAATTGAATAAGTCATAGAACGCATCATTGTTTTTCTTAACCATAAACTTATAATCATTCATCATAGTATCTAAATATAGTAAATTATAATTTTTAAATTTAGTTGTTTGATAATAACTATAAATTTCTCTATCTAGTACAATTAATTGATTATTGGCATTTGATAGAAGATCATCTATATTTTTATAACCTGTAATATTAGCTTTGGAATTAGTTGAGAAATAGTTAAATAATGAATCATCCTCTAGCATTACAATATCTTTATCTTTTAAACTTTCAAAAGAAGTAATGATATGATTATCTTTTTGATAGCCTAGAACTACGTATTCTTCAATAAAGGTTGATAATGTAGCATAATATTTATCATTATTATAATTATAATAGTCAAAGTAGACATCTATTTGGCCTTTATCAATGGCTTTTTGTAGTTCTTCTTTAGTAGCATATTCTTTATATTTGAAATTTATATCAGTAAGTCGTGCGATACGATCAATATACTCTCCTGCTATTCCGGCTACTTTGCCATTAACTTTTACTTCATAAGGTGTATTGGTTACATAGCCATAGGTGTAATTTTTAGAAATTAATGAAGCTTTTTCTTTAGCAGAAATATTATTTTTTTGAATATAGTAATTTAAATAATTTTCATTATATTCTTCTACATATTTAGTTAATTTCCATTTGTTATAGTATTTGGTAACAATTTTATTTAGTTCAGGATTATTTTCACTTAAAGTTAAGACTACTTGTTTTTGCATTTCAGTTAAATAATAGTTAATAAAGTATTTATTTTTTTCAATCGTGTAGTCTAAATACATAATATTTGGCATAACGATCATATTTACTTCACCATTATCTAGGGCATTATATAACTCAGTTATATTTTTATATTGTTTATAAGAAAGGTTTGTACCACTTTTTAGGTAATAACTTATTTCTTCTGCATCTTCTTCAAAGACTCCGAAGGTGATATTTTTCATATCTTTTGTATGATTGATTCGTTCATAGGTTTTTCCTACTACTATGTAATTATCACTAAATAGTGGTAAACTATTTTTCTTAATTTCTGATTTATTATCTAATACTTCTATCCGGTAACTAGTTGTTGTTGGACTTGATGATTTTAGATAAGGAATAACATTAAATTCAATTCCAACATTATCTTCAAAATCTTTAATAAAATTGAAGATTACTCCTTCACCATTCATAGCATATAATGGATAATCATTTACTACTTCAAAATCATATGTTTTATCATTATTTTTTTCTACCCATCGTTTTTCACTTACGGTTAAGGTAGTGGTTTTGTCTTCTTTATTATAGTAACGATTAACAAAAATGAAGACTAATGCTGCGATAATGATGGGGATAATTATAATTAATTTTTTTTTCATTGCAAGTACCTACCTCTACCTATCTTTAGTCCATGTTATTTCTTGTTTAGCATGATGTTTATATCCAATTATAGGGAATTGTTCAGATGATGTCTTTTTTTGGATATATATTTGAAAGTCATAATACTTTTTTTGTTCTTCAGAAAATGGTTCTAAGGCTTTTTTGCCATAAGTTTTGGCTGTTTCTAAAGTGGTATCATCATTAACTGTTATGAAAATTTTTACTAGTTTACCAGCTATATCGGTTGATGAAGAAAGAACAGATTCTTCTTTCAACACTTTTTCTACATTTTCATATGTTTCTTTGGATATTTCTACTTCTTCAATACCTTCTAAGCGATTACCATAGATAGCTTTTCCGGTATTGGGGAAAAAGATATTTTTCACTTGGAATAAGATTATTACTAGTATTAAAAATATTACAATAGTAATAACAATGGCCTTATTTCTTTTTAGAAAATTCATATTCTCACATCCTAATATTTTTATTATACACTATAGATAAAGCTTTTTCAATTAGCAAATTATTTCAACTCTTCTTTTAAAATATCCATGGCTAATTTCGGATTGGCACTTCCTTTAGTTTCTTTCATTACTTGGCCCATAAAGAATTTGATAGCGCGATCATGACCAGCTTTGTAGTCTAAAACGCTTTCTTCATTAGTTGCTATAATTTTTTGAATGATTGTTCTTAAAGCATTATCATCCGTAATATTAGCAATTTTTGCTTCCTTGATAATATCTTCTATGCTGGTTGTTTCTTCAAGAATAGTTTCTAAGATATCTTTTAAGTTTCTGCTAGTTAAAGTATCATCTTCTATTTTAGCAATTAAGTCTAAAAATCTTTCTTTAGTTAAAGTAGTTTCAGTTATTGCTTTTTCGTTTTTATTTAGATAGGCTGAAATGTCGCCTAATAATAAGTTACTGGCTATTTTAAAATCAGTTTTTTCTTCTAATAATGTATTAAAGTAATCACTAAGAGGTTTGTTTTGAACTAATTTATTAGCATTAATTTCTGAAACGCCTTTTTCAATATATGTTTTTCTTCTTTCATCTGGTAACATACCAATTGTTTTTTCTACTTCTTCAATCATGCTGTCGGTAATGTATAAATATGGAATATCTGGTTCAGGAAAATAACGATAGTCATTACCGGTTTCTTTGACACGCATTAAGACTGTGTCTCCTAATTTATCATCATAACGTCTTGTTTGTTCTTTAAAATGTTCGCCATTATCAAGTAATTTTGCTTGTCTTGCTATTTCTTTTTCAATACTTAATCCCACATTAGAGATGGAACCAATATTTTTAATTTCACATTTTGTACCAAATGGAGCTGCTTGATTTTTTCTAATGGAAACGTTAGCATCGCAACGCATTGATCCTTCTTCCATTTTACAATCACTTATATCACTATAGAATAACAGTTCTTTTAGTTTTTCTAGATATAACTTTGCTTCTGTACTATTACTAATGCATGGTTTAGTAACAATTTCAATTAGAGGAACACCTGCACGGTTAAAATCTAGAAGAGTTTTATCGCCGCGGTGGGTACTTTTACAAGTATCTTCTTCGATGTGCATTTCTTCTATTTCTATTTTTTTCTTAATACCATCTACTTCTATTTCTACATAACCATCATAGCCAATTGGAGTTCTACTTTGGGTAATTTGGAAATTTTTAGGATTATCGGGATAGAAATAATTTTTACGATCAAAGTGTATTTCTCGTCTAATCTTGCAATTTAAGACTTTGGCAGCTTTTATTGCTAAGGTTATTACTTCTTTATTTACAGTTGGTAAAGTTCCAGGATAACCTAGGTCAATAACATTTGTTAAAGAATTAGCCATTTGGCCATAACCATTTAAGGCATTTGAAAATATTTTGGTGTTGGTTTTTAATTCAACGTGAACTTCTATACCGATTGTTGGAATATAATTAGTCATTTTCAACACCTCCATTGGGATTTAGATTTAAGTTTAATTCTTTTTCAATAAAACTAGCTAGTTGATACATCTTGGCTTCATCAAATGGTTTGCCAATGATTTGAAGACCAATTGGTAATTTTTCAGAAGAAAAGCCCATTGGTACACTCATACCTGGAAGTCCGGCCATATTTACAGGAATAGTTAAAATGTCGTCTAAGAAAGATTTAATAGCATCGTCTAAGCCTTTATCTAGTTCATAAGCTGTTGTTGTATTTGTTGGTCCGATAATTAAATCATAATTTTTAAATGTGTTTAGGAAACTCTTACGCAAGTCATCTCTTATTTTTAGGGCCTTATCGTAATACTCTTTAGCATTTTTACCACTTAAAAGATAGCTACCAATCATAATACGACGTTTTACTTCAGGTCCAAAACCAATTTTTCGACTTTTTAAGTATAAATCTTCAATATTTTTTGGATTTTCATAACTATAACCATAACGAATTCCATCATATCTAGCTAGATTAGAGCTAGCCTCTCCCATGGCAATGATTTGGTATAGAGGAACAGTTTTATCAATATAGTCTATATCTACGTAGTCAATAGTACAATTATTACTTTTTAGTAATTCTACTACGGCATTTAGTTTTTCTTTTATTTCTTGGTCGATTGCATCGTTAACATAAAATTTAGGAATAGCAATTTTCATTCCAGAAATATCCTTACCAATTAATCTGGTAAAATCTTCTTTAGTTTCAACGCTCGTTAAATCATTAGCACTTTTGCCACAGATAACATTTAGAAGTACTGCGTTTTCATAAACGTTTCTAGTCATTGGGCCAATTTGATCAAGACTTGAGGCGAAAGCAATTAAACCATAACGGGATACTCGTCCATAGGTTGGTTTTAAGCCAACGATTCCACAAAAGCTTGATGGTTGTCTAATTGATCCTCCGGTATCAGATCCTAGTGATAATGGAATAATTCTACTACTTACAGCAGAGGCACTTCCACCAGAAGAACCACCGGGAACGCGATTTTTATTCCAAGGGTTTCTAGCTAAACCAAAGTAAGATGTTCTTGTAGATGATCCCATAGCAAATTCATCCATATTGGTTTTACCTATTATAATCATATTGGCATCATTTATCTTTTTTATAACATCAGCATCATAAATTGGTTCAAAATTTTCTAGCATTTTAGAAGCTGCTGTTGTCCTTAATCCTTTAGTAACAATATTATCTTTTATAGCTATTGGGATACCAAAAGTTAAGGAGTCAACTTCTTTTGATTCTAATTCAAGAGCTTTTTTTAAAGCTTCTTCTTTATTTAAAGTTATAAAACTATTTAAATCTTTATTTTGTTCTATTCGCTCAAATGATTCTAATACTAAATCTTTAGGAGTTATCTTTTTTTCTTTTAATAGTTTGTTAATTTCAATTAACGGTAAATCTAAATAATTATGCACCTGCTTCACCTGACTCTCCAATGACAACTGGTACTTGAAAATAATTTCCACTACTGCGAGGAGCATTTTTTAAAGCTTCTTTAGGAGCTAACATTTCACCAGCGATGTCTTCCCTTAATTCACACTTATTGTCCGTTGGACAAATTAACATTTCTTCATCATAGGACTTAACTTCATTTACTTTTTCTATTTCATTTAATAATTGTTTTAATTTTACTTGATACATGGCTATTTCTTCTTCATCTATTTCAATACGAGCAAGATTAGCAACATGTAGTACTTCTTCCCTTGATAATTTTTCTTCCATAAAGGGCCTCCTTTAACTTCTATATTATAACATGATGATTATCTATTGTAAATTAACAGGGTAAATATTTTATAAATACAAATTGTGTAATTATATATAATTTTTATTTAAAAGATATGTCTTTAACAAACAACTTGGAAGTAGTACCTTTTAAAGACATATCTTTACTATTTACATCTTCTAAACCTAGAATATCAGTATTTATACCTAAAGACCTTAGTATTTCACCCTCTGTTGTTTGGGGATTAGCAATTGAGTTAGCTAAGTCTAATACTAGGCTTACTTTTTCTTGTTGTGCTTCTCTTGACTCAAATAGGCAACAAGTTAGAGCATCAGCAAAGGGATACTTAATAGAGTGTAGCGTACTTAACACATCTACTTTGTTACCAGTTAATAGTAACTTACAAATATTACCTGCCCATTGTTTAGAATAGTCCTCATAACTTGGGGTGTTAGCGCTTTTTCCTAGGCTTGTAAAAAGATTGGTGGTTGCTTGATTTTTGTAAGTTAGATCCCCATTTTGTAGATATTCATGAAATAGACTTGTAACTAGGATAGAATTTAGGTTAAGTTGCCAAACGGAGTTGACATGTCTTGATTTTAGGTATGACTTTAAGTCTGTTGGGCAATCCTCTTTTCTTTCTATGAATTCGCAAGCTACTCTTTCAAAGAAAATAGGTAAAAATTCATCAAATAGTACTTTAGGACATTTATTCTGATAGTTTTCATATAACATATTAAGATGAAGATGCATAAACTCATGAATTATGATTGGTATATCACTGATTCTACCATTTAATGGACAGTTAACAAATTCATCTCCTATGCAAAAGGCTTCACTAACACTTGACGAAAATAGACTGTCAAATACAGTTTCAGCTTTACGTCTATCATACTCATTGTCTATATTCCAAATGTATATTGTTCCATCATATAGTTTACTCAAAAATTCAGTACGTAAGTTGCCTGTTGGATCGATATAGTCTAAAATTTCATATACAAAATCAAGCGTTTTTTCTTGCCACTCCTTAGGCATCTTAGGAGTACTAAAACATAAGTCTTGACTCGTTTTTTCTTTTCCACTTCTATCTAAGAATAAGTCACAAAAATCCTCTATTGCACAGCAATTTTTTAATAAGTAGGCATCTTGTACTTTACTATTCTTTACAGCAGTAAAAAATAAAGAATTTAGTATATCATAGGAATAGTATGTAAGAGACTGTTCAAAGAAAGTATGATAAAGTGCATCTCTTTCAGCTTCATCTTTTGCTTTTAAGAACTGTTCTAAGTATGATATGTTGTTGGTTTCAAAAACATAACTTACAATTAAATCACATAATTGAATATGACCAATAGGCATCTGTTTTTTACCCATGCCTTCTAATAGAGCAACAGTAAGTTTTTTAGTAATCTTATGTCCCGCAAAGTGGCGCTTTATGGCACCTAAAAATATATTGTCTTCTCCTAAAGTAGCTGCTAATATTTGTTCTTCTATACTAGTTGTTGATTGAAGAGAAATTAGAATACTATTAGGTAAATAATCTTTATCTAAATTGTCAGTTAAAATAATTCTATCAATCTTATTAGCAAATAAAGTTTTATAAAGTGAAGCTTTTTCATCTAAGAGTTTTTTTATTTTTAGAGCCTTCTTTTTACTTTCAAAATCATAGTACTCAATTGGTACAACATCTGTTTTTATTGTTCCAGCCAACTCATATAAATCTTCTTGTCTCTCACTATATATTATTTTACTAAAAACTATGGTATTATTTACTACTTCCATTTTTAGTTCCCCCCTAAAATTTCATATTATAATACCATAATTTGTACTAGTAAGCAATCTAGTTCTAATTAATACAAATAAAAAGAAAAATTACTTTAGCATTAAAAGCTATTAATAATTTTTCTTTTTTTACTATTTAATATAAACTATTTTTCTGTTGGTTCGTAAACAGTTCCTATAAACCAAACTTCTTGAGTATCTTTATCTCTAATTATAAATAAATATGGTTTATCGAAAGTTAAATCAATTTCTTCTACTGGTATTTCATATATGTAGTCATATCCTACACATCTAGTCGCACCAGCACCACCAGCCATTGTTGCAGCAGCAGCTTTGATACCTTCATTTGAAAATTCAATAGTTGCTTTATGATCAGCACTATCAATATAAGTCTCACTATTAGAAGTCATATTAGATAAGTCTGCTTTTCCTTTAGTAAAGACATCATTGATACCTAATTTTTGTAAATCATCTTTTAAACTTAATTTATAATCAAATTTAAACATTGGAATATAAGCATGTAGTTTATATACTTTTCCTTCTTCAAAACTACTAAGTTCAAGTGGTTTTAATTTACCAACTAGTTTGCTTAATGCTTTAGCGTTAGTAGATTTAACATAATTTTCTAGTGAATCAGTAGTTGGCATTACTCCTACATATTGTAGAGTTGTATTATCATATGTTTTTAAATCTTTAGCAAATACTTTTACATTTTCATCATTATAGAAAAGGAAATCTGTAGATACATCAATACGTCCGAAATTCTCACCTATTTCTTGCATATAAGTATTTACAAATGTATCTAAGTCAATACCACAAGTTTCTCCACCTGATGCAACATGGGCATTATAACCATCAGTTATGGTTTTGATCATTTCTTCTCTACCTTTATCTTTAATAATATCATAATTATTGATAGATGCTCCAACTTCAACAGATTTAACAACCTTATTATCATTAAACTTAAGTCCATAGTAACCGGTATCATCTAAGTGATCTATACGGTCAAAATATTTCTCATGTGGATAAGAAACACTATACATAAATCTTCCAGAAGCTTTATTTGTTGCTTGTAATACATTCTTCCATTCCATGTCTATTGCTAAAGCATTGGTTAGGAAAAAGTTATTATCAGATACATCATCAAATAAATTTTCTATTAAATTAAATGTTTTATCACTTACCCATTTATTTAAATTATCTGGAGTAGTAAATGAATCATAAATAACTGAAGCATTATACTTAGTAGATAATAAATCAACATAACTACTATTTATACTATCTTTATATGTATCTTTAACAAACATAGCATTAGCAAAAGACATATTTTGGCTATTAGTATATGCTTTTGACTTATAGTCCCCAATTATAGCATCAATTTGTTCTTTTGATTTTCCACTAGCACCATCACTTAACATACCTAAGGCATATTTTATAGATAATGGACTATATAAAATATTTTTATTAGAATTTTCTAATTGTAAAAATGATAAGTCAAAGTCCTCAATAGAATTTCCAGACATTCTATACATTGAATAAACTTTATTACTATCTGTCTTTATATTATTGTTATTATTGTTACCTTTATTAATACCACGGTTCGTATAAATAACAAATAAAATGCATGCAGATAAAGCAATTAATAATACAGCTATAATAATTAATGAATTATTAGATTTTTTACTATTTTTTTCATTGTTAGAATCGCTTTTTTCTTGTTGTTGAACACTAGTATTTTTAGTTACTTTTTCAGTGCTTTGAAGCTCACTTTCTTCTTTTAGAATTTCAACTTCTGTTTCATCGTTATCTTTCATAACTAAAATATTTCACCTACCTTAATTACAAGTTTATATTAAGTTCAAAAAAAAAGCAACTAGCAGTTACTTTTATTTCGGTTGTATTATAAATAGTGTTGGTGAATATTTCACTAATACTATTTTTATTTATATAAAAAGACATGGACCTTTGATACAATGTAAGTGCCCAAACTATACAAAGAAAGGTTGATTTCCATGTCTACAAATAATTATATATTAGATTTATTAAATATTAAAGATACAAATATTTATATTCTTACTGAAAATATTTCATATAAGATGATTAAAGGCAAAAATTATAAATTAATTGAAGCTATTTTAACTTATAATCCTACATTTTGTCCTTGCTGTGGTTGTATAAATGAATCACATAAGGATATTATTAAATGGGGGTTTAGAAGAAATTGTATTGTTAAAATCCCTAAAATTTCAAATTGTCTTACTAGAATAATTCTTCATAAGCAAAGATTTCTTTGTAAAAATTGTAATAATACTTTTATTGCGGAAACTGATTTAGTTAATAGAAATAAAAATATTTCTAATAATACTGAACTTCAAATTAATCTTGAATTAATGCAAAAACAAAGTGAAAAAGATATTTCGGAAAGACTTGATGTATCGGTTTCTAAAATTGATAGAAAACTTACTGAAATATCTTCTCATACTGTAATGAGACATACTACTCTTCCTAAAGAAATGAATTGGGACGAATTTAAGGCAACCAAAGATACCAAAGGTAAAATGGCCTTTATTATTACTGATAATGAAACTGGAAATATATTTGATATTCAAAACTCTAGAAAGTCACGAGATTTAGAAAAATACTTTAGAAGATACTCAAGAATAGAAAGAAATAAAGTTAAACTTATCTCAACTGATTTCTTTTCTGGATATATAAAACTAGCTGAAAA
>JAQXOT010000005.1 GCA_029099845.1 bacterium
TGAGATTTATTACAGCTTTGTCGGCAAGATAGACTTGCCGGAAGCCTAACGCCTGACCTATCCGACACAGCCCTAAGTGCCGGATAGGAACGGCAAAATTTTTTACACTTCTATTACTTCTTTATCGCACATTAGCAAAAATGCATGGTGTTAAACATAAATCATCTGGAAGTGGTTCATTTTCCTTATTTGATTATACTTTTATGGTTGGGGATGAATCAATGGAAATTACAGCAGGATCTTTTATAAAACTTATCAAATCAGTCAATAATTTATTTTCTAAAATTGTATTGGATATTAGTAAATATGTCTATGAAAATAAAAAAGAAGATTACTTGTATTATAGAAGGATTACAAGATTTGATTTTAAAGATTTTAATAAAATATATGATAATGATATATTAAGAATAGTTGGAAAGATTATGAAAAAATTTTAGAAACCGCAGAGTTTAAAATTGTAGTAACTATGCTATACTTATATCAGTGAACGAATGTGGTCAATGTCCACAAATAGTCCACAGTAGATAAATACTATAAGTACAGATAATACTATAAATACAATAAATACAGATGATACCTGATACCAGAATACAATAAATACAAATAGTACTATAAATACAATAAATAACATAAATATAGGAATGTTCAGTTCATGTGGATCGGGGCGTAAATATAAGCAGTGCTGTGGAAAGTAAGTAATTACAAGGCTTTGCGAGAATGTGAAAATAATTTTAAGGGAAGAATAGGGAATTAGATACCTTTTAGATACCCTGAAAAAGACCAATAAAGGTCTTTTTTTTGAAAATATAATTGCATGTATCTATACATTTAAATTAAATTATTGTATAATTAAAACGTAAAATAGAAAGGAGTAATTGAAATGGAAGAAAAGAAAAAGAGTAATGCTGGATTAATCGTACTTGTAGTTATTTTATTGCTAGCATGCGCAGGAATGGGAGCATTTATATTTGTTAATAAGGATAAACTAACAGCTAAAGAAAACACTACAGCAACAGTAGAGAGTGATAAGAAAGATACAAACGAAAAGACAGAAACTACAAAGAAAACAGAAATAATAAACAATACTATTGAGACAAGAAGTTGTATAGGAACATATAGTGGTCAAGGAGCTGTTGCTCAAGATGCTAGAACTGGGGAAAAGACAAATGGAACAATAACGGTTGATTTAAAAGAAGATGGTACTTATAAACTAACAAAAAGTGGCATGGACCAATATTGGACTGGGCACTATACCATAATAGAAAATGCATTATTATTAAAAGACGGTCCATCTACTTGCGGACCTGGAGCTGATTGCTCAGAAAAATATTCTTCATTTTTAAATATAGCAGATGACTGTTCTAAAATAACAGGCGGATATGGTTCTGTATTCTTTGATCCAAACTTTACATTGACAAAGAATAATTAAAAAAGATAAATAAACTGTTTGGACTATTATGATGATTATTTCATTAATAGTTGTTTTTAGATACCTTTTTAGATACCCTGAAATATTTTTAAAAGACTTTTATAAGTCTTTTTTTCGTAATATATGTTATAATAAAATCAAATATATAAGGAGGTGTATTATGTCAAAAGACAAGACTAAAAAAGTAAAAACATATAAAATAAAAAGTTCTAATAACCGTGGAAAAAAACTGCTATAAATAATGAGAATGCTGTTGATAAAAAGAAAAAAGAGAGGAATAAAAATGTTATATTTACAATAAGTGGAGTATCTATAGTACTATTACTTATACTGATAAGCTTTTTTACTACCAAAACACCCATAACATATAGTATAGCAAAAGATATGACATCTTCTAAAAGTTCCCTTTTATCAAAAGACACAATAATAACAGAAGAAGGAGAAGATACAAAATTTAAGCATTCGTTTATCGAATGTGCAAATATATATAAGGGTGAAGAAAGTGAAGAAAATAGAATTGTTTCAATTTCTTTATATGATACAAAAGAACACGCAGAACATAAAAAAGAATATTTTGAAAAGTACAATAAATACTTAGAAGAAAAATATAAAGATACAATTATGGAAGAGATGTATATTGGAGATGATGCAGAATTTATAATTATTGACAATTACTTTTTAAATATTTCAAATAAGTATTCAGATCACAAAGAAGAAATAATTAAAATGTTAAAAAAATATAAGGACAAATATGAATATAAACCAAAAGACAAAATTAGTACAATGGAATTAGATAAATATTGGGATAATCAATTAGAAAATACAAAGAAAGAAATAGATAGTGGCTATGAACAAAGAGTTGAAGAATTAAAAAAACAAATAAAAGAAGATATTAATAAATTAAAGGATTGTTCAACCGTTACTGAATGTAGAGATATACTTGAATCATATCAATCATATGAAAATTATAAAGAAATATCTGAAGAGTTGAAACAATTAAAAGAAGAATATAATAAAAATGTAATTATTATTCCAGATTTTTCTACTATGTCTAAACAAGATGCTATAAATTGGTTAACAGAACGAGAAATGAAATATTATATAGAGGAAGAATATTCAGATACTATACCTGAAAATAGATTTATTAAACAATCCGAAAAAGCAAATTCTGAAGACTTAAAAAAATATAGTATAACACTGACTTATTCTAAAGGACGAAAACCTACACAGTCAGAATTAAATGCACTTAATAAAGCACAATCATATTCTGATCATCAATATATGTCAAAAAACAGATTATATCAACAATTAATATCATCGTATGGAGAAGGATTTAGTGCAGAAGAAGCTCAATATGCAATAGATCATGTAAAAGCTGATTGGAATTACAATGCTTTACAAAAAGGCAAATCTTACTATACAAGACAAAATATGTCAAAGAGTAGAGTGTATCAACAATTGGTTTCACCATATGGAGAAAATTTTACTCCTGAACAGGCCCAATATGCAGTAGATCACCTTGACGATTAAATGTTTTATAAAGATTACTAAAAAATGCTTTGTAATTATTTAATATTATAAAGTGTATAATTTAGATACCTTTTTAGATAACTATATTGCTTAAAAAGTGAAAAATATTGCACAATATATGAAGAATACAGCACTATTTAGGAAGATTATTGCAGAAAATATGCAAAATAATTCCATGTGGTTCGGGAAAAAAATATAAACAATGCTGTGGAAAGTAGCATAAAATAAGGAAAAACAACAAATTGTTAAAATATTAAAATGGTTCGGATTTTCGAACTTGTCCACAAAATAGTAAAAATATGTAGTAAAATAAAGGTGTGAACAATGATTTAAAGTGTTGACACCTTTTAAAAACTAAAAGTAAAGGAGGTTTTTAATGGAAGAAAAAAATAATATAGTAATATATCAATTAGACGATGGTAAAACAAAAATAGATGTAAAACTTGAAGATGAAACAGTATGGCTATCACAACAACAAATGGCGAACTTATATGATACGACTAAACAAAATATTAGTTTACATATTAAAAACATATTTGATGAAGAAGAATTAACAGAGAATTCAACTGTCAAGGAATTCTTGACAGTTCAAAAAGAAGGAAACAGAAACGTTGAAAGAAAAGTTAAATATTACAATTTAGATATGATTATATCTTTAGGATATAGAATAAAATCCAAAGTTGCTACTAATTTCAGAAGATGGGCAACTGAAAGATTAAAAGAATATATGATTAAAGGCTTCACTATGGATGATGAAAGACTTAAAGGGAATGGTGGTGGTAATTATTGGAAAGAATTACTTGCTAGAATTAAAGATATCAGATCATCTGAAAAAGTATTATATAGACAAGTTCTTGACTTGTATGCAACTGCTATAGATTATAATCCTAAAGATAGTAAATCAATTGAATTTTTCAAAATTGTTCAAAATAAACTTCATTATGCTGCACACGGACATACCGCACCAGAAGTAATCTATGAAAGAGCAGATTCTGATAAACCATTTATGGGACTTACTACTTTTAGCGGAGATTTACAATAATGAGTGATGTTGTAATTGCTAAAAATTATTTAAGTGAAGAGGAATTAAAAGTTTTAAATAATTTAGTATCAGGATATTTTGATTTTGCTGAAATACAAGCAATCAGACATAATCCAATGCATATGGAAGATTATATTAGACAACTGGACACAATCCTTTCTAGCACTGGTGAAAAATTACTTGTGGGCGCAGGTTCAGTTAGTCATAACAAAGCAATCGAGAAAGCTAAATCCGAGTATAAGAAATATCAAGTTAAAACAATAAGTCCTGTGGAAAAAGAATATTTAGAAGTTTTAAAAGCGATAAGTAATAAAATAGACAACAAAACAAGGAATGAATAGAGTGTATCATATAGATATACACTATTTTTATAAACCAATTAAACAATACTAAAAAGTATTAAGTAATTGATACAAATAATAACTTTTCCTTTGCAATACAATAAATATTTACTATACTAATTGTAGAAGGTGAGTCATATGAAAAAAGAAAATATAAAATATATCATACTATTTTTGTTTTTTACAGTTCTATTATTTTTAAGCCCAATTTCAGGAGACGATTGGGGAAATTATTTAGAGGGAAGTCAAGGAATAAGACATATATTTGGCAATGCTATAGGTATGTATTTTGACTGGGAAGGAAGATTTGTAAGCAGAATATTAATAAATTTTTTAACTTACTATAAACCCCTTTGGAATATAGTAAATTCCCTAGCAATAGTTGGAATAATTTATCTTATTATAAAAATAATTAATCCCAAAAATCAAAACTTAATTTTTTTCTTATCAACATTAGCCATATTTTTAATGAATATATTTACCTTTTCACAAGTAGTAGTATGGTTAGCTGGAAATATTACTTACTTATTTGTAATACCTCTCATGCTCTATTATTTTTATACATTACTAAATAAGAAAAAACACAATATTATTTTCTTTGCCATATTAAATATTATAATGCCTATGTTTGTAGAACATATGGGAGTAATTTTAGTAGCAGGTAATATCTTACTTTTATTAAAAAACTTTATAGAAGAAAAGAAAATCGACAAGATATTATTACTTTATCTAATCTGTTCTATTATTGGTCTTCTAGCCATGATTTTAAGCCCTGGTTCAATGAAAAGAAATGAAACTGAAAATCCTAGCTTTAAACAATTGTCAATATTTGAAAAAATAGTCTACAATTTACCAAATTTCATCTATTACACATATTTTATTTACCCATATTTATCTATTTTAATGACAATAGGAACTTATTATTTATTAAAAACTCAAATAAAAAATAAAACTTTTAAAATAATAGGATATACTTATTTACTACCATTACCAATTATAATTTCACTATTATATTTAATAACTAGCATAACACAACAAGAACTATTAAAAGTATTTAATCATAATAATATTTTTATTATTCTTTATTTCATCAGTTACATAATTATTCAGTTAATATTAATTTGCCAATATACCAAAACTAGAAAAGATGACAAAGCACTATTTTTCTTTATGCTAGGAATAAGTGCCAATTTAGTTATGCTAATTTCTCCAACTTGGGGATATAGAACAAGCTTTGGAACATATATATTTTTAATTATAACGTATTTGATAATAATTGATAAAAATATAAAGGAGAAAAAATATATTAACTATTTATTATTCACTATAACAATTATATGTATGTGTTTTTACACTATTTTCTACATAAGCATATATAAACAAAATAAAGAAAATGAGAAAAGAATAGAAGAACAGAAAAATAATACGAGCAAAACAATCGAAATAATAAGATATCCATCTTATGCCAATTGCAACATTAACCCAGACAATGAATATCACATGATGAAATTTAAGGACTATTATGGTATAAATCAAGATATAGAAATTAAACTAATAAATAATAATTGGAAATATTATATATTTTATCAAAAAAGTAAGTAGTTAAATATTGAACTAATATTATCAACAGAATATGAAAAAAGCAAAAATATTAGCACTTTAACTTGACAAGTGCTAATATAAGTGATATAGTTAAAATGTAGTAAGAAATAACACTTACTATGGTATTAAACTATATGATGTGCTCCACCTAAATGGCGATAACACATAACTAGGAAAGGATGTAGATATATATGATGTTAGTACCAAGAAGAGATTTTGATATTTTTGATGATTTATTTAATGATCCATTTTTCAACACCCATGAAAATAAAGTAATGAAAACAGATATAAAAGAGAAAAAAGATAAATATGAACTTTTAATTGATTTGCCTGGCTTCGATAAAGAAGATATAAAAATGCACATTGAAGATGGCTATCTTGTAATTAATGCTAAAACTAGCAACAAAGAAGAAAAAGAAGAAAAAGGCAAATATGTTCGTAAAGAAAGATACTATGGAGAATGCTCAAGAAGCTTCTATGTAGGTGATGAGATAACTGAAGAAGATGTTAAAGCTAACTTCAAAAATGGTACATTAAATATTGAAATTCCTAAAAAAGAAGAAACTAAAAAACTTCAAGATAAAAAATATATTGAAATTGGTGAATAGATATAAAAGAGTGTTGCAATCCAACACTCTTTTATTTTGCACAAAGTCTATTTTTTAAATATATTATAGTATAAAGTAAATTAATTAAAATTTAAGCAAAACAAATTGACTTTTTTCACTTTCTAGTTTAATATAATAAAACTATTTAGGAGAAAAAAGAAATGAAAAGGAAAAATAAAAGAAAATTAGAATTAGCTGGTGATGTATTAGCTTTTATTATGTTCATATCTGCTTGCCAAAAAGAGATTGCTTTAATAAAAGAACATCGACCAACTGGAAAAATAAAAAATGATACCAGTATTAGTACATATGATGATACTAATAAATTAGAAACATTAGAATCAAATACCGATCAAAATGAGACTATTTCACTAGAAATAAAAGAACCCCCTTTGGAATTTATAGTTTCTACTATAGAAAGTGAAACTACTCAAGTAAAAGAAACTTCATCAATGCCTATTGATTCCTCAGAGCAAGAAGAATCTCTTGACCATACTGAAAGCGCACAAACTGAAGCTGCTACTGAATCAATTGATATAGTATCTGAAAACAAAAACGAAAATTCACCTGTTGAAGTAATTGCTTATACTACTACCGATGTAAATTTGCGTGCAGACTGTACTACCAAAGCGCTAGTAATTGCAAACTTATCATCTAACACACCAGTTAATAAGATAATTTCATGCGAAAATAACTGGGACTTAGTCGAAGTAGATGGACAAATTGGTTTTATATGTAGAGACTATTTAATATATACTAATCAAACGTATAAAAAAGAACACAATTTTAAACTTGTAAATGACATTGCTATCACAACAACAGAATTAAATTTTAGAAGTGGGCCTTCAACAGAATATCCCGTAAAAAAAACCTTAATAACTAAAAAAGAAAAAGAATTAACAGAAGTAAATATGGTGTTTAAAAAAAATGAAGAATTAAGGGTAGTGGCAGAAGTTGACAATGATTGGCTACTAATAGAATATAATGGGGAATTTGGTTATGTTCGTAAAGACTATACCACATCTTTAACGGAAAAATTACAAATCAGTTACCCAGAACTAAATATAGAAGAATTTAATTTGAAAAAAATTGTATATTCTAATCCTGGCTTAAGAATAAGAAAAGAAAACAATATAGAGTCAGAAATAGTTAGAGAGTTAGAGCAGTTTGAAAGTCTAAGAGTGCTAGGAGAGTATGATGACTGGTATTTAATAATGACCAATGAACACGAATTTGGCTTTGTAAATAAAAGCTATGTAACTGAACTAACCGGAAAAACTATCATAATTGATAAGAGTGAACAGCGGATGTATATGTATAATGATAATGAAAGATTAATATATACTCCTGTAACAACGGGTAAAGATAGTACGCCAACAGATACGGGATTATTTAAAATACATTATATGGCTAAAGAGATATATTTAAACAAAGATAAAGACTGGGTATTTAACTGGATGAATTACAATAGTAGCAACGAAGGAATTCATGACGCCTGGTGGAGACAAGTCTATGGGGAAGAAAACTACCATACAAATGGAAGTAACGGTTGCGACAATACCCCATATGCTGCAGCTAAAACAATATATGAAAATTCCAGTCTAGGACAAAAAGTACTAGTTCATAAATAATAAGTAGTTTTATCTGAAAATAAATTATTAAAATATATTACTAAAAAGTCTAAAAATATAATTAAAAAAGGAGTCTTTAATAGGCTCCTTAATCTATTTATAGAGGATCTTCACACTGAACGGTGAACCTTCCTCAATAATAATATATGCTAGAATATATCTTTTATACATAAAAAAATAATTAAATTGTATTGAATTTAAAAATGTGGTATTCTTAAGATGTATAAAAATGGCAAAAGATAATTAAACTAAAAAAAGAGGGATTTACATGGATTTAAAAGATTTAAAAAGAATTTTTAATACAGCCTTAAATGATATAGATAATTTATGGAGGGCACTTTGACATCGAAAGTATAAAACAGGAAATTGAACTTCTGCAGAAAAAAACTGAAAAATCAGATTTTTGGAATGATAGAAATAGCGCCGAAAAAGTAATAAAAGAGATATCTGATAAAAAAGGAACTGTATCAGCAATAGAAACTTTGAAAGTAAAAATTCATGATAGTTTAGAATTATTAGAACTACTAGAAATTGAATCAGATCCTTCTATAAAGGCCAGTTTGGAAGAAACTGCAGCTAATCTTTCTAGCGAATTAAATCAACTAAATTTAGTTTTATTATTGAATGGTCCTTATGATAAAAATAATTGCATATTAGATATTCATTCTGGCGCCGGTGGAACAGAAGCTTGTGACTGGGCTATGATGTTGTATCGAATGTATAGTCGCTGGTGTGAAAAGAAAGGTTATAAGACTGAACTACTCGATTATCAAGAAGGCGAAGAAGCTGGCATAAAAAGTGTATCAATTTTAGTAAAAGGTACGAATGCATATGGCTATTTAAAAACAGAAAAAGGAGTTCATCGATTAGTAAGACTATCTCCTTTTGATTCTAGCAATAGACGTCATACATCATTTGCATCTGTTGAAGTTACTCCTGAAATAGATCAAGACAATAGTATTGAAATAGATGAAAAAGATTTAAAGATAGATGTGTATCGTTCCAGCGGCTGTGGTGGACAAGGCGTAAATACTACTGACTCAGCAGTCAGAATTACACATCTTCCTAGTAAAATAGTAGTAACATGTCAAAATGAACGTAGTCAAATTCAAAATAAAGAGCAGGCCTTAAAAGTACTAAAAAATAAACTTCTATTAAAAAAAATAGAAGAACAAGCTGCCGAACTAAATGAGATAAAAGGAACTCAAAAAAACATTGAATTTGGCTCTCAAATAAGAAGTTATGTAATGCATCCATATTCTATGGTAAAAGATCATCGCACTAATACAGAAACAAGCAATGTTAACAAGGTTTTAGATGGAGACATTGATATGTTCATAGAAGATAATTTGAAAAAGGGGTTATAAATATGAATTTTTTATCACAAACAAGAAACTTTAAAATATTAGAAAGAATAAATGAAAAAGCTAGAACTAAAAGATTAATAAGTTTTATCCTAGGAAGCTTTATAATTGCTATATCATACAATCTTTTTTTAGCACCCAACAATTTAGTTGCTGGAGGAGTAAGCGGGATAGCCATTATTTTAAAAGGCTTATTTGGTTTTGATGACTTTATAGTTATTTTAGTATCTAATATTATTCTCTTAATAATGAGCTATTTTTTACTTGGCAAAGAAAAGACCAAAGCCTCTGTCTTAGGTTCACTATTTTTTCCAATTTGCGTAAAACTAACAGCCTCTATTGGACAAATAATTGATATTGACACATCTCAAATATTAATATCAGCCGTATTTGGTGGCGTTGTCTATGGTATTGGAATAGGTATGATTTTTAAGGCGGGCTTTACTTCTGGAGGAACTGACATTTTAAATCAAATATTCAACAAATATTTTAAAATGAGCATTGGTAAAAGTATGCTTTGCACAGATGGAGTAATAACTTTATTATCCGCCTTTGTTTTTGGAACCAACAAATTAATGTACTCAATAATTGTTTTATATATTATCAGTATGATGTCAGATCGCGTAATACTAGGCGTTTCAGATAGTAAAGCTTTCTATATTATTACCGATGAAGACAAGGCGATAAAAGAATACATTTTAAAATATCTAAATCATGGTGTAACTGTTTTTAATGCTAAAGGTGGGTATGCCAAAGAAAAACAAAATGTCCTAATGTGCGTTTTACCAACTAAAGATTATTATCGCTTAAAAGAAGGCATTATGGAAATTGATCCCGAGGCTTTCTTCGTTGTAACTGACGCTTACGAAGTATTTGGAGGTGAATAAGTTGCAACAAATTATAGAAAAAATTAAAAAGAAAAATGTTATTAAAAGGTATATAATGTTAATTATTTCCTTATTTATAAGTGCCATAGTCTATAATTTATTTTTATTACCAGTAAATTTAGTAACTGGTGGCTCTGGTGGTATTGCAACAATAACAAAATATGTATATGATATTGACCCAGCCTTAATGATTATGATAATATCGTTAGCTTGTGGTGTTCTAAGTTTACTATATCTTGATTTAGAACAAACCTTAGCAAGTATTGGAGCTATTATAATTTATCCCTTATTAGTTAAACTTACATCTCCAATAACCGAACTAATATTTATCGATCACAGTGACCTATTTGTAATAGCAATATATAGTGGAATAATTGGTGGAGTTGCCAACGGTTTAATGTATAAAAGCGGTTATAGTAGTGGTGGCCTTCCAGTAATAAGCCAGATATTAAATAAGTACTATAAAATTCCAATTGCTACAACCAGTGGAATAATAAATGCCATTATAGTTATAATTGGTGCCCTATTTTTTGGCTGGACTAAAGCCATGTATGCCTTAATCTTGGTTTACATAAATAGCCTAGTTATCAACAAAATATTACTTGGTATCTCCAATAACAAAGCCTTCTATATTATTACCGATGAAAAAGATAAAGTAAAAGACTATATCATTCAAACACTAGGTCATAGTGTTACTATCTTTGATACTAAAGGTGGCTTTTTATCGAGCAAAAATAACGTTGTTTTAACCGTAGTACCTACACGTGAATATTATCGTGTAACAGAAGGTATTAAAATGATTGACGATAAAGCCTTCTTTGTTGTAACAGATGCCTACGAAGTAGTAGGAGGAAAATAATGTCAAATAGAAGAGGAGAGTGTTATCTTCTCTTTTTCAGCTTTAAAATATATGTTATAATAAATTATTAAGGTGGTTGATAAAATGGATTTAATTAGAATTAAACACGTTGAAAAGAAATATAAAAATGGAGTTACCGCAATACAAGATTTAAGTTTAGCCATTGAAAAAGGTGCATTCGTTTTTGTAATAGGTAGCTCAGGCAGTGGAAAAAGTACTTTAATAAAAATGCTTTACCGCGAAGAAAAACCAACCAAAGGCCAAATCATTGTTGGTGGTTTAGACGTTGCTAAATTAAAAAATAAAAAAGTCTATAAATTAAGAAGAAAACTGGGAATAGTCTTTCAGGATTATAGATTGTTGCCTAAAATGACAGTCTATGAAAATGTTGCCTTTGCGTTAGAGGTAATTGGTGCTAAAAAAGATGAAATTAGAGTTAAGGTCCTAAAAGCCTTAGAAGAAGTAGGTTTAAAAAATAAACTTCACAATTATCCAGATCAGTTATCAGGTGGAGAGCAGCAAAGAGTTGCCATTGCTAGAGCTATTGTTAATAATCCTAAATTATTGCTCTGCGATGAACCAACAGGAAACCTAGATCCAGAAATGAGTATGGAAATTATGAAAGTTTTAGATAACATTAATAAAACCCGTGGGACAACTATAATAATGGCTACCCATGATCAACAAATTGTTAATGAAATGAAAAAGCAAGTAATAATTTTAAAAGATGGCCATTTAGTAAATTTTAAAGAGAAAGGAACATATGATAATGAAGCTATTTAGAATGTTAGGTCGCAGTATTCGCGACGCTTTCAAAAGTGTAATTAGAAATTTTAGTTTATCCCTTGCATCTATTTCTTGTATTACGATAACACTAATAATAGTTGCTGTTGCAATAATTGCATCTTTTAACGTAAATAATTTTACGGACTTAATAGAATCGGATTTGACAATTGTTGCCTTTATAGAAAATGACACTACTGATAAACAATTGAACTTAATTGAAGATGAAATCAAAGATATTTCTAACATTCAAGAAATAAAGTTTATTTCTAAAGAAGAAGTTGGTGAACAAATAAAAGAAGAATCCGAAGTATTTAAAGTAGTTTTAGATGAGTTTGAAGATGATGAAAGCCCCCTAAAAGATACATATCAAATAAAAGTAAAAGATATTGAAAAAATTAAAGATACAGCAGAAAAAATAAAATCTATAGATAATGTTGCTGTTGTAAGATATGGTGAAGGTATGGTAGAAAAATTAGTATCAGCTTTTGATTCCATAAAAAAAGTTACATATGGCATAGTTATTGCTTTAGTAATTGTAACAATATTTCTAATTGTTAATACTATCAAATTAACTATTTCTGCTAGAAAACGAGAAATTAGTATAATGCGCCTCGTTGGAGCCAGCAATTTTACCATTAAGACACCATTTATTGTTGAGGGCATGATTTTGGGTGTTTTAGGTTCAATTGTTCCTATAATCTTTACTACATATGGTTATTTAGCTTTTTATAAACATTTTAACGGTTATTTATATTCACCATTAATTCAGTTAATAAAACCAGAACCATTTATTTATACAACATCTTTGATTGTCTTAGTAATTGGTATTCTAGTCGGCATGATTGGTAGTGCAAGTGCTGTTAAAAAGTATTTAAAAATATAATGACAAAAAATAAAGTAATTTGTTCATTATTAATAGTTTTAATCTTTGTATCACTGTTTGCACTACCATTAAATACAAAAGCAAAAACTATAAAAGAGTTTGAAGAAGAAGCAGAAAAATATACCAAACAACTTCAAGAAAAACAAGCTAATTTAGCTAAAAATGATGCCGAGGTAGCTGAAATAGAAAAGAAAATTTCAAAAATAGAAAAACAAGTTCAAGCTATGGAAGAAGAGATGGAATCCCTTCAAGATGAAATTGATCAAAGCAATAAAGAAATAGCTAAAAAAAGTGAGGAAAGTAAAAAAATATTAGAGTATTATCAAATATCAAATGGAAACAATATTTACTTAGAATATGCTTTTGGGGCTACTAGCATTACTGATATGATTTATCGAATGTCTATAGTAGAACAACTAACTGACTATAACGATAAAATAATGAAAGAATTAGAAGAGCTAATTAAAACTAATAAAGCTAAACAAGAAGAATTAACAACAAAAAAAGCAGAATTAAAAAAATTAAATATTGAATTAGAATCAGAAAAAGCCAGAATTGAAGCCGATATGGATTCCATTCGAGAAACAATGCCATCAATTGAAACTCAAATAAAAGAGGCCAAAGCCATGGTTGAATATTATAAAAATTTAGGCTGTGGTCAAACAGAAGATATAATAGCCTGCCAATACAGAAAATCCCAGGAGTCATCAAGCAGTCTTCCAAGCGTTGGGTTCTTTTCAAGACCCATGCAAAAAGGCTACATAGTACGAGGATATAGTGGAAAATACGGTCATATGGGTTATGATTTAAGTAGTTCTAACAAAACAGAACCGATATATCCTATAGCCGAAGGAGCTGTTCACGCTATTTATACAGATAGTTGTACTAGTTCAAGATGGTGTCAAAACCAAGGATTTAGCTGCATGGGAAATGCCAAAATTGTAGTTATTAAACATAATTACAATGGAGGATATATATATTCATCATATGTACACTTAAGTAGTTATGGCAATATTTCAGTTGGTCAATACGTTAGCAAAGATACAATAATTGGTTATATGGGAACAACCGGCTGCTCAACCGGGCCACATCTACATCTAGAAATCACGGGTTGTCATTGGATTAATAATGGAGGTTGCTTCTCTAATAAATATACAGATACACTAATAGATCCATCCACATTAATTAATTTCCCATCACGTTGGAATAATAGATAGTAACATTAAACAGGCATAAGCCTGTTTTTCTATAATAATTTTGTTAGGCAATTGACAATTTTCTGAAAAAGTAATATTATGTAATATGCGTAATGAAAAAGCTAAGCAAGAAAGAAAAAGAAAGTATATGAAAAAAAGTATTTATTGTCAATTAAAAGACCTAGAAATTTTAACAGCCAGAGTATTATCACTTAAAACAGAAAACAATTTAAAACCACCGACTATTACTCAGGCCAGAATAATGGAGTATATTCTAGAAAACAACAATAAAGATATTTATCAAAAAGATTTAGAAGGTGCTCTAAATTTGCGAAGAGCAACTGTTTCCGAAGTTTTAAAAACGATGGAAAAAAGAAATTTAATTATTAGAGTAAAAAATCCACACGATGCAAGATCAAAAAAAATAGTATTATCAGAATTTGCTGAAAAACAACACGATAAGATTAAAAATAATTTTCAAATTATAGAAAATAAACTCATAAAAAATATTTCTAAAGAAGAATTAAAGGCCTTTTCATTAACGTTACAAAAAATGCAAGATAATTTAAAAAAATAAATATAATGAACAAGGAGGTAAAAATGTTTAAATTATTCAAAAACCTAAAGAAAAAAGAAATTATTTATGCCATAGTTTGTATTATTCTAGTAGCATTTAATGTTTGGCTAGAATTGAAAATACCTGATTATATGAGTGCCATAACTAGATTGGCCCAAACAGAAGGAAGCAAGATGGCAGATATTCTAGAACAAGGCGCTTACATGTTAAGTTGTGCCTTAGGCAGCCTAGTCGTATCTATCATAGTAGGTTATTTTGCTGCCCAAGTAGCTTCCGGCTTCTCAAAAACAATAAGAAAAAAAATATTTGAAAAAGTTGAAAACATGGGAATTGCCGAAATCAAAAAGTTCTCTACTAGTAGTTTAATTACTAGAACAACAAATGATGTATCTCAAGTAGAAATGTTAATTGGTATGGGATTACAAGCCATGATAAAAGCCCCAATTATGGCAGTTTGTGCCGTGTTGAAAATATTAAACAAAGGACTTGAATGGTCTATATTAACCGCAGCATGTGTAGCCATATTATTAGTAGTAGTTATAATTCTTATGATTATTGTTTTACCTAGATTTGAACGTGTTCAAAAATTAATTGACAGAATTAACAGCGTTACTAGAGAAAACTTATCTGGTATTAGAGTTATTCGTGCTTTTAATGCTGAAGAATATCAATTTAACAAATTTAAAGAAGTAAACGATGACTTAACAAAAATGCAATTATTTAATCAGAGGTGTTTCGCTATAATGAGCCCAATTATGAATTTAGTAATGAACGGCTTAACTTTAGGTATCTATATAATTGGTGCTTTCTTAATTCAAAAAGCAGGTATGCTTGATAAAATTACTTTATTTAGTAATATGATTGTATTTTCTAGTTACGGAATGCAAGTAATCATGTCATTCTTAATGCTAGCAATGATTTTTATGATGGTTCCACGTGCCGAAATATCTGCTAAACGTATTAACGAAGTTTTAGATGAAGAAATAAGTCTTCCTGAAGGTGACTTTTCTGGCAATACCAAAGAAACAGGAACTGTTGAATTTAAAAATGTATCATTTAAGTACCCCGATGCTGATGAATATGTTTTAAAAAATATTTCCTTCAAAGTAAATAAAGGAGAAACTATTGCCTTTATTGGTTCTACTGGTAGTGGTAAATCAACATTAATAAATTTGGTACCTCGATTCTATGATGCTACTGAAGGTGAAGTCTTAGTAGATGGTGTAAATGTCAAAGAATATAACAGTGAAACATTACATAATAAATTAGGATATGTTCCTCAAAAAGCAGTAATGTTTACAGGAACAGTACGTGAAAATGTTTCGTATGGAGATAATGGAAAAGGCGAAGTTTCACTTAATAAAGTAAAAGAAGCTATCGAAGTAGCCCAAGGAACCGACTTCATTGAAAAAATGGAAGGAAAATACGAATCACATATTGCTAGAGGTGGAACAAATGTTTCCGGTGGACAAAAACAACGTTTAGCCATAGCTCGTGCCATTGCAAGAGATCCAGAAATTTATATTTTTGATGATTCTTTCTCTGCTCTTGACTATAAAACAGATTCAGTTTTAAGAAAAGAACTAAAAAAATATACAAAAGATGCCACTAGTCTAATCGTTGCACAAAGAATAGGAACAATTATCAATGCTGACAAAATAGTTGTTTTAGATGAAGGCAATTGTGTAGGTATTGGTACTCATAAAGAATTATTAAAAAATTGTGAAGTTTATAAAGAAATTGCTTTATCACAACTTTCAAAGGAGGAATTAGATAATGCCTAGACCTAAAGGACCTAGAGTTCAAGAAAAATCGAAAGATTTTAAAGGCTCAATGTTAAGACTACTTAAAAATTTAAAACCATGGAAATATATCATGTCTATAGCCCTAATACTAGCAATGATAAGTGCCATATTATCTTTGATTGCTCCTAATAAATTATCTGATTTTACAGATAAAGTTGGAGAAGGACTAACTCCAAATACAGAAAAATTAGCAGAAATAGGAAACAAAATTGTAGAAAATATTCAAAATACTAATTTTGAAGCTAAATTACCAGGACTATTTACTGAAACTACCTTAACTCAAGAAGAATTAGCTCAAGTAACTAAAACTTTTGATATTATCAAAGAAACTTCAGATCAAGAAAAAACACTTAATGCTTTGCTCTCTTTACCTGACAAAGCCCTAAGTTATTTACTTGCTGACATCAAAGTTGATAAAACAACAATTACAGCAACCGATCAAATAGCAACCATAAAATTGGCTAGTCAAATGCAGAATGCCAAAGAAGCAGAAAATGCAGTATCATTAATCGATCAACTTCCAAAGTCAGTATATAATTTAGTAAAGCCACAAATTGATATGGATGGCATCAAAAAATTAGCTCTTTTTATGGCCGGGCTTTATTTAATAAGTGCTTTATTTAATTACATACAATCATATTCCCTAACAACAGTTTCTAATAGATTTGCTAATACATTAAGAAATAAAATAAGCAAAAAGATTAATAGATTAACATTAAAATATTTTGATACTCATGAAACAGGAGATGTCCTATCACGCGTTACTAACGATGTTGATACCGTTGCTCAAAATTTAAATAATAGTTTAGCTACGCTAGTTTCAAGTATAACCTTATTTATAGGCTCAATAATAATGATGTTTGTAACTAACTGGATTATGGCGCTAACAGCCATTTTATCTAGTATTATTGGTTTTGTTTTAATGTTTGCTATTTTAGCTAAATCGCAAAAATATTTCAATCAACGTCAAGTTGAACTAGGAAATATGAACGGCTACATTGAAGAAATGTATTCAGGACATAATGTTGTAAAAGCATATAACGGAACAAAAAAATCAATAATAGAATTTGATGAATTAAACAACAAACTATATAATGCTAATCGTAAAAGTCAATTCTTATCTGGTCTAATGCATCCAATTATGGGATTTATTGGTAACTTTGGCTATGTTATGGTTTGTATTGTTGGAGCCCTACTTACTATGAATGACATTATTTCTTTTGGTACCATTGTTGCTTTCATGCTTTATGTAAGAATGTTTACTAATCCATTAAGTCAAATAGCTCAAGCCATGAGTAATTTACAATCAACAGCAGCAGCTTCTGAAAGAGTATTTGAATTTTTAGACGAAAAAGAAATGTCTGATCAAAAAGAAATCACCAAGAGTTTAAAACGTTCTAAAGTAAAAGGTAAAATTGAGTTTAAAAATGTTAAATTTAGTTATGAACCAGGAAGACCAATAATTAAAGACTTTAGTGTTAAGGTAAAACCAGGACAAAAAATTGCTATAGTTGGTCCTACTGGAGCTGGAAAAACTACAATGGTTAACTTATTGATGAAGTTCTATGAAATTAATAATGGAGAAATCTTAATTGATGACGTACCAATTAGTGAATTAACAAGAGAAAACATCCACAATCTATTTATTATGGTTTTACAAGATACTTGGCTATTTGAAGGAACTATTAGAGATAATATTAAATTCAATAAAGAAAATGTTTCTGATCGAGAAATTTGGAAAGTATTAAGAGTTGTCGGCGTTGACCATTTTGTTAAAACCTTACCAGGAGACTTAGACTATGTACTTGGTGATAATGATACGGTAAGTCAAGGACAAAAACAATTATTAACTATAGCAAGAGGTATGATTGAAGATGCTCCTTTCCTTATTTTAGATGAAGCTACAAGTAACGTTGATACAAGAACAGAAGAGTTAGTTCAAAAAGCTATGGATAAACTTACTGAAGGCAGAACATCATTTATTATTGCTCACCGTCTATCCACAATTAAAAATGCTGATTTAATTCTTGTCATGAAAGATGGAAATATCATTGAACAAGGAACTCATGATGAACTAATGAATCAAAATGGTTTCTATAAAGACTTGTATAATTCTCAGTTCGAATTATAAAAAATATAAAAAGAGGAAAATTAATGTGATTTTTCTCTTTTTTGTTATAAAAATAATAAGAAATAGCATCTTTTTGTATAGAATAACAAATAACTATCAATAATAATATTAGGAGATGAATAAATGGAAGACAATAAAAATGCCTTAGATGAGCTTAATAAAGGCACTACAATGGGAATGGATGCTCTAAAATATATTATAGAAGAAGTAAAAGACAAATCTTTCAAAAAAATTTTAAAAGAACAATATAAAAACTACTCTAAAATATCCAAAAAAATTAATAAAATATATGATAATTATGGTAAAAAAGAGCCTCATGAAACATCAAATATAGAAAAAGCTCTAACTTGGTCAAACGTAAAAATAAAAACAATTAATGATAAAAGCAATAGTAAAATAGCTGAAATGTTAATACAAGGAACAACTATGGGTATTATTGAAGGAAGAAAACTATTAAATAATAAAGAACTAGATAAAGAAGTAAAAAAATTAATAGAAAAATTTATTACCGTGCAAGAAGAAAATTTAACTGAACTGAAAGAATTTTTATAATATATAATTCCATAAGAATGTAAAGTATCATGTCAAAATTAATCATATAAAATACTCTTTACTTAGAAATATGTTATATTGATAATAGAGGTGAACTTTATGGATATAGAGAATATGAAAGAAAACAAGAACCCTAATAAAAAAATGCTTAGTTTAGACGATATTATCGAAAATCTAAGTAGAGCTAAAGAAAATGGACAAAGCGTATACTATGACTATGATTTAGATGGGAAAACAATCCGCCTTTTTTCAGACGATATTGATGCCGACAAAGCCTATATGGAAGTATATGGAATTACAAGAGAGGAATTTGCTCAAAAATCAGCAGAACAAATGGATAGTCTTGCCCGCTCAATCCTAGAAGATGAGGGCATAGATGAAAAGATTCCTGAATGGGAAAAATCCGGAGAGGAAATAATTTTCCCAGAAAAACATGAAGCTTGGAAAAATTTTGTCGACGAAGCCACTAGTTCCTTATATCGGGGCCCAGAAGTTATGGCAACACTAGCAATTATGGAAGAACTAGAAACTGGAAAACCAATCGAAGCTGTTTTAGAATCTATTAAAAATAACCGCTTAACAAGAGATTATGATCGCGTTAGCCAATACGTTTTTCAATTTTCTAATCGTGGACCAGAGTTTCTAGAAAATATTACACCACCAGATAAAATGACACCTGAACTTATGTTAGCCATTGAAAATCAAAAAAGAACAAATTCTGAATTAGATCAAAAGCATAGTAAAGAAATACCTACAAAATAATAACAAATAAAATTATTAAAACCATAGAAGATAATATTTTAATTTTTATATAAATATTATCTTTTTTTATTTATAAAAACTAAAATTAATATTTCATACCAAAACATTATATTTTATGATATACTAAAGAAAATAGAGGTGACAGAATGGCAACAGAAGTTAGTAATATGCAAGAACTTTCATCATTAGCAGATGCTTTAGTTACTCGTGCTAATGAAATGGAAGATAACCTAAGCAACTTAAAATCAATTGTAAACAAAGCCCATGACTATGATGGTATCGACGTAACAACAACTGGTAACATTCTAAAGAAGAATCTAGAAACGTTATCGAAAGATATTAAAACTGCGGCAAAAAATATTAAAAGTTATAGTGTTGGCTTAAATACTCTAGATACAGATGATTTCACAACACAAGCAGGAGTATTTTCCCTTAATAATATCGGTAATTTTTTTACAACAACGATTCCAAACTATGTTGAAACTGGTGTAAATAGTCTAGCAACAGGAGCAGATGCTATATATCAAAATATTAAGAATACGGTTTTATCACCATTGACAATGATCGTAAACTCTATCAAAATTGTTGAGCCTACATCTGATGATATAATAGAAGAGACTACTAGAGAAATGCCTTTATATGATCAAACAGATTATTCTGATGTCAAATATAGTACTGGAACAATTGCTACCTCAGGGTGTGGAATAACCTCTCTTGCTATGGTGGCAACATATGTTACTGGTCAAGAGTGGACCCCAGACAAATGTGCTGAACTAGGAAGAGTAGTAGAAAACCATCCCGTTGATAACGTTGGCAGCATGTTAACCGCCGCTGATAAAATTGGCTTAACCTACGAAGAAAAAACAACAAGAGACATTATGACATCCTTAGAAGATGGTAAAGTCGTCATTGCATTAGTCAACAATAGTGGACATTTCGTTGTCTTAAAAGGCTTAACCGAAGATGGCAAGGTATTAGTTAATGACCCATATGGACCATGGCAAACCGAAAAAAATGCCACAGGGCAAAATTTAGTAATTAATGAAAATGGTTATATTGTTCAAAATGATATAAATATAACAGCTGGTAGAATTTGGGTATTTGATGGCCCAGACACCACTACAACAACTCTTTAAAATATCTACTAACAAAAATAGTGTTTATACTTAAATCATTATCAAAAAAAATAAAATAAATAATATTAAGAGGTGATTTATATGAAAAAAAATTTATTTAGTCTATTATTTACTGCAATAGTTGGTATAGTTATTTACTATTTTATGCTACCACCATTAAATCTTCATAGCCCAACATTTTGGGTATATTTTATAACTATGTTAATTATCTTCTCCATGTGCGTTTTATTTAATTCATTTGGCTCAAAAAAGCAACTAACAACAAGTAACAAATTATTAACTGGAATTGCTATTAGTATATTTTCAATTGTTATCTGTATATTTGTTGTAAATTTCTTTTTATCACCATTATTCCAAGCTAAAAGTTATGCCAAAAGAATAAACGTCCAAGAAGGAGCAGATTTTATAAAAGAAGTTCCGGCTGTTGACTTTAATTCGTTACCATTATTAGATAAATCATCTAGTCAAAAGTTAGGTGATCGTGTCATGGGACAAATGCCAGAATTAGTATCCCAGTTTTATGTATCAAGCTTATATACCCAAATTAATTATAATGACACAATTATCCGTGTTACTCCATTAGGATATAATGGCTTTTTCAAATATTTAGCCAATAGGGATGAAGGTGTTAAGGGCTACATTATGGTAAATTCTGTTACTGGGGAGTCAACCCTTGTAAAATTAGAAAAAGGTATGAAATATGTACCATCTGCTATCCTTAATGAAGATTTAAACCGCTATTTAAGATTTAAATACCCAACTAAAATTTTTGGTGATATGAATTTCGAAATAGATAATGATGGTGATCCATATTGGATTGTCCCAGTCATAAAATATGCTGGTGTAGGTCTAAAACGAGAAATAGTGAGTGTAATTATCTTAGACCCAATTAGTGGAGATAGTAAGGAATATAAAATAGAAGATGTTCCAAGCTGGGTTGATCACGTATATTCAGCTGACTTAATAATCGAGCAAGTTGATGACTGGGGACAATATAAAAACGGTTTCCTAAATTCCATATTTGGCCAAAAAAATGTAGTGCAAACAACAACTGGCTACAATTATACTACTATGAATGATGATGTATATTTATATACAGGAATTACTTCTGTCTCATCAGATGAATCAAATATTGGTTTTATACTAACGAACATGCGTACAAAAGAAACTAACTTTTATTCAGTACCTGGGGCTGAAGAATATTCTGCTATGGAAAGTGCTAAAGGACAAGTTCAACAAATGAACTACAATGCTACCTTCCCATTACTAATTAATTTAAACAACAGACCGACCTATTTACTTTCTTTAAAAGACGCTGCTGGACTTGTAAAAATGTATGCTTTTGTAGATGTAGAAGATTATCAAAAAGTAGTAATAACGGATAGTTCCAAAGGAATCAAAGTTGCAGCAGAAAACTATTTGGCAAATGTAGACTTAAATAAAGAATCATCTTCATCAATTTCTAAGGAAATAGAAATATCCTCAATTACACAAGCAACTATTGATGGTACAAGCTACTACTATATTGTTGACCAAGATAATCAAAAATACTATGTCTCAATCAAAGTAAGCAAAAACAAACTACCATTCCTTAAAACAGGGGACAAAATTACTATTTCGTATAATAATGAAAAAGAAGTAATAGAAATAGTTTCTTTAAAATAACAATAAACTATTAAAAAGGTGGATTATCCCACCTTTTTTAATTTTAAAAAATGTATTGTTAGAACACTAAACGACACTAAAAAGTGATGAATAAGTTTATAATTTCTTTCATATCAAGCATAGATAAATCAAGTACACTAAAAAATCTGCATTAATTAGTTATATTAATTGTTAAAAAAACAAACTCAACCAACAGTATGTGTACTTTTACGCGATAATATTTTACACTTTAATCAAAGGAGAGAGAAAATGAATCAAGAAAAAATTGGCAAGTTTATAGCAGAATGCCGAAAAAAGAATAATTTAACGCAAACAAAACTAGCAGAAACCTTAAATATAACAGATCGAGCCATATCAAAATGGGAAACAGGTAAATCTATGCCGGACTCATCAATAATGCTTGCTTTATGCCATGAGCTGAAAATCAGTGTAAATGAATTACTAAGTGGGGAGATGATTGAAATGAATAACTATAATAGCAAATCCGAAGAAAATTTATTGGAAATGAAAAGACAAAAAGAAATATCTGACAAAAGACTATTAACTATGGAAATTGTCTTTGGAACATTAATAAGTTTATTATTTCTAGTCTTAATATTTGTAGCATCCTATGTAGAAATGGCAAACTATTTAAGAATATCATTAATAATAGTTGGCTGCATTACTTTTATTATTGGTATATCATTTTGTATTGGAATAGAACAAGTAGCTGGCTATTATGAATGTCAAAAATGCCATCACAAATATATTCCAACCTATCAAAATGTCTTATTATCCATGCATATCAACAGAACGAGATATATGAAATGCCCAAAATGTCAGAAAAAGTCGTGGAATAAAAAAGTAATAAGTAAATAATCAATTAGTATAAAAAAGTAAATAAATTTATCCTTAATAATAAATATTTATTTTAAAATTTAATATCTTATCTAAAAAAACAATATTTCATCTATTTTTATTAAAAACTTGTAAACTTGTAAAATAGTAAAAGAAACTGTAAATAAATAAGACAAGTGATTTACAATTTTTCTAAATAATGATATGTTTTAGATGAAATAACTAATAAAATTAGATCAAATTATTCATAAAGGAGATTATGATAAATGGGTAAAAAAACTTTAGAAGAATTATTATGGGACTATCAAAAAGTAGCGGCAAAGGTAAAGCAGGATTATAAAGAAAGTCTACCTCAATGTGATATAATACGTGCTGATTTATTATCAGTTCTTGAACTATATAAAGGAACAAACATCCAAGAAATAATCGTAGGGGATTTTAATAATAATTATGACATATATCACGCTAGACATAATGAAAGAGAAAAAGAACTAAAAAATAGAATAGTAAATGATGAAGAAGAACTAGCTTTTCTTGATAATATTCAGTGCAAATTAATAAGCTCTGATAAAGAAGTAACTTTATCCATTACTCCACGTCCAGGGTACTCAAATACAAACTATCCAAGAACAGGATCTGATGGTGTTTCTATGTTTCAAGCAACAGAAGGTGGAATTTATACTTTATTTCTTAACCGAACAGTAAGTGATACGGCCCCAGGATATATCATCTTCTATTGTAATGCAGCTTTATCTGAAGCAGCCGATCGCTATGGCCTAACGTTAGATGAAATTAAATATAAATGTATTCATGGTGAAGGAAATAATTTTGCTATGAATCCAAGTTCGTTTAATACTTTTGATACAACAGATATAGACAAAAATAACCTTGCCAAATTTGCCAATAGCATTTATCGTAAAGGCCTACCAGCTTTCGATGAGCATATTAAAGATGAAAAACCAATTGCTAAAATTATAGATGAAGATGCATTCTATGCCCCAACTGAAAGCGAACAAGCTACTATTGAAGAAATACAAGAAAATTTATCAGCCAAAAATGAAAGCCAAATAACAATATCAGAGACTGCTCTAGAAGAAGAACAAGCACAGTCAAACTTAACAGAAAAATTACATTCAGAAAGATTTATACAATATAAAAATAATCGTGAAGAAAGAGAAGAACACCAACAAACTATTCTAAGGGAAAGAGCCCAAGAAAATACCGCAAAAGAAGAATGGCAAAACTCACCTGAACATCCAAACAACAAACGAATCGAAGAATTAAAACATCTAAAAGCACAAATTTCAGCTCTAGAAAAAGTTCGTGAAGTGGATGAGAGTTTATTATCTAAAGAACAGCAAAGCTTGATTGAAGAAGGAAATATCTTTTTAGATATGGTAGATAATGCCAATAAAGAAGAACACTTAATTGATACAGGTATGAGTTCAGAAATGAGAGAATGGTATCAGGAACATTATAGTGAAGGAAAAGGAGCTAAATAAAACTGAAAAGCTCCTTTTTTGTTAATCTAAAATAAAAGAAAACACCAGATATTTAAAAAAAGTGATATAATAAAAACAATTTTAATAAATTACTAATTAATATTATAAAAATTTTCATATATTAAGCAGATAATCTTATAACTAAATATTATATTTATAATAAAATACCTAGAAAAAATATCCTATAAAAAGGAGCCATAAACAATGAAGAAAAAACTAGAGGGAAAAACCATCTATTTTATTGACGAAAATGACCAAGAAATAATGTTTATTGATTACTCAACGGATGAGTGCATATGGCACTTTAGTTCAGCTGATGTAATTACAATTACAAAAGACATGGAATTATATGACTTTCTAAATAATTTCATGGAAAATTCCTATGTCTTTAGTGATGATATTTTACAAAACTATAAGGACCAAAATAACTTAATTTGGTATAGTGATTGCTATTATGATCCTAATAATGAATGGTCAATTGCGGATGTTAGTTGCTTACACATAGAAAAGAAAAATAGCAATTTTAATATTTGGTGTACTAAAAAGCTCGACGAAAAAATAAATAGACGACATAAATTTTATGGTATAAGCTTTTCCCCATGTGGAAATGGCAAATACAGTAAAAATATAAATACTGGAACAACCTTACAAGATGATTTTGTAGTTGAAGTATATCAAAAATTATTAACCCCCAACAAAACTTTAAAAAAACATCACTAACTAGTAGGAATTTACTCAATAATATAAATAGTTATAGTAGTACAAACTAATATAAGTTTGTCAAATAATAATATAATTGTTTGCTAAAACAGTAATATTTGCTAAAAAAATAGAAAAAACTCATATTCGCCTAAATATTACTGCTTTTTTAATAAGAGCCACGTAAAATATATTGAATTTATAATCACATCTGATAAAATATATATTATAAGGAGGGTAAGTAAATGGAAAAAGATACCAAAGAATTTAATGAAAATGAACTAGAAAATATTATGGGAGGAGTACCTTATGAATATGGTTACGATAAATCATCTAAATTAGTTGGAAAAACTAGCGAGGATGAATTAACACTAGATGATATGACTAAGGTAATTGGAGGCATTCCTTACGAATATGCTGCCAATATGGCTTCAGAAAATAGCGAACTTTATAGAGATGAACAAATTACTGCACTAAATCAAGAAGCAAACCAAACTTCTGAAAAGGGAAGAAGTAGATAAGCTTAAAAGAAAGAATATTATCATATAGATAATATTTTTTTATTTGTAAAAACTATTATGATAAATAAAATTAAGATGATAAAAGGCTAGTAAATAAATTACTAATTGATAGAAAAGATTACATAATAATAAATAACTATAATTATTTAATAAAAATTATGTGAAAAATTATCAAGTATCAATTAATAATAGATTGTAAATAAATATTTTTAAATTGCTAGTAACTATTACAATTTCATAATTTTTTACTTACCTTGTTTTTTAAGGAAAAAAATGATAAAATCATACAGTGAAAACGCCTTTTAATTATATTTAATATTATTTAGTTAAAAAAATAAAATTGTATCTTTTATTAAATTACCTAAAAAATGAATATTAAATACAAAAACTTAGTCATTTAAAGATAAACTTGTAGACTAATGATTATTGATGGTTATTTTTTAAGGCAGAAGAAAGGAGTACAAATGTTTAAATTAGTATCAAAATATAAACCCAGCGGAGATCAACCAGAGGCAATCAAAGAATTAGTAGCCGGTATAAAAAATGGCAAAAAAGAGCAAGTATTACTTGGTGCAACTGGAACTGGTAAGACTTTCACAATTGCCAATGTAATTGCCGAAGTTAATAAGCCAACTTTAGTACTAGCACACAACAAAACTCTAGCAGGACAACTTTATTCTGAATTAAAAGAACTATTCCCAGAAAATAAAGTTGAATACTTTGTATCTTATTACGATTACTACCAACCAGAAGCATACGTTCCTTCAACTGATACCTATATAGAAAAAGATTCATCCATCAATGATGAAATTGATGAACTTCGCCATTCTGCTACCAGTGCACTTTTATCTAGAAAAGATGTCATTGTTGTAGCCAGCGTATCATGCATCTATGGTATTGGTGAGGTAGAGGAATATAAAAATAAAATGCTTACTTTAAATGTCAACGATAAAATAGACCGTAATAAAGTCCTAACCAAACTTGTAGAAATGTTATATGAACGAAATGATTTAGATTTTAAAAGAGGCACTTTTAGAGTACGTGGTGATACAGTTGAAATTATTCCTGTTAATCAAAATACAACTGGGTATAGAATCGAGTTTTTTGATGATGAAATTGACCGCATTAGCGAAATTGATACCTTAACTGGGGCAATTATAAATAATAAAAAAACAGTCAGTATTTTCCCAGCAAGTCACTTTGTTGTAAGTGATCAAAAACTAAAAGACGCCATCGTTAGAATAAAAGAAGAATTACAAGAACGTTTGGCGGAATTAAAAGCAAATAATCATCTACTAGCTGCAGAACGCCTAGAGCAAAGAACAAATTATGATATAGAAATGCTTGAAGAAACAGGATTCTGTTCTGGAATTGAAAATTACTCTGCCCCAATGGCCGGTAGAAAAAAAGGGGAAACACCAACAACTTTAATGGACTTTTTCGGTAAAGATTATTTATTAATTGTTGATGAGTCACATGTTACACTACCACAAGTAAGAGGAATGTATAATGGCGACCGTGCACGTAAAATGAATTTAGTTGAATATGGTTTTCGCTTACCAAGTGCATTAGATAATAGACCTTTAAAATATGAAGAGTTTGAAAGTAAAATTAATCAAGTAATCTATGTATCTGCAACCCCTGGAGATATAGAACTAGAGCATACAAACCATCAGTATATCGAGCAAATAATTAGACCAACAGGACTACTAGATCCAACGATAGAAGTAAGAAAAACTTTAGGCCAAATTGATGATTTGCTAGGAGAAATTAAAGAAAGAATAGGAAAAAATGAAAGAACATTAGTCACCACTTTAACAATTAGAATGGCTGAAGAATTAACAAACTACCTAAAAGAACTAGACATAAAGGTAGCCTATCTTCATTCTGAAGTAAAGACCTTAGAGCGAATGCAAATAATTCATGACTTGCGAACAGGTAAATATGACGTTGTAGTTGGAATAAATTTATTGCGTGAAGGAATTGATATTCCTGAAGTATCTTTAATTGCAATATTAGATGCAGATAAAGAGGGTTTTTTAAGAAGTACTCGCAGTCTAATTCAAACCATAGGTCGTTGTGCTAGAAATGCTAATGGGCACGTAATTATGTATGCAGATAAAATCACTGATTCAATGCAAGAAGCAATTGATGAAACAACTAGACGTCGTTATCTTCAAAATAAATATAATGAAGAACATGGCATCACACCAAAAACAATTGTTAAAGAAATAAGAGAAGTAATCAGTAATGTTGATAGCACTAGTAGCACTAAGAAAGCTAAAAAACCAACTAAGAAAGAGCAAGCAATGTTAATTGATAACATCGAGCAAGAAATGCGCGAAGCCGCTAAAAATCTTGATTTTGAAAGAGCCATGGAATTGCGCGATATTTTATTTGAATTAAAAGCCCAAAAATAGGAGATATAATATGAAATTAAATGTTTTTAGAACAACAATTAAAGATGGGAATTTTACTAAAGATAAGAAGTATTATCCTAATCTTTCCAAAGAAGAAATCACTTTATTATATGAGACCAACATCAATCGTCTCTTAAAAAAAGTAGGGACAAACATTGAAAATTATGTCATACTATCCGCTAAAAATAAGGAATTAAAGCCTCGCACAATAACCAAAACTACCAAAAAAATAAAAGAACAAATTATCATCTTAAAATCTTCCACTCCATCAATTGCCGTGTTGATAGAAACAACAGATGATCCAATCATTGTAGCTAGTGCTAATGGTATTTGTACCATTGCCTTAGGAACTATCGAAAATATTAACAATAACATCTTACATGAAATGATTGAGGCTTTAATCAAAGAAACTGATGCTGCTCCATTTGAAATGACATTCTATATTACATCTTGCCCAAGCCAAACTAGTTATGTTTTGGATAATACTCAAAAGTTAACAAATACAGCTATCTGGAAAGATGCCTATATAAAAAAGCAAAAAAAATATTATCTAGATATTAGATATGCCATATATAATCAATTACTACACGAAATTGTTGATCCCCATTATATTTACTTTGATTCTAAAGATTCAACCGAAAACAAAAACTACTACTCCGATATAGCAAAAAGGCCAGGAGTTAATCTAACCTGCGTGGTGTATACAGATGAAGAAACTATTTAAAAAAGTATATATAGAAATTACTAATAGCTGCAATTTAAATTGTAGCTTTTGCAGTCCAGTGAAAAAAAGAACTCGTTTTATGAGCAAAGCTGAATTTGAGCATATTTTAAAAGAAGTAGCGCCAAAGACAGATTGTATTTATCTTCACGTAAAAGGTGAACCACTGCTTCATCCCAATCTAATAGAATTCCTTAATTTAGCTTCCAAATATCATTTAAAAGTAAACATCACTACTAATGGAACTTTATTTCCTGCTTTAGTTGATAAGCTAAGCAATAACCAAGCTTTGCATAAAATAAATTTTTCTCTTCACTGTGAACAAAATAATCCTAACTATTTGTTGAATATTTTTAAAAATGTTGAAAAAACTTTCTTCAGATAAGATCGTGATTTATCGCCTTTGGACTCTAAAAGATAATAAATTAGATGAAAAGTCCACAAGTATAGTGGAAAATTTAAAAGAGTATTATCACTTATCCCCAGAAATTGTGGAAAAAATTAAAACAGAAAAGAATATTAAAATATCTTCCACAATATATGTGGATAAAGACAATAAATTTGACTGGCCAGACATAAATTCCAAACAACAATCAAATGGTTTTTGCATGGCTCTAAAAACGCAAATAGCTATCTTATGTGATGGCACCGTGGTCCCTTGTTGCTTAGACTGCAATGGACAAATTCCATTAGGAAATATCTATAAAGAATCGTTAGATGATATAATTTTAAGTCAACGTTTAGAAAACCTAAAAAAGTCTTTTCAAAACCGCAAAATAACTGAAGAATTATGTCTTCATTGCACATTTAAAAATCGATTTAAATAAGCAAAAATCCCATTAATATTTCCTTAGTTTTATGCTATAATATGTCCTAGGTGATTTTAATGGATAAAATAATCGTTAAAGGTGCAAGAGAAAATAACTTAAAAAATATAAATATTGAACTACCTAAAAATAAACTAATTGTAATGACTGGCTTATCTGGAAGCGGTAAGAGTAGCCTAGCTTTTGATACTATATATGCCGAAGGACAAAGGCGCTATGTTGAGAGTTTATCTGCTTATGCTAGACAGTTTTTAGGTAATTCTGATAAACCTGATGTTGATAGCATTGAAGGCCTATCGCCAGCTATCAGTATTGATCAAAAAACAACATCAAACAACCCTAGATCAACGGTAGGAACAGTAACAGAAATTTATGATTATTTGAGACTTCTTTTTGCAAGAATTGGTGTACCATATTGCCCAACTCATAATATTCCTATATCTAGTCAAAGTGTTGAAGAAATGACCAATAAAGTTTTAGAGTACAAAGAAGGAACAAAAATAGTAATTTTATCCCCTGTAGTCCATGGAGAGAAAGGAACACACAAGGAACTTTTGGACAAACTTCGTAAAGAAGGCTACGTACGAGTTAGAATTAATGATGAAATGTTTGATTTAAGTGAAAATATTGAACTAGACAAGAATAAAAAATCAAATATTGCCGTAGTAATCGACCGTATTGTTCTAAAAGAAGATAGCTATAGTCGTTTATTTGAGGCTATTGAAAATGCCACCAAACTATCAGAAGGAAAAGTAGTTATCCAAATATTAGGAGAAGAGAAAAAAGAATTAGTCTTTTCTGAACAATTTGCATGCCCACATTGTGAATTTTCTCTACCAGAATTAGAACCAAGAACCTTTAGTTTTAATGCTCCATATGGAGCCTGCCCTGAATGCAAAGGCTTAGGTATAAAGCTTCAAATTGATAAAGACTTATTAATACCGGACGATAACCTATCTATCGCAGAGGGTTGTATTAAAACTCTAACCGATGATCCAGAAGGTCTAGATTATAAAAAACTAGAATGTCTATGCAAACATTATAAAATAAATATGACTAAACCATGGAAAAGTTTAACTGAAAAACAAAAGCAAATGGTTTTATATGGTTCAGACGAAATTATTAGTTTTCAATATCAATCAAAAAGTGGTAATAAATACAATAGTAAAGACTATTATGAGGGAATTATTAATAACTTAGAACGTCGCTATATGGAAACAAGTTCTACTTGGATTCGTGATTGGCTAGAAAACTATATGATTGAATATGAATGTGACGCTTGCCATGGAGCACGGCTAAAAGAGGAAGTATTATCAGTCCGTGTTGGTGGCAAAAATATTTATGAAGTAACTTGTATGAGTATTAAGGAACTATTAAAGTCTTATCGTTCCCTAAAATTAACTGAAGAACAAAAGCAAATTGCCAGTCTTGTCTTAAAAGAAATAAATGATCGCCTAGAATTTCTTTCTAACGTAGGACTTGGTTATTTAACTTTGAATAGAAGTGCCGGCACTTTATCAGGTGGAGAAGCCCAACGTATCCGTCTAGCAACACAAATCGGTTCTCACTTAACTGGAGTACTTTATGTCCTAGATGAGCCAAGCATTGGTCTACATCAAAGAGACAATGAAAAATTGATTAATTCCATGAAAGAAATGCGCGATTTAGGAAATACCCTAATCGTTGTTGAACATGATACCGACACCATGCTAGCATGTGATTACTTAGTTGATATTGGTCCAGGAGCAGGAGATGCCGGTGGTAACATAGTAGCCGAAGGAACACCACAAGAAGTAATGGAAAACCCAAATAGTATTACTGGGCAATACTTAAGTGGTAAAAAAAGAATTGAAATTCCAGAAAAAAGAAGAAAAGGCACAGGAAAATATCTAAAAATTAGAAAAGCCAGTGAACACAACTTAAAAAATATTAATGTTGACATTCCTCTTGGTACCTTTACATGTATAACAGGAGTATCAGGTAGTGGAAAGAGTAGTTTAATCAATGAAATCTTATGTAAAGCTGTTGCTAATAAACTTTATCATTCTAAAGATAAACCAGGAAAATATGAAAAAATCTTGGGAATAGAAAATATTGATAAATTAGTAGCCATTTCCCAAAATCCTATTGGAAGAACACCACGTTCTAATCCTGCAACTTACACTGGGGTATTTGACGATATTAGGACCTTGTTTACTACTACTAAAGAAGCAAAAATGTATGGTTATGAAAAAAATAGATTTTCCTTCAATGTTAAAGGCGGACGCTGTGAAGCGTGCCGAGGAGATGGCGTAAAAAAAATTGAAATGCATTTTTTACCAGATGTTTATGTTCCTTGTGAAGTCTGCCATGGGACTAGGTATAATAGAGAAACACTAAACATAAAATATAAAGACAAAAATATCGCTGAAGTTTTAGACATGCGAGTAAGTGAAGCCTTAGAATTTTTTGATAATGTTCCTAAAATTAAAAGCAAACTAAAAGTTCTAGAAGATGTAGGGTTAGGTTATATAAAACTTGGACAAAGTGCACCAACTCTTTCTGGTGGAGAAGCGGAGCGTGTAAAACTAGCCAAAGAACTTCAAAAGAAAGCAACTGGCAAGTCTTTATTTGTTTTAGATGAACCAACAACTGGACTTCATACTGACGACATTAAGCGCTTACTTGCAATTTTACAAAAAATAGTAGATAATAATGATACAGTAATAGTAATCGAACACAACTTAGACGTAATAAAAGTAGCTGATTATATCATTGATTTAGGACCAGAAGGTGGCGATGAAGGTGGAAATATTGTCGCAAAGGGTACACCAGAAGAAGTTTCTAAAGTAAAAGAATCATATACCGGCCAATTCTTAAGTAAATTACTATAGGGGTGATAAAGTGCACTTAATAATAAAAGAAAAAAACAAAGTTCGTCTAAATAAATTTATCGAATGGTTAATATATATGGTTTGCTATACACTAGTATTTATGTTAGTAAGTAAACTATTTTCAAGTATGCAAGTTGATACTAGACATTTCTATTTATATTCCACTTTGATAGTTTTTATCATATATATTTTAAACAAGACAATAAAACCAATTCTAGTGACAATAACCATTCCCTTAACAGGAATCACATTAGGATTATTTTATCCCTTTATAAATTTATTTATTATAAAACTAGCAGATTGGATACTTGGACCACACTTTGAATTAGATAACATATTTATTGCTTTATTAGTAGCTATTCTTTTATCAATAGTAAATATTATCTTAGAAGAATCAATAAAAAAAATAATAAAGAAGGTAAAAAAACATGGATAGAGTAGCCGTTGATTTTGGACCAATTCAAATATATTGGTATTCAATATTTATATTTTTAGGATTATTAGTTGCAAGTATCGTAATATTCTCTGAAGCCAAAAAAAGAAAAATTTCTGAAGACTTCGTGATAAACCTAATTTGTGATGCCATAATAATAGGTTTAATAGGTGCGAGAATATATTATGTATTATTTAATTTACCATATTACATTAAAAATCCTATCGAAATTTTTGCGGTTTGGAATGGTGGACTAGCTATTCACGGAGGCATTTTTGCCGCCCTTATATTCATAATATTCTACTGCAAGCATCATCGTGTAAACATCTTACAAATGCTTGATATTATTGTTGTTGGCCTAATAATAGGTCAAGCAATTGGTCGCTGGGGCAATTTCTTTAATGGTGAGGCCTATGGCCAAATAACGACCCCAGATATTTTAAAATCTCAAGGCATACCTCAATTTATTATTAACGGAATGTACATTTTAGGAGAGTACCGCCAGCCAACATTTTTCTATGAATCAGTCTGGTGTCTAGCAGGTTTTCTTGCCCTTCTAATAATTCGAAAATACAAATACTTAAAAAGAGGACAATTAACCGGTTTTTATTTAACCTGGTATGGCCTAGCCCGTTTTATCATTGAAGGTCTAAGAACAGATTCATTGATGTTAGGCCCACTAAAAATGGCTCAAATAGTATCCGTTATTTTTGTTATTGCTGGTATTACATTATTTTTCTATAACGTTATTAAAAGCACAAAAGAACAACCAAGATTATATACAGAAGATTTAACCCCTAAAGATGAAAATGCTGGATTTATCACATACTATAAAAAAAGAGGTGACAAATATGTATAAAAAAGTTGTCGTTCTAGGAGGCGGAACTGGAATATCCTACTTACTAAAAGGATTAAAAGACTTTCCTTTAGATATAACAGCCGTAATAACGGTTTCAGATAATGGCCGTTCAACAGGAAAATTACGTAAAGAATTTAACACCCCTGCAGTTGGTGATATTCGCAAAGTAATTACCTCACTATCTAATATAGATGAACCTATAAAAGATATGATGGAATATCGTTTCAATACATCTAGTGATTTAGATGGTCACGCCTTAGGCAACTTAATTTTAACCGCTATGCTTGATATAACTGGGTCCTTAAAAGATTCCATAACCAGTTTAAGCAAACTATTAGATGTAAAACAAACAGTCTTACCAATTTCAGAGGACTCATCACTAACACTAATGGGTCTAGATAAAGATGGTAACATTATTGAAGGAGAAACCGAAATTACTGCTGCTAATCGTCAATTTGAAAGAATTTATTACAAAAAAGAACCAAAAGTACTAAAAGAAGTATTAACAGCTATAAATGAAGCTGACTTAATAATTTTTAGTATGGGTAGCTTATACACTAGTATTTTACCAAATGTTATCTGCAAAGAAGTAAAACATGCACTAAACAAAAGCAAGGCTCCCATTATGTATCTATGCAACGTAGTAACCCAACCTGGAGAAACAGATAATTTCACGGTTAGCGACCATATCAAACTAATAAACAAATATTTAGACAAGAAAAAGATTTCTGTAGTAGTTGCAAGCAATACAACAATAGATGAGGATATCGCTAAAAAGTATTCAACTGCTGAACAAAAAGAACCAGTTAAAATAGATTATGATAATATCAAAAAACTAGGTGTTGAATTAATAGAAGACGATTTAATTGTAGTAGAAAATAATATTTTACGACACAACAGTTTAAGATTAAGTTCCCTTATTTTCTCCTATTTAATGAGGAAATAAATGTCATATACAACAGATATAAAAGAAGAAATATCTTCTATTAAAAGCAGCAAATCTGAAATGATTGCTGAATTATCTGGCTTTATACGAAATAATGGAACTATAGAAAATAATACTCTTAATTTAACAACTGAAAATGATTTTACCATAAAGCGTCTAAAATACTTTTTTCAAAGCCTATATGAAGTTGATATAACTGCTGAGACTAAAGATAATCTTAATTTTAGTAAAAAGAAATTATACTCTATAAAACTAGCAACAAAAGTAGAAAAAATTTTAAAAGATGTTGGCTATTATGATGAGAATAATCATCACTTAGATAATCCACCTACCTACATTGTTGGTGCTAACGAAGAAATAAGAGCTTATTTGCGAGGTGTATTTTTATGTACTGGCAGCATAAATAATCCAAAAACATCTAGATATCATATGGAATTATTAATATCAGAGCCAAAGGAAGCTGTATTTATTCAAAAACTATTAAATATATTTGACTTAAATGCCAAAATTTTAAATCGTGAAAAAGGCTATATGATATATATTAAAGAAGCCGAAAAAATAAGCGATTATATCAGAATTCTTGGTGCCAATAAAGCCGTTATGTACTTTGAAGATGCCAAAATATATCGTGAAAAGAAAAATCAAACAAATCGGTTAAATAATTGCGAACAAGCTAACATGGATAGAGTTTTTCAAACAGCTGCTACACAACTAGCACAAATTGAAATAATTGAATCAAAAGGCGGACTAGATTTGTTAGACGATAAAACTAAAGAAGCTCTAATTTATCGTAAAAAATATAAAGAATCTTCTTTAAAAGAACTTAGTGAAATAATATCTATGGAAACAAATAAAAAAATAACCAAGTCAGGATTAAATCACCGCTTCCGAAAAATAAAAGAATTAGCTGAACAATTAAAAAAGATCTAGTCACTAGGTCTTTTTTTTTGAACAATTTTATCAACCAACCCATAATTAATAGCTTCATTAGCACTTAAATAATTATCTCTTTCGGTGTCATGCTCTATTTTTTTTAGATTTTTACCAGTATTCTTTGCTAAAATCTTATTAAGCCGCTCTCTAAGATTAAGCATTCTTTCGGAAACAATTTTTATATCCGAAGCTTGACCTTCAGCTCCGCCTAGTGGTTGATGAATCATAACATCAGCATTTGGCAGAATAAATCTTTTTCCCTTAGCCCCGCTACTTAAAAGAACTGCACCCATACTAGCTGCAATGCCAACACAAATAGTTGAAACATCACTCTTTATAAAATTCATCGTATCATATATAGCCATTCCAGAAGAAATAGAACCACCTGGTGAATTAATATAAAGAGCAATATCTTCATCACCTAAAGAGTCCAAATATAAAAGTTGAGCAACAATACTATTAGCTAAAGTATCATTAATTTCTCCACTTAAAAAAATAATTCGATCTTTTAATAATCTTGAGAAAATATCGTAGCTTCTGTCAACACTCAAATCATTTTCTGTAACTACTGGGACTAAATTCATATCATCACCTATACATAGTATAGTGTAAATATAAAAAAATATTCATATTATAATAAAAAATCATGTTATAATGATATAAAAGAATAAAGGGTGATAAGATGCTAAAAAATATTGAGATAACAATTGATAAACAAAGATACCAAATAAGTTCAGGGGTTACTTTAGAAGAAATTGCTAATCAGTTTCAAAAAAAATATAAATATCCTATTCTTATTGCTAGAGTAAATAATAAATTAAAAGAATTATCTGAGGCAGTAACGACACCATCTACTATTGAATTTTTAGATTTAACCTCTAAAGAAGGTAGTAGAGTACATATTAGTGGTTTAACTTATGTTTTAATATACGCTATCAAAAAATTATATGGAAAAAATGCCAATGCTATAATTCAACACTCGTTAGACAAGGGAATATATATTGAAACAAATTTCAAACTAACAGAAGGAAAAGTCTTAGCTATTAAACAAGAAATGCAGGCTATAATAGCATCTAATATTCCTATAACAAAAATGACAATAGACCGCATAGAAGCGATTGATTATTTTGAAAAAATAAATGACCATGTCAAAGCTGGAGTAATGAAGTATAACACTAATACTTATGTAACATTATATAGATTAGGAAACTATTATAATTATTTTTATAATTTAATGCCAATTTCTACTGGAAGATTAGACCATTTCGACTTAACCTATATCAGCGAAGATGGTTTCTTACTACAATTTCCAACTGTATATTCTCCTGATAAAATACCAGCTTATCAACCTCATCCAGGAGTATTTGATGTTTTTAAAGAAAATCGTGACTGGGGTAAAATAATCCATATAGAAAATTCCGTTGATTTAAATAAAGTAATCTCTAAAGGAAAAATTGGTGACTTAATTAGAATTAATGAAGTTCTCCAAAGCAATAAATTATTAAGTGTAGCCAAAGAAATAAATGAACATCGAGATAATATTAAAATTGTTTTAGTTGCCGGTCCTTCATCATCAGGGAAAACAACAACATCTAGAAAATTATGTATGTACCTTCAAAGTTTTGGCCTTCAACCTAAAGTTTTATCTATGGATGATTACTTTGTAGAAAGAGAAGAGACCCCATTAGATGAAAGAGGAGTACCAGACTATGAATGCCTAGAAGCTATTGACTTAAAACTATTCAATAGCCAACTAGAAAGCATTTTAAAAGGCGAAGAAGTAAATATTCCAACATTTAATTTTGCCTTAGGTAAAAAGGAATATAATAAGAAATTAAAATTATCAAAAGAAGATATAATCGTAATAGAAGGCATTCACGCATTAAATACTAAAATTTTAACTAATATTCCACGTGAAAATAAGTATAAGATTTATATTTCCGCTTTAACTGAACTAAATATGGATGATCATAATCGCATTTCAACTACAGACAACCGCTTACTAAGACGTATCATTCGTGACAATCGTACCCGCGGCTATGATGTAGAACATACCCTAAAAACATGGCCAAATGTCCGTCGCGGAGAGGAAAAATACATTTTCCCATTCCAAGATGAAGCAGATTGCACGTTTAATACAGCTTTAATCTATGAAATCGGAGTTTTAAAAACATATGTAGAACCATTATTATATTCAGTGCCATCTACTTCTCCATACTATGAAGACGCCAAAAGACTAATTAACTTTCTACGATTATTTTTACCAATCCCAGCCGATGATATTCCTAAAGACTCAGTACTAAGAGAGTTTATTGGTAATGGTTGTTTTCATGACTAAATATGTCAAGCAAAGTAGAATTTATTGAAATAAAAAATATAAAAATATATAATATAAATATAGGGAGGATATAAAATGATAAAAGTTGCAATTAATGGTTTTGGAAGAATTGGTCGTCTAGCTTTTCGTTTAATGGAAGAAAATGCTGATTATGAAGTAGTAGCTATTAACGACCTAACAGATGCTGAACAACTAGCTTATTTATTAAAATATGATACTAATCATGGAAATTATCGTATTAATGATATTTCATTTGAAGGAGAATATATAATTATTGGGGATAGAAAAGTAAGAGTATATTCAGAAAAAGATCCATCTATGTTACCTTGGAAAGACTTAGACATTGATGTAGTATTTGAATGTACAGGTTTATTCACTTCAGAAGAAAAAGCTATGGCTCACATTAATGCCGGAGCTAAGAAAGTAATAATTTCTGCCCCAGCTAAAGGAGAAATTAAAACCATAGTATATAATGTTAACCACGAAACTCTAACTGGTGATGAAAGAATAATTTCTGCTGCTAGCTGTACTACTAACTGTCTAGCTCCAGTAGTTGATGTTTTAGACAAAAAGTTTGGAATTACTAAGGGATATATGACAACAGTTCACGCTTACACGAACGATCAGGCCACTTTAGATGTTGCTCATAAAAAAGGAATTAAAGCCCGTCGTGGTAGAGCTTGTGCCGCTAATATTGTTCCAGCTTCAACCGGTGCTGCCAAAGCTATTGGCTTAGTTTGCCCTAATCTAAAAGGAAAACTAGAAGGCGTTGCTATGCGTGTCCCTGTACCAACAGGTTCAGTAGTAGATTTAGTATTAGAGTTAAAAAGTTCGGTAACCATTGAAGATATCAACAATGCTTTAAAAAATGCTCAAAATGAAACCTTACAATATACTGAAGATCCAATTGTTTCAAGTGACGTTATTGGTAGACGTTGTGGTTCATTAGTAGACGGATTATCTACAAATGTCTTAGATACAGAAAATGGTCAACTAGTAAAAGTAGTTGCTTGGTATGATAATGAAATGAGCTATACTGCTCAAATGGTTAGAACAGCCAAATATTTGATGTCAAAATAAAAGAATTAGAGTACTATTTCTTATTAATCGGTCTAAAAAATTGCCAGTTTACAGGAAATAAGCTCTACTTCTTTTTTTTTAACAGAAAAAATGGTATACTTTAAATAAAATGAGGAGATGAATTAATGAAAAATATCAAAGATTTAAATCTTGAAAATAAAAAAGTAATAATTCGTTGTGATTTTAATGTTCCAATCAAAGAAGGCAAGATAATTGACGACACAAGAATTGTTGCAAGTCTACAGACAATTAACTATTGTTTAGAACACCATGCTAAAATTATTTTAATGTCACATTTAGGTAGGGTAAAAGAAGAAAGTGATTTAGCTAAAAATGATTTAGCACCAGTAGCCGTAAGATTAGCAGAACTACTAAATCGTCCAGTAAAGTTTATTCCCCAAACAAGAGGAAGTGCCTTGGAAGAAGCCATTGCGACTATGAATCCACAAGACATAATTTTAATGCAGAACACTCGCTATGAAGACCTAGAAGGCAAAAAAGAAAGTTCGAATGATGAAGAACTTGGCAAATATTGGGCATCTCTAGGTGATATATTTATAAACGATGCTTTTGGTACTGCACATAGAGCTCATGCTTCAAATGTGGGGATCGCCACTCATTTGCCATCTGCTCCCGGCTTTTTAATCGAAAAAGAATTAACAGCCTTAAATTCCTTAAATGATCCTGAACACCCATTTATTGTGATTTTAGGTGGAGCAAAAGTCTCTGATAAAATAGGAGTAATTGCTAATCTAGTCAAAAAAGCCGACAAAATTATAATTGGTGGTGGCATGGCTTTCACCTTTCTAAAAGCCCAAGGCTATGAAACTGGTACATCTTTAATAGATAGCGATAGCCTTGAATTTTGCACAAATATTTTAAAAGAATATGCTAATAAAATAATTCTTCCAATCGATGTTGCTATAACAACAGAATTTACGGAAAAAGAAGAATACAAAGTAAAACCAATAAATGACATTCTTCAAAATGAAATGGGTTTAGACATTGGGCCTAAAACTTTAGAACTTTTTGAAGAAAATTTAAAAGATGCTAAAATAGTTGTTTGGAATGGTCCATTAGGAGTCTACGAATTTAGTAAATATAAAGTAGGAACTGATAAATTATTAGCGTATCTAGTTAACAATAATATTAAAACAATTTTAGGTGGTGGCGATATCGTTGCTGCAGCCAATAATTATAAAGAACAAGTTTATCATGCATCAACTGGTGGCGGAGCTACATTAGAGTATTTAGAAGGGAAAATTTTACCTGGAATAGAAGTATTAAAGTAGGTGATTGAATGCCAAAAAAAGAACTTTTAGTTGCTGATCCATACGACGAAGAGCAACTAAAAATGTTAACAGAGTTTGAGTTGGAAAATGATTTGGGGTCAAGTCTAACTTCTAGTTTAAGAGAAATATCTAGTCATCATTCTAAAGAAGAATATAACCAAATACTTAGAAGTAGAAATGAAATAGAGCAGCATCTATTATTATGCGACAACGACAAAATCATTGATTATTGTTCGCTAAATGCATATAAAGATATAAAAAGTTGTTATTTAATATTTCCTACCTCTAAAAAAGTATCCCAAAGCAAAAAACTAATTTCTTTAGCAACCCAGTATGCGGTAGGTCTTGGAATGCTAGAAATCTTTGTCACAGCTAACGTTTATGATCGAGCTTTACACGAGGTACTAGAACTAGATGGCTATGAAAATTTAGGAGATGAAAATGGTCTAACAAGTTTTGTTAAGTCATTTGAAAAAGAAGGAGTCTTAGATGGAACTAATAAAAAATATTAAGAAAAATACAATTCTTCTTCTTTTTCTTACCATAATAATCCTATATATAATTTTAAAAGACGATTTAAAAGAAATTATCTTAGCCATAAAAAATATTAACTACTTTTATATAATTATTGCTATTATATTATATTTTTTATCAATATCTATAAAAGGTTACATTACTTATAAAAGCGTTAATAATAAAGAAAAATTATCATTAAAAGAGGCTATAAAACATAAGATTATTACTCAATTTTTTAATGGTATAACCCCTTTTTCCAGTGGTGGACAGCCAATGGAAATTTATATGCTAACTCAACACGGAATTTCTTCAAGTAAAGCAACAAGCATTATTATTCAAAACTTTATATTTTATCAAACCGCTCTAGTAATTTTTGGCATTTTAGCGGTAATATATAATGCTCGTTTTCATATTTTTTCTTCTATACCAATATTAAGGCGCTTTGTTTTACTAGGCTTTTCCATCAACATTATTGTTATAATTGTCTTATATATGATTATACTTTCTAAAAAACAAGTAAAAAAACTACTAAAATCCACCATTCATCTTTTAACTAAGTTGAACATAGTTAAGAATGAAGAAGAAAAAGTAACTAAATATACTGAAAAATTAGAAGAATTTTATAATTGTTCTAAAGAATTACGCCAAAAAAAGAAACTATTAATAAGTGGCATCATCTTAAATTTTATTGGGCTTGTTTTTTTATACATAATACCATTATTTATTGCTTATGCATTAAATGACTTTACTAGCTTAAACATTGCAAATACTTTAACTGCATCAGCCTATGTTTTAATAATTGGAGCCTTCATTCCCGCTCCAGGCGCTAGCGGTGGTATTGAATATGGCTTTATAAAATTTTATAGTCACTTTTTACCTAAAGTAATTTTAAATACTACTTTATTAATTTGGCGCTTCATTACCTACTATTTAGGTATGATTACAGGTGCATTATTAATTAATTTTGAAAAGAAAGGCAAGTGATATTATGCGAATAGGTTTATTTACTGATTCATATCCTCCATATATAAATGGAGTATCAACCAGTGTAGCCATGCTAAAAAGAGCCTTAGAAAAAAAAGGACACATAGTATATGTTGTTACCGTAGGCAATAATGCTGTTAAATATGACTACAATGAGGAAGAACGCGTTGTCAAAGTTCCTGGCATACCAATTGGAATATATGACTATCGCATAAGCAAAATTTATCCATTAAGTATGATTAATACCATGAAAAGCTGGAATTTAGATGTCATCCACTCTCATACAGAGTTTGGTATTGGAATCTTTGCTAGATTATTTGCCAAACAATTTAATATTCCACTAGTTCATACCTATCACACCCTATATGAAGATTATACTCACTATATAACTCATGGTTATTTTGATAAATCAAGCAAAAAAATAGTAGAATACTTAACCAAATTTTACTGTGATAAAACGGCCAATGAATTAATCGTTCCCACTAACAAAATATACAGACTCTTCAAAGAAAAATATGAGTTTACTAAAAATATTCACATAATTCCAACCGGAATTGAAGTAGAACGTTTTTTTGAAGAAAATGTTGATAAGGCACTAGTACAAACCTTATATAAAAAACTAGGCTTTGATAAAAAAGACTTTATTATCATTTCAGTAGGGCGACTAGCTAGCGAAAAGAATGTTGAATTTTTATTAAAAGCTCATCAGAAAATTATCAAAAAACATAATAATATCAAACTACTTATTGTCGGAGATGGCCCCGATAAAGAAGCATACGAAAAAATAGCTACAGAGTTAAAAATTGAAAAAAATGTCATCTTCAATGGCAAAGCCTCTTGGGATGAAATGCCATATTATTATCATTGTGCCGATATATTTGCTACAGCATCAACCACGGAAACACAAGGTTTAACGGTAATAGAAGCAATGGCAGCTGGCAAAGTACCAATTTGTATTAAGGATGAAGCCTTTTTAGGTACTATAACCGACGAATTAAACGGCATAATATTTAATAATGAGGACGAATATATTGAACAAGTATTAACAATATATGCAGATAATGCCCTACGTCAATCATTAAGTAAGCAAGCTCGAATTCAAGCTGAGCATTGCAGCTCTGCTAGCTATGCCGAAAGAGTTCTTGAAGTTTATAATCGAGCCATAATTGATAAGAAAGAAGAAAACCGCTTTGGGTTTATATCAGAAGTCATAAAAAAAATAAAAGGAGAATAATATGATTATTGCATTAAATAATAAGTGTAATCTCTCAAAAAAAGAATTTGAACTATACCAAAAAGAGCTATCCAACATAAAAGAAAATGATTCTAAATTAATTTTATGTCCTACCGCTACTTACTTGGCTTTATATAATTTATCCAATATGGAATTGGGTAGTCAAAATGTTAGTAAAAATAATCTTGGAGCTCATACTGGTGAAATTGCGGCCTCTCAATTAGCCAGTTTAAATGTTAAATACTGCATCGTCGGTCATTCAGAGCGCCGCAACGATGAACACGAAGATTTAGAAACAGTTAATCTAAAAGTAAAAAATCTCTTAAATAATCATATAATACCAATATTATGCGTTGGCGAAACAAAAGAAGAAAAAGAAAAAGGCCAAACTCGCTATTTAATTGCTGAACAAATAAAAACAGCGATTGCTTCTTTAACACCAGAAGAAAAATCTAAAATAATAGTTGCATATGAACCTATTTGGTCAATTGGAACAGGTTTAATCCCAACAATTGATGATATTAATATGGTATTATCATTAATAAAAGAAATACTTCCAATGAGTAAGACTCTTTACGGTGGTAGTGCTAACGATGAAAATATTGACTATTTAAAGAAATGCAAGCTAATTGACGGCTATTTATTAGGTGGCTTAAGTCTTAAACCGGAAAAACTACAAATTTTTATTAATAAAGCACAAAATTAGACAATTTCGACAAAAGTTGTCTTTTTTTTATCTACCAATTTTAAAAATAGTGTTATATAATTAAAATGCGTGGCAGTATATGAGAGGAGAAAAAATGGAGAAGACACGTATATTAATCATTGATGATAATAAAAGCTTAGTAGATATGATTAAGGAGTATTTTTGTGATCACGCGGATATTAAAATCACCTTAGAAGCATATAATGGTGCTGACGGCATTAGACTAATAGAAAAGAAAAAAGAAGAATATGATATTATTTTGTTAGACTTAATAATGCCCAATAAAGATGGTATATCAGTCCTAGAGGATATGAAAAAGAAGGGCATAGACAAAAAAGTCATAGTTTTAACATCATATAATACCCAAGATATGATAAGAAAAGTATCAGAAATGGGAGTAAGTTATTTTATGCTTAAGCCATTTGAACTGGCCGATTTAGAAAGTCGTATTATCGAAGTGGCAGAAGGAATAAAATATGGTGGAAAAGCTATAGATTTGTATTATAATAACTTACAAAAATCCATCACAAGCACCCTTCATGAACTTGGTGTGCCATCTCATATAAAAGGTTATCAATACATTAGAGAAGGAATAACACTGGTCTATGAAAACCCGGAATTAGTAGGCGGTATAACTAAAGAATTATATCCAGAAATTGCTAAAAAGTATGAAACAACCGTCTCACGGGTAGAAAGAGCGATTCGTCATGCCATTGAAGTTAGTTGGAATCGTGGAAATTGGCAATTGATGGAAGAAATATTTGGACATAGTGTTGACATAGATAAAGCAAAACCCACAAACTCAGAGTTTATCGTTACGGTAGCAGATAAACTACGCTTAGAATTGCATCAAGCTACCAATTAAAAAATGTTAGGATAAGGCATAATCTCCTTATCTTTTTTATATTTTAAAAAGATGTAAATGTTAAAAAGTAAAAATCAAATAATTAGTAAATAAAAGTCAAATAAATATTTTATTGAATAACTATCTTGTGATATAATTTAATTAAAATAGAGGTGAGTGTATGGTAACAGAAATTACAAGTAAATCTGAATTAGAAGCCTTAGTTGGTAAATTAAAAAATGAATCAACCCAACTATCTTTAGATACAACTGATATTTCTAGTAACCTTTCACAAGCCGAAGACTATGATGGTATTGGATTATCTCAAGCTGCCTCTTCTATTAAAAAAAATTTAAAAAGAATTTCATCAGAAGCTGACTCACTAATAACAAATATTGGAAATTATATATCAGAAATAAAAGAATTAGATACATATGATTTTAAAAATAGTAATCAAAGTATCACCACAGAAGAGCTCTTAGATACTTCAAATAAGTACTATAATTTCACTAATAATTCTCTAAATTCTTCAAGTGAAACGGTAAATAGAAAAACAGAAAACGAAAAAGAAACTTCCAACGAAAACACAAAGACAGTTTTAGCAACTAGTTCCATGCCAAGCTCTAGTCCA
>JAQXOT010000006.1 GCA_029099845.1 bacterium
TAATGGAGCGAACGAGGGGAATCGAACCCCCATCACAGCCTTGGCAAGGCCGTATTCTAACCATTAAACCACATTCGCAAGTAAATGGAGGGGCCTACCGGATTTGAACCGGTGATCAGGGTGTTGCAGACCCACGCCTTACCACTTGGCTAAAGCCCCGCCGTAATTAGAATTATAGCAGATATAATTTTAAATTTCAACTAAATTCTCTACTTTTTACTATTTTATTTATTAAATAATAAAAATATACTTACTTTTTAGCAATCGCAAAATTACAAATATTCTTATAATTATAGTTTAATTCATTATTTTCAAGAATTGGTAACAAACCTAAATCATCATTATAAAAATACATCATATTTTTAGAAACAATCATAACATTACCATCTTTTACAATCCATTCTGAAATATCATCAAAATTAAACAATAAAATAGGCTTTTTTATATCAATAATATTAACTTTATAAAAGTCGCCACTATTTGTCCAAAAATAATATATATTATTATCCTTTTTTATTTCTGTAGCACCATACAATTCTTCTAACTTAGTATTTTTTACTTGCTTTTCAAAATATACTTTTTCATCTAAAAAATCTTTAGCCTCTACAGTCACTAACGCCTTACCTTCTACTTTTTTAAAACCAATATCAACATTACCGACTTCTTTTAAAACTTCATACTCAGGATCTATTGAATACTGTTTCTTTTTATCAAGATCAGTATAATATAGTTTTCCTTTATAAGCTCCATTAAAATACATATTTTTTGATAATTGTTCATCAAAATCCATTTTCTTTTTGCCACCATTAACAATATCAAAAATATAAAAATCCATATAAGCATTTGTTCCATTGTCATCAGTATTAATTGACACTAAAAAATTATCTATCAAATAAGAACGATTATTTTCATAACAATCATCATTTAAATAATTTTTTTCCTCTATTTTATCTTTACTAATACGATAAAATCCATGATAAAACCACATTGTAAAAACTATATTATCAGGAATATTTTCCTTATATATTTTATAACCATATTCTTCACTAGGCTTTACATCTTTTTTCCAAGTATCGGCCATATAATCATCTTTTTTTAAAGAAGAGATAAACTTTTCTACTCCCGTATTACCTATTTGTTTCAAATATGAATAACTAGTTTGAATTCCTTTATAATTACAAACAATATCTTTACTTAATTTCTTTTTATAAATTGGAAATAAACACACTAAATCTTCATATTGATAAAACTTAATATCTCTAATAATATTATCTTGCTTATTATAATTATGTGAAAAATCAAACTGAAAAGTTTCTTTTGTTTTATCATCAACTACCTTAAATGAATAAACATTCTTTCCATCCTTAACATTTAATTTTTCATTAATCATGTATTCATTATCTGACGTAATAATTGAATAATCAACTTCATGATATTTAATAAATGATTGCACAAAAAATTGTATTATTAAACCAAAAGCTCCTAATACAAAAATAACTGGTAGCATCTTTTTCATATTATCACCAATATCATTATAACAAAAAAAAAGACTTAAATAAAGTCTACTTTTAATCACGATATTCATCTTTTCTTTTATTCTTATTCATTTCAATCATATATGTAGATAATTCCGTTTCAATTTCTGGCAATGCCCCATTAGCAATATTTGATAATACTACAAGTTCATTGATAGTATCAACATAAACTTTTCCCCAAAAAATACCGCCTCTTACCTTTAAATCATTAAACATATCAGGAGTAATTGAATCTAAAAAGTAACCAAAAACAACTCTTTTTCTTCCAATTAAAATTCGCTTATTAGTAAGTGCTATTACAGCTGTTCCAACTATATCAAAAGGATTATCATTTTTTTGAGCTACAAAAACATAAATAACTTCCTCATCTGGATTAAGGTGTTTTTCAATTACTGAAGCATTCTGTTTTATTCTCCACCCTATCGTCATTGGATATTTGTTTTTAAATCTCATTGCCATTTTATAAACTTTTCCCACTACTACTACCTCCCTAAATAAAACTTATAAAAAAATTATAACACACATTAAAATATTTGTAATTATAAATTTGTCGATAAAAAAAAGAGCTAAAAATTAAAAAAATTCATATTATCTACTAAAAGGACGTGATAATATTAAAAAAACAATTGGAATACCTCGTGCACTACTTTACTACTATGATAGCGATATGTGGCTTAACTTTTTTAAATATTTAGGCTATAAAACAATTATTAGCCCCATAAGTAATAAAAAGATTTTAGAAAATGGTACAAAAATAGCTAATGACGAAGCCTGCCTAGCCCTAAAAATGTATTTAGGTCACGTTTTAGAACTAAAAAATCGTTGTGATTATATCCTTGTCCCTAGATTATATTCCATTAAAAAGAATGAACAAGTATGTACAAATTTTAACTGTTTATATGATTTAACTAAAAACTTAATTGATGCAAATATTATTAATTATAATATTGATCTTAATACTAGAAAAAATTCATTACTAGCCTATTTAAATCTTGGCGAAATTTTAGGTGAATCTTATATAAAAAGTTATAGAGCCTACAACTATGCTAAAAATAAAAGTCTAAGCAATAGAAAACAAAAAGAAATAATACAATTAGCAAATCTAAAAACCAATAACATTAAAATACTTCTTGCAGGTCATCCTTATAACCTTTATGATGATCTAATTGGTAAAACAATTATCAAATACTTAAATGAAAATAATATCTCTATAATCTATAGTGACGGTATTGATCACACTATAATTGATTCAGAATGTGAAAAATTATCTACAGATATTCATTGGACTCATAGTAAAGAAGTCATGGCTAGTATTAATTATTACCATGACAAAGTTGATGGAATAATTATCATTTCCTCATTTCCTTGTGGACCTGATTCTTTAAGCATTGAATTAGTTAACCATAAAATTAAAGACATTCCACTTATTACTTTAATTTTTGAAGATCTAAACAGTGAAACTGGTATTATTACTAGGCTCGAAAGTTTTATTGATATTCTAAGAAATATAAAGGAGCAACAAAATGTCCAAAATAATTAGTTTTCCCCATTTAGGAGATTATTATATTCCCATATCAGAGTTTTTAAAAAGAACAACCAAAGCCACCATTAAACCATCACCACCAATAACTAAAAAAACAATTGCCCTTGGTGCAAAATATGCCCCAGACACCGTTTGCTTACCATTCAAATATAATTTAGGTAACTTTTTGGAAAGTCTAGAAGGTGGAGCCAATATCCTCTTTACGGCTGGTGGCGGGTGCCGGTATCGCTACTACGCCGAAGTAACGGAAACTATTTTAAGAGATCTCGGTTATAACTTTGAATTTCACTCTTTAGTAACAAAAGGAAAAATAAACTTTAAAAATATATATCAAGATTTTAAAAAAATAAATCCAAATCTAAAACTGACAACATTCATTCATTCTGGCTTATACACCCTAATCTTTATATGGGATATGGATAAAATCGATACTATAATCCGTAAAAATATTGGTTTTGAACAAACACCAAATACTCATATCAACTTAAAAAAGAAAATGTTAAATGCTTTTAAAAATACCAATTCGATATTTAAACTAACATTTCTTTATTTTAGATACAAACATCTTTTCAAAAAAATCCCTATAAATAAACCAAATAATTGCTTAAAAGTAGCTATAATTGGTGAATTATATACCGCAATGGAACCTTTTTCTACCTATTTTCTAGAAAAAGAATTAGCTAGTATGAATATTGAAATAAAACGTTACACTAATTTGTCCTATTTGTTATGGCAAAAAAAGTTCAAAACTAAACATATGTTAAAAAAAACAAAAAAATATTGTAAGTATACACTTGGTGCTGATGGTCTTGATAATGTCTATCGAACTTTAGATTTAATTAATAAAAAATATGATGGCATAATTCATACTAAACCATTTGGCTGTACTCCAGAAGTTGGCGCAATTCCAATTATTCAAAAAATATGTAAGGAATATGAAATGCCAATAATATTTTTATCATATGACACAGAAACATCAAATGAAGGAATAAAAACTCGTCTAGAAGCTTTCTATGATTTATTAAATATAAGGAGGAATAAAAAATGATTAAAGGTTATTTAGGAATAGATATAGGTTCAATATCAACCAAAGGCGTCATCATAGATAAAAATAATCATATTTTAGCAACATCATATTTATGGACTAAAGGAAATCCCATAGAAGCAGTTAAAGAAGTCTTAAAAGAATTAAACAACCAAATAAAAAATGAAGATATAAAAATTGTATCAGTTGGCACCACGGGATCAGCAAGAAAACTAATTGGAACAATATTAAATGCTGGCATAATAAAAAATGAAATAACCGCCCATGCCATTGGAACTCTATCACGCCATCCCGACGTTAAAACCATTATTGAAATTGGAGGCCAAGATTCCAAAATAATTCTTTTAAAAAATGGTATCGTTACCGATTATGCTATGAATACTTTATGTGCCGCTGGTACTGGCTCGTTTTTATCCAGTCAAGCCAAACGCTTAGACGTAGATGTTGAAGACTTTGGAAAAATGGCTCTAACCAGCAAAAATCCGGCTCTAATTGCCGCCCGTTGTACAGTTTTTGCCGAAAGCGATCTTGTTCATAAAATCCAAGTAGGCTATAAAAAAAATGATATAATTGCTGGGTTATGTAAAAGTGTTGCCCTAAACTATCTAAATAATGTTGGTAAAGGTAAAAAAATTGAAGAACCTATTATTTTTCAAGGTGGCGTTTCAAAAAATATTGGCGTTAAAAAAGCTTTTGAAGATATTTTAAACACCAAAATAATTACTGATGATTGTGGACATTTAATGGGAGCCTTAGGGGTTGCCATTCTAGCCCAAAAAGAAAAAGAAATAAACTTTTCATTTGATATTATTGAAGAAAACTTTAAAACAACAAGCCTAAACTGTTCATCATGCCCAAATAATTGTGAAATAATTTGCGTACAAAAAGAAGGAAAACTGCTAGATTCTTGGGGTAATCGTTGTGAAGCCGGTAAAAAAACAGTAGATAAAGTTTACAACTAATCTACTGTTTTAATTTATCTAAATATTCTTCATAAGAAACACGTCTATCAATAATTTTACCATTATCCAATATTTCAATTACTCGATTGGCCAATGTATTATTAAGCTCATAATCTCTAGAAGTAAATAATACTTCACCTTGAAAATTAATTAATCCCTTATTTAAAGACGTAATACTTTCCAAATCCAAATGGTTTGTAGGCTCGTCTAAAACAAGCAAATTAGGAGATTCCAACATAATTTTTGATAGCATACATCTTGCTTTTTCTCCACCAGATAAAACATTAACTTTTTTAAAAACATCATCACCAGAGAATAACATTCTTCCTAAAAAGCCCCGAAGTACTGTTTCATCTTTAATATTATAGTACTGCCCAATCCATTCCATAATATTTTTATCCGTTTTAAAATAGTCCGTATTATCTTGTGGTAAATATCCCGGTACAATTGTCTTTCCCCATTCTATAGAACCTTTATCATATTTTTCAATTCCTAATAAAATATTAAATAAAGTTGTCTTTACCATATCATTTTGTGCAATAAAAGCTACTTTATCACCTTTTAAAATAGTAAATGAAACTTTATCCAAAATTTTCTTACCATCCACTTCTTTTGTTAGATTCTCAACCTTTAAGATTTCCTTACCAGCTGGTTTTTCAATTTTAAAATCAATATATGGGTATTTTCTTGATGATGGAATAATTTCATCTAATTGAATTTTCTCTAACATTTTTTTTCGTGATGTAGCTTGCTTTGACTTTGATGCATTAGCACTAAATCTCGCTATAAAAGACTGTAACTCTTTAATTTTTTCTTCCTTTTTCTTATTAGAATCACGCATTTGTTTTTGTAATAATTCTGAAGATTCATACCAAAAATCATAGTTACCCACATATAATTTAATTTTTCCATAATCAATATCAGCAATATGAGTACATACTTTATTTAAAAAATGTCTATCATGAGAAACAATAATAACCGTATTATTAAAATTAATTAAAAACTCTTCTAACCATCTAATCGCTTCTAAATCTAAACTATTAGTTGGTTCATCTAATAATAAAATATCTGGATTACCAAATAGTGCTTGAGCTAATAAAACTTTTACTCTCTCTTTAACCGGTAATTCCCTCATTAATGAATAATGATGCTTCTCTGGAATTCCTAAATTGCTAAGTAAAGTAGCAGCTGAAGCCTCCGCATTCCAACCATCTAAATCCATAAACTCAGCTTCTAAATTGGCAAGACGCATCCCATCTTCATCACTAAATTCCGTCTGCTGATACATCTTCTCTTTTTCTTCCATTATTTTATATAATTTATCATTACCCATAATTACAACATCAATAACACTTTTTTCATCATATTGATAATGATCTTGTTTTAAAAAAGAAACTCTTTCATTTTTACTAACTACAACTTCTCCCGTTGTAGTTTCAATTTCTCCAGATAAAATTTTCAAAAAAGTTGACTTTCCAGACCCATTAGCTCCAATTAATCCATAACAATTACCATTAGTAAACTTAATATTAACATCTTCAAATAAAGTTCTTTTTCCAAACTTTAAACTCACATTATTTACTTGTATCATTATATCACCCCAAACTTCCCCTATTTTACTATAAGTAACAAAAAAAGACAAGTATCTCTATCTTGTCATTCTTTTTACATATTGCCTTACTGATTCATTCTCAATAGCTGTCTCTTTCATTACATCACTGATAGAATCATAATCAGAAAAAACATCATCAAGAATAGTTTTTTCTTTTTTCGTTAATTTTGCCATAGCAAACAACTCATTTTTAACATATGTATTTAAACTAAATGAATTATTGCTTCTAACAAATCGCATTAAACTAGGTACAGTTCTAATTCTATAACTTCCTGGATCAACTAGATATATTTTACCATTATAAATGGTATTATCAACTCCAAAGTCAGCAACCTCAACATAATTATTCGTAAGAGTCATAATATCATTTTGAATAATATCCATTTCATCAATGAAATTAATCATTTTCATTCGAATAATTCCCGTAGTTGTTGCCTTTGTAATAAAAGGTGTTGTATATCCGATAAACTCACCACTATCAGCATCTCTAATCAATTTTCTAGGTAATAATAATCTATTTGTATCAATACCCATTAATTTCTTAGCTTCTTCTTCTGATAATCTAAGTTTATCACAACTACCTGGTTTATAAATTTTTAAGGCCTCATCACGATATTGATAAACTTCAGCTTCATCGCCTTGATCAATATACATCCAAGCCAAATTATCATCACTAAACTCCAATAACTTATCATCAACTAATATTCGCATACTAACCCCCTAAATTAGTAAGCTATTATATCATAAAAAGCTTATAATGTAAAATAATTTTATAATCTCTTTATATATTGTTTTACCGGGTCCTTTAAAGTATCAGTATCAAGATTTAAATCTAAATTAGCAAAATCAGTCCTTGTTGTTCCCAATAAAGAACCAATCATTTCTCTTTGAGCACCATTTAAACCTAAAGCTCTAAATAAATCATATTCGATATATTCATTCAAAGTAGAAACATTTCTATCTCTAACAAAATTTCTAAAGCCTAAAGAATAATTACTATTAACAGATTTATAACTTCCTGGATCAACCAAATATATTCCATTATTAAAAATAGTATTATTTATATTAAAATCAGTAATTATAACTCCACTATCAGCTAATTTTACTGCCTCACTTCTAAGTAAATTAACTTCACTAACTAAATTTCCTATTTCCATATCAAAAATACTAGCTATTTTTGTCTTATAAATAAACCTCGTAGTATACCCAATAAATGCCCCAGTATCACAATCATAAATAAGTTTTCTAGGCAGCAATATTCTTTCAGTATCAATTCTTGTTAACTCCAAAGCACTATCTTCCTCCAACCGAAGTTTTATACAATGCGGTCTATAAATTTTTAATGCTTCATCTTTATATTTATATACTTTAGCTTCACATCCACGTCCTAAATACATTTTTGCTAAATTAATATAAGAAAGATTTAAAATCTCATCTCCAACCAAAATTCTCATAAATTAATCCCCCACTATTTAATTTAACCTTTATAAAATATAGAAATAAATTTAGCAAATTCATATAAAATAATATCACTTTTATTCATAGCAAAACTTTTTCCCATCGCCTTACCACCAATTGTAAGAGAAGCAACAATCGCAGCTACAGTCAAATTAACAAATAACAAATCAATACCAAACTTACTGGCAATTCCAACTGCAATAGTTGTAGCGGCTGCACCTGAAATAATACCACAAATATCACCAATAACATCATTGCAAAAACTTGCTACTTTATCAGCATTCTTTTTAAATTTAACAGCCACTTTTGCTCCCTTTACTTGCCTAGAGTTCATTGAATGAAATACCTTAGAATCAGCACTAGTAACCGCAACACCAATAACATCAAATATAATACCAATAAAAATAAATAATAATGTAATAAGTACTCCCCAAAAGATTGACAAATTAGGAATTGTCATTTGTGATACAAATGATAATGAAAAAGATATTAAAAATGCCATAATAACAATTTTAACTACCCATTTAACATCAACCTGCTCTTTTTTATTTTTTTCTTTCTTTTCTGTTTGCACTAACAAATTTTCAAACTCTGAATTTTTATTCTTTTTAAATAACATAAATCCTTCACCCTAATAATAATATAAAAAAAATAGTATAAACATACTATTATTTTAATAATTAATGGCTCTTAATATAGTAAACTCTGAACCTTAGGTCAAGTAGGATTTCCCTAGTTTCTGCACCTTCGTTACCAAAAATGCGGTTCCCCATTATAGAAACTAATGTGATGTCACCACGCACACGACTTGATTGCCACTTAGTGTCCACTGCAATCCTATACTAATAGCACCCTAGGAGATTTCCTCCCCAACACTTTATTATTAATTCTTTTTTGCAAAAATAATTTCAAAAAGCAATACTTATTAAGGTGGCCAACTATAATAAGCAAGATCTTTTATCCCGATATCTTCACTCAAGACAAGCTACACTACACATAACTTTCGCCACAATGTAGGTTCTTCCTACCACGTAACTAGACCATCAGCAATCGCGTATAGGCTATCTACGACCGGTAAGTCTCCACAAACAATGGGTCGTTTGTCGTATGCCATTACGAGCGCCCATTATTTTCATCTTCAGCATTCACCCCCCACTGGGCGTAAGAAGCAAACACCAAAGGTTTCACAGATATGCTCTTATAACGGTTGTTTAATCCCGTCTTCCTAATAAAGTAATTGACTAGAATAATGTGCCATCAACTACATTTACATTATATCATATGCACCTCATTTTGTCAAATTTACACAAATTAATTATAAAAGAGGATTTATATCATCCTCTTAAATTTATTAAAAAAATTTCTTTCCTACTTAACTAATTATTTTTAATCTTATTAACAAAGTAATTAATTTTACTAGCCCAAGTCGTTCCTTCACAATATTTAGGAGCAATTGTCTCAACTGTAGTTCTACCTACTGAAAAGTAATTCTTTTGCAAATTATTAATAAAGCCCTCTATTCCTGCATCCAAAGTATCAAACTTTTTAAAACTGCCACCATTACATCCAGGAGATCCTTTTTGCCCACCAACATTATTACAATAACGTGCTAAATTTGAACACTTAGTACCACATCCTGTTTCATGTAATATAATAGCAACTGCAATATAAGGATCAACTCCTTTTTCCAAGCATAACTTAGCAATCAACTCACCCTTACCAGCAATATAATCATTTCCTAAATTACGATTAAGTTTTGCACTAAGTTCTTCAAACGTTAACCCATCATAAACTTCAACTCTTGGTGGAATATAAATAGATACTGGTCGAGCTTCCATATCAACTGCCGTTAATGCTGAACTATCAATTCGATAATTTAAATCCCCTTTAGTTAAAACACTGTTAGACATAGCCATACTTAAATTACTACTATCTACACCATAACTTTTTATCTTTGCTGATGAATCATTATATGTAAGCATAGCACCAATACTAACAAGGCTAACAGCTAAAACCAATAAAAATAATCCTATAATCTTAACTTTTCTCAAAGTAATTCACCTCTGATAATAATTACATACTAATTTTAACACTTTAAAAATATACTGTCAAATAAACTGCTATACTACTATAAAATATACAAATTATACTAACTAATTATTAATTTTAAAAGTTTTAGGTGCAAACTTATAAACTAAAATCAGAGAAATAACAATATATAAAATTGTAAATATTAAACCACTTATTGAAAAAATCAAAGAAGATACTTTAACATCAGTAAGTATATAAGCTATAAAATAAGTAAGACCTGATACCAAAGAATATACTGGTTTTTTCATTTCTAAATCTTTATTAAAAGGTTGCAATAAATAATAAATTACTAAATAATGAACAGAGAAAAATACACTCAATAAAATAATAAATAATGGTATAGTTATATAATTAATTAATCCTGCTCCAGAAGAAAAATATAAAAGAAAAATTATCCCTATCGCAATAACTAAAGCCGGTATTAAATTAATTTTAACAACCATCCAAAGTCTTTTCTCAAATAATTTTAATAATACTCGTGGTTCTCTATAAAAATTATATGTAAGCATAGCATGATCACAATTATAAAACATAGCCTGTGTAACTATAGATCCTCGATTAATAAAATACATAATAATTACCAAATAACCAAGATTATTCTCTAACATATTACTTATCATTAAAGAAACATCCTTATTTACTATCGTTAATATAATTAAAACACCAATAACTAAAAAACTAACTAAACCAAAATTTTTAGCACTTCTAAGTAATATTTCCTTATGTCTTTCAAAGAAAATAGTATTAAATAAATCATACCCACTTTTACCTATTAATTTCTTATTATCAATAGTTTTATCTTTATCCTTAATATCAACCATAGCTTGCCTATTATAAGCACTAGCATTTTTTTCATTCATAGCCTGACGCATTGTATTTATTTTTTTATAAATAAGCTTATAATCTTTAATACTAAAAATATAACCTAAAAAACCTAAAGCCAAAATAGCCATTACTACAAATAATATTTCAAATATCAAAACTGGTATATTAACTAAAAACCTAGGTAAAAAAACACTTACCAACATTACAATAAGATAACCATAAAGAAAAGTTGAATTACTAGTTAATAAATATCCCTTCTTTTTATAAAAAGCTATACTAATACCTTCCCCAACTATCCGGCATAAACAACTAAATATAGCCAAAACTAAAGCTAATAAAACAGGAATATTAATAAATAAAGATATAAAGAAAAATCCCACTAAATTAAGAATAAAAGAAACTAATAAGCCAAAAATAAAATCACAACGCATATATTCTTTAGCATCCATTTGAAATAATACTATCGAAAAATATTTTTTACTACTAACATTAAGTAAATTATTATTAATAATAAGTCCAATAACAGCAAATACGACATATACATAAGAAAATGAAAATACCATATCATTACTAATGAATGCTGCTAAAAAATAAATAACAAAGAAATATAATAACCTAGACAAAATTAATCTAGCACTTGTTAAAAATATACCAAGGAATCTAACAAAGGCCTTAAAAGAAGAACTATTATATAAATTATCACTAATTAAATCCCTTAAAATAGGTAATTTTTTAATATTATAAATAAACGCATTAGTTGCATAAGCAACATCTATTTTAAACGTAGTTTTTAATATATTAAACATTTTTTTGTTCCTTCAAACTATTAATAATTTTATCCTTATATTTCTTTGCATTTAAATTATTCTTCTCTACTAATTCCAATTGCTTATTATTCAATATAACAATACAATCACATAAATCAAGAGCAAGCTCTAAAATATGTGTAGAAAAAATAATTATATGATCCTTTTTTAAATTCTTAAATAATTTTTTCATTTCTTCTTGAACAACTATATCTAAAGAAGTAAGTGGTTCATCTAATAAAATAACCTTAGTATCAGCAATTATATTAATAAGTATTTGCATTTTATTTTTCATACCATGCGAATAATCTCTTAATAATTTATTTTGATCAGCCTCATCTATTTGTACCATTTTAAAATATTCTTCTAGGCTTTTTTCTTCTTTAATTTTTCCTTTATTAATATCCAAAAAAAACTGTAAAAACTCTTTAGCCGTTAAAAATTCTGGAACTATTGGTGTAGAAACAACATAGCCAATATCACTAGTTTTAAGCGAAGAAGCTCCATTATCATCATCAATTAAAAATTCACCTGAGTCAATATCAACATCCCCATTTAAACAATTAAAAAATGTTGTTTTCCCAACTCCATTTCTACCAATAAGTCCATATATTTTACCACTTTCAAAAGAAAAACTAATATCTTTTAATACTTGATTATTACCATAACTTTTACTTAAACTATTTATTTGTAATTTCAAAAACCTCACCTCTACAAATATTATATCACAAACTAAAAAAGAAAAAATACTAGTCTATAAACTAGTATTAAAATATCTCCCCATGCTCCTTTATATAATTTTTCTGATATAAATAACTATCTCTACACATATCATCAATCCCATATAAAGCCTTAAATCCCAATTCTTTAAAAGCTTTATTGGTATCAGCATAGCAAGCCGCTATATCGCCATCTCTTTTTGCTACTATTTTATATGGTACTTTCACATTATTAACCTTCTCATAAGTATTAATTAAATCTAAAACACTGTACCCCTTACCTGTACCTAAATTATAAAAATCAATTCCTAAAGAATTAAAGCACTTCTCCATCGCCAATAAATGCCCTCGAGCCAAATCAACAACATGAATATAATCTCTAACCCCAGTACCATCTAAAGTATCATAAGAATCCCCAAAAACTTTTACATATTTATATTCTGCTACCTGTTCTTTTTCTTCTCTTTCATTATTAGCCGCAACTCTCATAATATAAGGCATTAAATTATTAGGTATTCCCTTTGGATTTTCTCCCAGTAACCCACTTTTATGAGCTCCGATAGGATTAAAATATCGTAAAACAACTACTGAAAAATTAGGATTAGCCTTACAAATATCAGCTAATATTTCTTCATTCATTAACTTTGTTGTTCCATAAGGATTAGTTGTTGATAATGGTGCATCTTCCTTTATCGGTAAAGACCTAACCTTACCATAAACGGTGGCACTTGATGAAAAAATTAATCTTTGGCAATTATACTTCAACATAACTTTACATAGATTTAATGTTGCTAAAAGATTATTCTGATAATACTTTATAGGTTCTTTTACTGATTCTCCTACTGCTTTATATGCTGCAAAATGAATTACTGCCTCTATCTTATTTTCCGAAAAAACAGTATCCATAGCCTCATAACTGCAGACATCAAAATCATAAAAATCTACTTTTTTACCAGTTATTTTCTCAATTCTTTGCAAAACATCTATCGTTGAATTATACAAATTATCAACTATAACTACCTCATATCCATTATTTAAAAGTTCAACACACGTATGACTTCCGATATAACCAAGCCCACCAGTAACTAAAACTTTAATATAAATCACTCTCCATATAATTTATTATACTCATCAAACACTAATAATAATTCTCTACCAATATTCTCATCGATAGTCTTATCTTTTATACCATCCCTTAAAAATCTTTTAAAATCTTCTAACTTAACATAAAATAAACCAAAATCAGTTTGACTTTCTAATTCATCATAATTAGTTTCTAATAAATTAGGTAAATCATTAGAAACAATTCGATAATAATAAATTTTATTACAAACATTCTTACCACTATTAAAATAATTTTTAGCGTAAGTCATAATTTGCATAAATGGTCCACTAACACTATCAACATCTATTCCCGTTTCTTCTTTTACTTCCCTAAGTAAAGCTTCCTCCATATCTTCACCATCTTCTACATGGCCTCCAATCAATTGATATGTGTTATTATTATGAGCCACTAATACTTCGTTATTATTATTGATAATAACTCCCTTTACCCTAATAACTTCATAGTCCAAATCATCAATCTCTAAATTATTATCATTAATAAATATCATTTTCATATAAACTCCTTAATAAATAAATCTCTCCCAATAATCAACAACATCAGAATTAACTGTATCAAAATAAGTATCAATCATAAGTGACATATAAGATGATTTCTTCCATATTGGGTACTCTATTGAAGTAAAACAAGAAGCCTTACTAGTCGCCGTCATATATTCAAACGTTGAAGCTCGATCTTCATCTTCATTAGTTTGAGCATAATTATTTACAAAAAAGGCTGAAGGAATACCCGTTTTACTATAAGAATAATTAGAATTAGCTTCTTGACCATAAACAAAATCTACCGGATTATAAGTATTCCAAATACTAAATTCCCCATGTTTTTTTTCGATAAAATGTTCAATATAATGATATACCTCATGATTAAAACTTTCACTAAATGGATAATCCATTGCAATTGAAATAATAACATCATTTTCCTTACGATCCGTAACACCAGTAACATTAGGTGTTGTATATCGTTGCACCAAAAATATTTCTAAATTTAAATTAGCACTAGCAAATTCCTTAAAAAAACCTTGTGGATATAAAGCCAAAGCTGTATTTAAATCATTTAATCCTTTTTTTATAATTTCTTTAGAGGAAATTGAAACAATTCCTAGTGAGCCGGCTGCATAAGTATCAGTTTCCAAACCATATTTAACTTTAATTCCATAAGTAGCTTCTATTGTCTTTCGTAATATATCATTATCGTCTACTTCTTCTATAGAAGGAGATATCTCTACCGTAGGTGTATCATCAACCACTGGCGGAGTATAACTAGTAGAATTATCTGGTACTACATTTTCTATTGCTGGGGTATCATTCGGAGTACTAACCTCTTCTTCTGGAATACTTACCTCAGTTGAACCATTTCCTGTTGCCATATTTCCAGTATCACTACTAGATTCTTCTTCAAAACCAGTATCGTTAGTAGTTGACACAATTATCTTATCATCATCACCTTGAGCAATAATTATATCTTTAACAGGATCATTAAAAGCATCCTTTTCTAAAAAATCCAAATAAAGACCAGAAAAAATAAACAAAAATGACAACGAAAACAAAACTTTTCCAAGTGCTAATAATCGTCTATTACTCATACATTCATCCCCTAGTCTAATACGATTATATCAAACAAAAAAAGAAAATACTACCAAAAAGAAAAAGAAGTAATTAAACTTCTAATTATTAAGCAGCCTTTTTAATTAATACGTTAGATTTTTCTCCTTGTTCCTTAAGAGCTTTATTCATCGAACTAATTTCCGCATATAAGGCCTGAGCTTCCTTCACCTTTCCCTCACGATATAAAGCACTAGCCTTTTTCATCAGTTCCTCTATTTTTTCTTTAGAAACATTAGAATTTTTAGCAACTACCCCAAAATCTAAAGAACGTGCTTGTGTTACAAATGAAGCTTTTAACTTATTATATTGTCTTTCATTAACTAAAATAGCTTTTACTTTACTATCACTGTTTTTAATAAATTTAAAGCTAGCCTTTTTCAAAGCTCCACCAGCATTAGGTGCTAATACTTGATTATTAACAGCATTTGGTAAAGAATTATCAGAAACTGTACTAACTGGAGCTACAACATTACCACTAGGTGGTGCAACAGAAGTTGCACTAGGAGAAACCGTATTAACTACCTTAAGTGGTGCTGGAGTTGAATTATTTGGAAAAGAATTACCTCCAGAGTTACTTGTTACTGTCTGTTGAGGCATTGCTTTATTAGCATCTACTGCTGGACTTACAGGCATCTTAGCTTGAGGAACCATTTTTTCTTGTTGTGGTGCTTGTTCAACCGGTTTTGCTACATTTGAAGCAACAACAGGGGCACTCTTTTGCTTAACATTTCCACCTAAATCAATACCCTTAACTGAGTTAAGGTTATTAACATCAACCATAAGTGATTTAACATTACCTGCTGCTTTATTTAATAAAATAATCCTCTGAAAAATATCTGACTCCATCTTAATAACATCTTGAGCCTGATTATTCGCAATAATTTCAATCATTTGAGCTAGTTCACTAACATGATCAGCAAAAACATCAAAAAAAGTAGCCTTTAAATCTTTAATAGTACTATTAAATTGTGCCATTTGATTTCACCACCTAATCTGCATTAGCGATTTGCTTCAAAAGACGTTGAACATCACTCCACTCAGCATCACTAGTAATTTCTTCAATCCTAAAATTTGGAGCATCTTTATATATTTTAGAAACATAAATTACTCTATTTTTTGCTTCCCCACGCCTTTCCCCTTTAGTATAAACAACATAATGTCTTAACTTATCGGGTGAAGTCAAATAAGTAACAACTTCAATTTCTTTTTTATTCCCCAAAGAATCTACAAGTTCAACAATTTCATTTTCTTCCATAGCAAACTCCCTCTATTCTAAATACTATTATACATTCTATTTTAAAATAAGTAAACTAGGGAAATTCTAAAAATTATTTTTCAAAGTTAAGATGTTCAATATTTTTCTGAAGAGAAATTATAAACTTATCTATCTCTTCTTTTGTTGTTAAATAACTAATACTAATACGCATACTATGCATAGCCTTATCCATATCTCCACTAACAGAAAATACCGATCTTGAATAATTTCCTAACGAACAAGCTGTCTGTGTAGATATATAAATATCATCCTGTTCTAAAGCATGAAGCATTGTCTCTGACTTTATTCCATGCAAACTAATATTAACAATATGTGGTACACAATAACTATTACTATTAATTGTAACATCCAACTTTTTTAATTTTGAAATTAAATATTTATTTAAATAAGAAACTCTTGCATATTTTGCCGAAAAATCATTATAAGCCAAGCGTAATGCTTTAGCTAAAGATACAATTAGTGCTAAAGCCGGAGTACCACTACGATAACTAGTTGTTGATTTACCTCCATGAATTAATGGTTCAATAACAATATTTTCTTTTTTTAATAAACAGCCAATTCCTTTCATACCATAAAATTTTTGCCCAGAAAAAGAAGCCAAATCTAGTAATGATAAATCAACTTCTATTTTTCCAATACACTGCGTTATATCACTATGAAGATAGCATTTAGGATATTCTCTTACTATTTTACTAATCTCAGCAAGCGACTGAATAACACCAACCTCACTATTAACACAAGCAATTGATACCAAAATAGTATCATTTCTCATTAATCTTTTTAAATCATCTAAATCAACTAAACCATTGCTGTCTAATTTTACATAAGAAATTTCAAAGCCTAAACTTTCTAAATACTTAATTGGTTCTAAAACCGAAGAATGTTCAAGTTCTGTTGTAATAATATGTTTTCCTCTATTTTGATATTTTAAAGCAATCCCCTTAACAGCCAAATTATTTGCCTCACTTGCTCCACTAGTATAAATAACTTCCATATTTTGAGCTTTTAAAATATCTTTAATTTGTGCTGTAGATGCATCTATAAGGTTTTTAGCTTCAATTCCCAATTTATGCAATGAATTAGGATTACCAATATATTTATTAACTACTTTAACATAAGTATCTAATACTTCCTCATTTACTGGCGTAGTTGCACTATAATCCAAATATACCATTATCTCACCTCAAATAAATCAAACAATTAATCTCCGCTAATATTATAAAGATCATAATTAAGCTGAGCAACAGCCAACTCAATCGCCATCAATTTTTCACTATTAGTAAGATTATCATTCTTTTTTAACATTGAAACTATTTCCTCTGCCGCCTTAATAATTTCTTCTTTATTATCCAACAAATTAATTTTCTCTAACATATAATTCATTTTATCACCTCAAAATACTTAACTATTATATTCCCTTAACGTATCATGCAAAGACTGCATCTTCAAATCTAACTCATTAATATCTTTTGAACATTCCGATAACCCTATTTGAATTTCCTTCGGTATTTTCTTAGGAAACTTATATCGTAATTTATGATCTAAGCTAGCCCAACAATCCATCGCAACAGTTCTAATTTGAATTTCCGTTTCAATATATTCCGTTCTTTTTTCTAAATGAATAGGAACTAATACAATTAAATGATAGCTTCTATAACCACTATCTTTAGGATTAGAAATATAATCATTTTCTCTTTTTATAATAAATTGATCTGTTCCTTTAATTAGATCAACAATATCATAAACATCTGATAAAAAAGAACATACTATTCTAATTCCAATCATATCATAAACTTTTCTAATTAAATTATCGACTGTAATCTCACAATTTTTATCTTTTAACTTATTAATAGCACTATCTAAAGACTTCATTCGCGTTTTAATATGTTCAACAGGATTATACCCTTTTTTATATTCATACTCCTTAAGTAATATATTTAATTCCGTTTCTAATCTTTGCATTGCAAAATTATACTTAAGCATCATCTCTTTATATGCTTCATCTTCAGTAATGTTCATTTATCCTCCCTATTTATTTGTATTTTCATAATAATCTCTTTCCGCAATAGTTAATGATATCGCATCCAAATCATCTAATAACTCCAAATCTTCATTATAAAAAACATCTTCTATTCTCATCAAAACATCTTTCAAATTACTACAAGACTTATAATCAATTTTATATCGTTCTAATACCTCTATTTCTCTATTAGTAAGCATTACATTACCACAATCAACTAAACTATCACTAAAAAAATCCATATCATTTACTATCTTCTCTACATCATATTCCATAACATTTCTTCCTAAGACGAAAATAGAACCCAACAAGTCCTATTTACACGTATACCCACCTTTTTTCATTCTTGTCATAGCTTCTCCCTCAGTATACTTATCTTTAATTTTTAAAGTAATTACTTCGCTACTTTTGGTATTTGGATTAATCTTTATTTTTAATCCATCCTCATCAACAAAACTAATATTATTTAAAATAAGAGTTTCATCAGTTTCTACTTCTATTTCTACAATAACGTAATCTAATCCCTTAGATACCCTAACAACATCTTGATCTAAATAAGCATATGAATCTACAAGTTTTTCTCTTATCTCTTCTAAATATTTATCATCATTTAAATACTTATCAGGTAAGATAATTTTCTTAGTAAGTGACATTTTACTTATTTTATTATTGCCAAGTTCTGCAACTAAATCTTCTAAAACAATAATTCCTAAATCATCAGTTGTCTTTTTACTACATTCTATATAAGGTTGTTTAACTGTAACAAATAAATAAATTATTACTAACAATACTGCAATCGTAATAATAGATGGTATAATCCGATATTTTTTAAAAGCCACAAGCTATCACCTCTGAATTCATTATACCACGTTCACTTTCATAGAAAAAGTACTAAAAACTGACAAATAAACTAAATTTAAAAGAAATAAAAAACTTGCAAGCCTAACTAAAGCTTACAAGTTCAAATTCAATGTAAGAAACATATAATCATATTCTTACTATATAATCTATTTAATTTCGATAGTCTTTTTATTTTCTACTTTTTCTTTTTTAGGTATTGTAATACTTAATAGTCCATTGTTAAATGAAGCTTCTATTCTATCCTCATCCAAATCACCTAGATAAAATGATCTCTCATATTTACCATAAACTCTTTCACGACGAATATAGTTTTTACCCTCTTCATCTACAGGTGCTTCCTTTGTAGCTGTAATAACAAGGTACCCTTCCTTTACCTCCATTGAAATATCTTTCTTTTCAAAACCGGGAGCTTCCATATCAATGTGATAAACATCATCTTTTTCATAAATATCGCATTTTAAACCTTGCTCTCTTTTTGTAGAAATAAAATCATCAAAAATATCATCTAAATAAATTTTTCTTGGAATCATATCCATATCTATCATCTTCCTCTCGTATATTTAAGTTATACCACTATTTTTAGCACTTGTCAAGTTAAAGTGCTAAAAATGTTTATTCTACACTATATATAATATACAATTAATGGAAAATAATACTAAAATTAATTATTATCCCATTTCCAATTCTTAATATATGGCATATCTTCTCCATATTCTCGAATATATTGTTTATGTTTTTCCAACATATCATAACACCAATCAATTAAAGCTATAGACGTATCAGCATATCTTGGTATTTCTTTTATAGCAGCTATCACTAAATGAAAACGATCAATTTCATTTTGTACTCGTATGTCAAAAGTAGTCGTAATAGTTCCTTCTTCTTGATAACCATGAACATGTAAATCTTTATTATAGCGCTTATAAGTTAATTGATGAATCAAAGATGGATACCCATGAAAATTAAAGATAATTGGTTTATTTTTTGTAAATATCGCATCATATTCTTGATCACTCATACCATGAGGATGTGTTTCTGGAGATTGCAATTTCATCAAATCAACTACATTAACCACTCTAATTTTTATTCCACGAACTGATTTTCTCAAAATATCAACAGCTGCCATTACTTCCAACGTTGGTGTTTCCCCACAGCAAGCAAGAACTACATCAGGATTACCATTATCATTACTTGCAAAATCAAAAATTCCAATTCCTTTTGCACAATGTTTTTTTGCCTCTTCCATCGTTAACCATTGTGGTCTTGGATGTTTTGAAGCTACAATTACATTTATATAATTTTTAGTCTTAATACAATGATCAAAACAAGAAAGTAAACAATTAGTATCCGGTGGCAAATACATTCTAACAACATCAGCCTTTTTAGTAACCAAATGATTTAAAAATCCCGGGTCTTGATGAGTATAGCCATTATGATCCTGCTGGAATACATGAGAAACTAATAAATAGTTAAGAGACGCAATTGGTGCTCGCCAAGGAATCTGATTACAAACCTTTAACCATTTAGCATGCTGGCTTGCCATGGAATCAACAATTCTAACAAAAGCTTCATAACTATGAATAAAACCATATCTACCAGTCAATAAATACCCCTCAAGCATTCCCTGACATAAATGTTCTGATAAATAAGAGTCCATAACCCGACCATTATTTGCTAAAAATTCATCATCACTTTTTTCTCTATAATTCCAAGTTCTATTTTCTGCCTCAAAAATATGATTAAAACGATTAGATAATGCCTCATCTGGGCCAAAAATTCGGAAATTTTTATTATCTTTATTAAGTAAAAACAAATCACGCACATAATTACCAAGTTCCATTGTATCCTGAGCTACTATACTACCAGGAGATGCAATCTTTAAAGCATAATCTTCCCAATTAGGAGTAACTATTTCTTTTAATAACAATCCCCCATTAGAGCAAGGATTATTTCCCATACATTTATTTAAAGGCGGACATAAATCACGTAATTCCTTATTTAATCGACCCTTTTCATCAAATAATTCTTCTGGATGATAACTCATTAGCCATTTTTCCAATAACTTCAAATTTTCTGGATGTTCTCTACTAATAGCAATTGGCACTTGATGGGCTCTAAAACTACCTTCAATTTTCTTCCCATCAACATCTTTTGGTCCTGTCCACCCTTTTGGAGTCGTAAGAACTATTACCGGCAATGAACCTTTCCCACTTTTTTTATAACGTGAAATATCCTGCAACACCTTATCCATAACAGTAGCCATTTTCTCATGCATTCGCATTGGATCACTACCAGTAACAAAATAAGGTTTCCAACCATAACCATAGAAAAAGTCTTCAATTTCTTCTTCACTCATTCTTCCAAATATTGTTGGATTGGCAATCTTATACCCATTGCGATGTAAAATTGGTAATACCACACCATCTGTTTTATAATTTAAAAACTTGTTAATATGCCAACTACATGCTAATGGTCCAGTTTCAGCCTCCCCATCTCCAACAACGCAAGCTGCGATTAAATCACTATTATCTAAAACTGCTCCAGCGGCATGAGCTAAACTGTAGCCAAGCTCGCCTCCCTCATGAATAGATCCTGGGGTTTCTGGAGCTACATGTGAAGAAACACCACCAGGAAAACTAAACTGCTTAAACAACTTTTTAAGTCCAGCCTCATCTTCCGTAATTTCAGGATAAAATTTCGAATAAACACCCTCTAAATAATTATTAGCAATCATTGCCTGACCACCATGACCAGGACCAGAAATATAAAGCATCTTCAAATTATTTTTCTTAATAATTCGATTTAAATGCATATAAATAAAATTTTGTCCCGGTGCTGTTCCCCAATGCCCAACTACATTAGGTTTTATATCTGTAATAACTAAGCCACGTCTAAGCAAAGGATTATCCAATAAATAAAGTTGGGCAACAGACAAATAATTAAGTGCCCTAAAATATTTATTCATTTTAACTAATTCTTTTTTTGTTAACGTCATAATAAAGCCTCCCTACTTTATCAATTATACCCCAATTTACAAAATAAAGCTACTTTAATATTGATCAAAAAAAAGAGATTTCTCTCCTTTTTCTACTTAGAAATAACTTCACAAACCAAAGTGGAAATTTCCGTTGGATTATCTACAGGAAGCCCAGCAATCATTCTTGCCTCTGCATATAAAATCTTTGTATATTTAATAAATTCATCTTTATCCCCAGCATACAAATCTTTTAATTTTTGAGCAATAGGATGTTTTTCATTAATTTCAAGAATCATTTGTGCCTTAATTCCCATATCATTAGGCATAGCATCAAATACTTTTTGCATCTCAATTGACACATCGCCCTTACTAGTTAAACATACAGGATGATTCTTTAATTTATTAGTAAACTTAACTTCACTAACTTCTTTAATTTCATCCTTCATAGCAGTTAACAAATCAGAATTATCTTCATTAACCTTCTTAGTAGACTCTTTTTCTTCTTCACTTTCTAAGTTTAAATCTTCACTTTCAACATTTATAAATTTCTTGCCTTCATACTCTTGAATCGCAGTAATTGCAAACTGATCAACATATTCTGTTAAATACAAAATATCATAATCTTTATCTTTTACTTGTTCAACTTGTGGCAATGAATCAATTTTAGCAATTGAAGAACCTGATGCATAATAAATTGTATCCTGTCCTTCTTTCATATTTTCAACATATTCTTTTAAAGTAATAAGTTTTTGTTTCTTAGAAGAATAGAACATAATTAAGTTTTCTAATTTTTCTTTATCAGCACCATAATTATTATAAACACCATACTTCAATTGAACACTGAAAGTCTTAAAGAATGATTCATAATTTTCTCGATCATTTAAAAGCATATCTTCTAATTCTTTACGAATCTTACTTTCAATATTTTTAGCAATTAATTTTAAGCTATGAGATTCTTGCAATATTTCCCTAGAAATATTTAATGATAAATCCTCTGTATCTACAACACCTTTAACAAAGCTAAAGTAATCTGGTAACAAATCACCACAACGCTCCATTATCAAAACCCCATTAGCATACAAACTAAGACCTTTTTCATAATCTTGTGTATAGTAATCATATGGAGCATGACTAGGTATAAACAATAATGCCTTATATGAGCACATTCCTTCAACAGAAGAAGAAATTACTTTTATTGGCTTATCATAATCATTAAACTTGTCCATATAAAAGTTTTCATAATCACTATCTTCTACATCTTTTTTATCTTTTCTCCAAATAGGAATCATACTATTCAATGTTTCTACGCACTTATGATCCTCATATTCATGTTTTTCCTCATCTTTTAATTCATGATGTGTACATTCCATCTTTATTGGAAAACTAATATAATCAGAATATTTTTTAACCAAACTCTTTAGTTCATATTCATTTAAATACTTACTATAATCCTCTTCATCAGTATCTGCTTTTATATGTAAAACTATTTCAGTACCAACACCAACATTCTTCTTTTTAGACTTTTCAATAGTATATCCGTCAGCCCCTTCACTTTCCCAAACATAAGCCTCATCACTATCAATACTTCTAGAAGTAACAGTAATTTTATCACTTACCATAAAAGCTGAATAAAAACCAACACCAAACTGACCAATAATATTAACTTTCTCTTCCTTATTCATGTTTTCTTTAAAATTTAAAGAACCACTTTTAGCAATAGTACCTAAATTATTTTCAAGTTCTTCTTTAGTCATTCCACAACCAGTATCAGATATAGTTATTGTACGTTTCTTTTCATCAAATGCTAAGTTAATCATCAAATCATCTTTATTTACTTTAACATTTTCATCCGTTAAAGAACGATAATATAATTTATCTAACGCATCAGATGCATTTGATATTAACTCCCTTAAAAATATATCTTTATTAGTATAAATAGAATTAATCATTAAGTCTAATAATCGCTTAGACTCTGACTTAAATTCTTTCTTTGCCAAACAAATCATCTCCTTAATTTTTGTTCACAACTAATATATAACACTTCCTTTAGCAGATGTCAAGTAAGAGTGCTAAAAAAGTAAAATTTTTCTTTACCCTTTCTTAATTATTTCTTCAAGTTTTTCCTTATTTTTCCCAACAATTTTAACTAAACCATCATAATACTTAGTAATTGGTAATAAACCTTTATCGGAGCCTTCAATAATTTTGAAGCACTTATTTTTTACTCCATAACACAAATAATATTTAATTGTAGCATGCTTCTTATCAAAATCCTTTATATCATCAACTACCATTAATTTATAAAATTCTTTATTAACATTAGTTCTAACTGCCCATAAAAAACTATAAAAATACTTACTACAATCATCATTAGTACAATATAAATTTAAAACTGTACTACCACTATCATACTGAGCAATAACTAATTCCTCATCAATAATAGCAAAATACAAATTATTAACCTTCTCCAAATATTCTACACTAAGTAATTCAAAGCAACCAAACTCCTTTTTTATATCCCCATAAAACAAATTAAACTCAAGAGATTTTTGATACAAAATAATATCCTTTCTGTCATCCAAAACAGCCAATATTTCACAACATAATTCATTCATAACACGTGGAACATGTTCAAATAATATCAATAATACCTCATAAAAAAATACCCATTCCTTAGGCAAATATTTTGTAGTTTTAAAAGTATAACTATCTTTACCAATATATGTATTAATTTCAATATAATAAGAAGAAATATTAGGATTAAGCTTATTCCTAATAGTATCATCCTTATATCTCTCTTTATCATTATGCAAAACTTCTAATATATAATTAACCAAATTAACATTAATAAACTGATAACAAACATATTCTTCAATACTATTAGAAACAACATCAATTGGTATAAATAATACTTTAAATTTTTCTATCTTAGAATTAAATACTAAAGCTATATAAAAATTAGCTTTATTATAATCTTTGATTATTAAATCGAGTATTACTTTTTCTTTTTTCTTCTTTAGATATTTAACTATCATCAATCTTACTCTATCCATCGTAATATCACATTCCCTACTGTTCCCTCTCATATGGCCAATCCCCAATTCCCCCCATATCATAAACATTCTCATAACCAAGAGAAATCAATTTAACAGCAGCCTCATGACTTCTTCTTCCTGACTGACAATAAACAATTAATTGCGAATTTTTAGATAAATTTATATTTTCAATAGACTCTAAAGGTAAATTAACCGCCGTCTTTAAATGACCACTATTATATTCATTACTACTCCTAACATCTATAATTACTACATCTGGATTATTATTAGTATCAATAATTTCTTTTACTTCTAAATAAGAAATCGATTTAACTGAAATATCAACATCATGAACTATAATTTCCTGTTTGTCATTCTTTAAACAACCAGTAATAAAAAACATTACTAAAAAACTTATCATTAAAAATTTCTTCATATAATCTCTCCTATCTAAAATATATTATACAAAAATTAAAAGGCTAATTCTAGCCTTATATTTTTCTTTACACTTCCTTCGAAAGTTCAACTATTTTATACCAAGTAGCTGGGCCAACAACCCCATTTTCTTCTAAGTTATAACGTTTCTGAATACTTAACACTGATTGCTTTGTTAAATTATCAAATATTCCGTTAACAACAACTCCAGGAATACTTTTTGTTTTTTCACAAATTATATATAAAAAGTTTTGTAAATTACTAATATCATCCCCCGTCATTCCTAAAGACAAAAATCTTCCTGGGTAAAATTCATTAAGTGCCCGTAAGTATTCCCTTGGAATATTTCTAAGTGTCTGCCGGTAAGCTTCCTTTAAATCTCGCCAAGTAATTTTATCAACAATACCTGTTACTGGCAAATTATATTTACTCTGGAAAGCCATTACAACCTGCTTAGTATCATTATTAAAAACTTCCCCTGACAATCTTAAAAATGGAATAGATGAATCAAAATAGGCAATAACATTCAGCAAGTAATTAAGTGTAATAATATACTGCCCCTCATCACCTACTTCTAACTGTTCTTTAAATAAAAGGGTTGACTCATCTATTGATATCCCTTCAGAATACAAATCAGCGATATTTTTTACTGCATTATAAACATATTTAATTTTATACCAAGTAGCTTTATCAACAACACCATTAACGTCCAAATCAAAAATCTCTTGAAATTTTTTTACTGCTTGCTCAGTTTCCACTGTAAAATATGGAGTATTATTAGTAATTATTGGAATAGCCGGGTAGTTTTGACCAATTCGATTAAGTTGAATATTTAACATCCTAACAAAATCCCCAGCCATACCAAGTCTCACTACAAAGCCAGGATAAGTTCTTATATTATTGCTAAGCGGAGCATTATAAATAAGTTTAATATCCCCATAATAATTCTTTAATATTTCAAGTGGACCCATGCCCTGATTTGCTAAAGTAACAGTCCCCCACTGTGACAAACCATCACAAGTAACATTTTTACCATCACAATACATCGCAAAAAATGGTTGAACTTGCTCATCTTTTACAATATAGTTATTAAATAAATCATCAACCACATGTGATATTTTTTCAAAAAATTGTCGATTCTCCACAAAACTTTGATCATATACTGGACTACTAGTAATATCAAAGTCATATCCCTTCGATGGATACCACTCATTATAAATCCGATTCAGTGCAAAAGAAATTTGAGCTAACACATTAGCCTTAATAGCATCAATTGGCCAATTTGGATAAATTTCACCTGTTGCGACATTTTTAATATATTCAACAAAAGGAACTGATATATTTCTAGCTGCCTCATCAGGTGCACCTAAATGTACAATTATCTCAGTTGGTATTACCGGTGTCCTAATCAATATTATTACCTCCACCATCAAGCTCTATTTCCGGAGCCATTTTAATATATTGAATAATTCCAATTCCCCCAAACATAGCAATTGAATATGTCTTTAAGCTTTCATATCCCTCATGTATAGCTGTTAAATCGTATAAAGTATATTGTGGTGGTATTTCTGGATTAGGAATATCATCAAATTGCGGAGCCGGTAAAGAAATATCACTAATTATTCCACTAGAGTCAGTTCTTCCTCTAAAAAATACCACTTTATATTCCCCAATATCTTTAGTAATTAAAATATCCGTATCAGCTATAGGAATAGCACCATAAGCAGTAAAAACTTGTACTCTTAATAATCCAAAATCAGGATTTTCTTTAATAAAAGTCTGATACTCATCCATTTTTTTAAAATCTTCCAAACTAATAATCATACTCTATACCTCCTTTATCTTTAATATCTGACCAACTGCTAAATTAGTACTATCAAGATTATTTAACTTCATTAAATTATCAACACTAGTACTATACTTTCTAGCAATAGTATACAAATTATCTCCAGTCTTCACTATATAAGTTAAATAATTAGGCTCCTGATACCCAGTACCATAGCATTTAGAACCCATAGGAATATTAGAATAATAATTTTCCTTCACTTTAAGTACCTGTCCTACTTTTAAATTAATACTACTTAAATTATTTAAACTCATTAATTCATCTACACTCATCCTATAATTACTAGCAATACTATATAGGGTATCACCAGATTTTACTATATAACTTTTATAATTATCTAAATCATTATTATTAGATATAGGTATTTTTAACTGTTGACCAATCGATAATAAGTCAGACTGCAATTTATTTAACTCTTTAATTTCTGCCACTGATACATTACTATTTTTGGCAATCTTATATAAAGTATCACCAACTTTAACTGAATATAAAATATAATCTGTAGTACTTGTATCAACATTAATTGGAATTCTTAATTGCTGACCTATCGACAATATTTTCGAAGTTAAATTATTAAGTCTCATAATTTCATCAACCGTAGTAGAATACTTTCTAGCAATAGAATAAAGTGTATCCTGTGCTTTTACTACATACAAAGCCGTGGTAGAAGAACTAGGAATTTTAAGTATTTGTCCTACAAAAACTACACTAGAAGATAAATTATTTGAAAACATTATATCCTCTACACTAACACCAAATTGTCCACTTATTCCATATAGTGTATCACCAGGTTGTACAACATATGTCTGCATAAACCACCTCACAAGATTATATGCAAAAAAAAAATTAGTATTAAAAATACTAACAAAATATTAAATTAACACTCTTATTATCAAAGCTGCTAATATAAAGCTCATCGCTACTATTATTAAAATAACTCCCAAAACACTACCATAACCACTATCATTTATTTTAGAAGTCCCATAAGAAACATTACCAGATTTTACTAATACTTTATCATCTTTCTTTTCATCTAAATTATGAGAATCTTGAGATTTACTATTTTCATCATTTGAAAACATTGCCATCAATTCATCGCTCTTTTTATTATCAATAATTTTATCTTCCATTAATTATCTTCCTTTCATAATAAATTAATTATTAATACCTACTATCATATTACACATCAAGTATATCATAAAAAAAATAAATAATAAACAAACAATTTAGCTAGTTTATTATAATTACTTATCAAAAAATTAAAACATATCTTATATAATGAAAGGAGCAAATATGAATAATAACTATAACTTCAATCACAATGATGATTTTTGTGATGGTAAAAATCATCCCCAAATACCCAGAAAACCAATATTTTGCTTAGGTCCAACCGGGCCTACCGGACCAACAGGACCAGCTGGTGGTCAAACGGGGCCAACAGGTCCAACTGGCTCAACGGGTCCGACTGGTCCAACTGGCTCAACAGGTCCAACGGGTCCGACTGGTCCAACTGGCTCAACAGGTCCAACGGGGCCAACAGGTCCAACGGGGCCAACAGGTCCAACGGGTCCAACCGGGCCAACTGGAACAGCCGAAACGTTGGCTGTAGGAACAACGACAACAGGAGATGCTGGTACTAATGCCAGTGTTACTGATAGTGGCGGTAGTCCAAATCACATATTTGACTTTGTCATTCCAAAAGGTTTTGATGGCAAAGATGGTTCAACGGGTTCAACGGGGCCAACTGGTCCAACAGGCCCAACAGGTCCAACAGGTCCAACTGGAACATGTAAATGCAGCTGTAAATCAACAGGACAACTTATTACAAACGGCAGCATGGAACAAATATCTAATAACAAACCTACTAATTGGCTTTTTACTAAGGAGGACGGCATTTCTTCCGTAACTTCTCAAGGAAGAGTACACAGTGGCTCTTGGGCTGTAAACATTAAAGACTCTTCTGCTATAGAGCAAACAATTCCCCTAACAGAAAAAGACTGCTTTTATCAATTATCTTTCTTTGCTAGAGGTGAAGGAAGTGAAGTTGGTCTAACTGTAAACGCCACATTTCAAACCCCAACAGGGCCTATTAATGGTGGCACTATTACAATAAGAAAACAAGATATCTCAAGTTCTAACCGCAATTTTGCTTTCTATCAATTAATAACAAATCCTACCCCAAATAACGCAACAGCCCTTACAATAAAATTCACCGTAAATGCAAACGAAAATCAGTCCCTTGATTTAGATGATATCTCTCTAACTGTTATTTAAATTATTCTTTAAACCCACTTTTTTTAAACAAAAACAATACTAACCCCGTTTCTTAGACATAGAAGCGAGGTTTTTATATGAACAATTAAAACTTATTTTATTAATATCGCTACACCATTAAAAAAAATTCATATTAATACTTACATATTTATAATAAAATAAATATTTTACTTTATCTTTTAATATTTTATATAAATTACATTTATTAAATATAAAAAGTTCATAACTTCTTTTTATATTCTAAAAAAAATGATAGTATATAGTTAAGAATATAAAGGAGTACAAAAATGAAAAAATATAAAATATGTGTCTATGCTATTTCTAAAAACGAAGAAAAATACGCTCTAAAATGGTATAATTCCATGAAAGAAGCCGATGAAATATATGTCCTTGATACTGGTTCAACCGATAATACTGTGCCAATTTTAAAAAGCCTAGGTGTTCATGTCACTACTAAAGTAATCAATCCTTGGCGCTTTGATGTTGCGAGAAATGAATCACTAAAATTACTACCAAAAGACACTGATATTTATGTTTGTACTGATCTCGATGAAATATTTTTACCTGGCTGGCGTCAAGAACTAGAAAAATCTTGGGATAACGATACCGTTCAAGCTAAATATCGTTATAACTGGCTACTAGATAAGAATAATAAACCTAAATTGAGTTTCTTGTATGATAAAATTCACAATGCCAACTTCGAATGGAAATATCCCATTCATGAAATACTAAAATATAACTCGGCTGCACCAAGAAAAACAATCATTTTAAAAAATGTAACCCTAAATCATTATCAAGATAAATCCAAAAACAGAACTTCTTACAACCCTCTTTTAGAATTAGCTCTAAAAGAAAATCCCACTGATCTTCGGTGCATTTATCTTTTAGCACGCCAAGAAATTTACAATAAAAATTGGGATAAATGTTTAGAACTAGTAAAAAAATATTTAGAAGTTAATCCCCATAGTTACTATATACAACGAGCAACAATGCTCCGCTACGCTGGAAGATCATATAGAAACTTAGACAATTATAATGAAGCTAAAAAATGGTACGAAAAAGCAATAAAAACTGCCCCTAATATTCGCGATGGTTACGTCGAACTAGCCATGCTTGAATTTTCTCAATATAACTATGGAAATACTATTAGTCTTTTAGAAAAAGCTCTAACCATTACAGAAAATTCTCTTAATGTTATCAATGAAATATTTGCTTGGGATGACACTTTATACTGCTTATTAAGTGAATCATATATCTACGCTAAAAATCCAACTAAAGCCCTAGAATATATCAATATTGCTTTAACTATGAATCCTGATAATAAAAAAAGTCAACAAATAAAACAAGATATAGAACTAATTATTAAATCAATATAAAACTACATTAATAACATTAATGTAGTTTTTCTATAAAATTAATTCTTTAAGCAATCTTTTCAATACTAGTATAACTATACATATTATCATCACCCAATACAAAGGTATAAAGATATTTACTCTGATTTTCAAGAGAACCAGTAGCAGTTCTTTCTACGGTTAATTCCTCATATATCCTAACTGTATCGCCCTCTTTTTCAGCTTGATAAATATTATAATTATATTTAAAAGCCTTAGAAAACTTTTGTTCACTACTATCCGTTGCTGATGAATATAAAACATAGGCATCTTGATCAGAATTATAAATATAAATTTCTGAATCAGGATTAACTCGCATATTAATCGCCGTATTTAATGCTGCTTTATCACCAAATACTTCTTTATAAGATCTTTCAACATCTTCCCTCTTAACAAGCGTCTTATCACTACAAACAAGTTTTCCATAATAATTCTCTTGTGGTAATAATTCACAACTATCAGGTGCTAAAAAATCTGAAGCTTTTAAATTTAAATAAGCCAACACTAATTTATTACTTTCAGTCATGTTTACGATTAAAGAACTATTCTCTCCCTCATACATCCAATAAGGAGAAGTAGACTTAAAATCATGAACGCTTGTATATAAACTTTGAACTAAACGACTATTAGAATCAAGTTCTTCTAATTTGCCTTTACTATTACTAGACATAACACTATAAATAATAAGAATTACTACTAATACAATAACTCCAATTAAAACCCATAGAAAAAGGGAATTCTTCTTATTATTACCTCCAGGACTATTTGTTGCTGGAATATCATCAAATTTCACTCTAATCACCAACTATCATCATATATTAATATTATAAATCATCTAATATAATAATAACATATTATATCAAAAATAAAATGTTTTTATTAATAATATTTTTATTTTTTTAAAAAAAGGAGATAAAAAAATGAAAATTTGTGTTTATGCCATTTCTAAAAATGAAGAAAAATTTGCTCTTAGATGGATAAATTCTATGAAAGAAGCAGATGAAATTTATGTTCTCGATACAGGAAGTACAGATAATACTGTAGAAATCCTTCGTAAAGAAAATGTTAATGTCACTATTATGCCAATAACGCCTTGGCGCTTTGATATAGCTAGAAATGAATCTTTAAAATTAGTTCCAAAAGATGCAGATATTTGTGTCTGTACAGATTTAGATGAAGTTTTTGAACCAGGTTGGCGAAAAAAATTAGAAGAAGCCTGGCAAGAAAATACAACCAAAGCCAGATATAACTATAATTGGAGTCTTGATGCTAATAATAATCCCAAAGTAAACTTCTACATAGAAAAAATTCACCAAAGGCAAGGCTATAAATGGATTCATCCAGTTCATGAAATATTAACAACAGAAATTTCCGAAAATATAATTACTTTAGATAATGTCACACTAAACCATTACCCAGATCTCAATAAATCAAGAAGTTCCTATTTACCATTATTAGAATTATCTATAAAAGAAAATCCAGCAGATGATCGTAACATGCATTATTTAGGCCGCGAATATATGTATTATAACAAGTGGGAAAAAAGCATTGAAACCCTAAAAAAACATCTTCTACTCCCAACTGCTACTTGGAAAGAAGAACGTAGTGCTTCTATGCGCTTCATTGCTAGATGTTACAAAAACTTAAAAAATTACAGTGAAGCTGAAGAATGGCTAAATAAAGCTATCAACGAAACACCCCATTTAAGAGATCCTTATGTAGAAAAAGCCCTTTTTACCTATCAATTAAAAAACTATCTTGAAACAGAAAAATATTGCCTAAAAGCGCTCACTATAAAACATCATCCCAAAACATATATAAATGAACAATTTAGTTGGGACGAAACCATCTATGATCTTCTAGCCCTATCTAACTACTATCAAAAAAAATATAACTATGCTCTCTACTTTAATACCCTAGCACTAGAAATAAATCCTAATAACGAAAGGCTTTTAAATAATCAAAAAATCTACGAGCAAAAAGAAAAAGAAGATTAAACCAATTTAAAATAGTATTTCTTTTAACTAACATAATATAATAACCTCATTAAAGAGGTATTTTTATGTATTTTATTCAAAAAAACTTAACTAAACTTAATAATAATCAACATACTTTTTTCCTAGATCCCAAAGAACTAAAAGAAATTCAAAAAAAACTAAAATCAACTGAATATCATATATATTATCCATATAAAGATAGTGAAAAAAATATTATATATAAAAATAAAGAACCTCAAATACTACTTTATGAAATAAAATCCAAGATCCCTCTTCGTCATCAAGATATCCTAGGAAGCCTTTATTCCTTAAATATTTCCAGTGAATTATTCGGTGATATTATTATTAATCAAAATAGATATTTTATTTATATTTTACCATTAATTTCATCATACTTTGAAGCCAATTTTTTAACCATTAAAAATTTCCATATTACTTTAGAATTATTAGATATTAATTATTTAAAAGACTATGAAAGAAATTATGAAAAAATAGAATTAATTGTATCCAGTACTAGAATTGATACTATTATTTCAAATATCTGTCACATAAGTAGAAGTAATATAAATAATATGATAAAGAAAAAGGAAATCATTATAAACTATGATTTCCTAACATCAACATCTTATAAACTTAAAGAACATGATGTTTTTAGTATCAAAAAAGTTGGTAAATTTAAATATAATGGTATATTAAAAAGTACAAAAAGTAATAATTTAATTATAGAAATATTAAAATATATTTAATTATTCATATCTAATATCTATATCTACTAAATTATCATCAATACCAGAAACTTTTCCGTTATTACAAATCTGCCATACTTTATATTTTCCTTCATAATCAGTTTTTTTAGTATAATGAGCTAAAAAAATAGGATGAGAAATAGGATACCAAATATTTTCTAAATAATTTTTTGAACTATAAAGCATTCCTTCGTAACCATTACTTTCTACTTCTAAAATAAAAGACTCAGCCATTTTTGTTAAATTATAAAAACTCAAATCAAAATCTTGAAATAAAGACCAATTTTCCCAATCAAATACAATTTCTAATTGAACATCATATTTTTTTATTTGCTTTAAAACCCACTTTGCCTCATTAATCGCATCAGAATAACTATTAGCATAAGAATAAAAATACACTCCAACAGGAATATCTACCGCATTAAAACCCTCTATATTTTGAATAAATTTTGAATCAAGAACATACCCGCCACCTATGCCGTTACCACGACCAACTCGAATATAAGCAAACTCAACCCCGGCTTTTTTTACTTCATTAAAATCAATATCTCCTTGCCAATGTGAAATATCTATCCCAATTTTAGTATTAGCATTTTTATAATTATCAACAACAGAAGAAAAATCTGTTGTAGAAGTCTTACTAGCTATTCCTTTAGACTTTTCTTGCACATTTAAAATAAAATCATGACTTGCTATATTATGAGAAGAATCTTCAGCAACAAAACTAACATTATACTTTCCTACTTTATTTAAATCATAATTTCCAACAACTCTACATACCGGATTAGGATCATAATTATCCCCACAAAATAATTTTTTAGAAAGATCACCTTCATAAAATAAATCAACATTATATACTTCAATTTGACTAATAATAGGCGGAGTCTTATCAACAATATCTATAGAAAAAGTATAATCTACTTTAATATTATCATCATTAATATATGAAAAATTTATTGCTTTTTGTCCTAATTTAGATGTATCAATTCGAGGATTATCAATTAGCTTTCCATTTAAGCTTTCTATTAAATCAGCTAATCTAATATCACTATAAACATCAACTTCCTTCGTCTTAATTTTAACAATTTTTAAAGCATTTTTTACTTGATAATGCCTATATCCCAAATATCCACCTATAAAAAGACCACAAATAACTACTATAATAGCAAATACTATAAATAATTTTTTCTTCATCTAAAGCCCTCTTTCTTTATTAATTATAACATGTAAAAATATCAAAAAGAAACATCTCAATAAACAAAAAAATAGATCCGTTTGGATCTATTTTTCTTTCTTCATTATTACAAAGTCATCATCTATAACATCAACTAAAACAACATCACCAGGTTTAATTTTATTTTCAATAATTAACTTAGCTAAATCTGTCTCTATTGTCCTACTGACTAATCTTTTTAATGGCCTAGCTCCATAATTAGAATCAAATCCCTCATCAACTAGTTTTTTCTTAGCCTTAGAAGTAAGCTCAATTTTTAAATTCATGTCTGATAATCTATCTTCAATATTTCTAACTATTTTATCCAAAATTTGCATAATGGCATCTTTATTTAAAGGTTTAAAGATAATTATTTCATCAATTCTATTAATAAACTCTGGTCTAAAATAATTTTTAACATCATCCATTACTTTTTTACTATCATCATTTAATATATGTTCACTTCCTAAATTAGAAGTCATAATAATAATAGTATTTTTAAAATCAACTGTACGTCCATTAGAATCAGTAATTCTACCATCATCTAAGATTTGCAATAACAAATTTAATACTTCGGGATGAGCCTTTTCTATTTCATCAAATAAAACTATACTATATGGATTTCTCCTAACAGCTTCTGTTAATTGACCACCCTCTTCATAACCAACATATCCTGGAGGCGAACCAATTAATCTTGAAACACTAAATTTTTCCATATATTCGCTCATGTCAATTCGAATCATATGCTTTTCATCATCAAATAACTCATAAGCTAAAGTCCTAGCAACTTCTGTCTTACCAACACCAGTAGGTCCTAAAAACATAAATGATGCAATTGGTTTATTAGGATCTTTAATACCACTACGAGATCTAATTATCGCATCACTAACTAATTTTAATGCTTCATCTTGTCCCATAACTCTCTTACGCATATTATCCTCTAAATGTAATAGTTTTTCCCTTTCACTACTAAGTAATTTAGAAACAGGGATATTAGTCCATTTAGCAATAATTTTTGCAATATCATCACTAGTGACAGTATCACTTAAAATCTTATTTTTTTCAATATTATTTAAAGCCTCAAGTTCTTTTTCAAGTCTAGGAATTTCACCATGGCGAAGTATTGCAGCTCGCTCTAGGTCATACTTATTTTCAGCTTGGTCAAGTTCAAACTTAGCTTTTTCTATTTCCTTTTTCTTGACTTTAATATCTTCATTTAAACTTTTTTCTTTATTCCAAGCCTCTGTAAGCTCTTTTTCTTTAACTTTCAAATCATCAAGTTGACTATCAATATCTTCTACTCTTTTTTTAGACATATCATCTTTTTCTTTGCGAAGTGCTTGTCGTTCTATTTCTAGACGCATAATTTTATGAGTCAAAGTATCAAGTTCAAATGGTACTGAATCCATTTGCACTCTAATTGTAGCACAAGCTTCATCCACTAAATCAATTGCTTTATCTGGCAAATAACGATCTGTTATATATCTATCAGCCAAAGTTGCTGCGCTAATAAGTGCCTTATCTTGAATACTAACACCATGATGAATTTCAAAACGTTCTTTTAAACCACGCAATATTGTAATTGTGTCTTCAACATTTGGCTCTGAAACTTTAATTTTTTGAAAACGTCGTTCTAGCGCACCATCTTTTTCAATATATTGACGATATTCATTTAATGTTGTTGCACCAATAACATGAATTTCTCCTCTTGCAAGCATTGGTTTTAAAATATTAGATGTATCCATAGCACCTTCTGTTCGACCAGTACCAACAATCGTATGAATTTCATCAATAAACATTATAATTTGGCCTTCACTTTTCTTTACTTCGTTCAAGACATTTTTTAAACGTTCCTCAAATTCACCACGATATTTAGCTCCAGCAACTAATGCTGCCATATCAAGTTCCCAAATAATTTTATCTTTTAAACTACTAGGAACATCACCTTTTACAATCCTAAGTGCAAGTCCCTCAACAATAGCAGTTTTACCAACACCAGGTTCACCAATTAATACGGGATTATTTTTAGTTTTTCTAGATAAAACACGCGTAATACTACGAATTTCTTCATCTCTACCAATAACAGGATCTATCTTGCCATTTTTGGCATCTTCAATAATATTACGACCATATTTTTCTAAAACATTTTCTTCTTTTTCTTCTTGATAACCATACATATTATCACCCCTCTACTTACATTATACTCAAAAATTAGCACTTGTCAATAGAGAGTGCTAAATAATAAAAAAGAAAAAGTAACCCTTATTTAATATATGCGGATTACCTTTTACTTATTACAGCTACCTATATATTTTATATATAAATTTTTTAAATTTTTCTTATTAATAGTTTTCTTAATACCCTGTTCGCTAACTTCAGTATAAATCTTAGTTAATAAAAAATCTATTTTAGGATTAACTTTAGCAAATTCCCTATTTTTCAACCAATAATTCAACTGATAACTAGGTGTCCACTTTTTTCCTTGATAGGTTAACCCCGCCGCTAAAGTATCACAAACCATTTCAATTAAATATTTATATGGTATAATTGGCGTTTCATTAGGTGCCGTATAGTCATTCCAATATTCATAATGATGTTTATTTCTGCCCTTATGATGTAGCCAAGCTTCCGAATAACCCTTAACCTTTTTACAATTAATAATTGGACTATAGCCTTTACTATAATATCTAGCACTCTCTAAAAATTCTGTCGGTGAATATTTTGATAAATCATGAACTAACCCTCTCCAAGGAATTCCCGCTCTCAAGCATAAAACAAAAACTTTAAATCGATGCTTATTAACATTATGTAAATGTGCAAAAAATTTCTTCACTGTCAATTTATCATTAAACTTCATTATCTTCACCATCATAATTATAGCACGTCAAATACTTTTAGTAAATTATCCTAATTTTGTAGCCACTATTTTATTTTAATAAATAAAACAATTCAAATTAACTACAAGATTTTTCTTCTACACCACCAGTTTTACTATCAGGGTCATATGAATACTCAATACACATTGATCCATCTTTAGAAAATTGAAATAATACATCACCATCATAATCCAAAGCAAAATTTAATTTTCCTAAACCCAAATCTTCCCCATACTCATAAACAACTTTACCATCTAACTGAATTAATTTCAAAAGAGAATCTTGTTTAACTAACACATAAGTTCCCCCAGATATGCCATAAACCTTATCATAACCTTCTGTTAAATATTTATTACCAGAAAAATCATAAATAACATTATCATCACCAATTGTTGCCCACAAATAATTTCCACTTCTAAGTAATGAATCATTAGTAATTGGAATAACTTCTTTACCCGTTGTATAGTTAATAACTCCATACTTGTCACTCTTCCAAACAACAATATTACTACCCTTTAGTGTCTCAATTCTAAGTGGTGGACCTGAGGTACCCATCGTTAACTTAATAGCAACAGCATCATATCTAGGAGCAACAACTGCCTTAGAAGTTTCTAAATCATATATTCCCCATTTATCTGAAACATTAACAGCAACATACTTTGTATCATAATAATTATCAACATAAAAAGGCAAAACTCCAATATAATTAATTTTCTCTAATACTTTCTTATCAGTTTTAAAATTCTTCATTTGCACATTATAATCACTATCATAATAAAATACATAATCACTATAACCTAATAACGTTGGACTAGAATATTCCCCACCACAATGAACAACATATTCAGCAAAATCTGAAGTACTAATCGTATTAATTCCAATCTCACCAGTAGTATTATTAACATATACTTTAAACATAACATTAGAATCAAATTCTTCTTTAGGTTCTTGCTTTATTCCATAACCATATTCCGTCATTTTACCATTAACAGAACAATTAGTTAAATATATTTTTCCATCATCATAAACTTCATAATCATTACAAACAACATCATCTTTTAATTTAACTAATTTATTAGCTTCATCAAAAGAAATAATTACTTGATTTTTCTGATAATAGTCACTAATAACTTCTTCTAAAGCTAGACCATAATCCGTAATCATTTGCTTTTTATCATCCTCACTAAGAACAATATCAGTTGTATCTTTATCTATATGATTCTTTTTCTCATTTTTCCTATTTATATTAAGAACTACAATTAAAATAACAAATAAAATAACAACAATACAAATTAAAATAATCGCAACAACTTTCTTCTTATTGCCACCTTTTTTTCCTTCAGAAGTTTTTTCTTCCTCTACATTATCTTTCTTTTCAGCCTCATCTTCCAATAAATCATTGGCAAGATCACTAATTTCTTCTAATTCCTTAGTTCCATCTAAATCATCATCCAAAGTAGTCGAAGTAGAAGATAAATCAATTTTTTTAGTATTTTCCTCTACTTCATCACTTATTTCCTTTTTTTTAATATCATTATCGCCACTTTTATGTCCCATATAATCACCTCTAATTATAAATTTAGTATATCAAAATCTTCTAATAAATACTACTGTAAAAAAATAAAATGTAGTACTCTACATTTCATTTTTTTACATTTCATCATAAAATGGTGAATATTTTATACTATTTTGCTTATCCTGTATAATTTTACTATTATCTTTAGTTAATTTTTCTTCATAATAAGAAAACAACTCTTTAAAACGATTATAATGTACAATTTCCCTCTGTCTTAACCAAAGAAGTGGTCCAATAACATCAGGATCATCAGTTAAATCAATTAAATTTTCATAAGTTGCTCTTGCTTTTTGTTCTGCTGCCATATCTTCAGATAAATCAGCTAAAGGATCTCCTGTTGTTGCAAAATATGTGACTGTAAAAGGAACACCATTAGCATCAGTTGGATATAATGCCCTACTATGTTCTGCATAATGACTATCAAGTCCAGCTGCCCGTAATTCTTCTAAAGTAGCATCCTTCATAAGTTGATATATCATAGTTGAAATCATTTCAATATGACCAAGCTCCTCTGTACCAATATCTGTAAGTAAAGACTTACCTCTATTATCAGGCATTGTATATCTTTGATTTAAATATCTAAGAGCCGCACCAAGTTCACCATTAGCTCCCCCATATTGCGTAACCAAATATTTAGCCATACGCAAATCCTTTTTCTTTATATTGATTGGATATTGCAATCTCTTATTATAACTAAACATAATATCTTTCCTCCCACGGCCAAGGCATCTTCTCCCAAGCAAAAGGTCCCTTTTCTAAACTATCACTATTAATACTTAAAGGACCATATTTAGCTTCATATTGCCTCATAATAGAATTAGCCTCACGTCTATAATCATTAAATAAAGAAAGCATACTCTCATCATTAGGATATAAATCTAAATACAAATTTAACTCATGAGCGGCAAAAGCAATCCGAGATAAATCTAAAAGTAGTTGCTCCTTTTCATTACCAGCAGTTAATACTGTTGGCCTATAATTTTTATATTGGCTATACAAATTAGAATATAAATTACCATAATTATAGGCATCAGTAGGATTAAAAAGTTTAGAATTAACAATATTATTTATATATGAATTATTATTAACATTCATATTTCTAAACCAATCATCATTTATAAAATTATAATTATACATAATATCTCCCTTCCCTTTAATTTATGAAAAACAAAAAAACAAGTATAGATAAAAACCTAAAATAATTAAAAGAAAAACAAGACTTATGAAAAATAAATAAAAAAGACTTGCCAAAGACTACATTTATTGATAAAATAAATATGTATTTTTGACATGGCGTCGTTGGTGAAGTGGTTAACACGCTAGTTTGTGGCACTAGTATGCAAGGGTTCGATTCCCTTACGACGCCCCAGTTGAAAACAACTTACGAATCAAAATGGTTCGTAAGTTTTTTTTATGTCAAAAATTAAATTAATAAAACTAACCTATAATTTTTTATACTTATAATTAAACTATTAATTAAAAATAAACTACTCTTTATAAGAGATATCATAATTACTTGGGCCTTCTATGCATTTACCATCTATATCAAATCTAGAACCATGGCACGGACAATCCCAAGTTTTTTCTACTTCATTAAAAACTAAACTACACTTCATATGTGGACACTTATTAAAAACAATATGTTTTCTTTTTTCTGAATCAATATAAATACCTACTTTTTCCCCTTTTCTAGTCGCAAATTTTACATTTAAAGAATACCAAGCTTTTTGTTTTTTAATCTTTGTTTTCATATAAGAATATAAACTACTTCCCATCACTAAAAAAGCTCTTCCCACTACTAAAGCATTAGATTTACGCCTAGGATTAAATAATTCTATATACTTATTTTCTCTTTCTAAAATTATATCACTCAAAATCTTTCCCGCTAAAACTCCATTAGTCATTCCCCAAGTATTATAACCAGTTCCAATTAAAAGTTTATTATTAATCTTACCAATAAAGGGTAAAGAATCAATTGTCATGATATCTTTATTAGACCATAAATATTCCACTTTTGTATTCTTTTCATTAACTAATTTTTGAAAATTAGCCTCATCATTATTTTTAATAGCCAAATTATGTACCTGACTTAAATATAACTGATAATTTAAATTATGCTTAGAATAATATCGCATTGAAAAAATTGGTTTTTCAATACTTATTGCACTAAAATTATAGCTTTTATCTACTTTAAAAGCTTCAATATAGGACTTTTCTAAATAAGCTTTAAATATTAACCAAAATGGTTTAAAAAAATAAGGATAATGCGTCGCTAAAACAACATATTTAGTTCTAATCCTATTATTTTCAGTATAACAAACATAACCCTCACTATCTTCAGTCATTGAAATTATTTTTGTATTCTCATAAATAGAAATACCCTTATCAAAACAAATTTTAGCCAACTTTTGAATATATTTAATAGGATGAAAAACATATGTATCTTTTACATAAAAAGATTTTTCCTTTTTATTTTCATTAGGTAAACTCTTAGTAGAAAAGGTTTTAATTCCCATACTTTCTAATAATCTTTGATTTTTTCTTAATCTTTCGAACCTAGCGTCTGCAACAAGATATGAATTAACCTTCTCCAAATCACAATCTATTTTTTCTTTTTTAATAATTTTTTTAGCTAAATTAATTGCCTCAATTTGTGACTCAATATACATTTTTGTTTTCAAAAGACCTTGATAAATTTTTATCTTGAATATATCTCCCTGTAAATAAGTAAGTTTTCCAGTTGTTCTACTAGTAACACCACTCCCAAGCAAATTTTTTTCTACTAAACAAACACTTAAACCACTATCAAGCAAATTATAAGCAACATTTATTCCCGTCATTCCCCCACCAATAATTAATACGTCAACATCAATATCTTCCTTTAATGATTCATATGTAGTACCACAAATTTCATAAGACCAAATACTCTTATTTTTCATAAAATCACCATTATTATTATGAATTAAAAAGAAAAAAATATAACTAACATAGTTTTTTATTAAATAGTAAAAATAAAAGCATACACTTTTTTTGTGTATGCTTTTATCTTATTTTTCTTTTATTCTATTACTCGCAAGTAATTCTCTGCTTATTAGCCGATGAACAGCCACCTGCTCGAACTTCAAAATGCATAGGGTCAAAATAAGCTGGGCTCCAATTTCCACCCCAACACCAACCATTGCCTTCAAAATATCTCTTAAAAATAATATAATTAATGTTATATTGACAATCTTCTTGACCATCGCAAACTTCACAAATAAATTTTTTATACTTTGTCCATGTCCATGTTCCTTGACCACCATATGGATTATAAACTGTACCATCACTTCCTGTATAAGTCCATAAATCATTAAGATCTATTGCTAAACCTTGTGAATGATAATCATGTTCCGTAATCGTTCTGTTTACATAAGCTCCATCATGCTGTAAAGTAGCAATCCAAGGCGTTTTATTAACATAAGTACAAACATTCTTAAATATATTATGTGTCTGATCCGCAATCGCACTATTAAAAGCAATTTTTTTAGCAACATTAACATAGCCACCAGCTGTAATCGTGCATCCTAAATCTGTTGCATCTATATATTTAATATCAACTTTAACTGGTTTAGTAATTGTAACCTTATTATCATCATCAACTAAATATTCATCAGGAACAACTGGTACTACACAACTAGCTGTACCATAATTATTAGCTTTATCATAAAAGCCAACCTCTACCGTTGAATCTTCCTTAAGATATTCCCCTAAAGTAATTGAACTAACATTATACTTTTTATCCTTATACACATAGCTTTTAATCCCCATATTATCAAGAGCCACAATATCTATAACACTACCACTATCATCATGCCTAATGCTACAACTACCCGTAGGTTTTTCTTTATCAATATTTTTTACTGCATAAGTATATCTTTTCCCTAAACCAACCGCATTATAAACTTCAAAAGAATAATTGCCATTACTAGTAACTGGATAAGTATAAGTAGCGGAATTAACCTTTTCCCCGTTAGGTAAAACCATATAACTAAATATATCAGAAGTAACACTAATGGTAAGATTAATATCATCTTTTGTTATTGTCGTAACACTTGGCTTAATTGTTGCTGAAATATCAACAACATTAACTTTTCTTGAAACAGAAACACTTCTATTTTTTGAATCTGAAATAGTATATGTTAATACATACTCTCCAACTTTTGATGTATCAACAGAACCCGTAGTCTTAATATTTTTAGTTATATCTTCCCCACTTTTATTAACCGCACTAGCTCCTAAGTCTTGATAATTTGCTCCCTTAAGCACATATACCACTGGTGATCCACTTAAATAAATCGTCACAACAGAATCGGGATCCGTGGCCTCAACCTTACCATCCGAAGAATCACTTCCTAATGATGGAGAAATATCTGTCGTACTACTATTAGAATTTACCTCTTCCTTTTCATCTGAAGCAGTTTTTTTACTTACTACTACTGTTCTAAATAAAGTAGGCTCTATTCCTTTATAATTTAGCGTATATGCTATTTTATAAGTTCCAACAACGCTAGTATCAACATCACCATCAATTTTAACATAACTACTTACATCACCAGCGATATTGCTATCAGCATAATAACCTTCTTCTACATAATCATCATCAATATTTATAACTACTTTCTTTTTACCTTTTAAATTAAAAGTTACTTTTTCCTCCGCACTAACTTGACTTTCTAATACCTCTTCTTTACTTTTTGTCTTACTATTGATTAAAAAATAGATTGCAAAAACTACAAATAAACTACTAAAAACAATTATCCAAATATTTATTAAAGCTTTAACTTTATTATTATCTACCTTCATCCAATTAACCTCACTTCTCTTTATTCAACCGTAACACTTTTCGCTAAATTTCTCGGTTTATCTACATCACAACCTCTAAGTATTGCGACTTCATAGGCAATAAGTTGCAAACAAGGAACTACTAAAACAGCTTGGAAAAAGGTACTAACTTTAGGCAATAAAATTTCATCTTGATAACCATCTATTTTTTCATTGCATATAACAATAGGTAATGCTCCACGAGCTTTAACTTCTTCTAAGTTCGATAAAGTCTTTTCCTTAATATCATCATCTGTAATTATAGCTAAAACAGGCGTATTCTCCTCAATCAAGGAAATAGTTCCATGTTTTAATTCACCCGCTTGATATGCCTCACTATGAATATAAGAAATTTCTTTTAATTTCAAACTTCCCTCTAATGAAATTGCATAGTCTATTTTTCTTCCAATAAAGAAAATATCTTCACTTTTAAAAATCTTTTTAGCTAGTTTTTTATAATCATCTCTTCGGTCAATAACTTCTTTTAATAATCTAGGTAATTTTTCTAAATCATTTTTAACTAAATCTAATTTTAAAGCACTCTTACAACTTAATAAAGCCATTACTAAAACCTGTAAAATATAAGCTTTAGTCGTTGCTACCGCAACTTCTCTTCCCGCTTCAATATATATCTGCTGCTTACTTTCTCTTGCTATAGTAGAACCCTTAACATTAACAATAGCTAAAGTATCAATATTATTAGCCTTAGCTTTTCTAAGTGCTGCTATAGTATCAGCTGTTTCTCCCGATTGCGATATTACAATTACCAAAGTTTTTCTATTATAAAATACTCTCTTATAACGATACTCACTTGCAACCTCACAAACTACTTGAATATTAGTATTTTCTTCAATCAATGTTTTACCAATCATTCCCGCATACATAGCAGATCCACAAGCTACAATATGAATTTCTTCATAATCATTTAAATTAGGAAACTCATCAATCTTCTCATAAAAGTTCTTAATCGCTCTTTCTACTAAAATAGGCTCCTCATTAATTTCTTTCAACATATAATACTTATAGCCACATTTTCCTTTATCTTCATCAACAACACTAGTTTCTAATATATTTTTCTCAACTATTTTTTTTGAATTGTAAATATTTATTCCCTCAAAACTTATTTGAGCAATTTCTCCTTCTTCTAGTAACATATATTTATTAGTATAATTAACAATTGCTGCTATATCACTAGCCATAAAATATTCATCTACTCCAACCCCCAAAATAAGCGGTGAATCTTTTCTTATCGCATATAAATAATCTTCATCATCAAACATAATCCCTAAAGCATAGGAACCAACTACTAAATCAGTTGCCTTCCTTATGGCATCACAAGCATCACCATCATAATACTTATTAATTAAAGCTGCTATTACTTCTGTATCAGTATCCGTTTTAAAAGAAACTCCCTCTTGCTCTAATTTTTCTCTCAATTCAAAAGCATTTTCGATAATCCCATTATGAACAATCGTTACCTTACCAACAACATGAGGATGAGCATTTACTTCACTTGGCTTGCCATGTGTTGCCCACCTAGTATGTGCCAACCCCATATTAGCCCTAATAACATCTAATGTTTTAAGTTTATCTTCTAACATAGATACCTTACCAACACTCTTAATTACTTGAATACTTTTATTTTTTAAAGCTATCCCCGCTGAATCATATCCCCTATATTCTAAAGTTTTTAAACCATTAATTAAAACTTTAACCGCATCATTTTTTCCCACATAACCAATAATTCCACACATAAATATCCTCCTTTAACTATTAAAATTACTATCATTATATTCTAAAAACGGTGCATAATAAACCTATCATACTATAAATAGTATATAACAAAAAAAAGAAGTTGACAAATAACTCCTCTTTATAATTTTACTCTACCCCTTCACCTAAATTTTCATATATTTCATTTTGTTCATTATATTCTGCAATTTGATCAGAAAATAAAGTATTAAATGTTGCCATAGATTTTTCTATAACATCAGGATAAATATTTTTACTATTTAAAATGGCTACTTTAAAATCCATAACTCCAACTTCAGTTCTATTATCAAATAAAGCATTAGAAAAAGCTTCTTGTACTAAAGTAAGTGAAACATCCGGATATCTAGACCCAATCTCATAAATTCTCTTATATTCACTTGTAATATCAGTAATAAATTCCATCATTCTTCTTTGAATAAATGGTGTATATTTCATTTTTGCACCTGTTCTTGCTTCTATTTTAGGTAAAGTTCCCATCAATATTTCAATATTTTCTTCCCTTGTTGGCTCATTTACTAAAACCTTTTGAAATCTTCTAACAAAAGCTTTATCCCTTAAAATATATCTTTCATATTCATCCGTTGTTGTTGCTCCAATTACTTTAATATCCCCACGATCAAGAGCTGGCTTAAACATATTGGCAAAATCCAATGCCTCGCCCTTAGTTCCCATCAAAGTATGAATTTCATCAATAAATAAAATTAACTTACTTTTATCTTTTAACTCTTCAAGAAGCGTTTGAACTTTAGCCTCACCAGTAACTGGATCAACTCCCAACAAAGCCGAAGTATTAACTCTAATTACTTGATAATCTTTAAGTTTATCTGGTACCAATCCTTTTTGAATACGATAAGCAAGACCTTCAACAATTGCTGTTTTACCAACACCAGGTTTACCAATTAAAACGGCCGATTTATCTGGTGTAAGTAGAATCAAAATTAATTCCTTAATTTGCTCATCTCTTCCTATTGCTGGATTAGTAATATAATCTTTATTTTGAAAATTTTCTCCATAATTATCCAAAATACTTATACGTTTGCTTTTAAGATCAAATTCTTCCATCATCCTACACTCCTCTTGCTAATAATATTATACCACAACTAACATAATTAAAATATACTATCTTATTTCTTTTTTTCTTCTAGCGGATTAACATGAATAACTGTCAAATATATTTCTGGAAACTTATTACCTATTTCTTTTTCCAAATCATTAGCAATTTTATGGCTATCAAAAGTAGACATTTTACCATCCACAAAAATCGTAAACGATATTTGATATTGATACCCTACTGGAGTAGCATTAAAATGAGTAACTTTTTTAATATCTTTATACTTTTTAATAACTTTATAAACTTCTTCTCTTGTTTCATTAGAAATTGCTTTATCCATTAAAACATCATAACTATCTATAAATATTTTATAAGCGGTATAAAAAATCCATAAAGAAATAAGTATTCCTACAACTCCATCGACAAAATAAATCTTCTTTAAACTTAATAAACACGCAACTAAATTTAAAAATGTAATCATACAATCATTTAAGTGATCCTTTGAATTAGCAATAAGTAATAAATTATTATGTTTTTTACATAAATAATGAGTATAAATAAAAAGACTTACCTTTACAAATAATGTTATCCCACACACTACTACTAACCATATAGAAAATTCTACTTTATTATTGTTAATTAATGATGAGATTGAACTCTTAATAACTTGATATCCTAAAAATAGCATCGCAATACTAATAAGCATTGAATAAATATATTCAGCTTTGCCATGTCCCAAATTATGATCATCATCACTAGGCTTTGAAGCAATTCTATTTCCTATAAAAGTCATAATAGAAGAAAAAACATCACTAGCACTATTAAATGCATCAGCAAGCATCGCTTGACTATTAGTAAAAATACCAACAATTGCCTTTATAACTAGTAAAAACAAATTACCAATAACTCCTAAAATACTGGCTCTTTTAATAGCTTTAAATTTGTCCATTATATTATCTCCTCACTTATTAATTAAAGAAAAAAGCTTATTTATCATAAATCATAAGACTTTTTGTATTGAATAGGTTTCTCCGATATAACAATTCCTGCCCATTCCATATCATCCATAAAAGAATCTAGTTGGCATAATCTTTGTCTTTCCTTTAAGTATCCATTTCGATCAAAAATAATATCAGCATTTTTTAACTCACTTTTATATGGATAATCAAAAATTCCATTTTGATTATCACTAAATCTAGCATAAGAAACATTGCCTACTGAAATATTAATTCCTGTTGTATTAATAACCTGTTTTAATTCTTCTACCGAATAATCACCCTTAAATCGATAGTCAATATAAACTAATCTCAAAAAAACATCGGTAAGCTTATCATCTACTGCCCTAAAGCTAACATAAGCTCCCTCTACCATAAAATCATCAATAAATTGTGAAACAACTGAAGATACATAATCAGAAATAATATCCAACTTTTTTTCTGCAATACTTATTTTTTTCATAAAAAACTCCTACTTTCCAACAACGACACACATTGAAAGACTAAAATCTGGAATCCGATCAGATACCCATTTATCTTTAACTTTTAAACCACACTCTGTAATTTCTTTTAAAAACGAATCCCAATCAACAATCCTACAACTAGTAGAGGCAATATCCATCTCTTCATTTGTATTAACATTAATCTTTTTAATATCATCAAAAGCCAAATCTTTATCAGATGAATAACGTTCCTCACCATCACCAATAACTGTAATAAAAGCGTATCCTCGATCAGTTAGATGCTCCTTAATAAATTTAAGAAACATTCTACGATGATAATCATCAATCAACGTACTTAAAACCGAAATAGAATAAATAAAATCAAACTTTTCAGCTAATTTAGCATTAATAATATCAAATTCCTTAAACTTATCTTTATATAAATAATTACTAAGCTCATTACACTTCTTAATAGCTTCCTTTGAAGAATCAACACCTAAAACATTATAACCTTGACTTAATAAATAAATAGCATCTCTTCCTTCTCCACAACCAACTTCTAATATTTTACTATCTTTACTAATATCATACTTATTAATAACATCCATTACTTCTAAAGTGGGTATAAAAGAAAACCATAACGTATTTTTATCATGCACCTGTTTATACCTTTTATCATAGGCTTTATAATAATCCATATCAATCACCATTTTAAATATATCACAGCATAATTTTAGCAGCAATACTCTCCTATTTTATTTTTTCTTAATTTTTGAAAAATCAATAATTTTTCTATTATTTGTCTGATTATCAGTATCCTTCTTTGCCCTATCAGGTTCTAAATCATCATAACTATAATCAATAACATCACTACTAAACAATCTATTTGTTAAATTTGTAACTTTAGAAAGCAAATTAACTGAAGAAATATCTAAAACTTTATACTTAGAACCATCATATTTTAAATCCACCAAAGTATCATATTTTTTAAAAACATCTGTAACATGAAACTTATTAGTAACATAAGCAAGGACCTCATCAAAAGATAAATCCACCATTGGATTATCAAGTAAATATTCACTCAATTCTCTTTCTACTAAATAAACCCTATAAGCATTAAGCTTGTCCATATATGTATCCCAATAACATTTAATTCTATCAATATCTTTAAGTGGAGCATCAAAAAATTTAGAAAGCATATCTACTCTATTGGAATCAAATGCATACTCACCCAAAATATAATCATATTCGCTAATATAATCATATAAAAAATTCATTGACCCATAATTTTCTAACTCTTCGACACTTTTAAATCTTTTATGAATCAAGTATTCTAAATTATCACATTTTTTTCCATAAAGTGCTTCATTAATCATTCTTCTTGCTACAAAATCTACAATTATAGGATTTCTTTCATACTGAATTGCTGTAAAAGCAAAACCTTCCCTACTTTGCATCCTTACATCTTCATCACTAACACTAACACAAGCGCGTATTCTTATTCGCTCCACCTCATAAAAACTCGCTGCTCTAATCGCAAAATCATTGACTGTTTTACCTAATAAGTCACTCATTATAATATTTAATTCACTATATTCGTCACCAATTATTTTCTCTCCTTCAGTTAAAGAATCAATATAAGTATTAGCAACTTCAGTTATAAAATCCAAATCAGAACTAAATAATTTGATAACCCCTCTAACAAAAGCATAATCCTCTTTTACATCATCAGAACATAAATCATACATTTTTTTATCCATAGTTCTTTCTAATACTTGCAACATAAAGCTTGGATCATTTTCAAGTTCACAAATATCATAACCTTTTATATCATTACCCCAAATATAATCATAAACAACCCCTAAATTATAACCCATTCTATCACCTACTAATAACTGTAACTAAAACTAAAAGATCAATATATTATTTTTTATCCTCTCTTTTTACTGTCAAAAACTTTCCAGCCAACCGATACTTATCATGATTAATAATATATAAATAACCAAAAATACTATAGACAACAGCCCCAACGAAATTTACTAATAAATCTTTCATCGTATCATTTAAACCAATATCTAAATACCCATCAAGTTCTGCTAATTTATTATTATTTTTATCATATAAAATTACATGATCTATCCCATTAATTGTAACCACATTATTATCTTGTTTTGGATCTAATGTAACCGTATTAATACTATAAACATATTTATCTTTTTGCATATCCTTCTTAAAGATTGTATCCATACCATATTCAAAAAATTCCCAAACAACACCAACTGTCATTGAAAAGCAAAAAGAAACTAAAACTACAAATATAGGGGATAATTTAAAGGAATGTGAATTCTCATTTAATAAATAAACCAGAGAAAAACCAATACTAGCGCAAAGAAAACCATTCAAAGTATGTAGTATAGTATCCCATCCTGGAAAATTACCATAAAAATTATTAATTTCCCCCAAAATCTCTGCCGCAAATATAAATAAGAAAATTATAATTTCTAAAGCACTTGGTAAATCAATCTTAAACTTTTCTTCAATAAAGCCAGGTAATAAGAAAAGAAACAAAGATAGTAAACATAGTACTACATTCCAAATATTACCATGAAAAAGTTCCCTAATCATACAAAAAATAATTAATAATCTTAACAAAACATAAACAAATAATGTCTTTTTATCACTATAAACGTATGCTTTCTTTACCTTTTTAAATTTTTCACTCATCTACTCTACCTCTAATCTTCCTAATATCTTTTATAAATTGATACTCACCAATATCATCAGCACTAATAGTACCAATTTCTTTAGTACTTTTAATACTTAAAATATTATTTTTTATAATTGACAACATCTCAGCTTTCTCTTTTCCATTAGTTTGTCCATAATCTTCATCAATAAAAGTAAAAACACTTTTTAAAAAAGCCAAATATTCATCTTTCTTCATACCAGGTCTATAATTAAGTAACCCACTCCAACAATCTAAAGTAGCACATAACGCATAAAGCCTTGGATCTCTATTACCATTACAAATAAACGTTACTGCTAAAAAATCATTCTTCTCATCTATTGCAGCATCAACCAAAGTTCTACCTTTAGAAGTAATCATTAATCCCTTTTTAATTTTTTCAATATCACAAAATTCAATACTTTCTCCACCAGCAATATACCATTTCAAAATATCATCAAGCAATAAAGGATTAATGCACCCCAAATCCTCAAAATCTTCCATAAAAATTGCCGTCATATAATCACTAGCTAAACAGTAGTTAAAAGCCACAAGCTCTTCATACGTAGTAGCATCAGGTTCTTCACACGTCTGAGCAAAACCACCTAAACCATTATAATATTTCATAATAAACAACCTCTTCCATGCCAAGCACCACTAAAATATCAATTATTTGTTAATATTATAACATCTAATCTTTTAAACTACTACTATCATTCACAAGAAGTGTACTATATAAAAATAAAACATCAGGTTTTTTTAAATCACCAACTAAATCCATAAAATAATTACTACTAATATATCGATCATCAATAACGATAATCTTCGAATAATAAGGAACTAGTAAAGGAACCAAACTACTTCCAAAAGAATCTCTAAAAACCACTAACTCTTTTGAAGAAACACTAGGATTACTTATTTCAATAAAACTGCTTGCTCCATCTAAATATACCTCATAACTATCTAAGCCATCCAATTTGAAAAGATTATAAATTTCCTTCAAATTACTATTTTCTAAATACTTAACACTAACTTGATCAAATATAGAAGTAGTTAAATAAACCAAATTATCAGGCTTTCGATCAACTGCACTTTCCCCATAATAAACTCCATAAAACTTATCATAAATATTTTCTTTATATAAAATATCATAATATGAAAAGTTCATTACCTCATCCATTTTAATAACTACTTCATTAAGCTTCTCTTGTTTCCAATGTGTATCAGTCTCATAATAAGAAGATAAACTAAGAACATCTCTAACATCAATAAAATTACCTATATTTTCGACTTTATTATATATATAATTATAATCAATATTTAAAAAATAATCATCATCCAAATAATAGTTTTTATCAGGAATAATCATTGTGTAAATATTACCATCAGGAAATAAACTACTAATCTTTTCTAAATGATTAATAAACTTTGAAATAGATTTTTCATTAGTAGGATAATTACTCTTAAAAATATAATTATCTTTTAAATAAATACCATTATTATCTAACTTCCTAAGTACTTTATAATTATAATTAGCCTTTATACTTCTAAAACCATCTCTAAAGGGAAACTGATCAAGAAAATATTTATCAACCTTAGTAATATAGTTATTATTAAGCTCTACTTTAGGAAAACTAGCTAATTTTCTTCTTTCACTACTACTAATTTCTTTATCTTTTAAAATAAGACCTAAAATAGAAAATAAACCTAAATATCCAACAAATAAAAAGACAATTATCTTATTTTTCATAAATACCTCCTAAAATCTAAAATATAAAAATGGATTAAATGATGCATCTATTAAAAATGCTGTACATAAAGTTAATAACGCAATATAAATAACTGGTTCTAATATATCAAGCACAATAGAAACTCTCGTCTTTTTTAAACGACAAATAACATTTTTAACTAATGGTGTTGCTGCAACAATCGCTAAAATAAACAATACTAAATTACTTTTTAAATAATAAATAGTCTCTTTACTAGTAAATGGAATATCACTTATAAAAAACATATTTTTTAACTCAATAATAACATCACTTATACTATTACTATTAAATATTAAAAAACCGATAATAATAACTAATAAACTATAAAAATACTTAATTACTTTCGTCTTTTCTAAATACTTACCCAAAAACATTTTTTCAATTACTAAAATAACCCCAAAATATAATCCCCAAAGAATAAAATTCCAACTTGCACCATGCCAAAAGCCAGTTAAAAACCAAACAATAAAAATATTTCTAATCCACTTAAGCTTACTAACTCTATTTCCCCCTAAAGGAATATATACATAATCCCTAAACCAACTAGATAAAGATATATGCCATCTACGCCAAAAATCAGTAATTGAAGAAGAAATTAAAGGATAGTTAAAATTTTCTGGAAATTTAAAACCAAACACAAGACCTAAACCAATTGCCATATCACTATAACCACTAAAATCAAAATATATTTGTAATGTAAAAAGTATAGGATTTAACCATGAAGAAAGTACATTAACATCAACTAAACTAGCAATAACTTCTCCTAACACATTCGCCAGTAAAACTTTCTTCGCCAAACCAATAACAAATCTTCCTACTCCCTCTGCTATCTCATTATAGCTAGTATCTCTTTTATATAAAGAGGAAGCTACATCACTATACCTAACAATCGGACCAGCTACTAACTGCGGGAACAAACATAAATAAGTCATAAAATAAAGCAAATTATCTGATGGCTCATGTACCCCTTTATAAACATCAATAACATAACCTAAACCTTGAAAAGTAAAAAAACTAATCCCTATTGGCATAACAATATTTAAAAAACTAATATTAAGATGAAATAAATTATTAATATTATCTATAAAAAAATTAGTATACTTAAAAACAAGTAATTGAAAAATATTATAAAAGCAAGCTAAAACCAAAAATAATTTCTTATTCCTTCCAGTTACTAACTTACCAAAATAATAATTTAAAACACCAGATAATATTAAAACAAGTATATATTTAGGTTCCCCTAAAAAATAAAATAATAAACTAAATATTAATAATACAAAATTCCGATAATTTTTAGGAACAATAAAATAAACAAGTAATAATAAAACTAAAAAATAATATAAAAACGTTATACTAGAAAATACCATTTATCCTCCTATGAAAAAAGACCTCAAAATAGGTCTTATAGGTTATCAAATCCTTCTTCTAAAGTAGCTCTAGTATCTTCATCAGCTACTATAATCAGAATGACTAAATTACCCTTATTTTTAATAATTACTTCATCATCTTCAACGCCAACACATACCCATTTCCTTGGATTAACATTGTCTTTAATGGCTGTTTTAACGTCTTCTACTGATTCACCATCTTTAACCCTTAACAATACAACAGAATGAGCAGTTGAACCAATTCCAGACTCTGAAGCTAAAGCTTCTTCATATGGAACATCTTTAGTTCCTATATAATATTCAATATTATCATCATTAAGAGTAATGTTTTCTAACATCATTGGTCGTTTATCTTCTGGTACATCTTGATAAACCTTAGTCATCAAGTCTTCCAAAGTACCTTCAACGTTTTTATTTCCACAACCAGTAATCATCATAATAGCAATAAACACTAAAACTATAAGACTAATTTTTTTAATATTTTGCATTTTTAATCCTCCTATCAATAACTATTGTACCAAATAAATATATTTTTACAAGAAAAACTTTTAAAACTTAAAAAAGAAACTAAAAAAAGAAAGGAATATTAAAAACCATTCCTATCTTTCCCATCTGATACATATCGTAATATTCGAGCTTTATCAGGTAAATTACTAGCCACAATATCTGCATCCAAATTATTTCTATTAAAACGAACTAATCGTCTTTCTATATCAAAATTTCCATCTTTTCTTTCCTTCAATACATAATAGCAAGCAGTATCATTATAATCATCTTCATATCCCATACCAACAGCCCTTAATGTCATAACTTTTACATCACCAATTTTATCTTCCATATGAAAATGTACATGTCCTTGAATAATAGCATCATAATCAGTTACCATTTTTCCATCAAATAAAGGTCTTTCATAAGCCGAGATAACTCCCTTATCCTTTAAATCTTTAGAAGTAGTAGCAATCTCTTCTCTTTTCTTTTTATCCTGCAAACTATTAGTATACAAAAATTGTTCACTCGCTTTATCAGTACCATATTTTGATCTATAATTATATGTATTATGAGCATCATCAAAATCATAACGTACATCATTACAAAAATGTACTAAACCAATCGTTTTATTACCAATCTTTAAATCAATTGATGGTGGTAATTTTTTTAGTTTTTCCACTCTTTCTTTTCCTAAAAGAAGTTTAGTCCATTTATAGCTATCAACTCTTTCTGATTCTGAAGAAATATAAGGAAAAGGTTCAATACCCAAAGTATTATAATACTCACTATTTCCAGCAACAGAAATAACTCCATATTCCTCTAATAAATCAAACACTTCTACTGGATTAGGTCCATTACCAATATTATCTCCCAAAGAATAAATTTCCGTAATTCCATTTTTCCTAATATCCTCTAAAACTGCCAGTGTTGGCTCATATAATGAATGACTATCAGTAAACAAAGCTACTTCTCTTCCAGTATACATGGCATTTTCCTTTTCTAACGCTAAACAAGGTTCAAGTACACCAATAATAGCCTCTAGCTTTCTACACTTTTCTAAATCTTCTAAAACAACAGTATCATTATTACTAAATACCATTTTAGGATTATCAATAGCCGTACCAATGTTCTGAGTAATAATAAAAGGCAAATTATATTTTTTATGATACAAAAGTTCCATTTCTGATGGACACCTACCACCTGGTAACGCTAATCCACAAGGAATAAGTCCTTCAGCAAATAATAATGCTTCTGAATTATTCAAAACAACTGCACTAGTCTCTAAAATACCACGTTGTGTTCTCTCAAACTCAGCTACCTCACAAGAATTATTATTAAGCTTATGATTAGTTCCCATATTATAAATAGAACTACAAACAAAACTTCCCTTAGGGATTTTATCAAACAACAAAATAACTTCAGAACTATCCCAATAATATTTTTGTCCCTTATAACTAATTGGCGTAACAGAAATAAAATTACTCTTACCAGAAGTTTTTCCTCTTACACGATCATCAAAACTTTCATTTATACTAAAAACATGACCATATAAGACATAATTCTTATCAGAAAAATCAAAAACCTCTCCACCATACTTCCTAGATAACTCATGATTAATTACTCCAGGTATATTTCTAACTTTTGCTAAAGAAGTCAAATGATTAATAGAATCAGCTTCATAAAGTCTTATTACCTCTTTTTCAAACTGAGAAAACAAATTCTGAAATAAAGATAAAACTTCAACATCACTAAAAACAAAATCCAAAACTTCCGTCAATCCTAAAACATTATTAGTACAATTAACCATTTCTATAATATTAGAATATAAAAGTAATTCATCTATTAAAGCAGTAATTCCAGAAGAATTAGCATTATCTTTCTTTAAAGTCTTAAGTGCTTCCGTTCCCCCAATTGATGATAATATTTGATTAGCATCACAAAATACCATCTCATTAAAAATTGCCTTTAATTGTTCTAAATCTAATCCCCCAGTAATTTTTTCTGTAATACCTTTATAAAATTCCTTCTTATATAAAGATATATCAGCTAATTTATTAGGAACAAAAACATCATTAAAACCTTTTGTATTAAATAAAAATTGAATATTTTGCTTATCTTCTCTAGATAACAAAGTATTATTATTAGCAAGATTTAAACATAAATCATGATATTTATTAAAGTTACTAAGTATTTCCAAAAAATTAGAAATAGTGCTAACTCCATTCTCAGTACTACTATTACCATAATAATTACTAAAGAAATATCTTTTTACTTTAATAAATTCTAAAACCTTATCTTCACTAATTATATTAGTTAAATCAACTAACCAATTAGAATATCTTTGACTACCAGTACCATATTGTAAAAAAGACTGAAATTCAATACCAGCTAAATTAATTAATCTCTTAATATCATTATAATTATTTACAAGTAAATCAGCATTATCTAAATTAAGTGTCTCTAAACAATTTTGTAAATCAACCTCATAAATACCAAAATGTTCCATAATTCTTCTTTTAACAGAAAGTAATACATTAGGATCTTTTAAATAACCTAAAAGAACATCATTACTTATACCATCTAATTTACTAGCTACAATTAAACTAGTAGAATCTAAAATTCTATTTTTTATTTCTCCAGAAAAATTAAGTTTATCTAAAGACAATATATCAACTAAATCCAAACTATTAATATAATCATTAAAAATTAAAGGTTTAATATTAAAAACTTTATTAATTATTATACTATTTAAATTATGTTCAGCTAATAAAGTAAAGACATTATTTTCATTTATTCCAACTTCAATTAATAACTCTAGTAATAATTCTCCACTATTATCATACATAATTTTATTAACAACCTCATCACCAGTTAATTCTTTTATTTCTCTTATAAAATCTTCTTTATATTCTAAAAATATCTTTTGTTTAACTGCATAAGGTAAATGACTACTATTACTTAAATACCTTTTACTACCATAAAAAATATTATGCTTTTTAATTGCTGTATCTAAGACATCTGCTTTGTTTCTAATAATATAATCTTTTATATCATTAGGTAAGTCTGAAAGATTAAGCCAAATTAAAATATTTTGTGAATCTATTTCTGCAATCATTTCAAATAAAGTATCTTTTCTTTTCTTAACAATCATACCAGTTAATGAAGAACTAGTTGGCCTATTCATTACCCGAAATAAAGTTTTCTTATCAGCTGCTATAATAGCCTCTAAAATAACATCAGGCCTAAATTTCTTTATATCTTCAGCAAGGGGAAAAATAATATTAGACTTAGTAATAACATCAAGAATATTATTACTATCTAAATTACTAATATAATCCTCTATATCCCTACGCTTTAATCCACAAACTAAACTTACTTCACTAGAAGGTAACTCTTTATTACCAGTAACTTCAAATAAGTTATCCATATCAACTTTTCGAAGAATAATTTTTTCTTTAATAATATCTGAAATATCATTACTTTTTAAACTATCAATAATATCACTACTAGATAAAATCCTAGTATCAATAAGATAAAACTTTAAATCAATAGGAATATCTTGCCCTAGTAATTTTAAAGCCTCTTGAGTACTTAAACGTAAATCAATAATTAATTTTTTTCTTTCTAATGGCACATCTAAATCACAAATAGTTTGAGTAAGATTAGATCCATAGATATCATCAATAATAATTTTTTTCAATTCAATAGGGCAAAAATCAGTATCTAACAAAGCCTCATCAAATACACCCCTACGTATAAATGCATTTTTAAGCTTTAATAACCGTTCCGAATCAAGTGCCCATTTATTAATCTCATCACAAATAAGTGTTTTAACTCCAACCGATAAATCAGTAGAAAATAAATACGAAATAATCATTTCTTCAGAAAGACTATCTAAAAAACCAGAACTAAAATCATTTTTATCCATACTACCCATCCCCATTAGTGCCCATATTATACTACAAAATATCAAAAATGTCAATTTACACCAGTCAAAGATAATATAAAAGTTATGAAACAAATAATCAAAGAAGTTAAATTATTAAACTTGATTTTTTTCTAATTAACAAAATTTATATAATAAACATGCCAACTAATATCAAGCACAATAAAAGACACTATTTATTATAAAAATGATATTTATAAATTTCTAAAGTCATTGTTAAATTATGCTACTGATTGGTATGGTTTCAGTTTCGTACACGTTTATAGAAAAATGCATAACTTTAATAATCCAAATGAATTACCAAAAGAAATGTTATATTTCACTTATGATGAATTTCAAAAGTTCTTATCTGTTGAAAAAGATATTAAATTTAGATGTGCTTGGCAACTACTCTACTACTGTGGATTAAGAATTGGTGAATTAAAAGGTATCACATGGAAAGATATAGACTTTGAAAATAGAACTGTTAGTATTAATAAGCAAATAACTCAGCAATCCTGCCGTTCTAAATGGACATTCTCGCCACCAAAAACTGCTAAGAGTAATAGAGTTCTACCATTAACAAAAGTGCTCTTAAATGACCTAGAAACACTTAAAAAGAGTGATTCTGAATTACTATTTGGATTCAATGATTCATACTTTGTAATTGGAGATATTGCACCACAAATAAGCAGTACTATTACAGCTAAGAAAAATCGTAATTGTGAACTTGCAGGAGTTAAACAAATAAGGATCCATGATTTCAGGCATTCATGTGCTTCCCTACTTATTTATAAAGGTGCTAATATTAATACTGTTTCTAAATTCTTAGGGCATACTAAAATAGAAGAAACTCTTAATACATATACACATTTGTATAAGAATGCTCTAACAGATATAACATCACTTATAGATGATATGAATGAAGAATTAGGTAATTCCTAATCTTTTTTATTGTAAGAAAAAACGGATTCTCATCCGCTCTTATAGTTATTTTTTTAATATTTTAGCTCTTTCAACAAGTTTAAGCATAGATCCATTTTCTATCATATTATCTATTGAACCCTCAGCAATTCTTTCTATATTAAAGATTCTTAAAATCAAGTATGATACTCTTCCAATATCTAAATTATCAAAATCATATTCTTGCCAATCTTCATCAAAGAATTCAGGATAATTATCACGATTGTAATATTTCTCTTCAATATAATTGTTTTTAACTAAGTATTCTGGAATATCAAAAAATCTCCAATCATAATGTAATCCACCCATATAATGAATTTTTTGTCCATCTTCTCCTATAGTATAACTTGGATCAGGAGTAACATATTCTGCTTTTTTATAATCATTTTTTAAATAATCAACTATTTCATCAATGGAATCAAATCCTCGTTTTTCTTCTCTTTCATATTCTTTATTCATTTTATCTTGTTGTTCAATTGCTTTTTCATATTCATCATCAGAGTATGCACATAATAAAACATCTATATCATAATCATAATTATCGATTACAAATTTATTATAAGCTTTTATGCAATACTTAGTTGAAATAGCAACAGGATCTTCTAAATCTCCACCAAAAATACCAGAACTAATTAAAGGAAATGCTATTGTATGATAATTGTTATTTTTTAACTCAATCAATGAATTATAATATGCATCACATAATTCTCCAAAAGCATCAGCTGTTCTTCCAAAATCAGGACCTACGGCATGGATAATAATTTTAGCATTTGTTATATTAAATGCAGGTGTAACTATTACTGATCCATCTCTAATTGGTAATTTATATTTATGGCATGCATCATTTAGTTCTGGTCCTGCTTTCATTAAAATTGCACGAGCCACTCCACCACCATGCATCATATGACCATTAGCAGCATTAACTATTGCATCAACTTTTTGATTAACACAAGAATCTTTTATTATTTTGAAATTACTCATAAATACACCTCTATATTTATTATAGCAAAAAAGTATAATATCTCATACAGGCAAGAATCAGAAAAGCGTCCTCTTCTAGGTGATCTTTAAACTTTTTAGCTCACTCTCATTAGAAGAGAGCAACCTTTTAGATAATTCCCTTTATTTATGCGGATTTCAAGCGATATGAAATTACAACTTTTTAATAATAGATACAAATTACATACGATTTTTATGTCTTAGACAAAATTATCTTGGTACCAAGCAACTTCCTTTTAATTCCTTATAAAATGGGCAAAAATGTGGGAAAATGCTAAATAAAATTGGACCAAAATTGGACCAAAAAATTTTATTTCAAAAATCACAAACCCTTATAAACACTGGCTTTAAAACAAAAATGAGAGCCAAATGGCTCTCTTCAGGGGGAACTTAAAAAAGGACTTTCTGGAACTTTACCGAGAGTTACGCACCCTTATAAATAAAGGGATTTGATGTTGTCGGTATAATTTGAAACTTAGCATTTTTTATACCTTTTGTCACCCAGATGTCACCCAGAAATGTCGCCTATGCGTCCCAAACAAAAACAAGCAATTACTACTTGTTTATTTTATGCTATTATGTATCTCATTCCATTTCAAACTTAAACTATCTTTGTTCTTTTCAAAGAAACTAGATGAAAGCATTATATGACAATAGCTCTTTATCGTTTCATAATCCATTACATATTCAATAACCAACGCTAAATCCTTAGTTTCATTATATTTCTTTGTAACAAACAATTTATAAAAGTCATCATATATCTTACTTACATGAATATAATAATAAATCATCTTAATATAATTTAATAATACCTCTGCAGAAAATAACCCTTGTACTAGCGTAATAAACATATTACCTTCTTCTATATTAAAGAAGATTATCAGCCACATTATTAGAATAAATAATATTTTTAAACCATTATATCTTATCATAGAATGTAAGTTTGCCTTAGTATATAAAGTGCTTTCAAAACTATCAACGCCTAATTTCTTAACCGATGGACTAAATCTATTATTATAATAGTTCTCAGTCTTATTACTAGTAATATCGACTTGAAATGCATCAGCAATCATTGTTTTTCTTCTTTCCTTTTCAGCATCGCTTTTTAATATTAAATCTGTATAGAATGAAACTGCTATATAGATAATATTTGATGCAAGTAACAAATAAACTATGACAATCGAGTCACAATATGAATTAGCTATTGACAATAGAAAGACAGCAACAAATAAAAACGATAATACTTTTTCATTTCTCAGTACATTACGATATAGTGCATCTACATCATTTCTATATTTTTTATCCATTTGTTCCTCCCTATGTCTCTGGTAATATTTTTTTTATAGTTTCAATTGCCTTTTCATGATAACCATATTGATCAAATCTTTTTGCTTCTTCAATTAAACTCATAGCCTTGTTAATCCTATCTGTTACATACTCATCTATATAAGTATATTGACTAAGATAAAAGAACATCCAATCCAACATAGCTAACAACGTTTCACAATGTGCTGATGAAGACATAAACTTATTGGTTAAATATTCTTCAAGTTGATATGATTTGTATTTTTTTAAATTCTTTTTAATATTCCAGTACTTAATTATCCTAATAGAATTTTTAAATACATAATTGTATTTTTTATTTACTGTCAGCATATCATTACTTAAATCTTCAATATTGGTAGTCTGCCAAGTCTTATCGTCCTTTGGAATGTAAATTCTCCCCATACTATCTATGTATGATGGGACTAATTCAAACTTAATGTTTTGTAATTCAATAACTATAGTTGGTGAAGATTGTTTTACAATTGATGAAGCATACCAAAATTCAGCGAAGCCTTTTAACCAATTTAAACAGGTTTGAGGTGTATAATTCTTACTATCTTCGAAAACTATTAAGTAGTCAACATCCGAACCATCATCATACTTTCTTGATATTATAGTATCCCTATCATACGAACCAAAAATTCTCTTTTTTACAACTTTATGTATGCATCTATTAGGATTGCCAAAATATAAATCAATTCTATCTGACATAGTACTAATAGAAGTCCTTATACGTTGATTCTCATCACCATTTACATACAAATCTGTACACATTTTACTTAAATATCCATTTACTGTTTGCATTTCTTCCTCCAATCAAAAAAGATATCATAATTCTAATGATATCTGAGCTATTTTAATTATATCACATATCTTAATTTTATAATAGTCATTGGATACAATTTCGCGAAAAAAACAAGCAATTACTGCTTGTTTAAATCGTTTATCAGATTCACTATGTCGTCCAATTTATTTTTAAACATATGTGAATAAGTATTTAGCGTTTCATCAACTTTAGTATGTCCTAAATACTTAGCAACTAAAGTAATATTAGCACCATTATTGATAAGTAATGAAGCACATGAATGTCTAAAATCGTGAATTCTTATTTGTTTAACTCCTGCCTTTTTAGCATTGTCATTCTTTCTTCTTCTAAGAAGATCTGGATGTAATGGATTGATATCTCCAAATACAAACCATTTATCATTAAACCCATAATAATTATGACATTGTTCCTTTAACTTTAATAAATAATTTACTAACACATCAGGCATTGGAACAGTTCTCCTACTTGATTTTGTTTTTGGTGTTGTAATATTCCAATATCCAGAATCTCCTTTAGTAATAGAAATATTTTTATTAGGTGTTTTTCCATTACTTCCTGTCCATCCCATAAATATAGTCTTGCTTAGTTGGATTTATCAACTTAAATGTAGGCGATTTAATCATATAGTTTATTGGATTAGGTGTGATAGTTTCTCCGCCTTGTAAATCATAGGTTATATCGTAAGTGATAAGTTTCCAATGTGCTGTGTAATTTTTATTCCCTGTTGAACCATTAAGAATGGCTACTGTTTTATTTAAAACATTTCCATTACTTCCTGTCCATCCAATACATGATTAGACTAATTATATATTGCTTCTAAATATATACTATTGTATACAACAATATTATCATTAGGATAATATATTTTATTATCACTATGATTATACCAATATTTGAATCCA
>JAQXOT010000007.1 GCA_029099845.1 bacterium
AAGTTATTAGTATTGATACAATTTACTTCATAACGAACAAAGCCTTTGTCAGTATATTTAGCCGCATTACTTAGTAAGTTAGTAATAACCTTTTTAATATTAGAATGATCTCCATATAAAGTAGTTGGTAAGTCTGGAGCAATATAATAAGAAAAATCTAGACCTTTCTCTTGCATTTTAGGAGTTATTAATTTAGCTAATTCTTCAAAAGTATTTTTAGCATTATACTTAGAATTAACAATTTCTAATTTACCAGCTTCAATTTTAGAAATGTCTAAAATACCATTAACTATTTCAAGTAAAGTATTAGAAGCATTGATAACATCGTTAGCATTTTCTTTAGCTTCTTCAAGAGAAGTCGCATGGTTAATACAATCACTAAAACCAACAATAGCATTTAATGGAGTACGAATTTCATGAGACATACTTGATAAGAAGTCAGTTTTAGCACGATTAGCTTTATCAGCTTGATCTCTAGCAGCTTCTAATTGTTCAATCATTTTCATATCGGGGTTTTCGATGGTGAATAACATAATAAGATTAACAAAAGCAAGAACGGCAGAGATAATAACAATTGTTTTATCAATTTGATTAAGCACTACTACTAAAATAAAGAATAAAATCAATATATATAGTGGCGTTAGTTTTTTTGTTATTGCCTTCTTTATATTTAAAAATAAACATATCATTATAGCAATAAAATAGATAGCGCATCCAATAATAGTTGTATTTAAGGCCATTCCATCACTATATAGAGCGTTAGTGCTAATATGAACATTAACTTTCATAAATAATAAAAGTAACATTAATATGATGTCAAAAATAGTGGTAATCCAAAAAAACAAATTATATAATTTTGTCTTTTTATTCTCGTCATCTTGTGAAGTAACATAGTAAACATATAAAAATAAATTACTTGAAAATAGTATATACATTGCATAATCAATTTTATTTAAAAATTCTAAAATTTTAATATTTTCTGGTTTAATTAGTGCTAAAAGTATTATGGCGACCATCACAATACTATCAACAAGACTATAAATTAATTCTCTAGAAAATATTTCTGTTTCTTTGTTTTTTGCTCTGGTTTTTGAGAAAAATACAAAATTACAAATTAAAGCTATCAGTAAGCCACAAATTGGAATATATAAATTATAGATACCATTCATAATAACCGCTCCTTGCATTATATTCTTATTATAGCACGTTTTTTAGCAAAAAAAAGTGAGAAAAATCATTTTAGAATTTTTCTCAATTCTGTTTTTTTCTCGGTAATGCCAGGTACAAAGCAGCTATCTTGGTTAAGGGTGTATTCATTTTCTTCAGGTTCATCATTTAAAAATAATAAATGATTTTGTTCTTTTTTTGAATCGTAAGTAAAACCTAGTGCTTTAAATTTTTTGGCATATGTATGATTAATATACATGCATGGATTTATATCTTCAATCCTATTTTTTTTAATATCGTAGTCACACCAAATTTGTTTTCTAGTCGTAGCCATTGCTTCTCTGATTTTAGCTGATTGCGTTGATAATGTGTCAGAACAATCAATAACTATTGGCTTGCCAAATCTTATAATACACTTATCAAATAATTGACTATCGGAAGAAATCATTTCTTCTTTTTCTATGTATTCAATTATAGTTGGAATAATTGGAGCTTCTGTTATTAGCGAAACTTTAGCTGCACCATTATGAATATTATGCATAGGTAAAGTTGGATGTAGATTCCAAGTGCCTTCGCCAAAAATCAAACCATCGTTTCCTGTTAATATTTTTTTTGACATTGATAATACTGAATCTTGTCTTTCCCTTGGTACTCTTCTATCTAATAATGTGGCATTAGATATATTAAAAATCTGGGTTGTTATTGGAGATAAACAATCGGTCGCAACCATAACACTTCCTTGTCTTTCTAAAAATGAAAACATTTCATAAGCGGTAAAAATATCATGTGAATTACTATGATTTGCTACAAATAAAACCCTTGTATCCTTTGGAATATTTTCTTCACCTTGTAACTCAATTTGATACTTTCTTAAAAATGGATAAATTGTTTTTATTAATCCTTGACCTATATTGGCTTGTGCATTTTTAAACTCAACACATTCTTTTCTTAACTGTTCATAATATGCTTTTTTTTCTGATATAGATAAATCATTAAAATTCGGTATTTTATTTACACTAATATCGTTCATATAAATATCACCATAACCCCTCTATTGCTTCATATTTTAACATAAAAAGT
>JAQXOT010000008.1 GCA_029099845.1 bacterium
GGAAAAGTTGTAAAAGCAGTTATCGTTCGTAGTCGTCAAGGCGTTCGTCGTGAAGATGGAAGTTACATTAAGTTCGATGACAATGCTTGTGTTATCATTCGTGATGACAAGAGTCCAGTAGGAACTCGTATCTTTGGACCAGTAGCAAGAGAACTTCGTGATAAAGATTACATGAAAATTGTTTCTTTAGCAAAAGAAGTACTATAAGAGGAGGATAAATATGAACTTTAAAGTAGGAGATGAAGTTGTAGTTATCACTGGTTCTGATAAAGGTAAAACAGGAAAAATCGTTAAAACATTAAGAAACGAAAATAAAGTTATCGTTGAAGGTGTACATATGGTTAAGAAACATCAAAAACCAACTGGTACTGAAACAGGTGGAATTATTGAAGTTGCTGCACCAATCAATGCATCAAATGTTATGATAGTTGATCCTAAAACTAAAAAAAGAACTAGAATTGGACATACAACTGATGAAAAAACAGGTAAAAAAATAAGAATAGCAAAAAAATCAAACGAAAAAATTGATTAATTGGAAGGAGGGTAATTATGAACCGCCTAAAAGAGAAATACTTAAATGAAGTAGTTCCAAGTTTAAAAGAAAAATATAATTATAAGTCAATAATGGAAGTTCCAAAATTAGAAAAAGTTGTTATTAATATGGGTGTTGGTGATGCAACTACAAATTCTAAATTATTAGAAGCAGCAGTTCATGATTTAACATTAATTTCTGGACAAAAACCAGTAGTAACAAAAGCAAAAAAATCAATCGCTGGATTTAAAGTAAGAGAAGGTCAAGCTATTGGTTGCAAAGTAACACTAAGAGGAGATAATATGTATAACTTTATTGATAAGTTAATCACTATCTCATTACCAGGTGTTAGAGATTTCCGTGGAGTTAGTCCAAAAGCTTTCGATGGTAGAGGAAACTATACAATGGGAATTAAAGAACAATTAATTTTTCAAGAAATTAATTACGATGATGTAGTAAAAGTACGTGGAATGGATATCGTTTTCGTAACTACAGCACGCACAAATGAAGAATCATTCGACTTATTAAATGGACTTGGAATTCCTTTTAAAAAGTAAAAATGGGAGGAATATTATGGCAAAGAAAAGTATGATAGTAAAGGCTAATAGACCACAAAAATATAAAGTACGTGAATATACAAGATGTTCTCGTTGTGGTCGCCCACACGCAGTTATGAGTAAATTCGGAATCTGCCGTATTTGCTTCCGTGAATTAGCTTATAAAGGACAAATACCAGGAATTAAGAAATCAAGCTGGTAATTGGAAAGGAGGAGTTTAAATGGCAGTAGTAACAGATACAATTGCAGATATGTTAACACGTATTCGCAACGCTAACCAAATGCGTTATGAAGAAGTACAAGTTCCTGCTTCTAATATTAAAACAGAAATTGCAAGAATTCTAAAAGAAGAAGGATTTATTAAAGATTATAAAGTAGTTAAAGATGATGCTCAAGGAACAATTGTTTTAACTTTAAAATACACAGCTAAAAAAGAAAGAGTTATCACTGGACTAAAAAGAATTTCTAAACCTGGACTTCGCGTATATGCGAAAAATGACGAAGTACCAAAAGTACTTAATGGATTAGGAATTGCTATTATTTCTACATCAAAAGGAATAATGACAGATAAAGAAGCTCGTAAACAAAATATAGGTGGGGAAGTTTTAGCTTATATTTGGTAATTAAAGACAAAGATAGTTTGAAACCCATGGCAACATGGTAAATATAAAATGAGATATAGGAGGTGTCAATATGAGCCGTATAGGAAATCGTATAATTACAGTTCCAGAAGGAGTTACCGTTGAAAATGTTAATAATATTGTAACTGTAAAAGGGCCAAAAGGAACTTTAACACAACCAATGTTAAAAGACATTACAATGAAACAAGAAGGAAATGAAATTACTTTAGAACGTTTAAACGAAAATGCCAAAGCAATGCATGGAACTATGAATGCTTTAATCAATAACATGATTACTGGTGTTACAAACGGTTATGAGAAAGCACTAGAAATTATTGGTGTTGGATACCGTTTTAATGTTCAAGGAAATAAACTAGTAATAAGTGCTGGTTACTCACATCCAGTTGAAATGAAAGTACCAGAAGGATTAACAGTAGAAGCTAACGGAAATACAGAAATTACAATTAAGGGTATTGATAAAGTATTAGTTGGAGAATTTGCTGCAAACGTTAGGAAAGTAAGACAACCTGAACCATATAAAGGTAAAGGAATCCGTTATAAAGATGAACATGTTAGTCGTAAAGAAGGAAAGAAAGCTGCTTAATTAGTAGGAAGGAGAAATTAAAATGATAAAAAAAGAATCACGTAATAGTATGCGTCTTACTCGTCATGAGAGAATTCGTAAAACAATCATGGGAACAAGCGCAGTACCAAGATTATGCGTATTCCGTTCAAATACAGGAATTTATGCACAAATCATTGATGATGAAACTAAAACTACTCTTGTATCTGCTTCCTCATTAGATAAAGATCTAAAAATTGAAAACGGAAGTAATGTTGAAGCAGCTAAAGTTGTTGGAAAAGCAATCGCTGAAAAAGCAACAAAAGCAAAAATTACAAAAGTGGTATTTGATAGAGGAGGCTACCTTTATCATGGACGTGTAAAAGCTTTAGCAGAAGCAGCACGTGAAAATGGATTAGAATTCTAATAGGAGGGTATTATGCAAAAGAAAACTCATGAACCTAAAGAGAAACTTTTAGAAGAATTAGTAATTGACGTAAAAAGCGTTGTTAAAGTTAACAAAGGTGGACGCCAAAGAAGATATTCTGCTATAGTTGTAGTAGGTGACCGTAAAGGTAAAGTTGGATTAGGTATTGGAAAAGCTAATGAAGTACCTGATGCAATAAAGAAAGCAATTCAAGATGCAAACAAAAAATTAATCACAATACCTCTAATTGATGGAAGAACAGTTGCACATGAAGCAATAGGAACTGCTGGAGCTGCAAGAGTTATTATTAAACCAGCACCAGCTGGTACTGGTATCATTGCTGGTGGTTCTGTTCGTGCTATCTTAGAATTAGCAGGAATTCGTGATGTTGTCTCTAAATCACTAGGAGCAAGAACAAAATTAAATATGGCCACAGCTGCATTAAACGCATTGAAGTCTATTAAGACTCCAGAAGAAGTTGCAGCACTTCGTGGAAAAACAGTAGAGGAGATATTAGGATAATGAAATTACATGAATTAGAAAAAAATATCGGTGCTACTCATGCTAAAAAACGTGTAGGTCGTGGATCTGGTAGTGGTCTTGGAAAAACAAGTGGTCGCGGTCAAAAAGGACAAAAAGCACGTAGTGGTGGTAGTATCAATCCAGTATTTGAAGGTGGACAATTACCACTATATAGAAGACTTCCAAAAAGAGGATTTACTAATGGAAAGTTTAAAACAAGATATGCTGTTATCAATCTAGCAGATTTAAATAGATTTGAAGATGGAACAGTAGTAACACCAGCTTTATTAAAAGAAACTGGTTTAATTAAAAATCAATTAGATGGAATTAAAGTATTAAGCAATGGTAAATTAGAAAAGAAGCTTACAATTCAAGCTCATAAATTTTCAACTACAGCTTTAGAAAAGATCAAAGAGTCAGGAAGTAAAGCTGAGGTGATCTAATATGTTTAGTACTATGAAGCAATTGTTTACTCCAGGAAATAAAGACTTAAGAAAAAGAATATATTTTACCCTTGGAGCATTAATAATCTTCATATTAGGTACCTCAATTAGAGTTCCAGGTACCAAAGAACTAACCAGTAATTTAGGATTCCTAGAACTAATAAATGCTATGGGTGGAGGAGCTTTAAAAAACTTCTCAATCTTTGCACTAGGAGTCACACCTTATATTACTGCTTCAATTATTGTCCAATTATTGCAAATGGACATAATTCCTTATTTTGCAGAATTAAGTAAACAGGGACCAACAGGTCGACAAAAGTTAAATCAAATAACAAGATATATGGGAATTTTCTTCTCATTTATTGAAGGTTATGCCTTTGCTTTTGCCTTTATAGGTAAAACAGGAACCCCAATGCAATACTTGTATATATCAACAGTATTAACTGCTGGAACAGCCTTTTTGCTATGGCTTGGGGATCAAATTACTCAAAAAGGAATTGGAAATGGTATTAGTTTAATAATTATGGCTGGAATTATTTCCACACTTCCACAAATGTTTATTGATGCTTTCACAAGCTTAATTACATTTAGTGGTACTGCACAAGTTATAACATTAGGAATAATAAAATTTGCTTTATTTGTAATTTTATACTTTGCAATTGTCATTGGAGTAGTGTTCGTTCAAGAAGCTGAACGACGCATTCCAATTCAATATGCTAATAAATCAACAAGTGCATTCGGAAGCGCCGCTCAAAGCTTTATGCCTATAAAGATTAATTCTGCCGGTGTAATACCAGTAATATTTGCATCTAGTTTATTATCAATACCAAGTATAATAGCTCAAGTAATAAAAAAAGAAAGCTTTACATTATTTGTTCAAAAATACTTAACATATACAACTCCAGTTGGCTTCTTAATATATGTTATATTCATTTTCTTATTTGCATATTTCTACACTTTTATTCAATTAAAGCCAGATGAATTTGCAAAAAATCTACAAGAAAATGGTGGATATATTCCCGGAATTAGACCTGGAGAAGAAACCAAAAAACATATAAGTAGGATATTATCAAGACTAACAGTTTTAGGAGCTACATTCTTAGTAATTATTGCTGGGCTACCAATTTTATTCTCAAATTTAACAAGCTTGCCTACATCAGTATCAATTGGTGGAACAGGATTATTAATTGTAGTAGGTGTTGCATTAGAAACATATAAACAATTAGAAAGTAGCTTATTAACGAGAAGTTATAAAAGAGGATATAGTAGAAGGTAATATATGAAAAATATTATGTTTATCGCACCACCCGCTGCTGGAAAAGGTACTCAAGCGGAACTAGTTGTTCAAAAATATCATATTCCCCATATTTCAACAGGTGATATATTAAGAGATATCTCCAAGGAAGAAAGTGAAATAGGGCATTATGTATTTGAAACACTATCAAGTGGTCGATTAGTAAAAGATGAAATTACATACCAATTAATTGAGGAACGCCTAAAAAAAGAAGACTGCCAACATGGTTTTATAATTGATGGTTTTCCAAGAACTCTTACTCAAGCAATAGAGTTTGATGGAATATTAAATAAATTAGGTTACACAATTGATAATGTAATATATATTAACATAAATGAAAAAACATTAGAAAAAAGGATTACAGGAAGAAGAATTTGTGAAAACTGCAAAGCAATCTATAATATAAATGAGCCAAGTAGTACTCCACAAGTTGAATCAACCTGTGATATCTGTGGTGGCAAGTTATATCAGCGAAATGATGACAATCTTTCCTCATTTCAAACTAGATATAAAATGTATCAAGAAAAAACAGAACCAATATTAGAACACTACAGAAATCAAAACGTATTATATGAAGTAAACGGTGATGATACCGTTGAAAATGTATTCAAAGCTATAGACGAAATTATTAGTCAAAATTAATGGAGATGATAGAATGATTACAATAAAAAGTAAAAGAGAGATTGAACTCCTAACAATTGCTGGTAATATTGTCTATAAAACACACAAGTATCTATTACCATATATAAAAGAAGGTATCAAAACAAATGAGTTGGATAAGTTAGCTGAGGACTTCATTAGAAGTCAAGGAGCTACACCTTCTTTTAAAGGATACGAAGGATTCCCAACTGCACTATGTATAAGTGTCAATTCTGAAGTTGTCCATGGCTTTCCTAGCAACAGAGTATTAAAAAATGGAGATATAGTCTCAATTGATATTGGAGCTTGTTATAAAGGATACCATGGTGATTCAGCTTGGACATATGCTGTCGGAGAAATTTCCGATGATAAAAAATATTTATTAGAGCACACCGAAAAATCCCTATTTATTGGTCTAGAACAAGTAAAGCCAGGAAATAGAGTTGGAGATATTGGTTATGCCATAGAAACATATGCAAAAGAACATAAATTGGGAGTTATCAAAGAACTTTGTGGCCATGGAGTTGGTACTGATGTCCATGAAGATCCAGAAGTTCCTAATTATGGTCTTAAAAATACAGGGCCTCGTTTAAAAGAAGGAATGGTAATAGCAGTAGAACCAATGTTAACATTGGGAAGTCCGAGAATCTATGTTCATGATAATAATTGGACAGTAGATACTGAGGATGGTCGTCCATCAGCCCACTTTGAACATACAGTTGTAGTAACTGCCGATGGATATAAAATCTTGACAGGAGAGTGAAAAGATGGCTAAGGAAGATACAATCGAAATAGAAGGTAAAGTTCTTGAAATAATCCCAGGTGGGAAATTCAAAGTTCAACTAGAAAATGGACACATTGTGGAAGCTCACGTTTCTGGTAAAATACGAATGAACTATATTCGCATCTTAGCAGGAGATACCGTAATGATAGAACTATCGCCTTATGACTTAACACGTGGGCGTATTACCTATCGTAAATAATAGGAGGGATATTAATGAAAGTAAAAGCATCAGTAAAACCAATGTGTGAAAAATGTAAAGTTGTTAAACGCAAAGGTAAAATAAGAATTATTTGTGAAAATCCAAAACACAAACAAGTTCAAGGATAGTTATTAGGAGGAAATTAAATGGCACGTATTAAAGGTGTAGACATTCCAAATGACAAGCATATATGTATTTCATTAACATACATTTATGGAATTGGAAGAAGTCTAGCAAAACAAATTCTAAAAGAAGTAAATATTGATCCAACAACAAAGACAAAAGATCTATCTCAAGATGATTTAGTTAAAATTCGTGATGAAATTAACAAACATTTAACTGAAGGTGACTTACGTCGTGAAGTTAGTATGAATATTAAAACAAAAATGGAAATTAATTCATACCAAGGAAGCCGTCACAAAAAAGGATTACCTGTAAGAGGACAAAGAACTAATCGTAATGCTCGTACTCGTAAGGGTAAAGGAAAAGTTGTAGCAAATAAGAAGAAAGTTTAGTTAGAAACGATTTAAAATAAAAAAAGGAGGTAAGACTTATGGCTTATAAGACTAGAAAGAAGAAAGTTAAGAAGAATGTACCAGAAGGAATAGCTCATATTCATTCAACATTTAATAATACAATAACAACAATTACTGACAAAGACGGTAATGTAATTAGCTGGGCATCATCAGGTGCTATCGGTTTTAAAGGAAGTAAAAAATCAACTCCATTTGCTGCTGGAATGGCTGCAGAAGCAGCTGGTAAAGTAGCATTTGATATGGGAATGCGTAAACTTGAAGTTCGCGTTAAAGGTTTAGGACCAGGACGTGAAACAGCAATTCGTTCATTACAAACAGCTGGACTAGAAGTAACAGCAATATCAGACGTTACACCAATACCACATAATGGCTGTCGTCCACCAAAACGTCCACGTGGATAGTAAAAAAAGGATAAGTTAAGTGGCAAAAAACAAAGGGAGGTTAGTTTCATGTTACAATTTGAAAAACCAATTTATAAAATAACAGATTCTGTAGAGAGTAATTTTTATGGAAGATTTGAATTAGAACCATTGGAAAGAGGATTTGGTACTACAATCGGAAACGCATTAAGAAGAGTAATGTTATCATCTCTTCCTGGAAGTGCAATTAGTAGTATTAAAATTGATGGTGTTCTTCATGAATTTCAAACTATTGACGGAGTATATGAAGATGTTACAACAATCATTTTAAATTTAAAGGGAGTAGTATTTAAAAATTATTCAAATGAACCAAAAGTAGTTCGTATAAATGCAACTAAAGAAGGAGAAATAACTGCTGGAGACATTGAACACGATGCTGACATTGAAGTAATTAACAAAGACAAAGTAATTGCAACTTTATCTAAAGGTGCAAGTTTAAATATGGAAATGACTGTTACAAACGGTCGTGGTTATGTTAAAAGTGAAGAAAATAAAAAAATATATGATATCAAAAAAGCCGGCGTTATAGCCATTGATTCATTATATTCTCCTATAGAAAGAGTTTCTTATGAAGTTGGAAACGCCCGTGTTGGACAAGATGAAAGTTACGATAAATTAATCTTGGACGTATGGACAAATGGTTCTATCAAGCCAGAAGAAGCAATTGCTTTAGCTTCTAGAATTTTAATTGAACATTTCACTATTCTAACAGATTTATCAGCAATCGCTGATGTAAGTGGAATGATGATTGAAAAAACTGAAGATCCAAAAGTAAAAGCTTTAGAAACATCAATAGAAGATTTAGATTTCTCTGTAAGAGCATACAATTGCTTGAAAAGAGCAGGAATTCACACTTTACAAGATCTTGTTAACAAAAGTGAATCTGATATGATGAAAATACGTAATTTAGGTAAAAAATCTTTAAAAGAAGTTTTAGACAAAATAAGAGATATGGGCCTAATACTACGTGATGATGACTAAAATATAAGGAGGAATTAACTATGGCATATAGAAAATTAGGAAGAGATAACAAACATAGAAGAAGTATGTTAGCTACTATGACTAAACAAGTAATTTTAAATGAATCAATTACTACAACCGAAACTAGAGCCAAAGAAGTACGTAAGTTCGTTGACAAAATGATTACTTATGGAAAAAAAGGTGATTTAGTAGCTCGTCGTAAGGCTTTAGCTTTTTTACACAATGATAAAGAAGTTACAGATAAAATCTTCAATGATTTAGCAAAACGCTATGAAAATCGTAATGGTGGTTATACTCAAATTTTGAAATTAGCAGAAAGACGTGGAGATAATTCTTTAATGGTTATTCTAAAATTAGTTGAAGAAACTAAACCAGTAGAAGAAAAACCAGCTAAGAAAGCAAAAAAATCAGAAAAATAAAGAGCAGGAAACTGTCTCTTTTTTTTAATATAAAGATCAAGAAAATATATTATAATACCAACCCCTAAGTATTGACGAATCATTTTCTTTCATTTAGAATAATAAGTAGTAAGCAACCTATATTGACTTATTGTGATATTAATATGAGGTGTATTATGGAACTAGCTAAAATTTTTCTTAGTAATTCATTTAATAATGTAAAATCAATATCAATGGATAGCAAGATATATGAGGCCTTTAAACCCTATTTATTCGATACAAAAAAAATAAGTTTAGAAGAATTCATGAAAGATAAAGAATTACGTTATGCATATCGGGAAAAATACCAAAAAGTAAAGGCAAAACTTCAAAAGATATCAAATACAAAATGCACATTAAAAGATGAACAATGCTTTGCCTATATATTTAAATCATGCCAAGAGTGGCAAGAATTCATAGAGACAGCTAAAGATAATACACTCGATAATGGTGAAAGTTTTATAAGAGCTTTACCATTAGATAGATATTTAATGATGACAAATGACCAAAAGAGTACACTAGAAGAAAACCTTATAAAATCTGCTATAACAAGGGTTAGGACAATATCACAAGCTATTTCTAGCCAAAACAATAACGACGAATTAAATGCTATGTTAGAAGAAAAGCCTAGCCAAGTTAGTAAAGAAAATCATCAAAAAATACAATAAAGGGAGAGAAAAATATGAAAGCTTTGATTACTGGAGCATCATCTGGAATTGGATTAGACATGGCCAGATACTTAGCTCAAAAGAAGTATGAATTAATTTTAGTAGCCCGTAATCGAGAAAAACTAGAAGAAATACAAAAAAAACTTCCAACAAAAGTAACAATAATTGTAGCTGATTTATCAAATGAGCAAAAAGTAAAAGAATTATATGTCCTAACGAAAAGAGAAAATATTGATATATTAATAAATAATGCTGGTTTTGGTGATTTTGGTTATTTCACTGATACCGATTTAAATAAAGACTTAGAAATGATTGACACAAACATTAAAGCTGTCCATATCCTTACAAAATCATTTTTAAAGGATATGGAAGAAAGAAACTCTGGTTATATATTAAATGTTGCCTCAACTGCAGCCTTTCAACCAGGACCATTAATGAGCACATATTATGCCACTAAATCCTACGTCTATCAGCTAACAGAAGCTCTATACTATGAACAAAAAAAGAAAAAGACTAATGTTCATATTGCCGTACTATGTCCAGGCCCTGTAAATACAAATTTCAACAATGTAGCTGGCGTAAAGTTTGGAGTAAAAGCCCAATCTAGCCCCTATGTAGCTAAGTATGCCATTGACAAGTTGCTAGCAAAAAAGATGTTAATAATACCAGGGTTTAAAATGAAATGTGCTAAATTCTTTAGCCGTTTTGTATCTGATAAGTTTTTATTATATGTGACATATCATATTCAAAAAAAGAAAGTCAACTAATTGTTGGCTTTTAAAGATTAATTATAAAAAGGTAGTGATATAAATGCAGGATAATGTTATTGATGTAATTAATTTATCTTTGCCATATGCTTTTCAAAAATTTAATATTTCCTTTGAAAGAAATAAATTAACTGTCCTTACTGGTCCAAATAATTGTGGCAAGACAACATTAATTAGAAGTATAATCGGTCAGATATTTACCGATAATACAATCTATATTTTTTCTCAAGAGCTAGAATATTATCGTATCACAGAACTAAATATAATTATGAAGCATATCATCCCCGATGAATACCTTTTTACAGCACCTACCATCTTTCAAGAACTAAATAATAGTCTTAATAACTTAGAGATATCATCATCTATCAAAAGAAAAAAGATTAAAGAAATTTTAAAACAATTCGACTTAATAAAAATAGAAAATACCAATCCAAATGAATTAACAGAAGCAAACAAGATAAAAGTTCAATTAGCTAAGTGTCTTCTTCAATCACCTAAAATATTATTATTGGATGATATCTTTATTACGATGAATAATGATGAGCGAAATAACATAATAAGAAGTTTAAAAGACTTTCAAAAAAAGATGGATTTAACTATTATAATGACCACATCTAATTTAAATGACTGCCTACTAGCTGATTATATTTATGTCATTGAAAAAAACACGATAGCCCTAGAAGGAACACCTATAGAAGTACTACAAAAAGACAATGTTTTAAATCGCATTGGTTTAGAATTACCCTTTATAATAGATTTGTCAGTTAAACTTCGGGACTATGATTTAATCAACGATGTAGATATAAATAGTGATATAGATGGGATGGTGAATCTTTTATGGAAATAAAGTTTATCAATTGTTCTTTAAATGACAAACAAATTAATTTAGAATTTGATAGTACTGATATAACTGCCATATCCACTAATAATAGTTGCTTATTTTGCGATTTAATATCTTTAAAACTCCCCCTAAAAGGTGAAATAATAGTTGATGGAGTAAAAGTAAATGATAGTAACATTTCAGAGTATCAACGTAAAATAAGCATAGTTAACACTTATAAACCAATCAGTTTTCTTAAAACAGTACTTGAATATATGAATTTCATAATAACAACAGAAAATTTAAAAATGAAAAATCCTAACAAAAAAATAATTGATTCTTTAAAAATTGTAGGATTAAATGAAAAATACTTATTTAGAGAGCTAAATACATTATCAAAATCTGAAAAAGAATTAATACAAATAGCAACTGCCTTATTATCCAATCCAGAAATGTTAGTTCTAACTGAACAATTTTCAAGCTTAGACTTAAAAAATCAAAAAAAAATATACATGTTATTATTAAGACTAAAAGAACAATATCATAAAACTATAATAATACTAAGTACCGATACAAATATCTTATACAAATATTGTACAAGAGCAGTAATAATAAAAAATGATAAAGTTATTACTGGCCCCATTAAAGATGTATATAGTAAAGTTGAAACACTAAGAAGAAGTAAAATTAGAGTACCAGATATTGTAGAATTTACCTATCAAGCTAGAAAGCAAAAAAAAGCAAAAATAGATTATCACAAAGATATTCGAGATATTATCAAAGATATATATAAGCATATATAATTGAGGTGAAATATGCGATATTTAATTAAATTTTCCTATGATGGAAGTAACTATAATGGCTATCAATATCAAAAAAATTTACCAAGCATTCAAGAAAGTCTTGAAATTGCTTTAACAAAAGTCAACAATAATAAAAAAACTACAGCTACCGCAACAGGAAGAACCGATAAGGGCGTTCATGCACTATGTCAATATGCTCATGCTGATATTAATATTAATATAACAGAACAAAAATTAAAAAGAGCCCTTAATAGTAACCTACCACCAGATATTCATATAATTAAAACGACAATTGTTCCTAATGATTTTCATGCAAGATACTCAGTAAAATCAAAAGAATACAAGTATTATATAAATATAGGTGAATATAATCCTATAGAAAGAAACTATGTTTTTCAGTACAATCACGCCTTAAATATAAAAGCTATGCAAGAAGGCATACAGTTCTTTATCGGTACTCATGATTTTAGAGCCTTTGTTACTGAAAATAAAGAAAAAGAAAATTGTATTCGAACAATCTCAAAAGCCAGTATCTATCAAAACAATGATAAAATAGAAATTACTTTTAAAGGAACGGGCTTTTTAAGATATCAAGTAAGAAATATGGTAGGCATTTTGATAAAGGTTGGAGAAAATAAAATTCCTCCCGAAGAAGTTCAAACTATATTAGAAAGTAAAGATCGAAGAAAATCAGGCAAAACAGCTCCGAGTGTTGGACTATACTTAACTAATGTAGAGTATTAGTTAAGTTTTTTTATTATCTATTAAAAGAATTTTTACTAGTATTGACAAATAAAATTTAAGTAGAGAAACCTAAAAATTTTATTGAATAATTTACTTATAAGAAATCTTTGCATTGATTTAATTACCTAAATTTCTGCAAAGATTTTTCTTTTGTCTTCTCATTTAAAATAATAGACTATTACCGCAAAATATAAAGAACTTGCAAGTTTTTAAATTTTATGATATAATATGAACCAATCAATGAGAAGAAGTAGATAAATAAGGGGTTAGGTCTATGGAAGAAAAAGAAATTGATTATAAAAAGTTAAAAAAAAGGTACGAAAAACTAGGTGCTAAAGAATTTAAAAAAGTAGTTATGGAAGTTGAAAAATTAAGGTGGAAAATTACCAAAAAGTTTTTTCCAAACTATTTAGAAAAATATGAAAAGAGTGCGGAAAAGGAACTTAATAAAGCCTTAAAGAAAGCAACTACTGAAGAAGAAAGACAAAGGATAATAAATAGTTATCGTAGGCAAATATTAACCGCAAGAAGAGAATATAATCGTGAAGAAAATAGAAACTATCATTTGGATGCCAAAAGGCCGACAGAAATAATAGGGTATTTAAAATACAACAAAAGTGTTCATCAAAATGCTTTAATAAGAAATGCCATAATTTCCATCGGAACTATGGGATTTATAGTTGGTGGTGTGGCAACACCTGTAGCAGCAACTATACTTATCGCGCAGGGCTTAAGTGCCATCAAAAATTGGCAATGTATAAATCTTCAAAATTACAATATATGCAGAATACAAATTCATAAAAAAGCCCTAGAACAACGCGAAATAAAACGCCAGCAACGCCAGCAAGAAAAATATAGCGAGGTCTCACGTGTCATGGAAAAAGCTTTTGAAACAACTAAAGAACCTACAAAAATTCCAACAGTAAGAGAACTTGCTGGTGCAATAGAAACCAAAGAACAACTTGAGCAAATGAGAGAGTGGCTTAAATCAATAAAAGAAACTAGTAAAGTTAAAGATGATACTGCTTATGCTAAATAAAAGGGGGAATAAATAATGGGCATATCAATATTTAATACTACTACTATAGTAGGAACAATAGGAGCAACAGCTTATGGTTGTTGTGACCATGAAAAAGGAAAACTTAAATTTACATTAAATAAAGACAAAGCAAAAAAAACACTAAAAAATGTGGGAACAACAGCTGCAGTGGTAACATTATCTAGCACTACCCAATTTGGTGGAGAATTGGCAACAAGCCATATGGGAGATTTATATGGTGATGCAATGTCAGCAAAACAAGTTGCTCAAATAGAAGAATTACTAGACGAAAAAGAACGAGAATTTAATGGCAAAGATGTCATTATATTAAGCGACAAGCAAGATGATAAAACACTAGCAGAATCAAACGAAGATGTCAAAATTTTCACTAAAAAAATATAATTAACAGGATATTAAAATAAGTGGGATAATAAATAAAAAAAGTATTGATTTTTAATACTTTTTTTAGTATAATCATAATCGGTACATTCGAATCCCCACATAAATTAGATCCTGGGAAAATCTAGTTTAAGTAAAAGGAGAAAAAAATATGACAAGTTATATGCAAAAAAAAGAAACTGTAGAGCGCAAGTGGTATGTAATTGACGCTGAAGGAAAATCATTAGGTAGAGTAGCAGCTTTAGCCGCAACTTACCTACGTGGAAAACACAAACCAACATACACTCCACACATTGATTGTGGAGATAATATCATCATTATTAATGCAGAAAAAGTTAATCTAACTGGTAACAAACTAGAAGATAAGATTTACTACAATCACTCACAATATGTAGGTGGTTTAAGAGAAAGAACTGCAAAAGTAATGAGAGAACAATATCCAGTTGAAATGATGGAAAGAGCTGTTAAAGGAATGCTTCCACATAATAGACTTGGAAGAGACATGTATAAAAAATTATTTGTATATGCCGGAAATGAACACAAGCATGCTGCACAAAAGCCAGAAGTGCTTGAGGTTAAATAGGAGGGTTTAAGCTATGGCAAAAGAAAAGAAAAATGTTTATACTGGAACTGGACACAGAAAGACCAGTGTTGCTAGAGTTACATTAACTCCAGGAACAGGAAAAATTACAGTAAATGGCTTAGATGTACATGACTATTTACCTTTTGAAGTACTAGTAATGGATTTATGTCAGCCACTTGAAATTACCAACACAAAAGAAATGTTTGACGTTGATGCCAAAGTTAAAGGTGGCGGATTCCAAGGCCAAACAGGAGCAATCCGTTTAGGAATTACAAGAGCATTATTAGAATATGATAAAACAACACCAGCTGATTCAGAAAATAGCTATAGAAAAGTATTAAAAGCTGCTGGATTTATCACAAGAGACTCTCGTAAGAAAGAACGTAAGAAACCAGGATTAAAGAAAGCACGTCGTGCACCACAATTCTCAAAACGTTAAAATATTTTGGAATTATGTATTTCAATCCTTCAAAAGCCCAATATATGGGCTTTTTTGTTTGCCATAAATAACTACTTATCAAATAAAAAACAACCAAGGATATAATTTTTATCTCAAATTATGCATAAAAAAATATTTGCATATAATATTCTAGGAGGTAAAAATGTTAAATACAAATTATTTAGAAGAATTATTAACCATTTCAATAGTACTAAGTACTATTACTTGCTCTCTAATCCAAAAAACAAAAAGTAAATTTAAAACTAATAAGTATATTTTATTATACTCTTTATTTATTAATCTCATATTTAGTATAGCCTTTTGTCAAACCTTTACCAGTATTAATTTTCCAACAAGTCTTTGGATTGGCTTTTTTTCCTTTATTGGAGCAGATAGTATATATAAAGTCTTAAAAGGCCGGCTAAAAACACATACCGAATTAACCGAAAAAGTAACTATTCCTAAAGAAAATATTATCAATAAGGAGGAAAACTAATGGAAAAACCACTATATCCAAGTTATTATATGCGAATAACACAAGGCTATAATACCGGGACTCATCTAAATAGTTTTGCTATTGATGAAGCCGGAAAAGATCAAAATATTAGTAAACTAAGAGCCCCTTTTACGGGCATCATCAAAAAAATCTACACTCAAGATGCCAACGAAGTATGGCTAGAAAGTGAATCTCCTGTAGAGTATCCAGACGGAACAATTGATTATATGACAATAATGTTTGCTCATTCGAATGATGTATCAGATTTATTTGTGGGGAAAAAAATATCCCAAGGTGAAAACTTCTATTCAGAAGGCACAAAGGGAAACACCACAGGAAATCACTGCCACATTGAATGCGGACAAGGAAAATTTTATAATACTGGCTGGTACAAAAACAAAAATGGCACTTATTCAATAAATAATGGCAAAAGACCAGAAGAATGTCTATGGGTCGATAACAAAGTAACAATAATCGATAATAATAATTATACTTTTAAAAAATTAAATACTATTGAAGAAAAAAGTAATCAGTCAGTAGAACTGAGTAATGAAAACCCCACCCAAACATCAAGTGAAAAATCAACAAAAATTGTGGAAAAAACTAGCACAGAAAATCCCCAACTAATATTTACCTGTGAAAAAAGTGATTTATACGGTATTTATTTAAAAAAAGGGCAAAAATTATACCTAAAATAAAAGTTATCCACAACTAAGTAATAATCTATACCAATTAACTTAAAGCAACATCTAAAATCATCATCACAACAAAACCAAGTAAAGTAAAAAAAGTAACCAAGTTTTTTCGCTTATCAGCTTGGCTTTCTGGGATTAATTCACAAACAGCAACATAAATCATAGCTCCAGCCGCAAATGATAATAAAAAAGGTAATAATAATTGTACTTTAATAACTAATAAAGCTCCAAGAATTGCCGCTATTGGCTCAACTATACCACTCAACTGCCCAAAAAAGAAAGCTTTAAATCTTGAAAATCCTTCTCGTCTTAAAGGCAAACTAACACAGCTTCCTTCAGGAAAATTTTGCAAGCCAATCCCTAAAGCCAAAGAAATAGCAGAAATTAACGATGCTCCATCTATTCCAAAGGCAACTGAACCAAAGGCAACTCCAATGACTAACCCCTCTGGAATATTATGAAGAGTTATTGAAAAAATAAGCATTAACACCCGTTTCATTTTTCCATTTTCCAATTTGCCTTGTCTTTTTAAACAAACACTATAAATCTTATCACCCAAAAACAAGAGACCACCACCGCAAAGAAATCCACAGGCAACAACTAGCCATGATATCATTTTTAAATTATTAGCTATTTCAATAGCTGGAGATATTAAAGACCAAAAAGAAGCCGCAATCATAATTCCACTAGAAAATCCAAGGAGTAAATTCATTATAGATTTTTTAACATCTTTAAAGAAAAAGACAAAAGAAGCTCCTAACATAGTTATCGCCCAAGTAAATAAAGCAGCAATAAAAGCTTGCCAAATAGGAGACAACTCTAAAAAAAATTTAAACATAATACTCACCATTATAAAATATGTTTGATCAAAAAATATGGTTAGGCAATTGTTATCTTAAATAAAATATGTTAGTATATAAAGCTAATAAAAGCAATTTATTAAAAGGTGGGTTAAATATGAATGAATATCAACGTTTAGAAACCAAGTTAATAAGTTATCTTTCTAGAGAAGAAGTAAAAAAAACAGCTAATACAATTAGTTTCTACGACTTATATAAATCCCTAGAAGAAAAATTTAAAGCTTTAAAAGACATTCAATTAAATAATGGTTTAATAAACAAAATAAATAGTGATAATGCTAAAAACAAAAGAAAAAAATCACAAGATTTTATAATTAAAGAACTTGATAGTGTTTTATCAACTACCGAAAATAACACTTCAAAAATAACCTTCTTTTATGGTACCGGTTATCATCCAGAAACCTTTACAATCTTAAAAGATTTTGATGATGACGATATATATTATTCCAGCACCACCAAACCTAATGAAGAGTTTATTAGCCACTACTATGAAGATATTATCTCCATTTTTAATACCCTAGAAGAATATGCCAAATTAACTAAAGGAGACATTGGTATAAATAAAGAAAATTCCAACTTACAACCTATGGTATTTACTGATGGCTTTCTAACTATTTCAATAATCTATGGTAATTATGGCCAAATAAATACTGATATTACTATTTCTACTAAAGAAGATCAAAATTCTCTTTACAAAAGAGAATGGTATACTAGAAAAAAACTATCCGATATAGTATCAGAAAATAGTGATGAAATATTAAAGAAAATTCCCATTAATATTGCTGATTTAAATACTTCATGCCAAGAAATTCTCTCAAGTACTATTGTCAATCACTAGATATAAAATATGCACTAGCATATTTTTTTATTTTTTTAAATATAAAATTATAAGGAGATAAAATGTTAAATAAAAAAATAAAAAACTTAATTCTAATAATCTTAATTATTATGATAAGTTCATTTCCAAAATCATCTGCAGCCTCATTACCCTTAACTGGAATAATTATAACAATAGATCCAGGCCACGGTGGAAGAGATCCTGGCACTTACTATAATAATATTAAAGAAAAAGACTTAAATCTTGCGATTTCCTTAAAACTAGAAAAAGAACTATTATCAAATGGCGCCACCGTCTATCTAACTCGTCGCTCTGATATTGATTTATCATCAATTTATGATTCTAAGAAAAAAAGAGGAGATCTATATCGCCGCCTTCTACTAATAAAGGAAAACAAAAGTAACTTATACCTCTCAATCCATATAAATTGGTACCCAAATAATTCATATAAAGGTGCCGAAGTTTTATATAATAAGATTAATCCAAATAATCAAAAAATTGCCGAAATGATTATGAGCGAATTTAAAAGAACTTTGAATAGTACTAGAAATATCCACGAAACAGACCTCTATATGTATAAAAATACAACAATTCCAGGAGTTTTGATAGAATGTGGTTATTTATCAAACTATGAAGAAAGACAAAAATTGATTACTGAAAAATATCAAGAAAATCTATCCAAAGCTCTGACAAAAGGAATTATTAATTATTTTAATACAATAGAAAAAAATTAGTCCATTCTAAAAAGCTAAAACTACAAAAATAATCTCGTTAAATAAAAAAATAATCTATTGTAAAAAGACAAGAAAAAGGCTATAATTAATCTATAATAGAATAATAACGGGGTGATTTCTAGTGATAGTTAGGCTTATAAAAAAGACTAAAATATACAATTTTACACTACCTACTGAGATATCTGGAAATTACTGGATAACTGATAACGATTATTTAGGTAATACTAGAAACTTAATTAATGTTGAAGAATGTAATGGTCAATGGAAAATAAAAAGTGACTTTGAAACAAAAATTATGAGTGGAGAAAATGAAATTGAGTCTGCTATTTTAAAAGAATACAGCTTATATTTCTTAAAGATAAATACGGACAATGAATACGTAATCTTATATTGTTCACCAACTCTTGATCATAGTATTAAAAGACTTCATGTAAAAAAAGATGGGGAAATAACTATTGGTAATGATATTACCGCTAATATAAATTATAATTATCCACTTGTATCTAAACAGCAAGCAAAACTAATTTGTAATGAAGGCAAATGGTCAATTCAAGACTTAAACAGCCGCTATGGAACTTATGTAAATAATTTTGCGGTAAGTGCTACTACTTTAGAGTATGGTGACATTATTTTTATCATGGGATTAAAAATAATAGTTATGAACAATATGATTATTATTAATAATATTGGTAATTTAGTTAATTATGATCCAAACGTTTTTGCGGAAGAATATTCCTTGATTCAGCGCCAAACTGAAATGGATAATCCCGATGAAGAAACTATAGAATTTTATAAAGAAGATGACTATTTTTATCGTGCTCCACGTTTTAAAACAAAAATTGAACCGGTTAATATAAGCATTGACAGTCCACCAGGAAAACCAGAAGAAGATAAAACTCCATTAATTTATACAATTGGTTCAATGATGACGATGGCAACCATGTCAGCATCAACTGGAGTTACCGCTTTAAACAATGTATTAGAAGGAACCAAAGACTTTAAAGAAGTAGCCCCAACTATTATTTCATCTTTAGCAATGCTTTCAACTATGCTACTATGGCCAATGCTATCAAAAAGTTATCAAAAACGTCAGGCTAGAAAAAACGAAGAATTACGCCAAAAAAAGTATTCCGAATATATCAAAACAAAGCGCAATGAAATTCAAACTGAAATTAAAACTCAACGTGAAATACTAATTGATAATTACTTACCACTACAAGAAACAAAGGAAATAATCTTTTCTAAGAAAAGAAACTTATGGGAAAGAGAAATTGATCAATCAGATTTCCTTGACCTAAGATTAGGAATTGGTACCACTGAATTAGAGGGAACTGTCAATTTTCCACAAGAACATTTTTCTTTAACTGAAGACAATCTGCTTAACGAAGTATATAAATTAGGTGCTGAATCAAGATTGATTGAAAACGTTCCTATTTCTTTATCGTTTGTTGAAAACAATATTACTGCCATCATTGGTACTGGTGCTAATAAGCAACAATTTATTAATGGCTTAGTTCTTCAAATGCTAACATATCATAGTTATGACGATTTAAAAATTGTTATTTTAACAAACTCTAAAAATGCTCCTAATTGGGAGTACCTAAAAATTGCTCCACATTGTTGGAACAATGAAAGAAACGTCAGATATTATGCTACTAACTTAGATGAAGCCAAAGAAATTTCTCTAGTTCTAGAACAAGAACTACAGGCTAGAAAATATAAAGATGTTAATGGCAATCGTGAATTAAATGATGCCGATTATAAAAGATATAAACCTTACTATCTTTTAATAACTGATGATTACAAATTAGTAAGAGATGTCGAAATTGTAAAAGATGTTGCTGGTTTACCAATTAATGTTGGTTTTAGTTTAGTAGTAATTAGTCCAAGATTAGTTAATATTCCAAACGAGTGTAAAACTTTCATAAGTATAGGTGATAAAAAATCTGGTATCTTTGAAAATGAACTTGTATCTAATAAACAAAAAGAATTTGTGGCTGATATTGATCCAAGTCTAAATATGTATCAGTGCTGTAAATTCTTAGCTAATATTCCAATTGATATAGAAAAAGAACATCAAAGCCTACCAAACAGTATAACATTCCTTGAAATGTATAACGTTGGTATGGTAGAACAATTAAATATTCTTAGTCGTTGGAAAAATAACGATCCAACTAAGAGTTTATCTGCTCCAGTTGGCTTTGATAAATCAAGAGAATTATTTAAATTAGATTTACATGAAAAAGCTCATGGACCACATGGCTTAATTGCTGGTATGACAGGTTCTGGTAAATCAGAATTTATCATTACATATATTTTATCTATGGCTCTAAATTATCATCCATATGAAGTATCATTTGTCTTAATCGACTATAAAGGTGGAGGTCTAACCGGAGCTTTTGAAAACAAAGAAACAGGTATGAAACTTCCACATTTGGCAGGAACTATTACAAACCTAGATACAGTTGAAATGAATCGTTCTTTAGCTTCAATCCAAAGTGAGTTACGTAAGCGTCAAAGACTCTTTAACGAAGCTCGTGATAAATTAGATGAAAGTACGATTGATATTTATAAATATCAAAGTCTATATCGCAAAGGACTAGTTGATAAACCAATTGCCCATCTAATTATTATCAGTGATGAGTTCGCCGAACTAAAAGATCAACGCCCAGATTTTATGGACCAATTAATTTCAACGGCACGTATTGGACGTTCCCTAGGTGTTCACTTAATCTTAGCGACTCAAAAACCTGCCGGAGTAGTTAATGACCAAATTTGGTCAAACTCTAAATTCCGTGTTTGTTTAAAAGTTCAAGATAAATCCGACAGTATGGATATGATTAAGTGCCCAGATGCCGCTTCCTTAAAACAAACAGGCCGTTTTTACTTACAAGTTGGTTATAACGAATTATTTGCACAAGGACAAGCTGCTTGGACAGGAGCACAATATTATCCAACTGAAAAAAGAAAGAAAAAAGTAGATCAAACAATAAGCATTGTTGATAACACAGGAAATATCATTAAAAGTTTAGATAATAAACAAAATGAAGTCCAAGTAGCATCAAAAGGTGAAGAAATTACTAATATTATTAAATATATAGTAGAAGAAGCTAAACATGAAAATATTTCTGTTGAACAGCTATGGCTTGATAGAATACCAAATGTTATTTATACTGAAGAATTGAAAGAAAAATATCATTATCAAAGTATTAAAAACAACATTAATCCAATTATTGGTGAATATGATGATCCTGATAACCAACTACAAAATCTTTTAACATTACCAATTTCAAATGGTGGTAATGCCATCGTCTTTGGTGCAGCCGGTAGTGGTAAAGAATTAATGCTAACATCTATTATATATTCATGTATCAGTAGCCACGATTCCAGTGAAATTAATTTCTATATTTTAGACTTTGGTGCTGAAACACTAACAATGTTTAGAAATGCCCCTCACGTTGGTGATGTATTATTATCAAGTGAAAGTGAAAAAATTGGCAATTTATTAAAAATGATTATGCAAATATCTGAAGAACGAAAAAAATTATTCTTAGATTATAATGGTTCTTATGATTTCTATATTAATCATGGTGGCAAACAAATGCCTTTAATTGTAGTTGTAATAAACAATATTGAAGCCTTTATAGAAACATATCCAGACTATGAAGATATAATTGGCCAATTAACAAGAGAATGTCCAAAATATGGAATTAACTTTATTGTTAGTACCAATGGACCAAATACAATGCGTTATCGTCTTCGTCAAAACTTTGCTCAAAACATTGTTCTTCAATTTAATGATCCTAGTGATTATGCAAGTGTAATCCCAGGTGTAAGAAAAAAAGAACCATCAAAAGCCTTTGGTCGAGGCTTAATAAGCATAGGTGGAATTTATGAATTCCAAACTGCTTATCCATTTAAAGAAGAACGCTTATCTGACTATATAAGAGTAATTAGTATAAAACTAAATGAAATTTGTAGATATAAAGCAAAGAAGATACCAATTTTACCAGCTGTTGTAACTGCCGAAGATGTTATGTCTTCATTAAGAGGTTTAACAAGAATCCCAGTTGGAATTACAAAAGAAACACTAGAAATAGCAACAGTAAGTCTAAAGAAAGGCATATTTAACGTCACTGGCGAAGATATTACTATAGCAGGAAGCTTTGTTCTTGGCTTTACTAAAGTCATTGCTAAAATTCCAAATACTAAATGTATTATATTAGATTCATCCGAAATATTATCTGATAATATTCCAGAAAATATTTATCGTGATACTGGTAGTTGTCAAAATGGTCTAGATACATTACAAAATGATTTACTAACCAAAGAACAACAAGGCTTAGAATATACTACCATATGCGTTATTGTTGGTATAACTAATTTACTATCAAAATTAGATTTAACTAAGAAGAATGAAATTACTGATCTATTCGATAAAAAATTAAAGAGTGGTAAATTAAAATTAATCATTGTAGATGTTATTGATAATATTAAGAGCATTGGTTATGATACTTGGTACAAGAGTAATACTGATTTAGCAGAAGGTGTATGGATTGGTAATGGTATATCTAATCAGTTTACATTCAAAATTACAACAAATTCAAGAATTCTAAGACAAGAACTAGAACCAAAATTTGGCTTTGTCCTTGAAAAAGGTAAAGCTACAGTTATTAAATTACTTTCAGATGAATAGGGTGATTATTTATGAATAATAAGATATTAATAGGCCTATATATTCCTTTAATAGAAAAAAGTTATGACGTATACATTCCTATTAATAAAAAAGTAGGAACAGTAAAAAAATTAATTGAAGAAGGCCTAATAGAATTAACCGATCATAGTTATGTAATAAAAGAAGATTCTAATTTCTATAGTAAAGAAACAGGGCAAATCTATGATGTAAATAAAAGCGTCAGAGAAACCGACCTTAAAAATGGTTCTAGAATTATATTAATATAAGGAGAGATTTATGTCAGAATATAATCAATATGTAGATGCTGTCAATAAAATATTTGAACACATCGCTAATTTAAAACTAGCTATAATGGATCAAGATAACCTATCCGCAATAGAAAATATTGAATCCTATAAACAAATTGTTATCGATAATGCTAATAACTTTTCTCAATCTGCAGTAACAGCAAAAGAAGTAGTTAATGCTAAAGATGATTTGGAGGATATAGAATCATATGATTAATGAAATGACTTATGATGAAATTTTAGCAGCATCAAACGATATGAAAAAAAGCTGCCAAGTTATAACTAGATTAATTCAAAATAGAAATCTCCCAGACTTAGAAAATTTTGTTGAAAGTGTTGATAATTACACCAAATATTTAGATAGTACCATTGAATTAATGGTTGCTGCCGACAAGGCTTTAAAAGGATTAATTGATTTAAAAAAATAGAGCTTTCTTTAAGAAGGCTCTTTTATATACTTATTAATAGCAACATTAGGAAAATAATACTTAATAATACCAAAACAATCACAACCATTTTTAGCTATTTCATTAGCACCATAAATACTCATGCCAAGAAAATAACCCCAACCTTTATTAATAAATTTAACTGAATCCCTATTTATAATAATATTTAAGGCTCTTGATTTTAATCCAAGTAATTTTATTAAATCTTCGCCAATAAATACCGAATTATCGATTTGTAATTTATTGATAAACCCATCAGAATCGGTATCTATTATCTTAAAAAAACTATCACTAGTAATATTAGTATGTAGTAACTTTCCAAGTTCTAAATAAGAAAAATCTTTAATATTTATATAATACGGTGCTGCCAAATCCCATAAACTAGATACACTAGTTAAATAGCCATATTTAGAAGATGAAAGAGTTCGCCCATCATTACAATAATGTATAAACGGCAAAGTATAATATTGATTATAACTAGTAAATAAACAATCTGTATCATCAATAGCTTTTTCTAATAAATTATAAATATCTTCAAAATTATCAACCCAAGACAATTTATAATAAGATATAGGCTTATAAGTACAAAACTTATTAGTAGCCATAATCATCCTTTTTTCACTCATCTCTTTAAAGGCATAAGAACGATATAAAATACATAATGCTTTTATTGTTTCTAGTTCCATACCAGGTATATATATAAATGCTAAAATACCCAGTAGATACTCTTTTAAGGTAATCTCAATTAAAGCATCATTATCAAACTTAACAGTAATTAAATAAAGATCATTAGAATAATAAAGTTCTTCCTTCAATACTTCTATTTCTGTTTTATTATTACCAATATCCAAACTTTTAACCACAATACCATCAATAACTAAATATACTTTATTACCATTATAATTTATCCCATTATTTTTAATAAAATTTTTAGTTCTTCTAGTCAAATCTTTATCATCATTTTTATATCCTAATTCCTTTGAAAATTCATAAGACATAGTTAAATATAAATATAAAATATCTTCTATACCATTATTCCTAATCTCATATTTGTAAAACATATTATCACCTAAAATTAGTATGATACTTATCTACATTAAATATACAAAATAAGATAAATAAAAAAGAAAACTCACTGTTTTCTTTTAAAATTCAAAATATTTTAATTCTCTTTTATCATTACAATCTAAACCAGTAACATAACTTTTATTAGTAAATACTTGCTCTAGATCCATCTCTTTTCCCTCAATATAATCAAAACTAGCACATACTAATACTTTGGCTTCTTTTAAAGCTTTTAAATACAAATCTAGAAAACTATCCTTACTAGTTTCTCTATAAATACACGGATTTCTCCATAATTTATGATCCTCATTTAAAAAATTATGTCTATCAATTAAAGGATAATTATAACTAACAGCTTCAAATCTAAATGTAGATCTACTAGTAAATGTATCAATCAGTTTATAGAAAAATTTCTTTATAGCATAAGGATCCCGTCTAAATAACATTAAATAACGTTTCATTTGCTTAAGTGATTTATAATAAGTTTTACTCATTCCCCTTAAATTAAAAGTAACCTCAAAAGTATAATCAATAGTACCATCTAATTCTTTTGAAAACTTACCCCTATCAAAACAAAACTTTCCTATATTAAATTTATAAGGATTAATATTTTCTCTCCGCCTTACCATATCATTATCTAAAAAACTTTCCATAAAAGTATGGACATTATTATATTTATAGGTAGACTTATCCTTCCTATTAAATAAACCAGTTTTATAATAAATGTATGGATGAATAATAGAATCAAGTTCATAGTGACAAATTGTACCTACTAAAAAACTACAAGTATCAGAATCATTAATTAGATTATGCTCTTTAATATAATTTATTAAATTAATAAAAAACATTTGACTATCATGCGTATGAAAATAATTAGTAAATTTTCTAATTCTTTTTCCGGGCAAAATATTAAATAAATTATAAAACATTAATGAGTCCATACTTTGACCAAACATCTTTAATCTATCTAACTCTACCTTATTTTTAATACTTTTTGGCAATATATCATATACGTCATTAGCAAAATATGAATGTACAATTGTAGCCGGCATAAATTTCCCCCCTTCTTCATATAAAAATATATGAAATATTTAAACTGACTAAACTAACTAAATTATACCACACATTTTCATAATTTTTTCACACTTTTCACATACTTTTAATAAGATAGTATGGTATAATTAAAAATAGGTGAGAGCATGAAAGAAAAAAAATTTAAAACATTAGATGAGCAAATAGAAATATTTAGACATAAAGGTCTCATTATAGAAGATGAAAAGTACACTAAACAAGTACTATTAAGAGAAAATTATTTTTTCTTAAATGGTTATAGACATTTGTTTTTTAAATCAGCACAAGATAAGTCATTCATTAAGGGAACACGCTTTGAAGAACTATATAGTTTGTTCTTGTTTGATCGATCTTTTCGTAATATTCTATTTAAATATTTACTAGTAATTGAAAATAACTTGAAATCAATCGTATCTTATCAATTATCTAAAAAATATGGTTATCGTGAAAGAGATTATTTAAAAGCTAAGAACTTTACTCAAGCTCCAGAACGACAACGTCAAGTGAATGATTTACTAAAAAAGATGAAAAGACAAATTAGAGTCAATGGTTCTCAACATAGTGCTACTTCGCATTATGCCAATAATTATGGCTATATTCCATTATGGATTTTAGTAAAAGTTTTATCATTTGGAATAGTAAGTGAAATGATTTCCATCTTAAAACCAGAAGATCAAAAAGAAATTAGTGATATCTATGGTATTGATACTAACGAATTTATCGATTATTTACCACTACTTGCTAATTACCGTAATCTTTGTGCTCATGAAGATATACTATACGAAAATAGAACTCAAAAAGTAATTGATGATACAATTTATCACAAATTACTAAATATTCCCAAAACAGAAGATGGCTACAAGTATGGAAAAAATGATTTATTTGCTTTAATAATTATAATGAAACAAATGCTTTCTCCAACAGAGTTCAAGGACATGAGTATTGAATTAGAAAATGTTGTTCAAACTCTAAATTATAATTTAACAACTATAAAAATTGATAAAGTTTTAGACAGAATGGGTTTCCCATTAAATTGGACGGACTTGGCTAAAATCGAAAGGAGTATTGAAGATGAAGAAAAATAATAAAAGTGACTTTAGATTAATTTTTATAATTATTTTTTCCTTTGTAATTGGTGGTATAGTAACTTTATCTTTATTAAAATGGACACCATTACTAAGTGAGGTAATTGGTACTAGCAGTACTGTTATTACAAAAGATGGAACTCAAATATATGAAAAATCATCTCTAGCCCCAGCCGTTGAAAAAATATATGATGCCGTTGTTGTCGTTGAAGGATTTGTAAAAAATAGTTTATCTTCAACAGGAACAGGTTTTGTATACAAAGTTGATGATAAGTATGGTTATATCCTTACTAATCATCACGTAATAGAAAGTATGGAAAATATTACTGTTATTATGACAAGTGAAAAAGAAGTAGAAGCTACTGTTTTAGGCAGCGATCAATATTTAGACTTAGCAGTTTTACGAATTCCTAAAGAAAATGTTACCTTAGTTGCAACCATTGGTAGCAGTGAAAACATGAACTTAGGAGATACCATCTTTACAGTAGGATCACCTATGGGCTATGACTATCGAGGCAGTGTAACTTCTGGTGTCTTATCTGGAAAAGATAGAATGGTATCTGTAGCAGTAACTAGTTCAAATAATGATTGGGTAATGCGAGTTTTACAAATTGATGCTTCCATCAATCCTGGAAACAGTGGTGGACCATTACTAAATGCTAATGGTGAAGTAATTGGTATATGCTCTATGAAACTAGTTGATGCTGATATTGAAGGCATGGGTTTTGCTATCCCTATTGAATATGCTATGAGTCATGCACAAACATTAGAAGAAGGAAAAAGTATTAATTGGCCAGTTTTAGGAATTAGCATGGTCGACATTACTAATACATCTACCTTACGCTATTATGGAATAAACATTAATAAAGACATAGAACAAGGTGTAGTAGTCCTTGAAGTAAGTTCAAATAGTGGTGCTGAAAGTGCTGGAATCAAAAAAGGCGACGTTATAACAAAAATTAATGGCAATGAAACAAAAGACAGTGCTTATTTAAGATATGAATTATATCAACATCAAGCTGGAGACACTATTGAAATAACATACATTAGAAATAATAAGGAATATGCAGCAAATGTAAAATTAGGCTCTAATTAGAGCCTTTTTTATTTTCTAATAAGAAATAAAAATATTTTACTTATTCTTTTAAAGAATGTTATAATAAAAAAGGAGATGAACTTATGACAAAAGAACTTAATAATTCAAATAAAGATAGTCAAAGCGAAAACAAAACTTTTGCTATTTTGTCAGCAGTTTATTTTAATATCAAACATAAAAAGGAAGCGTAAAAACTTCCTTTTTATGTTATTTATAGGAGGAAATAATGGAATCAGAAAAAAACAATTTACGCCTAATTGTAATGGACAATTTCTTAGACTTTGGGAAGAAAGTTGACGAGCACTTAAAAAGAATGCGTGGAATAACCCAAAAAGATTTTAGCTTCATTGTTCCAATCAAACTAAGCCGTTTTGCTAGTGGTGAGGCCAAAGCCGAAATTTTAGAAAGTATTAGAGCTAAAGACGTCTTTATTTTAACAGATGTTACGAACTTCAGCGATACTTATAAAATGCATGGCTTTATTAATCATAAAAGCCCAGATGATCATTTTCAAGATTTAAAAAGAGTAATTTCTGCAATGGATGGTGGAGCATCTTCCGTTCATGTAGTTATGCCATTTTTATATGAAAGTCGTCAACATAAGAGAAAAGGTCGAGAATCCATTGATAGTTCTATGGCTCTACATGAACTTGAAAATATGGATGTAAATTCTATAATTACTTTTGATGCTCATGACCCTAATATTAGAAATGCCCTACAACATTGCTCCTTTGACAATCTTTATCCAACTTATTCAATTCTAAAGGATTTTATTGAAAATGAAAAAATTGACTTTGATAATCTTTTAGTTGTAAGTCCAGATACAGGTGCTGTAGATAGAGCCATATATTATGCTGATATGCTAGGAACTGATGTCGGTATTTATCATAAACGTCGAGACTATTCTAAAGTAGTTGATGGTAAAAATCCAATTGTTGCTCATGAATATATGGGAGCTGATGTAAAAGGAAAACATGTTATCATAGTAGATGATATGATAGCATCAGGCCAATCAATGTTAGATGTTGCTGAACAATTAAAAGCTAGGGGAGCTAAAAATATTTACTTGATAGCATCTTTTGCCTTATTTAGTGATGGTGAAAAAAGTATTCAAGCATTTAATGATGCTTATAATAAAAAAATATTTACTAAATGCTATGCCAGCAATTTATCTTACGTACCAAATGAGGTCAAAGATAAGGAATGGTTCCATCTAGCCGACTGCTCTAAATATCTCTCAAAGTTAATAAATACTCTAAGTAACCACGAATCTATCAGTCCATTATTAAATAGTAAAGAAAAAATATTAGCCAAGATAAAAGAAGTAAAAGAAAGATAAAAAGTAAAAGAAAAAGCCATAATTAATTTACCAAGAAAATAATTATGACTTTTAATTAATACACAAAAAAACATGATTCTGACAAAATCATGTTTTCGAGTTTTTAAACGGAAAACTACAAAGCAATTAATCATCTACACCGTTTCTTGATAACATTTAAGTATCTAAGAAACATAACGACTTAATCACTAAATCTAAGTAAATGTCAGTACTTAGACGCAGCACCCTATTAACTGTGAGTTGCATCTCTCACTACGCGCGTACACTTAGATAGTAATAGGATTATAGCCAAAGCTCATCACTCAACTAACTTTTCCAACGGCTTTCACTAATTTAATAGCTATCGACCAACCAACCCAGCAATGCAACACGATACGCATAAACACGCCTGTCGATTATATTTCATATCTAAGATAATATTATATTACCATGAATAAACTATTAAAGCAAGCATTTTTTTCAAAAAAATACAATTTTTTTAAATTTAAAAAATTATTCAATGTCTACAATGGTGTAAAAAAAATAAATATTAAAAATAAAACTATGTTTATAAAGAACTATGTTATAATATACATATAATAGCGAGGTGCACATATGGAAAAAGAAAAAAAAGAAATAACAGAAAATTTAAAAGAACATGAAAATAATGCAGTACCAGCCGAAAATTTAAAAGATAATATTGAGGTATTAGATTTAAATGAACAAAAAGAAAAACCAGAAGAACCAAAAGTAGAAAATACAGAAAAGATAGCTACGAAATCTTTAGAAACAACAACATCTGAAAATGTAGATATTGTAAAAAAAGAACTACCTCAATCAACACCACATGATATAGCTAATGTAAAAGATGAAAGTACTAACAATTCTAATATGGAAAAAGAAGTCAAGGTTAATAATACATCAAACGAAAAGCAAGAAAATAAGTTATCTCAAAACGAACAACCAATAGAAACTAAAAATGCTTCACCAATTGTTAATCAAAATACCACTCAAGAGAAAAAAATTAATAATAAACCTACCAATAAAAAGATTAAAAATATAGATTTTATAATTGTTATATTAGGAATTTTATTAGTTATATTAGTTATCGCTGGTTATAAATCATACCTAGAAAATTCAACTGTTCTATTCAAAACAACAATTAATAAAGGTTATAATGAACTTAGTGAATTACTAACCGACTCTAAAGAAAAAAGCTTTGAATATAACTATGATGAGCCAATAGTAATAAATGGTAATCTAAAAACAAGTACTAATATGGAAGAACTAATTAGTTACCTTAGTTATAATTATGACTTTAATATAGGTCTAGATCCTAAAACTAAAAAAATTAATTTAGACTTTGCCATGAATAATGAAAATGAACCTATTATAGACAGCTTATTTTACTTAACTAGCGATAAATTATATATAAAAGCTGACAAAATATATTCTCAAGTTCTATATTCAGATATTGATTATAATATTTTTGAAAAGCTAAATACAGAAGAACAACAATCTACCTATAAAGATATTGATAAACTAGTAGAAAAAATGGCAACTTACTTAAAAGATGCTCTTAATGATGCTGATTTTGTCAAAGAAAATGAAAAAATAAAAATAAATAATCACGAAATAAATGCTACAAAACATATTTATAAGATAGATTCTAATGAAGCCTATAGACTAGCAAAGTCTATTAATAATTCTATTAAAGAAGATCAAGAATTTATTGAGATTTTAGCTAAAATTACTTCTACTAAAAAAAGTGAAATAGAAAAGGAACTAAAAGAGTATTCTGTTGATAAAGAAGATTATGAAGATATAGAAGAAGTTAATCTAAATATCTATACAACAGGCTTTTTTCCAAAAATATTAGGTATTGGAATATCAACTACTACAACTAATATAACTTATTTTGAAGAAGATGATCGAGGAGAATTTAATCTTATAACAGATAAAACAACGATTAATGCCATCATCAAAGATGAAATAATAACAGGAGATATAAAAGAAGCTGACAAGATAGTTGCTACATTCCAAGTAAAAACGGAAGAAAATGAAAAAAACAGTAAAACTATAATAGAATTTAATATGGCAGAAAGCACTACTAATTTTAATATCACTATAGAAAATAAAGAACTTACAAAAAAACAAGTAGAAACAAGTATAAATATCAATATAGGTATAGAAGATCAGGAAGATATAAAGACTATAGGCGTAGAATTAAAATATAATGCTGAAATCGGAAAAGAAGTAACTAAAATAGATACAGAAGTAGCAAAAGATATGAATACTTTAACTGAAGAAGAACAAGAACAAATATTTACTAATATTCAAAAAGTATTAGAAGTAACCCCTCTTAGGGCACTATTAACTACTGATAATAGTGAGATAGAAGAAACTTATTAAAGAATAGATAAAAAATATCAAACTTAAATCCATAAAAAAGAACCAAAGCACCATTTTTGGTTCTTTTTCATATCATAATATAGGTGATAAAATGTACGATAGAGAAACAAAAAAAGTAGTTATTGATGCGGGACATGGAGGAGATGATCCCGGAGCAGTAGGTAATAATTTACTTGAAAAAGATCTAAATCTAAAGGCTGCTCAATATCTATATAAACGCCTATTAGAACTAGGAATCCCAGCAACTATAGTTAGAAATCAAGACGAAACATTAGATAGAGAAGAAAGAATAGAAAGAATATTAACAGCATATGGAAATAGTCCAAATGTAATCCTAATATCCAATCACATAAATGCGGGTGGTCATAAGTTTAGTTAGCATTACATAATTTAATTGGTTATTAAGACGGCTATATAGAGTTTTTATTTAAGAAACGTATTGGGGTATTAGTAGCGCTTAAAAAACGCTTAGAAAAGCAAAAAACGTGAAATATACATTGATATATATCACGTTTTTTGTTATAATCATCTCAGAGATAAGGTTTAACAAATTATCTCAAAAAAAAGGCCATTCTTTTCGGCAAAAAAGAAAGGCAAAATGAATAAATGTGCGAACAATACAAAGCACAATTAGACGAGCAATAAGCAATTTACAAACTTATTACATGATAATTATATAATAATTTAGAATTCTAATCAATAGGTTTTTGTAAGATTGCTGAAGTTTACGTTTTGCAATCTTTTTTTAGTTAAGAAAATAAAGACCTAGTGAGGAGATGAAAATATGGCAAATAAAATAAGAACTTCTAAAAGTGTTGCTAAAAAAGCAAGTAGTCAATTAAGAAGTAGTAAAACAACTAAAGCTACTAAGAGTGTAGCAGGTAGTGCTTTATCAAACAGAAGAAAGTAGAGGTGATAATATGATAATTGCACAAAAGAAAATATTAAAAGTACCAAAAGATATAGATGTAAATAAAAAATACTATATCATGGTTGATGCATCAGCGGAAAATATTGCAAAATTAGATATCCCGAAATTTGAAGAAGGACTTGCGATACAACCTTCTACTAAATTTGGAATAACATCAAGAAAAAATGTTGATGGATATTATGTAGTTGAAAAATCTCTGCCTAAAGAAGAGAGATTTATTAGAACAATATATTGGGAATGGCAACTATATAATGGAGATTGGCAATCTGATTATAAAGATATTTATAAAGAGTGTTATCCTAAAACTTATTATGAACCATTTGGAATTGAAATGTTTTTAAGAAAGAATAAAACTGGAAAGGAAATTATTGTAACGGAGTCTTCTAACGATATAGATATAAGAAATATAATCAATTTATATTTAGAAGTATTTGGATATTGTGAAATATTGGATGAAAATTTAAATTCATTATTAACTGACATTAAATATATCAGAAGAAACTGGGAAATATTACCTCCGGATGTAAAAATTGAGATCAAAAGAACAAGAGCTCATAAAAAAGAAGAATCCGAAAGAAAAAGAAAAGATTATGATCAAGTAAGATTAGATACGTTGGAAGAATATAATCCTATAGAAAGAAATATAGGTAAAAATGGATTTCAAGGATACTATGCTTATGTTTTTGGAAAAATATGTGTATTAGAAAGTCCTGTGTATGGTAATGCTACATATATTGTTGACAGAGAGGGTTGGGAAAAATCTTCTATGGAAACAAAAAGGGAGTTAATAGGTAATAAAAAATTCTTAAAAAGAATCGAACATGATTCAAAATGGTTTAACGAAATTAAAAAGTTGTTTTAAAAATAATATAAAAGGCTCACAAAAAAAAGTGAGCTTTTTATGATATAATCATACATAGGTGGTTTATATGATAAAAGTTGTTGCAGCTTTAATTGAAAATGATAATAAAGTTTTACTAGCTAGACGTTCTACTGGAGATGTTAATGTATTTGGTAAGTGGGAATTTCCTGGTGGTAAAGTAGAGCAAGATGAAAACGAATTTGATGCAATTGAAAGAGAAATAAAAGAAGAGTTTGAACTTACAATTAAAGCTAAAGAGTTTTTAATTAATAATGTATGCGAATATCCAACTAAAGTTGTTGATTTAAGATTATATAAATGTGATTATGTGTCTGGTGATTTTAATCTACATGATCATTCTGAATATAAATGGGTAGATAAAGAAGAATTATTAGAATATGATTTAGCTCCTGCTGATATTCCGTTGGCAGAGTATGTAAAGAAGGTGAAGTAATGAAAGATGGTATTTATGAACAGCTATTAAATAACGAGTTAAAAAGTAAATTAAATGAATCAGAGTTCTTTTATAAGACTAATACAATATTAAAATCACCAGAAAATGCTAAAAATTTAATTACGGAATATTTAAAAGAAGTAACTAGAAAAGCAATGGATTGTATTCAAGAAAAAGATGTTGATATAGAAGATAGTGAAAGAGTACTGAAAGAAATTGAAATTTGTAATGAGATTCTAGATTTATTAAGAACTAAGTTAGATTTTGATGAGTACAAAGATTTAGATTTATCTATGGATGCAGAAGTTTTAGAATACGCATTTAAGAAATTAAATAATAATTCATTTGATGGTAAAAATATGGTCAGACCAGTCACTTCACTAGTAGAACCAACTTTATTTACTAATAGTTCTAAAGAAATATCTTTATTGTCTGAATTAAGAAAAGAAATAGTATCATCTGATGAAGTTATGCTATTAGTTTCATTTATAAGAATGACTGGATTAATGCCTCTTTATAATGATTTAAAAGAATTTACTGCTAAAGGTAAAAAGTTAAGAGTTATATCTACTACTTATACTAAAGCAACTGAATATAAAGCTATAGAGAAGCTATTAGAATTACCTAATACATCAATAAAGATTTCATATGAAACAGATAACCAAAGATTACATGCTAAAGCATATATATTTAAAAGAAATAATGGCTTTTCAACATTTTATATTGGTTCATCTAATTTATCAAAATCAGCTTTAGTATATGGTGATGAATGGAATGTTAAATTAACTGAAAAGAACTCACCATTAATTTATCAAAATGTTATTTCTGAATTTGAAACATATTGGAACTCTTATGAATATAAAACATTAAATAATACTGATGAAGATAAAGCAAAATTAAAAGATGCTTTATCATATAAAAATGAAAACATTAATTATTATCAAAATTTAATGACATATAAACCT
>JAQXOT010000009.1 GCA_029099845.1 bacterium
ATCGCATTAACTGAAGGTATCGCAATCATTAAAAGAATAGCCATAATAACAATTACCGCCAATAATTCAATCAAAGTAAAACCTTTTTTATTTTTTAATACACCCATCATTTAACACCTCTATTATTACTATAACACAAAAAGAAAAATAAGCAACCACTACACAAAAAAAGAACACTATGGTTCTAATTCCAAAACTTCAATTTCATCAACAATTTCCAATTGTTGTGCAACAATCAATTTTAACTTTTGTTTAAATATTTCCATATTTTTTTCTAAAAGATTAGCATTATGTTCAATTCTATTAGCCCTTATTAAAGCTTCATTAACAATTCTATCCGCATTTTCTCTTGCTTGATTAACAATTGCATCTGATTCTTCATTTGCACGTCTTTTAATATCATCACTAACTTTTTCTGCTTTAATAACTGCTACCCTCAAAGCATCCTCAATACTTTTATAATGCTCAAGTTCTTCTTTAAGTTTTATTATCTCATCTCTTTGACTAGAACATCTAGAGACTATATCTTCAGTCTGAGTAATCACATCACTAACAAACTTATTTACCTCACTTCGATTATATCCGTTAGCCTCATAACTAAATTTTTCCATTATGATCACCTCAGAATAATATTATTTTAGAAAAAATCATCTTCATCATCAGCTTCTTTTTCTTTTTTCCCTTTATTAGCTTTACTATTAGCTACATTATTAGCCTCATCACTAATCTTTCCTTCAACATTTACGTTTTTAGGAGTACACAAGAAAATTCCACCACCTAATTTTTGCAAATCTCCCCCTATTGCATAAATTGTTCCAGACAAGAAATCAACAATTCTCTTTGCTTGATCTGGCGTTACCCTTTTTAAATTAACAACAACAGCAATTCTATTTTTTAAATAATCAGCTATTTGTTGACTTTCAGAATAAGCTCTTGGTTCAAGTAGCATCATTTTACTACCAGCTACCCCATTCTCAACATGATACTCTTCACGTGTTGTTGTATAATACTCATCATCTGGAGAAGTATCATTATCTTCTGTTCCATCACCAAATATTTCTTTCAATTTACTTAAAGCCATAATTAACCTCCAAACTAGTCTATACTTATACTATAAAAGCATTTTATCACAAATATCAAAAAAGAAAAAGAACAAATTTAATTAAATTAAATTATTCAATTATTTATAGGAACTCCCTGCCCCTCAAAACTATTAACAAAGCGACTAGCACTACCAGTACTAATACCATTATATTCTCCGATTTGTGGATTCATATTAATATTTGAAGGAGTAGAAAAACTATTTACTACCGGAGTTGTTGTATCAGTATACCAAACAGTACCAATATCAACATTATTACTCATTGGTTGTGGATTTGGTAAATCTATATACATAGAAACTGGAACCTTAAATGCATTACCAAATGCAATACAATTCCCCGGTTTCAAATTTTTCAACTGTTGCACAATTTCAATTGAAATATTTGGAACCATATTCTTAATATAATCCAAATCTTTTGGATGCAAAGTTCTAAGTATTATAAAATTGGTACACTGAGAAATACAAGTGTCAGATAACTCACTAGGACGCTGTGTAATTAAACCTAAAAATATTCCATATTTACGTCCCTCTTTAGTAATACGTTCAAATATATTATATCCAAGCAAATCAACATCTCTATCTTTAATAACATATCTATGTGCTTCTTCAATAATAATATGAAAAGCCCTACTGCCCCTAGGATAAGTATTAGCTGCTACACTAAATAACATTCTAGAAACAATTTTAGTAATAACTTTAGCCATTCGATCATCAACATAATTAATATTAAAATTAATAATTTGACATTTACTTCCATCAGCTAAATGCATCAAACTTTCAACATAAGTCCTTTTATCTACAAATCTTGGATAATTAAAATACTCCCGATAACTACTATTAACTAAAGTATGTAGCCTAACACTCAAAATATTAGCATAATCAAAAACCTTATCACTCTTTAAAATTCCCTCATTAATTAAAGCAAAATCCATTGCTAACTCCAAATCAGAAAGCGTATAAAAAGGATTTAAATCTTCCGTTTGAATTGCTTCGTCTTCATCTACTATATATCCCCTAATAAATTCAACAACAAGTTCCATTTCCTGCATCTTTCCAGTTTTATCAACAAATAAACACTGCTTTAATGTTCTAACATAACCAGGTTGAACAATTTGACTTTCCAAATTTAATTCAGGCGTATTAAATTTAGTTAAAACGGCAGTAACTTGATCCCTAATTTTAGTAGAATCATTACCACTAAGTAATATATCTTGAACTGCTCGTGCAATAATATCATTTTTCTTTTTAACAACTGCTGAAGAACTTCCTGTAAGTATTGGCACCAAATTCAAAGTCTTCTCAAGTATAGGAAGTTGTGTTGGGCTATCAGCATCTAACAATAAAGCTAAATCATCAACATCTAATAACCACACTGGTATTTTTAAAATTTCCCCTTCATTATTTGTCTCTATACTAGTAGTAAATGACTTATAATTAAGTTTTTGATTAGTTTGATACAACTTAGAAAAAGCACTATTATATTCACCATAAGCATCAAAGAAAAAAAAGTTTGCATTAACTGGTAATCTTTCATTTAAAAATAACTTTTGCATAATAGAAGCAACTGTACAACTTTTTCCAGAACCACTATTACCTAAAACAGAAAAATGATTACTAAAAAAATCATTAACATTTACATTAATTTTATATCCATCATATATATTACTAGTTCCAAAATTAGTTTCATTAGGAGATACAGTCTGACTTCCCAGCATATACTCCAATTCTTCTAAAGTAATTAATCGAGGCTGTGATTTAAATGATGGCTTTTTAGTAGCTCCAGGAATAAACTGCTTATCAATAAATTCACCTACTATAACCGTTGTCATAACCTCTTGACTAACATTAACAACTTCTGCTGCAATTTTTTTATCAATATCATCAAAAACAACATGTAACCCAATCAAATTAGGTTGTTGATTAATATCAATAGCTAATTTAATTATAACCCGATTATCAATAATCTCTAATACGCTTCCTATCACTATTAGCACCCTCTTTTATCTTACTTAAGTATACCAAATATAGATACAAAAAAAAAGTCATTAATTAACTTTTTTTTGTTCAAAAAATGATTTAATCAATACCAAAATATTAGAACACACTAATATAAAATTAGTAACCATTCCAACATAACTATGACAAAAGAAATCATAAACAATCCAAACTAGATAAGAAAGGATTCCGCCAACTACAACAAATTTCTTTTTACCAGTTAAAGAAAAACCATCAATTAATGAAGCCAAAGAAGGAAGAACTGAAGCTATTCCATTAAAGCAAAATACGGCTATTAAAACATAAATAGGAAGAGAACAATAAAATAATTTCAAATCATTATCCGACTTATAATAAATAAAATCCCTAATAGCCTCAAACAAGACTATATATAGCCCAGACATAGCTCCCAGTAAATAATAATGTATAGCAAATAATATACAAGAAATAACCTGTAAGATTAATACATCATTAACCTTTTTTCGCCAATAACTAGCTACTAAAAATAGCCAAGCAACAAATCCAATAAACTGTATTATAAAATTCGACATATCAATCACAAATTAATAATAAATAACTAATCCCATACCCAAGATTTGTTGGCATTCCAGAATGCTTCACGCTTAGCAGCAGCTGCTGCACTATCTTCTTCATAAGTATATACTCTTTCCTTGCTCTCAACTATTTTTCCATTAACTACTGCAGTAGATGTTTTATCATAATAATGTGGAGAAGTTGCCTGCATATGAGCATCATACCGTTTTTGAGCCTCACTTCGAACAGCCTGATCATGTAACATCAATTGTAAAACCTCTTGCATAGCACGATCAGCTAAATCAATATACTTAGAAACACTATTAATAGTATCGTTAGCAGTATCACAAAAATCCTCGCGAATATTATCAAAATTTTTATCGCCAGCAACAATTGCATTTTTTAGGTCAGAAAGAGATGCTATATTCTTATCAATAGATTTATCATATTTTTGAGAACTAACTTCCCTAATATTGTCAAGAATTGGCTTTGATTCACTCTCCAAAGGGACCGTTGGTATTGTTGGTATAGTTGGTGCATTAACTTCAGAAGCCTTAACTAACATTATTCATCATCTCCTTCATCGTTCAATAATAGTTCCTTAAATCTAACATTTTTTGATTCAAGCGTCACTTCGTCTTTTGAATTATCCGAAGAATCACTATTCTTTTTTTCCTCTATATCATCAGTTGCACTAACATTATTATCAGCATCATCATTATCATTAGCATTATTTTCCACTGTAATTTCTGCTTTCTTATCATAATATACTTTTCCACCAACAGCTAAAGAGGCCGCAGCTAAAACAGCAGAAGCACCTAAAATATTCCCAGGCGTTTTAGTATCTGTATCGGAATCGGATTTACTATTTAGTGAAGGCACTAAAAATTTAGTTTTAGTATCAGCATTAAAATTTGGATTAGAATCGATCAAAGGCAAACTATTTGAGCTTGTATTAGTAGAATCATCATTAGATGTACTGCTAATAAAAGAACTATTAATACTTCCTCCAAGCATTGAATTATTATATTTTACGCCCCCTGCAATCGGCTCTGAAACAACCTCACTAGAATCTGTATCTTGTTCTGCAGGCAAATTAGGAGTTGGTACATCAAGAGTCTCTTCATTTGTGGAACCAGTTGATGGTGTACTTTCTGAAGTACTAGGGTCTTCTCCACCACCACCGCCTCCTCCTCCACCAGATGTTGTAGGTCTTTGGGGCTTCGTTGGTGCCGGAGTAGTCGGATCCGTATTTGGAGTTTCTAAATCATCATTCCCAGTTTTAGGTGTTGTAGCTGGGTTTTCGTCATTTTCAGTTTCTGGTTCTGCATCTTTTTCCGGAACATCATCGGCATCCTGAATAGTAGTTTCATCTGGCGATGTTAATTGTTCATCATCATCCAATGATGCATCTGTTAATAGCTCGTCATCTAATGACATTGTATCCGGATAAAGATCACTACTGGCTGGCTTTCCCCATTTGAACCCCCCAATATTAGGAACTTCTCTTTTTTGAGATGCCGCACATCCATTATTTTTAAAAGCAGTAAGAGTATCACCAAATGTTCCATTCATTCCACCATTAGCATAATCTTTAATATCGCTACTAATAGTTCTAATCGAACTTAAGCAATTATCATAAGAGGAAGACAAATTGCTACTAATGGCAGGTTCCATTGAAGAAAATCTAGGATTAACTTTATCTATAACCTTATCATATGGTTGGGGAACATCATTAAGTGAGTCATCTATTTTAGAAGCTTCTTTAATATAATCATCTAATTGAAATTTTGTTGCCCGAATAACATCAATTGCTTGATCAGTTTGCTTACCATCATAACAAATATTACTACCTGAATTAGAATCAAATCGATAATATACACCATCTTTGGCTACACTACTCCATAATTCTGGTAAAATATCTGAATAGTAGCCAGCATTAGTATCATTATGTATAAAAAGATATTCATTCCTTGTCTGTGTAAAAGAACCTTTACCATGTATTTCTTCATATTTTTCTTCCAAAAACTCACACTGAATTCTATCATAATTAACATTATCGCTCACATTAAAACCTCCAAACTAAAAGCAAATTATCTAAGCCTGCTATATACTCATTTATACAACTATATAAATACACCTTATCAATATACTTTAATTTTAAAATTAAAACTTCAAAATTACAAGTAGAAAAAAGAATTTAGTAGTTTTAAATCAAATTAATCAACAATAATTATAAGAAACAAAAATATATTTATAAGTAAAAAGCACCATAATAAACACGCCTTATATTGGCAGGATACGTAGCTTACCACAACTCACATCTTTCATCTATCCATACTTTTTCAGCCTCACCAGAGGCATAGCTTTTATGTCCCTCCTCATCATAAGAATCTATCAATGTACCTTTTTCATTACTCCATACACGACTTGTAAAACGAGCCTTATCTTTCATTACTGTATTATACTTTGCATCAGCATCTTTCTTTGCCTGATTATCTTGCTCCATGTACTGTATTACCTTATCCATTCTTTCATAAGCATCATCTAAAAAATTGTTAACTTCAACATTAGCCTTTGAAAGTGTATAGTAAAATTCATCCACAATAATTTGAAAAGCCTTATTATTCCCAACAGCAAAAGTAGAATCAGCATAATCATTTGCAATCGTTTGCAAACCATTAGGAATAGAATTATCATTGGCACACTCATAGATAGCACCTTTATTTACCGTCGCACCATTCACTACCTCTTCCTTATTATACTCAAAAGTTTTGTAACTATATTCCTTCTCATCAGACATTTTTAAATCTCCCCACTTTCATTAAATAAGCTTTCTTTAAACTTAACACCAGTTGTCGTAAAATCTATTTCACTTGGAGCAATTTCAACATCTTCGACCTCATCATCATTGTCATGTTCTATATCCACTACATCATTTTCATCTTTTTCTTCTGAATCAACTGAATCATCATCTTCATCAGTAAGTTTTTTATCATAATAAACTTTACCACCAACTGCAGCCGTAGCAGCGGCAATAACAGCAGCCGCACCTCCAACAACACTAGATCCTTTTATTCCATCTGTAGAAATAGCATTATTGCTAAGAGTTGGTACAACAAATCTAGAACTAGCATCTCCCAAAGCCGAAATATCATTATCGCTCAATGCAATATCCTCTCCAAGCAATTCGATATCATCATCAGCAAGTACAGCACCAAAAGCAGACCCAAACACTGCACCATTATTCGTTGAAGTATTACCAACATTTGGAATTGAAAGTTCTTCATCATCAGTTAAAGAAGTATCATTAGGCGAAGTAACATCATCTGCAACATCTGCAATTGCATTCTCAGCAGAGCTTTCAAGATTATCATTTGGCACAATGTCAACTGCCGGACCACCACCAGAGTCATTTCCAGGACCACCACTAGGATTAGTGCCAAATGCAACCCATTTTCTTAACACCTCAGTTGATTTGTCACTATAAACACCATTACCATCAGAATAATCTTTAATAGCATCAACTACTTCCTCAATTTTTCCTTTATATTGTTGCTCTGCCGCCTCTATCTCACTTTCAATTCCTTCTTTAATCTTAGAAAAAGGAGGATCTGGTGACAATTGTTTATAAGGGGCTGGCAAAGATTCAAAAAAAGTATCAACATTTAATGCATTCTCTAAATGAGCGCTAAATTCAACTTTGCAATCGTTAACCTTTGACATAGCTTCATTCGTCTCTTTTTCATTATAAAAAATTTTATTACCATTAAAATCTCCCTGACAAGAAAAACTTTCTGGAAGCGTGGAATTATCACTGCCATCACTAGAATCATCTACAGGATGACTATCTGCATATTCCCTCATGGCATTCATTTTTTCTTCATATTGAAACGGTTCAAGATCTTCACCATCAAAAAGTTCTTTTTGGACATCCTTACCATATTTCTCAATAAATTCATCAGATAATTCCATATATTGTTCTTCTATGGTCATAAGACATCTCCTTCCAATTACAAACAACTAACTAATCATTTATAAGTTATATATTACTATAATTTACACAAAGTTAAAGTCATTATCATCAAGATTAATTTTACCAAACATAAAAATTTATTTCAATCAAAACTATACTATCTATCAACTAAATCCCATCTTTTTACAAAAAAAAGACTATTTTATAAAAACAGTCTATAAACATTATTTATCCTTCATATAAACCATGTATTTTTTGACGATCAACATCAGTTATATCATCTAAAACCCACTCATTATCTTCATTTTTAGTTAAATAAAATTTGATCTCATGCTTAACTTTATCAGTAACATTCTTTAATTGTTTTATTTTATAATCAATAAATTTAACAGTTTCAGCAGTAACATCTTCAATTAAATCTCCAACCGTATTATTATCATCTGTATCATTATTTTTATCATCATCTATAAATTCATCTCTATGTTCATTATAATATTCCTTGGATTTAGAAATAGAAGAAGCATAATCATACACTTCTATTTCTACTAAAACCGTAGCGTTATCACCATTAATTTCTTCACTTTTAATTTTATAAGATAAATTTTGATATTGTTTTTCCATTAAACCTTGATATTCTTTTTTTTGTTCATCTGACATCGAAGTATCAGAAGAAATAACTGAATCAAGTTGTGCTAAGACTTCACTATCCATAGATTGATATTTACCTAAAAATTCTTCAACTTTTTTAGTAGGCGTTCCCATACGAGTTCCACATCCTGTGGCAAGTATTAGGACTAAACTAAATAAAATTAATAATTTCTTCATAATTTTCCTCCCATTTATATTTTTAACAAAGAGAAAAAATTTATTCAAAGAATTAACATTTATTTCTAATTTTTTTAATAATAAAATTACCACATTAATAATTTAATCAAAAAAAAAATACAAAATAATTTTGTATTTTTCACTAAAATTCACAATTACCAGGAGTTCTTGGGAATGGTATAACATCACGAATATTTTCAACTCCAGTTAAATAAATTAATAATCTTTCAAATCCCATACCAAATCCAGAATGAACACATCCTCCAAATTTACGTAAATTTAAATACCAATCTAATCCTTCTTTATCCATGCCAAGTTCATCCATTCGTTTAACTAACTTATCATAGTTTTCTTCACGTTGTGAACCACCCATTAATTCTCCAGCACCAGGAACCTCCAAATCAACAGCAGCCACTGTTTTTCCATCAGGATTTTGTTTCATATAAAAAGCTTTAATATCCTTTGGCCAGTTTTTAATAAATACTGGTCCATTAAAATACTCTGTAATATATTTTTCATGTTCTTTAGCAATATCCTCACCATATTCAGGTTGAAATTCCCATTTAACAGGTGCTTCTTTTAAAATCTTAATAACTTCTTCATGATCAATACGTACAAAATTACTATTAACTAATTTATTAAGCTTATCAATTAATCCCTTTTCTACAAAGCTATCAAAGAAATTCATTTCTTCTTTACAATTATCAAGAACATATTTTACTACATACTTTAACATTTCTTCCATAATATCCATATCACCATCAAGATCACAAAATGCCATTTCTGGTTCAATCATCCAAAATTCATTAGCATGTGTTTTAGTATTAGAGTTTTCCGCTCTAAAAGTAGGTCCAAACGTATATGTTCTCTTATAAGCTAAAGCAAAAGTTTCCGCTTGCAACTGTCCACTAACAGTAAGTGCTGCTGGCTTACCAAAAAAATCCTTGCTATAGTCAACTTTTCCATCTTTTGCAACTCTTTCCAAATCAAGAGTTGTTACTTGAAACATCTCTCCAGCTCCCTCACAATCACTAGCTGTAATTAATGGAGCATGAAAATATACATATTTATTTTCTTGGAAATATTTATGGATAGCATATGCAGCTACACTTCTTACTCTAAAAACAGCACTAAATAAATTAGTTCTAGGTCTAAGATAAGCTTGTTCCCTTAAAAATTCTCTAGTATGTCTTTTAGGTTGAATAGGATAATCCTCAGGACAATCCCCCAATAAAGTAATATCTATTACTTGTACTTCAAAATCCTGTCCTTTAGCTGGAGAAGCTATAACTTTTCCAACAACAGAAATAGCAGAACCAATTCGAAGTTTTTGTATTTCCAAAAAGCTCTCTAACTTATCGTCATAAACAACTTGAACTGATTTAAAATAAGTCCCATCATTAAAATCAATAAAACCAAATTCCTTTTGCTTACGATGATTTCTAATCCATCCTTGTAATGTAATCTCTTTCCCCATATAATCATCTAATTTATCATATAAATCTTTAACATCAATAACCATATTTAATTCCTAACCTTTCATATTATATCTACTTATTCATAATCTTTCTAAATTCAACTGGATTAGTAATTTCAAATAAAATATCTTTCTTTATTACCGGATAATAAAGTTTTAATCTATTAGCATGTAAATAAAGTCTATTTTCTGCATCCTTAATATTACTATACTTTTTATCACCAACAATTGGATTACCAATAGTACTAAAAGCAAGTCTTATTTGATTTTTTCTTCCCGTTTCAATATTAACACTAACTAACGAATAATTATCACTTTCTTTAATAACTTTATAATTTGTAATAGCTTCCTTACCATCACCTTTTTTACTAACATAAACTAAATTAGTTTTTGTTTCTTTCAAGCTTTGAACTATTCGTCCTGTTTTGTTTTTTATTTTTCCATGAACAACTGCTACATATTCTCTTAAAGAAACATAATCATTCCAATTCTCTTGTAATTGATTTTTAATTTTTTCATTTTTAGCCAATATAACAAGTCCACTAGTATCTTTATCTAATCTATGTACAATAAATACTTTAGCATTCTTATCCTTACTTTTTAAATAATCTGATACTATATGATATAAAGTTTTTTCTTTTTCTTTATTTGTTGCAATAGTAAGTAAACCACTAGGTTTATTAACTACTATAATTTGATCATCTTCAAAAACAACATCAAAAGGTAATACTTTTTTATTCTTATTATCAGTATCAATTACAATATTCATACCACTTACTAATTTATAATTATATTTTGTTGTTTTAACATTATTTACATATATAGACCCATGTGTCAAATATTGTTTAATTTTTTTCTTAGGAATATCTAAATTATCATATAAATATTCTAATAATTCCCCATCACGATTAACTATTAATTTCATACTACCTCCTCACATACATATTATTATAATACACATAATAAAAAAAAAGAAAGATAAACTTATCTTTCTAATAAACTTAAACTAACTTTTCCTTTTTCTAAAGATATATCATCTACATAACAATCAACTATATCTCCAACACTAACAACTTCGCTAGGATGCTTAATGTACTTATTTGTAAGCTTCGAAATATGTGCTAATCCATCATTATGTAAACCAATATCAATAAAAACTCCAAAGTCTACAACATTTCTAACAGTTCCCTGTAATTTCATGCCAATACTTAAATCTTTAATATCTAAAACATCACTTTTTAATAAAGGTTGTGGCATATCATCTCGAGGATCTAAATTAGGCTTTTTTAAAGACGCAATAACATCTTCTAAAGTATAAACATCTGTTGAAAATTTTTCTTTATATTCAAGAATATCAATAGAATCTAATTTATCACATAATGCTTTTGTCCCAATATCCTCTTTTGAATAGTTAAATTCTTTTAATAATTTCATTGCCAAATCATAACTTTCAGGATGAATAGCTGTTGAATCTAATATATTATCGCCATCAACAACTCTTAAAAAGCCAATCGCTTGTTCATAAGCTTTATCAGACAATAATTTTTTCTTTTTAATTTCTTCACGCGAAGTAATTTTCCCTTTATCATTACGATACTCTATAATTTTATCAATAGCCTTTTTAGTAATACCTGAAACATATTTTAAAAGGGCCTCAGATGCCGTATTAATGTTAACTCCAACACTGTTAACACATTTTTCAACAACAAAGTCCAAAGACTCTGATAATTTTTTTTGTGATACATCATGCTGATACAACCCAACACCTATTCCCTCTGGCGGTATTTTTACTAGTTCAGCTAATGGATCTTGAATTCTTCTTCCAATACTAACAGCACTTCTTTTTTCAACTGCCAAATCCGGAAATTCTGCAATTGCAAGTGGTGAAGCACTATAAATTGAAGCTCCGGCTTCAGAAACAATCGCATATTTACAAAGAAGGCCATATTCTTTAATCATTTCTGCGCAAAATTTTTCTGATTCTCTAGAAGCTGTACCATTACCAATTGCAATAATATCTACATTATATTTTCTTATAAGTTGTACAACTACTTCCTTACACAAACGAATCCTCTCATCAGAATTTCCATTCAAAAATGGTTTGATTACCGTTGAATCTAAGTACTTACCATTCTTATCAACAACAGCTAACTTACACCCATTAACATATCCTGGATCAAAAGCTAACACTACTTGTTCTTTCATTGGTGGCGTAAGCAATAAAGATTCCAAATTTTTCCCAAAATTATCGATTGCTGCTTCTTCCCCAATCGCAGTTAAATCACTCCTAATTTCTCTTACAATAGAGGGCTCAATCAATCTCTTGTATGAATCATCTATTGCCTCTTTAACTAAAGAAACAACAAATGACTTATCATTTTTAATAAGTTTTTTTTCTAAATAAGTAATAATATCATCTTTATTAACATCTAAACAAACATTTAATATCTTTTCTTTTTCACCACGATTTAAAGCTAATACTCGATGTGGCTTAATATATTTAATAGGTTCACTATACTCATAATACATTTCATAAGTCCTATTAGTATCATCTGCATTCTTCTTTAAACTAGATGAAATAATACCATTTTTATAATAATAATTTCTTATAAATTTACGATAGCTAGCATTATCACTAATCCACTCTGCAATTATATATTTTGCCCCTTCATAACACTTTTCAGTCGTTAAATCATCCCTAACAAACTTTTTAGCCATTTCCTCAAGCGTACCAGTCAAAGGAAAACTCATAATCATTTTAGCTAAAGGCTCTAATCCAAGCGCCAAAGCTTCAGTCGCTTTAGTTTTCTTTTTTTCTTTATATGGTCTATATAAATCTTCAACCTCAACCAACTTAGTACATTTAAGAATCGAATTTTTTAATTCATCAGTAAGTAACCCCTTCTCATCAATTAAACGAATAACATCTTCCTTACGTTTCAATAAGTTAACCTGATACTCATAAACCTCATTAATCTTTCTAATTACTTCCTCATCCAAAGCACCAGTTGCTTCTTTTCTATATCTTGCAATAAAAGGAATAGTATTACCATCTTCAAGTAAAGTTAATACCGTTGAAACCTGCTTTTCACTAATTCCTAAATCCTTTGCAATTTCACTAATTATTAATTCATTCATTATGCTAACCTCCAAAAATGTCTTACCAATCAATTTTATCATAAAAATATCATCTCATAAATTAAATTATTAAAAATTACTACTAAAAAAGTCAAAGTAAAGACAAAAGATACATTTATATAATCAGCAAAAATTATACAAAAATTTTATTTTGCTATAAACCATAAAAACTTAAAAAATGATATATAAAAGACTTAATAAAAGCTAAAAAAATAGTCATCACATAATTGCAATGACTATATAAATAATTATCACCTACTTATCTTTACACACTAATTGACAATTATTCAATAAGATAGTATAGCGACTCCTTCAATTAATAATTATTTATTTATTTATTTATTTATTTAACAATATTAACAAATGCTTTAACTGAGTCGTAATCAAAATTTTCTTCAAGTTCCATATTACATATTCCATTTTCAATCAAGAAATCTTTTACTTTTACCAATTTATTGTCGCTATAAAATAATAAATAACCAGCAACAAAATTTATAGAATCTGTGGCTGAATTTTTCAACTTTAAATTAACATTAATTCCATTACTTTTTACATCATTAATATTAATTTTAACTTTACTTTTATCATAAAAAGTCAAATCGTCACTATAATCAGAATGCCTAACTTTAACGATAATAGATTTAACAACACTAGCATCCACCTCAAAATTACTAAGGACTTCATCTCCAGCATTAACACCAGCAACCCATTGATTATTTTCAAAAACAATATTACCATCTTCATCATACAAAGTAAATTCAATATATAATTCTGAATATTTATTATCACTTGTTATATACACATTTAAATTATTCCAATTATTATATTCTTCAGTTCGTAATGAAAAGCCTTTACTTTCTTCCAATTCAATTGTATAAGGATCATTTTTAGCAACAGGAGCACTATTACCATTATTATCATTAAATCTGCCACTAATAATAATATACCCAGAAATTGCAAAAAACGAAAACGCTACAACCACTAACAAAATGATTAACCATTTTTTCATATCAAACTCTCCTTCAAAATATAAATTCAAAACTTAAAGCTGAAATAAACTTTAACTAACTCTATAGCAATGTGACTCATCAATTTTAGTTCCATTATCACATCCCTTATCACAACCATAAGCACAGGTATTTTCTCCACAAGTTCCCCACTTATCACAAGGATATGAATAACTAACAGACACGCAATCTTTTCCATCGCATGAATACCCACATCCCATAGAACCTGAACTAGGGCAAACCGTATTACAAGAACATTTCTTTCCGTAGTGCTTACAACAAGAATAAGTATTATCACTTCCAGTATGACAGCTACTACAATTTACATCAATTGTACCAAAAATTTTTATACTAGCTTGGCGTTTATTTCCAGCATAATCAGCTAAACTTACTGTAAAAGTGCCATTTGATAATGATATAGAAGTACCAGTACCTCCAGTATTCCAATAATATGAATTAACATCAACACCACTAATAGCATCACTAGGATTCGTTAATAATATATTACTTGAATTAGCACTTAAAGTAAATGTCGGTGCCACTGTATCAACTTTAAAACTACCAGAACTACAAGTTGAGGCATTACCTGCTTCATCTCTAATGTAGCCGTTCCAGGTAACGCCTTTTGTATCAGTTTGTGTTACTGATAAATTCATCTTTGCATAAACTGGGGTTGAACTAGTAGTAAGTTCATAACTAACTGGGCTTTTAACTGCTGTTACTATTCCGCTAGTATTATCAGTTGTTGCCATATTTAAGACTACATTTGAAACATACCAATTATTACTTCCATTAGGTGATGCTATATTTCTTGAAATAGAACAAGTTGGCGCTGTTTTATCAATTTTAACCATACTCCTAGAAGCTTCTGAACAATTACCCGCATAGTCACAAGCTCTTATTTCTACATATTCACTACGCTCCCTTGAAAATGGGGTTGTTGTAAATGGTGTATCATCTTTTGGTGCTCGA
>JAQXOT010000010.1 GCA_029099845.1 bacterium
TAAAAAAAAGAAAAATTTATAATTATTATAAATTTCTCTAAAATAACTGTTCTAAAACTTTTTCTACTCCCTTATTATTATTAGAATCAGTAATTATATCGGCTACTTTTTTTAATGAGCTAGGACCATTACTAACAACTACCTTCATCCCTACTAATTTAATTATTGACATATCTTGAATATCCCCACCTATCCCAATAACTTCATTCAAATTAATTTTTTCTAAAGAACATATTTCCTTTAATAAAATTCCTTTATCAAAATCTTTCGCTATAATACTAACTACGTAACCAGTATTTTTTCTCTGACTCCAAAACTTAATATCTAAATTAAGACTCTTAAGTTTTTTTTCTATTTCAAGAGCTATCTTTTTCTTACTACATTCTATTTCTATTTTATAAATATTTGTATTCAAAGTATCTTCAAATAAAAAGCGCTTATCACTAGTAGAAACATATATATCATAGTCTATAAAATTTTTCTCAATTATTTTTAAAATGTTAATAGGAAGACATTTCTTTAAAATAATTTGTTCTTTATTAACATCATACAAACACGTGCCACTACAAGCAATAATATAATCTATAAAAGGAAAATCCCGATTATAATCTAATATATCTTGTAAAACACGATCCGTAAAAACACAAAATTTTTCTCCATTTCTTCTAAGGTTATCAATTTTCATAACAGTTCCCATATTAATAGCCTCATCACTATCAATTAAAACTCCATCAAAACCGCTAACAATTAATTTATACACATTAAATCCCCCTAGTTTTATAAATATGTAAAACATCCATTAACAAAACAACTTCAATTGTTCCAAGCAAATACCCCGCTATAACATCAGTTGGATAATGAACCCCCACATAAATTCTACTAATTCCAATTGAAACAATTAGAATAAATAATAAACTTACTACTATATATTTTAATACTTTATTTTTTATTTGCAAAGCTAAAACCAATAAATACCCATATACACAAACGGAAACCATCGCATGTCCACTAGGAAAAGAATATCCTCCTTGCTCAATAAGCCGTAAGTGTTCTGGCCTAGTTCTTAAAAAAATCTGTTTAAAAATTAAAGTTAGTATAGCTGAATTACCAGTTGAAATAAGCAAAAATAATCCATTTATATTTCTACAAACCAAGGCAAAAAGCAAAACAAAACCTAAAATAAAAAGTGTATCTCCAAAATGTGTAACAAAAGTAAAATAATTATCCAAAAATTTACATCTACAATTAAATATAAAATTATATATTGCCTCATCAATAATCATGTCTTTATCAATTAACATGATAATAGTAACTAAAATCAGCATTAAAAAAATAACACTGCAAAAAATAATCTTCTTTTTACTAATTTTTTTCATACTACACCTATTTAGAAGATAAATTCTCTCTAACTATTTTCTTATACACTTCAACCCCAGGTTGATCAAATGGTTCAACATCAAATAAATAACCACTAAAAGCTGCACTCATCATAAAAAATGCACATAACTTACCAATACTTTCCTCACATATTTTATCAATAGTAATAATACTACAAGGAACGCCACCTAAATAATGAGCCTCTACAACTGAATCTAATACAACATTATTTATATTATTTAAACTCTGATTATTAATATAAAAATCTTCACTATCTAAAACTTTTATAAATGTTTCAAATATTATTGGATTACCTTCTTGAATAAATTGCCCAAGTGAATGTAAATCTCTAGTATGAACTGTCGCAACAGGAAAAATTCCTTTGCCATTTTTTCCCTCTGTTTCGCCAAACAACTGCTTTAACCATTCTGTATAATAATATAAATTAGGCTCATAAACACAATAATTTTCAATATACTTTCCCTTTTTAAATAAGCTATTTCTCATACAAGCATAATAATAAGCATACTTTTTTAAACCTAATCCTTGATAAAAACCATCTAATAATTTTCTTATATCTAAAAAGAATGATAATGGTAATAAATGTGCTGGAGTAAATAAGGAATATCTACCACCTATATTGTTAGGTATAATAAATGACTTATAACCATAATTATTAACTTCATCACGTAAAGTGCCTTGATATTCATCTGTAGTTACAATAATTCTCTTGCATATTTCATCATCACTATATTTTTCTTTTAGCAATTTTTTTATCGCCGTATAAGCCAAAGAAGTTTCCATTGTTGTCCCACTTTTACTTATCACATTAACCGTAAAATCCTTAAAGCGCAAATAATCAATAACTTCCTTCATATACTTACTTGACAAACTATATCCCATATAAATAACGTCAAAAGATTCATCACAAAAATATTTAGAGAACATCTCTTTTAAAGCATAGCTTCCTAAAAAAGAGCCACCTATTCCAATCACAACCAAGCAAGAAGAATTCTGCTTAATTAAATCCCTTGTTTCCAATATTTCATCAATTAGAGAATCACTGACCTTATCTTTCCAGCCATTCATTGTACTTTTAGAAAATTTTTCATAAACCTCTTCTTTTCTCCCTAAAAAAGTTTGCATTTCTTTTTGATCGATAAACTTATCCATATACGTTTTAAAATCAAAATTTACCACATTTATCACATCCCTTATTCTAAAAAAATTATAGCACTTTTATCAAATAAAGAAAAGATGCATAAGTTTAACTATGCATCCTCGCTTTATCTTATATGGACAATAACCTCATGCTCTTTCTTATCATTGGCTAATTTAATTGAGCTACCTTTAATAATAACACCATCAACTTTAATTTCTTCATTATTATCTTTAATAACTTCAATATTATAAACTGTCTCCATATAATTATAAACAACTTTAAATGAATCCCAAGCTACCGGTATACTAGATACTATTTTTAATGTATTACCATGCTTTTTTAAACCCAATATTTCACTAATACCAACATTATAGAACCATCCAGCAGAACCCGTATACCAGGTCCAACCACCACGTGCAGGATAATTTTCTGCCGAATAAATATCTGCCGCAATAACATATGGTTCTACTTTATAAGTATTGACATCTTCACTATCAAGACTTCTTTCCACTGGATTAATCATTTGATAATATTTGTAAGCTAAATCATGGTACCCAGCCTTAATCAAAGCCATTATATACCAAGCAACAGAATGCGTATATTGTCCACCATTTTCTCTAATTCCCTTAGCATAATTCATAATATAACCAGGATTATTTAAAGATTTTTCAAAAGGTGGTGTAAGTAATTTAATAATCTTTTTATTTTTATCAACTAAATGTTCCTCAACAGCATCAATAGCCATCGTTGTTCTTTCTTTAGAAGCAACACCACTTAAAATTGCAAAACTCTGAGAAATCAAATCAATTTTACATTCACTATTTTCATGACTACCAAGCTTATCACCATTATCAAAGAAAGCTCTTAAATAGTATTCTCCATCCCAGGCTTTTTTATTCAAACTTTCCTTAAGCTTTTCATTAAATTCTAAATAACTACTTCCATCAAATGTCTTATCATAATGATGCATCATTTTAACAAACTTTTCGATAATATCATATAAGAAGAAGCCTAGCCAAACACTTTCTCCTTTACCTTTACTACCAACCTTGTTCATACCATCATTCCAGTCACCACCACCCATTAATGGAATCTTGTGACTGCCTAAAGAAGACATTGCTAATTGTAAAGATTTTAAGCAGTGTTCAAGTATAGTGGCAGAATTTTCTGTATATCTAAATGTAATGCCTTTTTCTTGCTCATAATTGCTTAATTTATCCCCCATAACATAAGGAACTAATTCCGATAAAATCGTATAATCATTTGTTACCTCAATATAATTACAAACCACCAAAACTAACCATAGATAATCATCCTTATAGCGACTACGTAATCCAAAATGATTAATCTCATGCCACCAATGTAGTACATCTCCTTCTTCAAACTGATGAGCTGCATTAATTAAAATTTGTTTTCTAGTAACATCTGGATGAACTAAAACAACATTCATAGAATCTTGCAATTGATCACGATAACCAAAAGCTCCACTTACCTGATAAAAGCCTGCCTTAGCAAAAATTCTTGATGATAAAGTCTGATACAAATACCAACCATTAATCATATAATTAAAGCTCTTATCTGGGCTCTTAACCTGAATAACACCTAATTCTTTTTCCCACTTAGCTTTAACTAACTTAAGTTCTCTCTTAGCATTATTAATATCAGTATACTTTTTAACTAACTCTCTTCCAACTTTTTCATCTCTATTACTACATAAAACAAAGACTAGCATTTTTTCTTCTGCTGCTGCAAGAGAAATTTTTGTACCAACACTTTTAACTAATATTCGATCACTGACCGCATAATTAATTTTTTCACTAGAAGACATATAAACACAAACGTCTCCATAATTAATACTATAAACATTGCGTAGTTTTAAATAATTTTCCTCTCCCATAAACTCTGATAAAATATGTCTAGCTGTTTTTTCTTCAAAATTACCAAAGGTTGGATTAATCCAATAATTAACGTCTAAATCCAATTTCTTATTAGTCTTATTTGTCAAATTAACTAAATAAATTTTTGCTGGATCATCTACCGCAACAAATTCAGTAACCTCTTTTTTCAAATCCTTACTTTCACACTCTAAAATACTATATCCAAAACCGTGTGTACATTTTTCTGGATCAAAAATTTTATCATTAAATTTAAATCCCTCAGATTTATCATTAACAACAATATCATTACTCCAAGATGTAATCTTAAACTCACCAGAATTATAAGCATAAGTAAATCCACACCCATTATTAGTAACAACTGTACCAAAATTCTTATTAGCAATTACATTACTCCATGGAGTTGGTGTATTTTTATTATAAATTACATATTCTCTACCATTATTTTTAAAACCACCAAAACCATTATCATAAACAAGTTTTTCTTTATTTATAATTGGTATGTTTTCCTCTAAAACTTTTTCATCATATAAACTAATCTTATTATTTTTTTGTAATTCTTCAACTGCTTCTTTAAAAGATATATGATCCTTAATTACAAATTTCAACCTAGGTACAATATTAAATAAACTTATCTCTTCCCTTGTTAGACTAGCTCCATCAATAACATTAATTGAACCGGGCGTATGATAAAAGCTATTTAGTGAATACATTCTATATTTTTCATCTTCTATTTCCTTGTTAATAATTTTAGCATATTGCTCATTTTCATTATTAATGATAACAATATCAACAAATATAGAATTATTTTTATAATATTCAAAAGCCTTTAAAATATCAAAAACAAAAGGCAAATCACTTATATCAGAAATATCTACCAAAATAATTGGTCGATCTCCACTAATACCAAATTTCCATAAACCATTTTGGCCTAAGCAATTCTTTCTAAGCAAATCCATTCTTTCTTCACTAACAGAGATTCTAGTAGTTTGATACAAGTAATTTAACATAATATTATAAAGCCTCATATCATCGCCACTAACTCCAAGCATCTTAGTATTAACAATATTCATTAATGCCGAAACTCTAAATGCCCGCTCAATATCAGCTACACTGTCATATGATTTGACGATATCCATTATTTGCTCTAAACTTCTTCCAAAGCCCATTATTAAATAAACTGTCGTAGTCCCATTTGCTTCAACTACAATCTTATTTCTCAAACTCATAACAGGATCCAAATTATCCCCACTATAATTAGTTAATGTATTATTTATAGCAACAGGATCTGTTGGCGTATGACCTCGCCCAATAAAATTAACTCTTTCTGTTTCATAACTATAAGAATCAACTGGATTATTTATAATTAAACGATTAACCATATAACTATTAACCGCATTTTCTCCGCGACCCTTACGTCTCATAATTAATGAGTTAGTCTCCCTATCATACTCACTAGAAACAAACATATTATTAAATACTCGATGAGATACATCATCCATATTTTCTGATAATATTACTTCCGTATAAGTAGTTAGTTCTAAAATTTTATCTACATCACTATTATTTTTAAATGTAATCTTTCTAATTTCTGCATGATGATCTTTAGTAACAACAATCTCTGTCTTAGTCATCATTTTTCCATCTGTTCGCAAATATTTAATCATATCAGATGCAAAAACTACTTCATAATTATCTGGTTTAATATTAACCGGTGCATAAGTATTAGACCAAACTTTATTAGTACTAACATCCTTAATATACATAAATAAACCATAGTCTTGCTCAGTAATTTTACGATATCTATTTAATTGTAAAGTTCTATATCTTGAAAAACTATCACCACGATCATTCATCAATAAACAATACTTTTTATTTGATAAAACAGAAACCTCAGGCATATATGAAATATAATTAAATGCTCTAATATCATTTTCAATTTTCTCTTTTTGATAGTCATATTTCTTATAACGAGCCATTTTCATATCAATACTAGTCTTAATTTGAACTTTTTCCTTTAATAAAATATCAAAAGTCTTAATATTTACATTACTATGGAAATAATTTTGAATTGCTCCATTTTTAAGATAATTAGTTAGTGCCACTAAAATCATCCCTTGATGATGAGCAAAATAAGCTAATACAGCATCTTTATTATCATAATCATAAGCCTCATAAAAACCATATTTACCATACATATCTAGTTTTTTAAACTTATTCATATTCTCATAAACGTCTTCTGGAAATAATTCCATTGCCATAATTGATGAATATGGCGATAAAACTATCCTATTTTCTTTATCTTCCTTAGCTTTTAAATATGGAGTTGAAAAAGCCTTATACTTATAGTTTAATGAATTATCTAATTCATCATAAGCACTTTCACCAATTCCCCAAGGTAGGCTTCTAGAAACACCTTCTATATAATCTTTTTGACAAAAATGTGCAAAACGATAAGATTCATCAAGCAACGTATTAGGATAATTCTTCATAAATAATAATGGCATATAATATTCAAAAGAAGTTCCTGACCAAGAAATTAAACCTTTATGTCCCTTATAAGTTGTTAAAGATTTATCTAAACTAAACCAATGCTTAGCAGGAACATCACCAAGACAAATTGCAATATACCCAGTAAGCCTTGATTCACTTGCAAACTTATTATAATTATAAATTGATAATTTTTCTTCTGATTCATCATAACCAATACTAAATACATTTTTCTTAGTATATAACTTTTTAAAATTCATATTATCAATCAATTTAGTACATAACTTGATTAATTCATCACTACCATTTTTCTTTAAAAACTCTAAAACTACAATAAGGGCTGCCGCCAAATTACCAGAATCAACGGTTGATACAAATCTTGGATTAAATACTTTTTTAGTCTTAATATCATACCAGTTATATAAATGACCATTCCATTTTTCTAAAGAATCAACAGTATGCAATATCTTATCAATTAAATATACCGCTCTATCAACATCAATAAATTCTAGTTCATAAGCACAAACAACACTAGTAAGTGAATAACCTATCGCTGTTGGTGATGTTCTTAAATCTAATTTTTGTTCCCTATTTTCTTGATAATTATCTGGTATTAAATAATAATACTTTTCTACTAAATTATCTTCAAAATATTTCCAAGTTTTCAATGCTACATCTTTAATCTCTAAAACTTCATCACCTTTTAATTCAATTTGACTATGATCAATATTTAAACTTACATAATACAAAATAAATGGTGCACTTAAAAATACTAATGCTAAAACTAACGCAAAGATATTTTTAAATATTAATCCAAAAATTATTAATAATCCTGCAGTAATTATATTAGGAATAAAGTTTCTAATATAATTTTTTAAATCACCTTTAACTGTTTTTTCTACCTCTTCTGCTGTAATCCAATTTAATAAATTCTTGTGTGAAATTAATAAACGATACATTGTTCTAAAAAAAGCATCCATATAAAGTTTTGTATAAAATGGAATAGTAGCTAAAACAATATAAGATCTAAGTAAAACACTTCGTCCTCCAGAAAATAAATTCTTATAATATACATTTAATTTTCCATTACTTTTAGTAATCTTACTTCTCAAAAAAATCACAACAGGAACAGCAATTTCCAAAACAACTAGTCCAATCCACCATAAAGGACTAACTTTACTAAAGAAAATACCACAAATAAGCGTCAACAATAAGGTTGGATACAAAAACATTCGAACTATATTATCAAATATTTTAAATTTTCCAAGTAAATTAATTGGATTTTTAACAACTTGGCCTTTCTTATTTTTAACTTTATTAAATAACCAGCCAATAATTTGAACATCACCTCTAGCCCAGCGATGATGACGAGTAATATCAGTTAAAAATTTAGAAGGAAAATCATCAATTAATTCAATATCACAAACATAACCACATCTTAAATAATTTCCCTCTAATAAGTCATGAGATAAAATTAGATCATCTGGAAAAGCATTTTCTAACACTTCTTCAAATACTTTTAAATCATAAATTCCTTTACCAACAAAACTTCCCTCTCCAAAAGAGTCCTGATAAACGTTGGGAACAATTGCCGAATAAGTATCAAATCCACCTATTCCTGCAAATATTTGACTATATAAGCTCTTATTTGTTGCCTCAATATCAACACTAACTCTAGGTTGCATCAAACCATATCCTCTAATTACTTTCGTTCCCTCTTTATTAAGAACTGGTCTATTTAAAGGATGGGCCATAGCCCCAACTAAATTTAATGCTGTATTTAAAACAAGCCTTGTATCAGTATCCAAAGTAATAACATACTTAATGTTAAGAGTATTATTTTCTAACATATTAACATTAAAATATTTATCAAGAAAAGCTTTATTAGCATCATGCAACAATATCTTATTAAATTGTAATATTGCCCCTCTTTTTCGTTCATATCCTAAATAAGTATCTTCTTTAGGATCCCAAATTCTCTTGCGATAAATAAAATAGAATAAATCTTTCTTATATTTCTTATTTAACTCTGAAGCAAGAAAACAACCATACTCTGAAAGTTCCTTATCATAAGGCATAACCTTCTCTTTAGCTGCCTTTACATCACCTAATAAAGTAAAGTACAAATTTTCAGTCTTATTTATCAAATAAAATGTCTCTAAGATATCAAACATTTCTTTAATTTTCTTTTTATCCCCAACAATAGTTGGAATAACCACCATAGTTGCAGATTCCTCAGGTATTCCCTTAGAATAATCTAGTTTTGGTAAAGGATTAGTTGGAACAATTTTAATCAATATTTGATTAAATAATTGAATAAATAATTGACTAACAGGTATCAATAAAATCAAAAAACCTAATAGTCTAAATTTAATAAAATAGCTTGATAACCAAAAACTAACCCCAAAAGTTACTAAGCAAATAGCTAAAATATAAAAAGCCACCCAAATACTTTTATTTTTATTTTTAAATAATTGAAAACCAATATGATAATCATCAAAACTAGTTTTATCCAATAAGCGATTTAAATACTCAAGCTCTGTACAATGATTTTTTTTAGCTAACTTTTCAATTTGTCTTCGATACAAATCTTTAGACTCTACAGTCATTTGTGCATAAATTTTATCATTTAAAAGTATTCTTTCAGCTTTTGAAACTTTTTCATACAAATCTTCTACTGAAAGCTCAAAAAAGCTTCTTAAATCATTAAATATATTTGATATTAATAAATCATTTTCAATTCTTGCTTGATGTTCATCATTTATAATTTCCTTTAAGCTGACTTGTTTTTCTTTTAAATACTCATTTAATTCTTTAAATAATCCATTACTTTTTGAACCCAATTCTTTTAATTGTGCATTTAATTCATAAATATAATGATGATTATTTTCAACATCAAAAGAATCATCAATAAAATCTTTTAATTGAATTTCTTTATCTAAAGAATTAGTTAATATTTTCTTTATCTTATCACTAGACAATAACTTTTCTAATTCTAAATCACATAACTTAACTAAACGATTAGTATAAATAAATACTAAAATATTCCGTATATTAGCAATCTCTTGATAAGAAAAATAGTTGCCAGTATTTTTCTGATACTGTTTTAATTCTGTTACTAAACATTTAAATCCAACACTATAATTATTCTTTTCAGTAACCTCTTTTAAGCAATAATATAAAGCCTCTGATTTTTTTAAACGCTTAGCAATAATTTTCTTTTCATTAACAATATCTGTTTTATGTTCAACTAATAAGTAAAAATTATCAATAAGCCACTCATTAGTAATACCTACATACTCTAACTTTTTAGTCTTTTCAATTAAATAGTTGTAATAATTATTAATTTTATTAAAATCTCTAAAAAAAGTTTTTAGTAATTTGTTCATCCTATCAACACTCCTACTAAAAGTATATCAAAACAAACAAATAAAAACTAGTTCATTTGTATGAAAAAGCAAAAAAACTTAAAAACAAATTTTTTATAAAAAATAAATTACATTTTTAGATTAATTCTATTTTTCAATTAATGCTAGTTAAAAGACCTTAATCATTTTATTTTTAATAATAAATAAAAGATTAAAAACTATCAGGTATTTACTTTTTGGCATCAAAAAGTAGCAAGTAAAATACTCTACTTCTTAAAATCTAATAACTATTAATTTTCAAAAGCCATAAAAAAAGCCTTAACTTTCATAAAAGAAAATTAAGACTTTCACTTTTTAATGGCGGAGTAGGCGAGATTTGAACTCGCGCGCCAGTTGCCCGACCTACACCCTTAGCAGGGGCGCCTCTTCAGCCTCTTGAGTACTACTCCAACTCTTCTGCATCCGCAAATACAATGTTACATTATATTTAAAATAAAGTCAACTAATAATTTTAAATAAATTATAGAAAAATAAAAACTTAGGTTCCCCTAAGCTAAATAACAAATGGTGACCAGTACGGAATTCGAATCCGTGAATGCTGCCGTGAAAGGGCAGTGTGTTAAGCCACTTCACCAACTGGCCATAAAAAATGGCGCCCCAACTAGGACTTGAACCTAGGACCCCTTGATTAACAGTCAAGTGCTCTAACCGACTGAGCTATTGAGGCGCATTGGTGGACCTGACAGGACTTGAACCTGTGACCCCACGCTTATCAAGCGTGTGCTCTAACCAACTGAGCTACAGGTCCATCACAAGCTACTTATTCAGTATACAATATTGAAACAAATTTTGCAATACTCATATTCGTTTTTTTTATTCATTTCGCAATCGCAAATATAGAATACTATAAATTATCAATTTTAGTCAAGTACTTTTTTAATTTTTTTTCTTAAATATTAATTTTATTCTCTTTAATAAAAATTTTCATTAAATATATCTTCCCTACTAAAAAATAAAAAGAGCCATTTTTATCAAAAAAAGCAAAAAGTACTTGCAAACATTTAAATTATAGTATAAAATAAATTATGCAATTCACAAATGGGGTGTTAGCTCAGTTGGTAGAGCAACTGACTCTTAATCAGTGGGTCTAGGGTTCGAATCCCTAACACCCCACCATTTTAAAATCAAACGACTTAAGGTCGTTTTTATTTTTTTATTTTAAAAACAAACACTTTATGTTATACTAACAAAAAAAGAAAGAAATAAGGAAGAATAATATGAAAAAAATGCATAATAGCCCTATATGGATAGTTGATGAAGAACACCCAAATATAATATCCAAAAATTTTCTTCAAATAACTGATGAAGAGGTATATCAGCAAATAATAAAAGACTTAAAAGATTATAGTACCTACTCTTCTATGGGCTACTTTTCTCTAAATGAATCACATAAAACAAACATCAGTACAAATTTCACAGGATATTATAAAACCGAAAGAAATAATGATCGAACGATTTACAATCTTTACTATAATCCAAGAGAAGAAGTATTAAAAATACTAACCGGTTTAAGCTACAATCAGGATTTACAATTAATCAGGATTGTTTCATCTAGGCACAACAACAGAAGAAAAAATACAACAATTACATATTGCTAAAGAAATTTTAATGCAAGTTGAAAAAAGCCAACTAGAAAAAAACTCAATCAGATCTCTAATAGAAAATACTTGGCCAAACTTTGGTTTCTTTGCTATAAATGGCCTTAAATGTACTTCCATAGAACCAATTGCTTCTTATGATTTAAATGATATAAAGCAAATAAAAAGATTAAGTGAAAAAGCAGAAATAGATGTTGAACCAACAATAACAGAAATACTAATAAGAGAAGATACCGCTATAACAAATGGCAAAGTATTAACACTAGCTAAACAAGCAGAAAAAATTACCCGTTAAAAAACTACATTTCAGTTCAAATAAAAATGTAGTTTTTTTATTGCTTATTATCTTCCAAGTACAAATTTCTTTAATAACTTCAAACTATCCTCATCATACTCAATCATTCTTTCCGGATGCCATTGCACACCTATTTGAAAAACATCACTACTACTTTCTATTGCCTCAATTAAACCATCATTAGACCTTCCTACCACTAAAAAAGAATAACTCTTTAATACCGTTTGTTTATGATGAGAATTAACCATAATTTGTTCACGCCCATAAATATCTTTAAGTTTACTAGAACTCAATATAACGCTATGAGCATACCCTTCTTCTGCTTTATGTTGCAAATTTCCTATTTCAACCAAACTATCATCACTAGCAAATAAAGCCATAGACTGCATTCCTTGACATATTCCAAGTAACCTTAAGTTATTATCTAAAGCATACTTGATTAAAAAAAAGTCAAGTCTCCCAACACAATCACCACCAGGTAGTAAAATTCCAGCAACATCTTTTAAAACTTTTAAACACTCATCTTCACTATAATAGTCATAAACTAATATTGCCCTACTACCAAATCTCTCTATTGATTCAATATATTTATTATTAGCATATTCACTATTTTCTTTTCTAATCAATAATAAAATCTTATTCATCAAAAAAAGGAAAACCTACCTTAGCTTTCCCTTCACTCCTTTCATTCCTTTAATTCCTCCATTAGCAGCAAAGCCCTGTAAAATATTTGAATCAAACGAATGTGTCTTACTAATGCGTTTTTTATAGTCCTTTATTCCAATACTAATCATCTCATCTAAAACAGAAGTAAAATCAATTCCCTTAGCATCCCATAAATAGAAAGCTAAACTACCTGGGATTGAATTAATTTCATTAATATATACCTTATTTTCCTTATCATCAATCAAGAAATCTATTCTACAATTACCAGAAGAGCCCAAAACTTTAAATGCTTTAATTGCAATACTTTCAACTTGTTTACACACTTCCTCATTCAAATCAGCTGGCAACTTTCTATTAGCTGAAGCCATTCCCTTAGATGTTTTAGCAGAATTCTTACAACCAAATTTTCCTTTTCCACCACCAACGTATTTATCATTAAAAGTCAAGAATTTATTACCAGATAATACTTCTTCAATTTCACTAACCTTTTGTCGTTCATAATTACCCATAACAGCGATATTAACTTCTTTTAGATTTTTAACAACTTCCTCAACAACAATCTTAGAATCATACTGAATAGCCTCATCAATTGCTTCCCTCAAATCATCTTCAGAATCGCATACATTAATACCAACACTAGAACCAGTTGTAGCTGGTTTTACAATTACCGGATACTTTAATTTAGAAACCATTTTTACAATTTCTTCACTATCACGTTTATAATCTGCATCATAAAACCAAACATATTTAGTCATTGGCAGCTCAGCCTCACGCCAAATATCTTTCATAAAAGCCTTATCTTGACCAACAACAGAAGCATAAACGTCGCCTCCAACAAATGGTATACCAATAGATTGTAAATATCCCTGTAATACACCATCTTCTACATTAGTACCATGTACAATTGGAAAAGCAATATCAATTTCTTTAACTATTGATTTAAATAATCCCCTCTTCTTTTGTAAAACAAATCTACCATCACGGCAATACAAAACTACATTATGCGCATATCTCTTAATTAAAGATAAATCCTGATAAAACTCAATATCCTTTAACATATCTCCCGTATACCATTCTCTATCTTTAGTAATATATATAGGTATAATTTCATATTTCTCCTGATCGATTTTATTCATCGCTTGAATTGCTGAAATAATACTTACCTCATGTTCAACCGTTTCTCCACCAAAAATTACACCCAACTTAATTTTCATACAAAATCCTCCCTATTCATTATATGTATCAGGTAAATCATTTTCAAATAAAGCAAAAACTTCTTTTTTACCATCACTTAAACTATTAATAAAAGCATATGCTTCTCTAACATCATTAAACACTATGATTTTCTCTTTGTCAAACCCCTCAGCTATCAACCCATCATAAATAGGTCTAGTTCTTCTTTCACCAATTAAAACAGCATAATCAGAAACTTTAGCAATTTGTTTACCAAATTCTTTATTATAAAAAGCCTCTTTTTCCCCAAGTTCAATCATTCCTGGCGTTACAACAACTTTAAGTCCTTGCATCATTCCTAAAACTTCACAAGCATTTTTTGCTCCCACTGGATTAGAATTATAAGCATCATCAATCTGATAAAATAATCCCAATTTCTTTAATTCCAAACGATGCTCAACGGGCCTAACCATTTTAACTGCTGACTGCAATTCCGAAATTGTAATTCCAAATTCAATACCACAAGCAATTCCCGCTAAAATATTATAAACATTATGTTTACCAAGTAATTTTGTTTCAAATTCATAAACTTCTTTACTATCTTTTAAAATAAGATCAAATTTAGTTCCCTTAGAAGAACATCTAATATTACTTGCTCTTACTGAAGCATCTTTATTATCAATACCAATCCAAATAGTTTTTACCTTATTTTTTAATTTATAATTAACCTGTTTTGAATCATCACCATTAAGTATTGCAAAACCATCTTGTGGTAAAGACTCAATAAGTTCAAATTTACCTGAAATGATATTTTCTTCACTACCAAAAGATTCCAAATGTGCTGTCCCAATCGTTGTTAAAATACCATACTTCGGTTTAACTAAATCACAAAGTCCTTTAATTTCACCCTTAACATAAGCACCCATTTCAGCAATAAAAATATCTGTAAATTTATCCAAATTATTATTAACTGTCATTATTAAACCATTATAAGTATTTAAATTTTTAGGTGTAGGTAAAGCATTATATCTAACATTTAAAATATCACTTAAAATATTTTTTGAACTAGTTTTACCATAACTACCAGTAATCCCAATAATTTTCAAATTAGGCATACTTTTTAACTTATTCTGTGCCTTACTTTTATAATAATGATATACACCTCTTTCAAGCGGATAATTAACTATATTAGCAATAAATACAACAAATGGATTTAATAATAACATAAAACTCAAAGTAAAAATCATAACCCAAACAAATTGTTGATTACAATAATTAATTATTCCTAAAATAACTGGTATAAAATATAAAATTATTAACGTCATAATTAATCTTTTAACTCTTTTAGTTATAACCAAAGGCTTTTTATTTTGATCATTTTTAATTTTACTATTCCAATTTAATCCCAAAATAATATTTAAAACTATCAACGTAAAACTAATAAGTAAAGAAAAATTATCTAAATCAAATGTTACTAATGCTCCAATTAATGCAATAGCTACTATAAAAATATCAATATCAAAACACTGCTTAATATTTTTAAACAACCATTTTAAATATCGATTGTTTTCATTATACAAGTTTTGCTGTAACATATGTAAAAATCTTTTTGATTTAAATGTTATAGCAAACGCAAAAGTTAAAATAAGTATAATATTTAAAAACATAAATACCTCCTAAAAAAAGTTTCTAAGTATATTAACAACTTGACCTAAATTTTCTAAATATGCATAATGCGTTCCTGGTAAAACTATCAAAGCAGCATCAACCATTATTTTTTCCAACAATCGGGCATCATCAATCAAGGCCTCAGTATCATTTTCTCCCCAAATTAATAATGTAGGTTCTTCAATTTTTTTTGCATAATCTAATAAATCTTCATTTACAACGTTTACTAACGTTTGTCTCATAATAGGACTGGCAGCTTTATAATCCCTAGAACCAATATATTTTTTCATTTTTTCTCCAAGCTTATCAAGTCCAGGTAAAGTCTTTAATTTTTTTAATATTCTTGTCGTTAATGATAACTTCTGTTCTTTTCTAATGCACGGGCTACCAAAAAGAACTAACTTTTCTATTGGATTATTTGCTGAATAGCGAATAGCTACTCGTCCACCAAAAGAATGACCAACAACAATCGGCTTTTTAATATTTAACTCTTTAACAAACGTCTCTAACATATCAGAATAATCCCCAATTGTCCAAGCAACACTAGGTTCATCACTTTCACCAAAGCCAGGGAAATCAAGTATTGTAATTCTAAATTTATCACATAAATTATCACCAAGTGGCTTCATCATAAAAATATTCTGACCCCAGCCATGTAAAAGTAATACATCTCTACCCTCACCATATTGTATGTAATTAATGTTAACATTGTTTATCTTAATCTGCATACCAATCACTCCATAATAAAGTTATATCATAAATAAAAAAAAGAAGAAAGTAAAAGGAAACAAATAAAAAGAAAAAGCAGAATATATACATCTATATTCTACTATATCTTATTTTTTTGTATATGATTTTCTTTTTTCAAAATCTACTTCTATTTTTCCAACCGGACTAAACCCTCTACAAATTTTTTCTTTAATATCTGAAAAGCTTGAAATATCTTTTAATTCAAAACCACATTCATTAAGCAAAACAACAAAATCACTAAATTTTCCATAAACAATACATTGATTATCAGAAATAGTATCTAAAGAAAAAACCTCTCCTCTTTTTCCAGAATAAACATATCCCGTTGAAAAAGAAATTCCAACATAATCATCTAAAATAGCATTTTCTGAGGTTATTTCACCTGCATCATTTACAAAACTGTTATCTACAAACACTGAAAAAGCTGGACAAACCGCAACTCCACTATAAGAAGTATCAGAATGAGACAATTCAATAATCATTTCTTTCATAATTTCCAAAGCATTTTCAACAGCCCCTTTAGAATCACTAAGCTCTAAAATTTCACTTTCAGTCATTTGATCATAAAGTGGCCCTTCATTACCAATATATTGCGTATATTTCTTTTTATTATCCAAACATTTTTTTAATTCCAATAAATACTCTTTATTCATGACTATTCCCCCTACTTTTACAAAATGCGTATCCAGTATACTTCTCATAACCTTCTTCGTTAGTAAAAATTTTAAAAGAACTACCCTCACCCAAACAATAAAGTTTTGCTGGATTATAGCCTAATACTGAAAATATAGAAGGGCTTACCAATACCCGTCTTTGTGAATCAACTGAAGCATTAATTAAAGCAAGGGAACAAAGCTCCTTCTTTAAATCCATTGCTCGTTTAATACGCTCATCATCAAATGATGTATAAATTATTTTATCTAAAGACTCAATTCTAGCATTAAAAATTTGTAATGGAAAAGCATCAAATACCTCACTTCCCACATTACTTCTACTCAAAATAATAGAATCTCCCTTTGTTGCCTTAGTCATGCTAGGTAAAAAGATTCTCCCTTTTTCATCAACAGTACAACTAAAGCTACCAAAAATAGGAACATCTCCCAACATAATTCTCCTCACCCCTTAATTACACGGCAAATTATACCATAAAGCCAAAAAAATGTCAAGTTTACACTAACCTAGCCTACAAAAACCACTGCCAAAAATTAAGAAATCTTATATAACAACCCAAAAAATAATTTTAATCTGCATCAGACTCTATTACTAAAGAATTAACAATAACAGAAAAACCATCTTCATACTTATCAAATTCTTCCTTAACAATACTAAACTTATAAACTACCATTATCTTTTCTCTAAATTCAACCACTATAGAAACCTTCTTTTTATCATCCTCATAAACACTAGTACACATATGATCAACGCAATTATCACTAACTAATTTATATAAATTAGAATCAATCATTTCACTACTAACTTTAGAAGAAACATCTCTATATAAAGAACTAGTATAAATAGTATCACTAAAATTAAAATTAACAATAATATCTGCTACTCCATCCTTAGAAGTAATTATAAAACCATTATCCCCCTTTTTAACTTTATAATTATTATAATACTTAAAACTAACAATATCATCTTCATAATTCATTAAAAAAACTTTATCAGAAAATAAAAAGAAAAAAACACAACTACTTACAATTACCAAAATAACTATCATATAAATAAAAATTTTAACTCTAATTTGTTTATCACTACTATATTTCAACTGATATCACCATCATAAATATATCATAGTAACTAACTAAAAACTAGTTAAAATAACTAGATAAGTAAAACTAACTAAAAACTATAAATTCAAAACAAAATTAAAGTATTTTTATAAATTTAATGGTAAAAATATGTAAATTAACCAAAAAAAACTTACAAAATATTAAATTTATTAAATATCTATGCTATATATAAAATAAATAAACAAATAGAAAGGAATAAATATGAAAAAGAAAACAAAAACTAATAAAAAAGAAAACAAACTAGAACAAAAATTTTTAAAAACAACCCTTGGTAAAGCCATGTTCATTGTATTAGCTATTGGCATAATAACAATTATTTTAAGCTTTGGTACCGCAATTTTTGAAGGCTTTTTATACTTAACTAATAAAAATATTTTTGATTACAGTCTCTTAATTAATTTAGGAATAACTTCTGGTGTCATTGGCTTAACTTGTAATCTTATTTATCTAATAGTCTATACAAATTACAAAAAGAAAAATATTTAATATAAGTATTTTCCTAAAAGTAATATTTAAAAATAATTTAAATTTATAAAAAACTCATAAGCTTTATTAGTTTATGAGTTTTTTATGAAATAAATGTTAAGAGTAAAATCCTTACCCTTATATAATCTCTAAAATTACTATAAAATTCAAATAAAAACCAATCTTTCGATTGATTTTTATATATATAAATGTTCGAATAGTTCGAACAGACTTCACTATGGAGCAGTAGTTGAATAAGTACACAACTTTTTCTCCGAAGATTTAGATATATAAATCATCCATCTATGACTATTATAACATATTTTTCTAATTTTTTATTAATTTTGCGAACTTTTATAATCTTCACTATCTAATACACACAATTCATCATTTATTTTTATTATTATTAAAATAAATAATCTTAGTATAATCATATAGTTTTGGTAATGCTCTTGTTCATTTCCAGATGATTTTGTTCCATGGTCATATTTATTTCTTAAATCTAATGAATTAATAAATTCTTTTCTATTTAAATAATAATTCAAATAAGCAACTTCTGTTTTGGATAGAAGAGAACTTTCAAAAAAGACTAACTCATTATTTACAAGTTCTATCATAGTATCTCTAAAAATTTTAGGATACTTCCAAAATGAAATAAACTCATTTTCATGCAAATCTTTTAATATTCCTACTTTTATTCTATCTGATATTGTTATTGACTCATCAGCGTTAATTGTAATCAAATTGTATTGCTTTAATTTTTCTATTAAAGACATATCAAATTCGTCTATATCAGATAATTTAATTTCTTCTTTTTTTAATAGTTCATAAAAACAAGAATAACTTTGTTTGATTCTTTCTACATATTTAAGCATACATTGATCGGAAAATAAGGCATAGTCAATCAATATGTAGTCATCATTCTTTTGATTTGGATATAAATACTTATTATTTAATATGCTTTTTACATTGATAAATGGTATAGGTGTTGATGTCATATCTACTAATTCATGATTAATATATCCATCTTCTATATAATAATTGTATTTTTTTAATACACCTTCTATTTCTGGAAGTGTATACCTACACTTTTCTAAGTAACTAGTTTCATTTGATGACATACTTGCTCTAAAATCTTTTATACCAAATTCATCTTTTAAATATTCGTTAAAGAACCATTCAATTATTTCTTCTAATCGTATATTCACTTTTTTTAATGTATCGTAGTAAGCTCTTACTTGCATATCAGCAATTGCATTTAAAGATTGAAATGCATAACCACCAACATAGTCATCTTTAGCATGCATTGTGAGATGTCCTTCGAATACTCCTAAATGACTTTTTTTTGCTGTATTTACCCATCTCATTTGGTTATCTACAAATCCAAAAAGATAAATAAAATTATTTAATAATGTCGGATAATCTTTATTCTCTTTAATCCAGTCTAAACTATATGATAAATCCCATTTTCTATCATTAAAAATCTCTTGTTTACATTCACCTAAATTAGGAACAATCCTTACTAGAAATTCAGTTGATAATTTAGTTCCAGATTTAGAAAACAATTCATCTTCTTGTTTTTCAATTTCATTTTTAATTAAAAGTTTTGTTCTTGGACTTAATCCAAACTCAGGTAGCTCAGGTGTATTTATAAATAATCTAAGATAATTAATATTTGGATGTGGTAAATCTAGGTATTTTTTAATTATTTCTTCTTTTTCATCTTTAGTAAGCGAAACAGGAAGATATAGTTTTCTTCTAGAGTCTTTTATTAAATAAACATCTGCAAAAATTCTGGTACTATTTTCAACATCGGAATTCATATGTTCACTGATGACACTATCATATTTACTTACAATTTTTTTGTTTTCAAGTATATCATAAATATGATATGGATATTTATTAAGTAAGTCCTTAATAGTACTATCTTCTATATTAATATTTTCAATTATATTATTAATAATTTCAAAGAAATCATCTTTGTAATTTCTAGTTAATTTCTCATATTCTTCAATTATTGTATCGTTATTAATATTTGTATTGAACCATTTAAAAACCTTTGTTTTCATTTTTTTAATTTTACCTTTTGCCATTTGAATATATTTCTCATCCCATTTTTTAAGAAAAACTTCATTATCAATATATTTTATAATATTATAAAACTCAATCAATTCATTTATTTCATTATATTCTTTTTGCTCATCAAAACTATCAATAATCTTTTCTGCTTTCGATAAATTATATCCGCTCGCCATATCTTCTTTGGAATAAAATTTTACTTGTTCCATTTGACCTCCTAACAAAAAAAGTATCATTCTATTGAATGATACGAAATCTATTCTAATTATAACAAATTTTTTCAAAATATAAAACCTTATCAAGAAAGATTTATCATATTTATGGTATAATTATTATTAGATATATTACTTGTTTATTGTGAGGTGTTTAAATTGAGTAAGGAAAAAGAAAAAAAGCAAAGTCTTTTAAAAAGTAGTTTCTTTCTAAAATTATTTGGTATTCCTTCAATTTGTTGGACATTGCTATCATTATGGGTTATGGATGTTCCTAATGATGATGGAACATTTACTACTTGGTCAGAGTTTTTTGAAGAAACTATTATAACAATAATTTTATGGTTTACTATATCTTTTATTATTACATTAATTGTTAATGAGGTTAGAAAAAACAAACCGAAGACAAAAATTGTCGAGGAAGTCCAATATATAACAAAAGATGATGATAAAATAGTTGCTAAAGTTGAAGAAGAAGCAACACAAGAAGTAAAAAAAGAAAAGAAGAAAAAATCTGATGGAAAATATTTATATAGTTGTGAAAGTATACTTGATGGATATGAGTATAAAAAGATGGCAAAATACTTTCCTAAAAGAATGTATTGGGTATTTGTAATTAGAGGATTAATCTTAAATTTAATTTTTTCAGCAATTATAGCTATAACTTCAAAAAGTCTTGTTGGTACATTAGTATTTTTTGCCATTTATCAAATATTTGTAATGATACTTTATAAAGTAAGACTAGAACATTATTCCGAACAAGTATTCAATGCAAGAAAAAAACAAGGAGTCATTGATACGAAATTTGAAATGGAATTCTACGATGACCACTTCATCAGAAAAGGAGAAACAATTACACTTACAATTAAATATTCAGAAATAAGTAGATGTGTTGAAAATGATACTAATTTCTATCTTGAATACCCAAAACAAAATACAGTTATAATTATGCAAAAAAATAGATGTGATTTAGAATTAATAAGTTTTATTAGAAAGTCATTTAATAACTTAGAAAATTACATTGGAGATAATTCAAATTTTAAAGGTATAAAAAAGTATCATCATCCAAATTTTATAAAAAACGGAATGATAATATTATTTATAATAACAATCGCAAGCTTATGGGGTGCTTTATATTCAGTAGCGTTAGTTGATAAAGCAATACCTCAACATGGATTTAATTTTACTAAAAATATGTGGGTATTCTGGTATTGGTTACCAATTCCAATTTTATCTATTGTTTTAGGATTTAAATATAAAAACGCTGGATTTAAATGTACTAAAAATATTGTTGCTGGATTCATAATTGGTTTCTTGTTATTAATTTATGGAGCTTTCTGTATGTTTCCAACATTCTCAGAAGATTATAATAAAATAAATCAATATAAAGAGATAATTGATGCTAACCTTCCAAGTAATGGTACTCTTGAAATTCAAGATTGGGGAACTTATTTTGATGAAGATAAAACAGAATATACAATAATTAATGCTTATTATGATAAAGAAGATGTAACAAAATTAGTAGAAAGTATTGAAACTAGTGAAAATTGGGTATTAAGCAAGGAAATAAAATCTGAATTAAAAACATTTATTCCATCACAACTTAGATCTGATGATGATGCCTATTATTCTATTTATAACAATACAACTAATCAATATAATATTTTACCTGATATCTCAGGCGATTATGAAATATATGCAATGAAATATGATAAATCAGATAAACAATTAGAAATTCATAAATTCAAAATATCGTATATAAAATAAGATGATAATAAGTGTTATAACTCAAAATCATCTTTTTTTATTGTTTTTTCATAATTTATTTAAATTTAAATATTTAAACTTAGAAATATAAAAAAGAGTTTAGTAAAACTAAACTCTATAATTCTTAATGGAGCGAACGAGGGGAATCGAACCCCCATCACAGCCTTGGCAAGGCCGTATTCTAACCATTAAACCACATTCGCAAGTAAATGGAGGGGCCTACCGGATTTGAACCGGTGATCAGGGTGTTGCAGACCCACGCCTTA
>JAQXOT010000011.1 GCA_029099845.1 bacterium
AAAAAAGACAAATGTCTTTACTTAATTAAAGTATTAACATCTATCTTAGTTCCGTCTGATTTTATAAGATAAGTTGTATAACCACCATTATCTTCAGTTGCAACATTTGAAATATCTGTTGTATCTAATTTAGTTGTATTAACATTGCCTTCTATTAAATCTTTTGTACTAATATAAGAAACTGTACTATCAGAATTAATCATTACTATACCATATTTTGGATTTGTACTTGAAAGTGCTTGACCATATTCATTGTTATATATTGATTTAACATTTGATGTGTTTAATTTTAACCATTTTCCTGAACCACCAACATTAATATATTTTGTAGTTACCATTAACTCACCAAAATTATATTCTTTATAATTGTTTCTAGTATTTATTAATGTTTGATACTTTCCATTACCATATATATTATCAATATTTGGTGTTGAATCATAAACATTTACATATACTTCACCATTATAAACTACAGCAGTTCCTCCTACTGGCGCTAACTCTAATACTTGATATGCGTCTTTTTTAGTAGTTTTTTCATTATCTGTTGTTATAGTTTGTTCATTAGATTCTTTTTCTGTGATTTTAGTACTTTCTGTATCATTGTTTATTAATTTATCATATACAATAAATCCTCCTAATCCCAATGAAATCATAATGAAAATAACTAGCACAATAATTAATCCTGTTTTTTTTGATTTACCTTCCATATCATATACTCCTTTCTATCATAACAATTATACCATATATTGATTTTTTTTGATATCTTTTTTGCAATTATTATTATTTGTAATTAATTAAATTATTATGCTCCAAGCCACTTTGACAATGGACACAATTTTATATTCCAACTAAGTAAAATTGCTAACAATTCCTTATAAATAAGGGGAAAACATCGTTTTAAGTTCTTGCTAAAAAATCGCGAATTTACCACTCAAAAGGGTATCTAGATACCTTTTAGATACTCTCGAGAAGGTATCCAAAAAGGTATCTAAAGCATATTCTGAAGTATTCGGAGCATGAAAAAAGCCCGTAATTACTGGGCTTTTACTACTTTCCACAACATTGTTTGTACTTTTTCCCGCTACCACATGGGCATGGATCATTTCTACCTATTTTTTGAGTCCTTTTTGGGGCTTGTTTTACCCCTTCTTCTCTTTCATTGGTAATTTGTTTTTTACTAACAACTTTTCTCTCAATATTTTGTCTTATTTCTGCTTTTAGTAAGAAAATTGAAATATCTTTGTCAATGTTTTGAAGCATTCCGTCAAATAATTCAAAGCCTTCCATGGTATAAGCGCGTAGTGGATCTTCTTGGGCATAGCCTCTTAAATGAATTCCTTCTCTTAAATGTGACATTGTATTGATGTGTTCTGTCCAATATTTATCTAGTACTTGTAGGGTAATAACTTTTTCAAATTCAGAAGTTACTTCTTCTGGAATTGGTTTTAGTTTTTCTTCATATTCTTCAATAACTAATTTTGCTAATTTATCAATTAATTCTTCTGGTTGTAGACTATCTATTGATTTCTTTGTTATATCTTGTTTTAATAAATTTTCATTTGCAAATTCCATAATTTCAGAGTAATCTTTTTCAGTTAAATATCCTTCCGGTGGGATGTGAGAATTTACTAAATCTTCTACATGATGTCTAAATGTGGTTAATACCATTTCATGAATGGAATCACTATCTAATATCTTGTTTCTTTTTTCGTAAATAATTTCTCTTTGGTTATTCATAACATCATCATATTGAAGTAATTGTTTACGAATATCAAAGTTATTTCCTTCAACTCTTTTTTGGGCGGTACTAATTGATTTTGTGAAAGTTTTACTTTGAATAGCCTGATCTCCTAAACCCATGTTACTCATCATTTCTCCGATTCTATCAGAGCCAAATCTAACCATTAAATCGTCTTTCATTGATACAAAAAATTGGGTATAGCCAGGGTCCCCTTGTCGTCCAGAACGTCCTCTTAACTGATTATCAATACGGCGGGATTCATGTCTTTCAGTACCAACTACACATAAACCACCTAGCTTTCTAATTTCATCAGATAATTTAATATCGGTACCACGTCCAGCCATATTGGTTGCAATAGTTACAGACTTTTGTAATCCTATCTTAGAAATTATTTCTGCTTCGCGTGCATGATTTTTAGCATTTAATACTTCGTGTGGGATTTTTGCTTGCTTTAATAAATTACTAATTAATTCACTTGTTTCAATTGCTATTGTGCCAATTAAAACCGGTTGCCCTTTTTCATATTTTTCTTTAACAAATTGAACAATGGCTTTATATTTCGCTTCTTTAGTAGCATAGACTAAATCTGGGGCGTCTATACGTATAACTTCTTTGTTTGTAGGTATTTCAATAACATACATATTGTATATATTTCTGAATTCTTCTTCTTCTGTCTTGGCTGTCCCTGTCATTCCTGAAAGTTTTTTATACATTCTAAATAAGTTTTGGAAGGTAATAGTAGCTAAAGTCTTTGTTTCTTGATTAATCGTTACACCTTCTTTAGCCTCAATTGCTTGATGTAGACCATCTGAATAAGCTCTTCCTTTCATTAGACGTCCAGTAAACTGATCAACAATTATTACTTCGCCTTCTTGAACTACATAATCAACATCTTTTCTCATAGAATAATTCGCTCTTAGGGCTTGATTGATATAATGTAATAATGAGGCATTATCTATTTCATAAAGGTTGGAAATATTAAATTTTTTCTCTGCTTTATCGGCACCTGATTCGGTTAGATTAACACTTTTTGTTTTTTCATCATAAATATAATCATCTTCAGCTTTTAAACTTTTAGCAAATTTATCTGCATCAACATATAAATTAACGCTTTTCATTTCACCACCAGAAATAATTAATGGCGTACGTGCTTCATCAATTAGCACTGAGTCAACTTCATCAATGATGGCAAAATTAAGTTTTCTTTGCACTCTTTCTTCTTTGTGGACAACCATATTATCTCGCAAATAGTCAAAACCTATTTCATTATTAGTTGAATATAGTATGTCACAATTATAGGCAGCTTGCTTTTCTTTAGGTGATAAATCTCTAGTATTTATGCCTACAGTTAACCCTAAAAATTCATGAATTTTTCCCATCCAGTTGGCATCACGAGTTGCTAAATATTCATTTACTGTAATGATATGAACCCCATCACCAGTTAGGGCATTTAAATATGCTGGTAAAACACTGGTTAATGTCTTTCCTTCGCCAGTTTTCATTTCAGCAATATTTCCGTAATGTATAGCAAGCCCACCTAGAATTTGAACATAGTAATGCTTTTCACCAATCACACGGAATGAAGCTTCTCTTGCGGTTGCAAAGGCTTCAACTATTATGTCATCTAATGTTTCTCCATTTTTTAGACGATTTCTAAATTCTTCTGTTTTACTTTGTAACTCAGTATCAGTTAATTTGGAATATTTTTCATCTAAACTCATAATTTGATCTGCTAATGCAGTAAATTTTTTTAACTCTTTATATTCGTGATCGAATAATCTTTTTAAAAGATTCATTTAATCATCTCCTTCTGCATAATATTCTATCAAATATTAGCAAATATTTAAAGTATTTATTGATATATCTACTTATAGGCCAATATTTTTTTATTATTTATCTGCTTAAATAATAGCAAGGCAAAAAAAGAGAGTCAAAAGACTCCCTGTGTGATTATTCTGATTCTATAATTCCATAATTTTCATCATTTCTTTTATAGACAACAGCAACCTTATTTGTTTCACTATCTTTGTACATATAAAATTGATGACCAAGTAATTCCATTTGAATGATTGCTTCTTCTTCATTCATAGGTTTTACTTCTACGGTTTTTCTTTTTAATACTTTTTTATCTTCTACTTTTTCAGTTTCTATTTCTGATATGTCAAAATCAATATTCGTTTTAACTTGCTTTGACATCATTCTTGTTTTATTCTTTCTTATTTGTCTTTCTAACTTATCTACAGCTTTATCTACAGCTGCATAAAAATCATCTTTTGTTTCTTCTGATCTTAAAATGTAGGTTTTTAATGGGATGGTGATTTCAACTCGTTGTTCATGATTTTTAACTTTTACTATAACGTTTACGCGAACATTTTCGCTGTCTTTTAGATACTTTTCTAATTTTCCTAACTTTTCTTCAATATAGTCGTTCATAGCAGAAGTTATTTTTAGCTTATCACCGCGAATTATAAATTCCATATTATTCCTCCTTTGTACTTTAAGTATAGCACATTTGATTAAAAAAAACTACTATTTTATATCAGTAGTTTCTTTGACTAATTTGACATTTATAGCTTGATAGCCCTTGCTTGTTTCAACTAATTTAAACTCAACAAGTTGGTCTTCTGATAAAGTCTTGTATCCATCTAATTCAATTGCTGAATAGTGTACAAAAATATCTTCATTCTCTTTGAATTCGATAAAACCATAACCCTTTTCATTATTGAACCATTTAACGCGTCCAATCATCATACCACTAGCACCTCACATTCTACCAAGTTCTTATCTCTTCTTGGTAATTTAATTTTAGCAAAAACGATTTGCATTTTATAATTTTTCCTTAAGTGGTATTTTTAATGGAATTTTTGGTATTTTTTCGACATTTTTTGATAAAATATGACATTTTTAAATAGCAAAATTACTATTTAAGGATTATTTATTTCAATTATATTTATTTGACTATAATTAAAATTGGTGATGGTATGAAAGCAAAATTTATGAATAATACCATAGCTTTCCTGAAGAAATACAATACGTATTCTGATTACGAAATAGAGAAGCTTGAATATGGTATTGAGGGCGTTTATCTAACGTTTACTAAGCTAATTTTTATATTTATTGCTGCCATGTGCTTGGGAATTGTTTTAGAATTGATAGCTCTATTATTCTTCTTTAATGTAATTCGTTATACTGGCTTTGGTTTTCATGCAGAAAAAAGTTATCAGTGTTTGATCTTTTCTTCTCTTTGTTTTCTACTTATCCCACTACTTTTTATTAATTTGGAACTTTCTAGAGGGGTTTATATAGTTATTAGTTGTTTATGTATTATTAGTTATTTATTATTTGCACCTGCTGATACAGTTAAAAGACCACTCCCTAATAAGAAAAAAAGGATTATTAGAAAAGTGATAACCATTATTATTGGAATAATATATGCTATTTTCAGTATTATTTATTTTAATTCTTGGATTAGTCCAGTTCTTATTTCTGCTTTGATATTGCAGGCTATAGTTATTAATCCACTTGTATATATGTTGTTTAAGCAACCTTATAATAATTATAAAAATTATAAATCTGATTAAATACATTAAGTATTTAAAATATATTAAAGGAGGCTTTTATGAAAAGAAAAATTGCTTATTTAGTTGCCGCTATTGCAATGATGGCTACTGGTGCAGCAAGTGTTGGATGCCCTTGGTTTATATTTGATGAACCTAAGTCATTAAAATTCATGCGTGACTAAAGCTTAATAATTAATTGTATTAAGTGTTTTACAAAGAAAAAGCCATTTACTTTTGGCTTTTTTCTTTTGCTTCTTTTTTATGTGGTAACTTATGAATTATTAATTGCTGAACATAATATTTATCTATTATTTCTTGTTTTGATTCTAACCAATCATTATTCTGAATTAATTTAGAAGCAAAGTATAAACCATTTCCATGACCTTCTCCTTTGGTAGTAATTCCTTTTTTATTTCTATCAGCAAAATTAGCCGACTGTTTAAAGGTATTGGAAAATACAAAGCAAGCCTTATCGCGTAACTCATATATTTCTATGGATAATCTTTTCTTGCGAGTTTCTTCAGCAGCTTCAATGGCATTATCTAAGTAAATACCAATTAGTTTGCAAATTATTCTAATATCTTTTTCATTTAATTTGTGTAATATACTTTTTTCTTCTAAACTAACATCAGCGGTAATGTTTATTTTCTTCTTTTGGGCAATAGCCACTTTATAATACATTAATCCTTTTATTCCACCTTTTGGTAGTTGTTTTAATTGATTGATAATTTCACCATCTACATTTATATTATCCTCTAATATTTCATTAATTTTTTCTTTTACTTTCTTTTCACTAGTAAGGCAATATAATACAGCAAGTTGGTTTTTATATTCATGACGGTTTAGTTGCTCTTTTTCTATCCAATCTTCAAAATTTTGAACATAGGAAAAAAGACTATCATATTTATTAGTAAGTTCATTATAATTATTAATATTTTTTATAAATATGTAAGCAATTAATCCTAAAACAATCATAGAGATTATATTAACTATGTACTTTATAGTTAATTTATTTTCAAAGATACCAATGTTACAAGAAAAAATACAAAAACCAATAATTAATAGTATTAAAAATATTATATTCATTAATGAGTTTCTTTTTTGACAATAGTTATAAAAATGTTGGAATTGACTTACTATTATTTTTATATTTATAATTATTAGTTCTATTCCACTAGTTAAAATACTGGCTAGTAGTGTTAGGGCAACTTCTTTTCTTATTTCATCTATACTAAAGAAAAATTTTAAAATTGTACCGCCTACTATGTCACTTACAAACATTATAAGCATCATTATGCCAGCTGCAATGGTGCTTTCTTCTATTTTATTTGTAAATATTAATTTATATATAATTATGTTTAGCATAAATATTATGAATGTCTCAATTCCAGTATATTCTACTCTATGTAGTACAGCGGTAATAATGGACATTAATATAATTAAAAATATATTTTTAAATGTTAATAGTTTGATATTACTTTCTGTTATTTTTTTTATTACATAGAAGCCAGTTATACCTAATATTGTTGGCCCTAACAAATCAACGAAGACCTCTAACATACTTTACAATCTCCTTTTTTTGATTTCTTGAAACTGCGGTTATGCTTTCGCCATTTTTAAAAGTTATTTTTCCTTCTTTTGTATTATAACTTTCTACTTGTTCTAGATTAATAATCATGTTTCTATAGCATTTAATAAATCTATCATCTAAATTTTTGGCGATTGAATTTAAAGTACCTGGCATTATATAAGTATTGCTAATAGTTTTTATTACGCATCTTTTACTATCTTGTTCTTTTTCAATAAAAATAATTTGTTTTAGGTCAATATTATATATATTGTTCTTATAAGTATATCTTATGTATTTATGTCTATTATCATAATTTTTCATACAAATACTTAAGGCATTTTGAAGACGGGATTCAAAATTAGATAACTTATTAATAAAATCTACTAACATTAGTCTTTTTTCTAAGGCTTCATATTTATATTCATTATATGCAGTTATGATTATTATCATGGATACCCAGTCATCAAATTCTTCTCGAATCATTCTGGCAGCGTCTATTCCAGAACCAGTTTCTGTTTTAATATCTAATAAGTAAACCTTAAAACCATCTTCTTTTTGAGCGTATTTTTTCCACTCTTCATCATAACCTTTGTATTTATAGCATTTGTAGTCTGTGTCATACCTCATCATGAACTTATCTATTTCATTTATGTATTTATTCAAGAGTAGCGGTTCATCTTCGCATATCACAAAATTTATCATACTTCACCTTCTCATTAGTACGTTACTACGTTTTTAATTTTACCATATTTTTCCATTTTTGAAGATATAAATTAAAAAAGTACATTATTTTGTACTCTTTTTTTTGGTTATTTTAGGAGTTAATTTTGATTTTACCTTTTGCGTTATTTCTGGACTTTTATCAGAAATAATTGTTGTATGGAGAACAAACCAGATTACTATAATCAGTATTAATACATACATGAAAATACCTTTGGTTTGATCTTTGATTGTATAAAATATTGAGGCAATAGCAAAAAGTAAATTTATTCCATATATTATTAAAACTGTTGTACGCTGAGAGAAATTCATACCTAATAATTGATGGTGGAGATGCTTTTTGTCGGCTTTAAATGGTGGCTGTTTTTTTAATAATCTTCTTATAATTGCAAATAGCGTATCAAGAATTGGGATACCTAGAATTGTTACTGGAACGAAGAAAGAAATTAAGGCTGGCCCTTTAAACTCTAGTAGTGTTATAATTCCGATGATAAATCCCATAAAAGTGGCGCAGTCTCCCGCAAATATTTTTGCAGGATTGAAGTTATGAAGTAAGAAGCCTAATGTCGAACCTAGCATAATAAAGGTCAATGTCATAACTAAACTGCCGTATCTTCCTTGGTAGAACCCAATTATTCCAATAGTTAAGTAGAATATACAGCAAATACCGCCACTTAAACCATCTAGGCCGTCTATTAAATTAATTATGTTGGTGCAAGCTACTAAAAAGATTATTGTTATCGGATAGGCCCAAATACCAAAATCAAAATAGAAACCAAAGGCTGTTATATTATTTAAGAGTATTCCGCCATAGAAAACTATTACTGAGGCGGCGGCAATGTGTCCTAACAATTTATAGGTTGCTTTTATCGATTTTATATCATCAATTATACCCGTTAAAACAACGATAAAACTACCTATTAAAATTGAATTCATTCTAATACTTGGTTCTCCAAAGAGCATATATCCTAATAAAAATGAGAGAAAAATGCCTACGCCGCCAAGTTTTGGGGTAGGATTTTTGTGAATGTGTCTATTTTCTTCATCACTTCTAGGAACATCAATGGCTCCTATGTGAATGGCTATTTTTCTCATTAGAACCATTATTATGGCTGAAAAAATAAATGTAACTAAAACGATTTTACTAGCTAATAAAATTTGTTCTTTCATTCTTATCACTTCTTTCTAAGAAGATTATATCAAATATACTTATTTTCGCAAAGAAAAAGCCATTTATTAATGACTTTCTTCGAGCATTTTAATATTTTCTAATAATACACCAGTTCCCTCTGCCACACAGGTTAGTGGTGATGAGGCAATTAAGACTGGAACTTTTAACTCTTGTTTAAATATTCCCAATAATCCTTTTACTAGTGCACCTCCACCGGTTAGAACTATACCTTTTTCTACAATATCTGATGATAATTCTGGATTTATTTCTTCTAATAGTTTTGTTGTTTCTTTGATTAGTTTGTTTATACTTTCTAATAATGGCATTGATATTTCTTCTTGTGTTACTTCAATTGCTTGTGGTAAGCCAGTTATTAAACTTCTTCCTCTTATTTCCCTTTTTTTCTTTTTACTTGGTTTTGTGAGATTGACAAATGTTTTTTTTATTTCTTCGGCAGTTTTTTCGCCAATTAGTAATTTATATTGCTCTCTTATATAATTAATTATATCCTGATCAAAGCTGTTCCCGGCGATGCGTACTGATGATGATGATACTATATCATTTAAAGATAAAATAGCAATATCTGTTGTTCCACCACCAATATCAATAATCATATTGGCCATTGGTTTAGAAATATCTAAGCCAGCACCTATTGCTGCCACTTTAGGTTCTTCTTCAATATAAACTTTGCGGGCTCCTGTTCTTTCAGCAGCCTCTTTTATGGCATTTCTTTCAACTTGAGTAATATTAGTGGGACAGCATATTAAAATCCGTGGTCTGAAAAATAAATTTTGAGCTTTAATTTTTTTAATAAAGCTATTTAACATAATTTCGGTTGCTTCAAAGTCAGCTATAACACCGTCCTTCATGGGTTTAATAGCTTTGATCTTGCCTGGGGTCCTGCCTAACATTTCTTTTGCTTCAGTTCCTACTGCTACTATGCGTTTTGTGTCAGTCTCTAAAGCAACTATGCTGGGTTCGTTTAAAACAATACCCTCACCTTTGATATATATCAAAGTATTAGTTGTTCCAAGATCTATACCGATGTCTTTTGCTAACATATCTGTCACACCTTTCTTATTATAATTATTTTATCATATATTAGTTACCTTTCTATATAATATATTATTGTTTTTACTTTTTATTAAAAAAAGAGCACAGTCGTTACTCTTTTGATTTTATTTGCGATAATTCTTTATTTAAGTAAAAAGTTGGATCAACGACTTGCCCATTAGCATAAAATTCAAAATGTAGATGGTTACCTATTTCTTTATCTAATTCGTTTGTTCCACTTTTACCAATTACTTGTCCTTGACTTACCGTATCACCTTTTTTAACATTTACTTCTGATAAGCTTTGATAAATTGTTACATAACCATTGTCATGATTTATTTCAATAATTTTTCCTAACGTTTCATTTTCACTTACATTGCTTACTGTACCACTTAATACGGCAACGATATCAAAAGTATTTTCACTTATAAAATCAATTCCTGAATTTTGCATATATGTATCATCATGATAAATTATTGATTTTTCTTGTTTAGTAGCATCGGCTTTATAATCGTAGAAGTATTTGCCAATTACTACGGATTGATCTGTATAGGGATTGATTATAGTCGTTGTTGTATTAATTACGGCAACTTCATCATCAAGGATTGTTTTGGTTACGTAATCAATATTGGTAATATTTTTACTAAAATTATTAGTTTCTGGGAGATTAAGCAAGACGGCTGTGATAGCTGTTATTAATAGGAAAACAGATATACTTGGTATGACAAATGGTTTTAATTTTATTTTTTTCATTTTTTTCACCTCATTATAAGTTTTTACCAAAAAAAAAGATTTATACTTTCTTTAAAAAATTTTTCCAGAAGTAAATAAATCCATTATAAAATTTGTAACTAAATAAATAAGTGATAGGGCTAGAAAGAAATAAAATACGCGAGCTTGCATTACTTTATTTTTTTTGAAAATTTGATTAATATTGATAGAGTCCATTGTCCAAATTACAGCTATAGTAACAAAAATGTAGAGAAAAAATTTGCCACTCATTAATTGTTCTCCTCATATTCTTGAATTTTTTTTATTCTTCGAAGATGTTTTTCTTCTGTTGATGCTTTAGTTGTTACGAAAGTTTCAACTATTTCTAAAGCTTCTTTTTCTGGTATGTTGCCACTAAAGGCCACGATATTGGAATTATTATCATTTCTTGTTGCGATAACGTCTTCTACATTTGTTACTCTGGCACATCTAATTCCTTTTACTTTGTTACAAGCAATACTTATTCCTATTCCTGATCCACAAATAGCTACTCCATAATCTACTTCATTATTGTTAATAGCATTGCCTAAGCGAAAAGCAAAATCTGGATAATCCACAGATTCTGTGGAATATGTTCCATAATCTATAACGTCATATTTTTTTTCTAACAGACTCTTTTTTAATTTTTCTTTTAATTCATAACCACGATGATCATTAGCAAAACCTATTTTCATATTATTCTCCTTCATCTTTATTATAGCATAGTCATTTATTTTTTATTTATTATTTTTTTATATAAATTTTTTAAAAAAAGAAAACAGCTATTATTCAGCTGTTTCTGCTTGATTAAAACCATATTTTTTGTTGAATTTATCTACACGTCCAGCACGTGATGCACGGCTTTGCTTTCCAGTATAGAATGGATGGCATTTTGAACATACTTCAACATTAATTTCAGATTTTGTTGATTCTACTGTAAATGTTTCTCCACATGCACATGTTACTGTACATTGATGTAATTCTGGATGAATTCCCTTTTTCATATTATCTCTCCTTCCGCCATGACAACTTTTGTCATAGTAATTAAATGCGTTATTAGTATAGCAACTATTTTATTTTTTTTCAAGGTTTTTCTCAATTTTTGTAATGATTTGTTTAGAAATTGCTTCATATCCTTGGCTTGTGGGATGATAGTTTAAAAAATTAGGAGAATATTCTTGGGTTGATTCAAAAAGTTCATATATATCAATATATATAACTTCTTTATTGTTTTGATAAATATTATTTAGCTTTTTTATAGCCTTAGCGTATAAATGACTTTCCATATTAATGTTATAATAACCAATTATGTATATCTTACCAGGATAATATTTTCTTATTTCAGTTATTAATTTATTAAAATCTACTTCTATTTCAGAAATTATTCTATCTATTGCCGTATCTGTTATATCTTTTGTTATGCATAGTTGATAGATTAAGTCATTCAAACCAATGGAGATTGTTACTATATTACTTTCTCTTAAAGTTTGTTTAATATTTATTTCTTTGTTATTTAAAATTATTTTTTTATTTAGAGCGATATCTTGATAGAGACTTTCAATTGAGGCATCTTTTTTAGAAAATGATTTTATATACTTATTTAATTTATTATTAGTGTTTAAATAGTCCTTAACGTAATCGCTATAGCCATAGTCTATTTGACCATAAGCATTTTCGCCTAAAGCAAAGCTATCACCTAAAGCTGTATAATTGATATTGTTATGATTGTTTTTTTTGAATATCCAAAATATTAACAGGCAAACTATTATGAAAATAAGGAGTTTTAAAAATTTTTTTTGATATTTCATTTTCTCCTCCACAAAAAAAGAAATATATTAAATTATATTTCTTTTATTCTTATTTTAGCACCTACTCCCGTTAATTTTTCTACTAATTGTTCGTAACCTCTTAAAATGTGTTCAACATTAGTAATTCTTGTTGTGCCTTCGGCTAGTAAAGCGGCAGCAACCATTGCGGCTCCAGCTCTTAAGTCAGTAGCAACTACACTTGTTGCGGTTAATTTTGTTGGACCAATAATTGTTGCCGTTTGATTTTTTACCGTTACATCGGCCCCAAGATCTCGTAAGTAAGGAATGTGCATAAACCTGTTTTCAAAAATTGTTTCAATAACTTTAGATTTGCCATTACACTGAGTCAATAAAACACTGAATGGTTGTTGAAGGTCAGTTGGAAAACCTGGATAAACAGCAGTTTTAATAGTTGTTGATTTGTAATTTTCACCACTATTAATAATGACATAGTCTGTTCCAACTTCAACATCAACACCAATTTCTTCTAGTTTAGAGATGAGTGCATCAACATGTTCTGGAATAACATTATCTATTTTTAACGGATTCCCGCATAGAGCACCAATTATGATATAGGTTCCTGCTTCAATTCGATCTGGAATAACCTCGTGAAAGCATTTATGAAGATAATCGACACCCTCAATTTTAATAGTTGAAGTTCCAGCACCGGTTATTTTTGCACCCATATTATTCAAAAAAGTGGCTACATTAACTATTTCTGGTTCTTTGGCAGCATTGTCTATGATTGTTTTTCCTTTAGCCTTTACCGCGGCTAACATAATATTAATAGTTGCTCCTACTGAGGCTATATCTAGGTAAATATTGGCTCCCTTTAATTCCTTGGCTTCTACAGTATACTTATTTTTATCGATGGTAACGGTTGCTCCTAAGGCTTCAAAACCTTTTAAATGCAAATCAATTGGTCGTGAACCGATTGAACAACCACCCGGAAAATACATAACTGCTTTACCATATTTTCCTAGTAGGGCTCCCATAAAGTAATATGAGGCTCTTAGTTTTTTAGAAAACTTTTCTGTTATTTCAATATTTTCCATTTTTGTAGGGTCAATAATCATACTTTCGCTGGCTCTTTTAACATTGACTTTTAAAGTTTCTAAGATATCGCAGAGATCGTTTGTATCTGTAATTTCCGGTATATTGCAGATTGTTGCTTCTTCATCAGTAAGAATTGCCGCTGGGATTAGAGCAACTGTAGCATTTTTAGCTCCACTAATGCGAATAGTTCCGTTTAGTTTGCGCCCTCCATCAATTTCAATAATTTTCATTTTACACCTCCGGCTTTTACCTATTATATTTTATAATTTTGTTTCAAATATCGTGACAATTTTATTAATTTGATTTTTTATAGCATTTTCTCCACTACCAATTACTTTTCGTGGATCATATACATTTTTATCTTTATCTAAAAATTCTCTAACGGCTTTACTCCATACTGCTTGTAGTTCAGTGTTAATATTAATTTTTGATATGCCATTTGCAATGGCTGTTTTAATCTTGTCTTCGGGAATACCTGTTCCACCATGTAATACTAGAGGTATTGGCATTTTATCGCTAATTTTTTTCATTGTTACAAAGTCAAGATTTGGTTCTCCTTTATAAAAGCCATGAACACTTCCTAAAGCTGGAGCAAGTGAATCAATACCTGTATTATTATATAGTTCCAAGCAATCTTCTAAGGTGGCATTTAAGATTTCACTGTTAACATTATCTTCTGTTCCGCCAATATGTCCAACTTCAGCTTCAACACTTACCATATGCTTATGAGCATAATCTACTACTTCTTTAGTTAATTCAATATTTTCCTTTAGAGGATGCTTAGATCCATCAAACATGACAGAACTAAAACCAGCATCAATTGCTGCTTTGCAATTTTCTACAGTTGATCCATGATCTAAATGAAGACACACTGGGATTTCTATTTTTAAAGAAGTTATCATGGCCTGAACCATGGAACTTACAACTAAAAAGCCGCCCATGTATTTAGCCGCACCTTCACTAACCCCTAATATAACGGGAATATTTAATTCATTACATTTTTCTAATATATACTTTGTCCACTCTAAATTATTAATATTAAATTGTGGAACTGCATAGTGCCCTTCTTTGGCCTTTTTTAACATTTCATTAAAGTTTACTAACATATTATCACCCAATTAAATCATAGAAAAAATCCTTGATTTTGTCAATCGATTGGACACTTTATCAAGTAAATGAACGTAAATTATGATAATAAATACTTAATGGCTAAAATTGTCAGGATTATTATACCAAAATAATTAGCTTTTTTCCCATATTTTTTGGATAGGTGATTACCAAAAAGTAATCCAATGAAGGTAAATGTTGCACTGGTTATAGCAAAAATTAGAAAAGCGGAGTTCAAATTAGCCTTTTCTAACCCCAAGGCTAGACCAACAGAAAAACTATCCAAGCTTACAGTAATAGCAAAGATAAATAATGATAAAAGGTTAGTTATTGCTCCCTTTTGTTCTTCATCTTTTGATTTATACATCTCATACGCTAAAATTAAAAAAACTAAGCTAACAATATAATTTGTCTTCATTATAATAATAGCAAGAGATCCACCTATAATTGAACCTAAAAAAGGCATTATGTAGTGAAATAGACCTACTAAAGTACTAAGAAAAAGTATTTTACTTTTTTTAATATAATTAGTGCCATAGGCTATAGAAAGAGAAAAAGCATCCATACTTAAACCGATTGCCATAAAAAAATATATAAGATTATTCATTCTATCACCTTATATATTTTATGTTTTAAAAATACTTTTCAATTACTTCTTTTATAAATGATGTATACTTAACATCGGAAGTTTCTGTTTTATCCGCTTCTAATAGACAAAGTGGTGGAAAAAGTACGCACCAAAAATTTTCTCCTAAACCATCACCCAATGTTATTACAATCGATTCATATTCACCTTCTGGATATATGATGCCGCGATATTGTTTTTCTGGAAAATAATTTAGTCCATAGTTAATATTATATTCTTGGGGCTGGTTTTCTTCTTCTAGGGTTTTTGCAATAATATTTTCAAGCTTTGGGATTTGATTTTTTATATTATCTCTAGCTTGGTTTAAATCTTTAGGTTTAAAATCTAATTTTTTAAATTCATTGTAAATATTAGTTGTAATTTTTTTCTTTAAATTTTGATCTTCTTTAATATTGCTGTTAGCAATTACTCTAAAGCGAATTGCTTCTTGTGGAATGATTAATTCTTCTTTTTTTTGAGTAGTAAGTAATAATATAATAATAGCGATAATTATAACTGCTTTTTTCATATAAAAACCTCACTTTCATTATAATAGTGAGATTTTTTAAAATATTTTATACAAGATTGTAGAAAATAAATAACATTCTATCTTTACCAGATAGGTCTTTTTTTACTTCTATTTTAGCTGATGGAATATTTTCTTGGACTAATTTTTCAATAGCTTGGGCTTGAGTCATTCCAATTTCGAAAGCTATTAGGCATTTGTTTTTCATGTATTTAGTAATGTTTTTTAAAATTTTACGATAGCAATCAAGGCCATCAGTTCCCGCATATAAGGCAATATGTGGTTCATTTTCTTCTACTATTTTTTCTATTTTTTCATCAGTCTTAATATAGGGTGGATTGCTGATAATAATATCATATTTTTTAGTTATATTTTCAAACATATCACTTTGAATTAGTTTAGCTTGAGAAGAAAGTTTTACACAGTTTTTGTGGGAAACTTCTAAAGCTTTGGGACTAATATCAACTAAATCCACAGAATTTGTGGAAAGTTTTTTTTCAAGAGTTAAACCAATCACACCACTTCCACAGCCCAAATCAATTATATCCACAGGTTCTGTGAAAAATTTGGTAGCATAATTAATTGTTTGCTCTACTAATTCCTCTGTTTCAAAGCGTGGAATTAAAACATTTTCATTTATATAAAATCTGGTACCATAAAAGTTAACATTACCGAGTACATACTGAAGAGGTTTGCCTGATTCTAAAGCATAAACTGATCTTTTATATAATTCAACTGTTTCTTCAGGAATTTGGTCAGACAAGTGATTTAGCAATTCTAGCGGATTTTTGTTTATTAATTCCGCCAAAAGAATTTTGGCATGGTCTGAGTGAATATGTTTTTTGCCAAAAAACAGAAGATCTTCAACTGTCATTATTCTTCTGTTTCTCCTTTTAATTTTCTTTTTTGATCTTCTTGAATTAAAGCGTCTATGATATCGTCTAAATCTCCGTCCATTACTCTATCTAGATTTTTTGTTGTGTAGCCAATTCGGTGATCAGTTACTCTATTTTGAGGATAATTATATGTTCTAATTTTTTCAGCACGATCACCTGTACCAATTTTACTACGACGTTGTTCGCCAGCTTCTTCTAATTGTTTTTGAAGCTCAAGCTCATAAAGTCGTGTTTTTAATACTTTCATAGCTTGCTCTTTATTTTGAATTTGGCTGCGCTCGTTTTGACATGTTACAACAGTATTAGTTGGCAAGTGTGTAATTCTAACAGCAGAGTCAGTAGTATTTACCCCTTGTCCACCACAACCGCTAGAACGATAAATATCAATTCTTAAATCATTAGGATTAATTTGAATGTCAATATCATCATCAGCTTCTGGCATTACTAAAACTGTTGCAGTTGATGTTTGTAGTCTACCATTTGCTTCTGTTACCGGAACACGTTGAACGCGATGTGAGCCACTTTCATATTTTAAAAGCGAATAAGCATTTGTTCCTTTTACAATAAATTCTATTTGGCTAAATCCTCCAGCAGCACCATCTACGGCATTATAGACTTGATAATGCATTCCTTTTTTTTCCGCATATCTAGTATACATTCTAAATAAGTCACCAGCGAAAATATTGGCTTCATCTCCACCAGCTGCTCCTCTTATTTCAATAACAACATTTTTACCATCGTTAGGATCTTTAGGAATTAGTAATATTTCTAATTCTTTGTCTAGGGAACTTTTTTCTTCTTCTAAACCCTTTAGTTCTTCTTTAGCTATTTCTCCTAATTCAGAGTCTTTAGTCATTTCTTTAGTATTTTCGATATCGGCTAAAACTTTTTTATATTTTTTATAACATGTTACTATATCTTCAAGAGCAGCCATTTCTTTTGAATATTCTCTAGTCTTTTTGATATCACTTAAAACTTCTGGTTTGGTTAATTCCGTCTCTAATTGTTGATATCTTTCTAATGTAGCTTCTAATCTTTCGATCATATTTTCACCCTTTCCTTGTAATCAAACGTATTATATCATACTTTATTGAAGAAAAGAACTAGATTATTGTTCTAGTTCTAGTTCGTCTTCGTCGATTATAACTAAATCTTTTAATTCTTCATTTGCATCATCGTCATAGTCTGTATCATCTGTATCATCATATGAGTCTTCAGCTAATGTATCATCTGAATCTTCTTCTTGTTCTTCATCTTTGGTTTCATTTTCTTCTTCATCTTCTTCATCAGTAATTTTAACTACTTTATCGGAAGTATGACGGTTTCTTAAATCCCAAGTACCATCTTCTAATAATAAAAATCTCTTATCTGTTGCTAGGGAAGTATAATAATCAGCTATTTTATTTTCAAAACTACTTTCTGGTAGTTCTAGTAGCTTAATTATTTTTTTAAATAAATCAGCTGTATTCATTGATTTTTTGCTATCTTCTAAAATTAATTTGGTAATATCTTTATTTGACAATAGTTCTAATTCGTCTTTAGTCATCTTTTTTAAGTCCATGTTGACCTCCTATATCAAAACATTATATGTATTTTTAATTTTTTTGACTGGGTAATAAAATTACCAATAAACTTATAACATATATCTTATATAAATACAACTATTTTTTACATTTTTTCTGGGACTTTAATTCCTAAAACATCTAATAGCAATGTATTAGTTTTATAAACTATTTCCGTTAATACAAGCCAAGATTCACGTAATTGTTCGTTTTCTTCAACTAATATTTTATTTTCATTATAAAATTTATTATATTGAGATGTTAGTTTATATAAGTATTCGGCTATATCATTTAATGATTTTGCCTCTATTGCTTTTGTTAGGATAAGTGGAAGATTTAAAATAGTTAAGGCAATTTCTTTTTCTATGTCACTATTTAAAATATGTATTTTTTGATAATTTATGTTATTTGCTTTATTTAGAAGAGATTTCATTCTTATTGTTGAATATAGTAAATATGGACCTGTTTTGCCTTCTAAATCAGCAAATTTTTCAACTTCAAATACATAGTCGGTTCCACGATATGGTAAAAAATCTGCATATTTTAAGGCAGCTATAGCAACTGTTTTAGCAACACTTTCCCGTTCTTCTGGTGGTACAGTTTGAGGATTGATTCGTTTTAAAGTTTCTTCATAAACAAGATTAATTAGACTTTTTAGAGTCATTACTCCACCATCTCTTGTTTTAAATGGTTTGCCATCTTTTCCGTTCATAGTTCCAAAACCAATTACTTCTAAATTTACATCATCAGAAATTAAATTAGCTAAGCGGGCAGCACGAAAGACTTGTTCAAAGTGGAGTTCTTGTCTTGTGTCAACACAATACCATATTTCATCTGGATTATATTTTATTTTTCTTTCTAAGATAGTGGCTAGGTCAGTTGTTTCATATGAAATAGTACCATTGGATTTAATAAATAATAATGGTGGCATTGGTGAGGTGTCTTCTTCTTTTTTTATATCAATAATTTTAGCACCTTCACTATCCTGTAAAATATTGGCTTCTTCGAATATTTCTTGAAGCTTTGGAAAATACTCCATAGCATCGCTTTCACCTTGCCATAATTCAAAACTAACGTTTAAATCATCATAGATTTTTTTAATATCATTTTTTGATATTTCAACAATTTTTTTCCATAAATCATAATATCCACGAACGTGATTTTGAATTTTATAAGTTATATCTCGGCCCTCCTCTAGATAGGTCAAATCTTCTTTAGCTTTGGCTGAGGCATAAGGATATATTTCTTCAAGATCTGAATTAGTAATTGGTAATTCCACTTCACTAAAATCACCTGTATACTCCTCAGAAAAATATGGTAAGTCTGGGTATCTTTTTTTTATTTCTAATATAACAAAACCTAGTGGTCTTCCGTAGTCCCCTAAATGAGCATCGCCCAATACTTGGTATCCTAACAATTTAGCAAGTCGTTTTAAGGCTTCACCAATATTGGCGCTTCTTAAATGGCCAACATGTAAGGCTTTGGCAACATTCGCACCACCATAATCTAGAATGACTTTATTATTAGATTTTTGATCAATGTTTTGCATGATGTCTGTTTTAATAATATTTAGCGTTTCTGCTAGATACTCATCTTTTAAGGTAATGTTAATAAAACCTGGTCCAGCAATATTAATGTTAATAAAACGTGGGTCTTTTTCTAATTCATTTACTATATCTGTCGCTATTTCACGAGGATTTTTTCCATATTTTTTAGCTAAACTCATGGCACAATTAATTTGGTATTGGCCTAAGTCAGGTCTATTTGAAGATTGAAACATTGGCTCTGATATATCATAGCCAGCGCTAGTAATTATCTTTATAATATCATTTTCTAGATTTTTAATTATACTCATTTTATCACCTCTATTTTGTACTCAATGGGTTCATTTTCTACTAAAAATTTGATGCTAATGTTTTCGTTTTCACGAATTAGTTCTTTTGTTTTGATTTTTAATAATACGCTTTTTTCAACATCATATACTAGAAGTTGCCCGGTTGTTTCTTTAGCTTTATCAAAATTATATTTCATTAATATTTCTTTATTTTCTCTAATCAGTTGATTTTTTTCATAGTTAAAGTATGTTTTTGTTTTTTTGCCATCTTTTTCTATATAAGTAATTGCTTTTTCGGTTACTATGGCTTTTGTATCATATCTAACTTCATGATTATTACTAATTGTCGTAATGCGGACATTTTTTTTCACATTACACCACCGCCTCAAATTTATAGTTTTGATTATATCATAAAAGATAGAAATTTTATACATATTTTAAGTTTTTATTTAAATAATAATAAAGAAAAGGAGACTTCTTTATGATAAGAAAATTGGGTAGATTTATAAGATTTATAACTATTGTATTAATACTTATTGGGGGTGGTATTTTTTTATATATTAAACTTTCACCAAAACCAGAGATTACAAGTGCTAATAGTTTAATTCTATATGATAATAATGAAGATGTTTTTTTTCAAGGAAATGAGTCTAAAGAATGGATACCTTTAGACGAGATGTCCAAATATATTATTGAAACAACTATTTATACGGAGGATAAAAATTTTTATAAGCATTTTGGATTTGATTTTTTGAGGATTATAAAAGCTAGTTATATTAATATTAAAAGTGGAACATCAAAGCAAGGTGCTTCTACTATTACACAGCAATATGCTAAAAATTTATTTTTAGATTTTGATAAAACCTGGAAAAGAAAATGGGATGAGATGTGGTATACTTTAAAAATTGAGGCTAATTATTCAAAAGATGAAATCTTGGAAGGATATTTAAATACAATTAATTATGGGCATGGAAAATATGGGATTGAAAACGCTAGTAAGTTTTATTTTAATAAATCAGCCAAAAATTTGACTTTAGCAGAAGCTTCTATACTAACAGGTATTCCTAAGTCACCAGAAAATTATTCACCATTAAAAAATTATGATTTGGCTAAAAAAAGACAACTTTTAGTTTTAGAACTTCTTGTTAAAAATGGAATTATTTCTGAGAAAGAAAAAGAGGAAGCTTATAATGAGCCTTTAGTTTTTAGTGGTGAGGAGCAAATGCAGGAACTTAGTACTATTATGTACTATCAAGATGCTGTTATTAAAGAACTTAAATCAATTGATTCTATTCCATTATCATATAGTGAAAATAAGGGATTAAAAATATATACTAATTTAGATATAGAAACTCAAAAAAATTTAGAGGAGGTAATTAATAATTCAATTCCTACAGAATCACAAATACAAACAGCTGTTGTGATGATGAAGCCGGAAACAGGAGGAATTGTTGCACTAATTGGTGGTAGAGACTATAATCTTTCTTCTTTTAATAGAGCAACTGATTCTATGCGTCAAGTTGGTTCAACTATGAAGCCATACTTATATTACGCTGCCTTAGAAAATGGCTTTACTTCTAGTTCGGCTTTTACTAGTGAGGAGACGACTTTTACTTTTACAGATCAAAAAGATTATTCTCCTAGAAACTATAATAATACTTATGGAAATAAACCTATTTCGATGGCTACAGCTATTGCATACTCAGAGAATATATACGCAGTTAAAACTCATCTTTTTTTAGGCGGTGATGCTTTAATTAATGTAGCAAGACGTGTTGGTATTACATCTAAACTTGAAAATATTCCATCTCTACCTTTAGGAACTAATGAAATTAGTATTATGGAAATGGCCGCCGGTTATGCAGCTTTTGCTAATTTGGGATATAAAGTTCAACCACATTTAATTGAAAAAGTTGTTGATGCTAAAGGCAATATCTTATATGAGGCAGATAATAATAAAGAGCTTGTTTTAAATTCTAGTTTAGTTTTTATTTTAAATAATTTGTTAACTGGAACATATGATCCTGATTATATTGATTATAATTATCCAACTGCCATTAGTTTAGCTTCTAAACTTACACATAAATATGGACTAAAAAGCGGAACAACCAATAGTGACAATTGGAATATTGGTTTTAATAAGGATATTGTTTCGGCAGTTTGGGTAGGTTATGACGACAATAGATCTTTAAATACTTCAGAGTATAAATATGCACAAAATATTTGGTTTAATTCTGTTGAAAAATATGAATTTGGAAAAGAAGATGCTTGGTATGAGATTCCACAAAATGTAACCGGGGTTTTAGTGGATCCAATTTCTGGAAAACCAGCAACTGATACTTCTAAAAAGAAACTTATGTATTTTATCAAAGGAACAGAGCCTAGTACAACAGATCAAACTTTTGATGAAAAAAATAGTAAATACATTGGTACTTGATTGCTTGTTTATTTTATAGTTGTTTGCTATAATGATTATAGGAGGATTGTAGAGTATGAAAAAGGATGATAGTGTTACTGTTGATATTTATGAAGGAAAAATAGCAATGGAAGATCGCTTGATATTATTACTTACAGGTTTTTTATGTTGGCCGATTGGTTTTGCTTTATATTTTTATTTTAAGGATAAAAGTAATTTAAAATATCATGCTTATTTTTCAAGAATTAGTGCTTGGGCAGGTTTTATTTTCTTTTTAGTAATTATTATTTCTTTATTAATGTTTGCTTTAGCAAGTTGTTTAGCCTTTTAAACAAACCAACTTTTGTTGGTTTTTTATTTTGAATTGTCTATGATTTATAATTTTGATATAATAGAAAATATGATATGGTTGAGGTGATTTGATGGTAGAATTAATTATTGGAATTATAGTTGTAATAGCTTTGATATTATTGTTTATAGTCATTATTCATAATAAATTTCAGTTTGCAATAATTGAAATAGAAGAAGCGGAAAATAATATTGATATCTTGTTACATAAAAAGAAAGATCTTTTAAATAGGTCTATTCCTATAATTAGAAAAGAACTTAAGATGGAAGACTTCTTAAAGGAATTGGATGACAAAAAAGATAGTGATATTAATTTGTTTGAATTAAATTCTTTGCTTAAAAAAAATTATGAAGATTTCTTTAAAGTATTAGATGAAAATGAAAAATTATTTAAGAGTGAAACGTTAACTACTATTATCGATGATATTAATAACAATGAGATAGATTTGGTAGCTGCTGTTAAATTTTATAATAATAGTGTTGTTGGTTTTAATAAATTAGTTTCTTCTTTTCCTTCTTGCGTTTTTGCTTTTTTTAGAAGATATAAAAAGAAAGATTTTTATAATAATGAGAAAAAAGAAATTTTTGATATATTAAATGATAAATAGAAAGAGGAATGTTGATGAGTTTTATTGATGATATTAAATTAAGGGCTAAGCAGGATATTAAAACTATTGTTTTGCCTGAATCTATGGATGTTAGAGTTATTAAGGCAGCAGAAAAAATTATTAATGAGAAGATTGCTAATGTTATATTAATTGGAAAGAAAGATAAAATTATGGAGTTTGGATGTGATGTCGATAAAGTGACTATTATTGATCCTGAAGTTTCATTGTATACAGAAGAATTAGCACAAGAATTATATGAGCTTAGAAAAAATAAGGGATTAACTTTAGATGAAGCTAGAAGTTTATTAGTTACTGATTACATGTATTTTGCCTGTATGTTAGTTAAAACAGGTAGAGCTGATGGTGTAGTATCTGGAGCATGTCATTCAACCTCTAATACCCTAAGGCCCGCTTTACAAATTATTAAAACTAAACCAGGTGTGGAATTGGTTTCAGCCTTTTTCTTGATGAGTGTTCCAAACTGTGAATACGGTGAAAATGGAACGTTTGTCTTTGCTGATGCTGGTTTAGAGCAAAATCCAACTCCAGAAAGATTGGCTGCTATTGCTGCTAGTGGTGCCGAAAGCTTTGAACTATTAGTAAAAAAGGAAGCTATTGTAGCTATGTTATCACACTCAACAATGGGAAGTGCTAGCCATAGTGACGTTGATAAGGTAGTTGAAGCTACAAAGATTGCTAAAGAAAAATATCCTCAATATAAAATAGATGGAGAATTACAATTAGATGCTGCTATTGTTCCAGAAGTTGCTAAGGCTAAGGCTCCTAATAGTATGGTAGCGGGAAAAGCTAATGTACTTGTTTTTCCTGATTTAGATGCCGGTAATATTGGTTATAAACTTGTTCAAAGATTAGCAAAAGCTGATGCCTTTGGACCAATTTGCCAGGGAATTGCAGCCCCTATTAATGATTTATCTAGAGGTTGTAGTGTAGATGATATCGTTGGTGTTGTAGCAATTACTTCTGTTCAAGCACAAGCTCAAAAAGAAAATTAATTTATATTATTTTTAATCTTTATGGTTAGGAATATTTGACTAACCTTTTTTATTAGAAAAAAAGGAAACTAAAATATAGTTTCCTTTTTCTTTAGTGTAATTTCAAATACACCATTTTATTTATATTCTAATTTTCTTTTGGCTTTTTTATTAATAATTTGGAGCTTTGGTCATATCTAAAGAATATAACAATGGATTGTAGACTGTTCCTGCAAACCAAACTTCATTAGAATTTTTATCTCTAATTATAAACATATATGGTTTATCAAAGGTTAAATCTATTTCTTCTACTGGTACGTCGTATAAATAATCAAAAGTAGCTGTACTACCACCAGCAAATATGGCAGTTGCGGCTGATGCTTTTATTCCTTCTTGAGTTAATTCTATATTGGCTTTATGTTTAGCGTCAGTTATGTATATTGCCTCATCTTCAGTAATATTTGTTAAGTTGGCTTTTCCTGATTCAAAGACATCACTAATTCCTAATTTTTTCAAGTCTTGAATTAAATCTAATTGATATTCAAATTTAAATTTAGGAATAAATCCTTTAATTTTTGTAACAACTCCATCTTTAAAATTTTCTGTTTTTAGTTCTTTTAAATTTTCTAAAATATTATTAATATTCTTGACATTAGTATTGCTTATATAACTATCTAAATCTTCACTAGTTGGCATAATACTTACATATTGTAGGGTTGTCCCATCATATTCTTTTAAATCTTTGGCAAATGCCTTTACATTTTCATCAACATAAAATGAAAATTCTGTAGTTTTGTCTTCTGATTTATAATTAGAATTTATTTCCTCAATATATTGGTCAAGATATTTTTCCATTAGCTCATCATTGCTTAAACCTGTAATATTTCTGTCGTTAATATATGAAGCTATACTATCCCAAGTATTTTCTTGAAGATATTTTTCAAATTCTGATTTTACTGTTTGTCTGATGTTTTCTTCTCCTAATACATTCACAATGTCATAATTATTAATAGAAGCAATTATTTCCATACCAGAAACTTTTTCTTCAACATTTTGGAAATTATTTGCTACGACATCACTATCTCCACGCCAAGAAAAGTTTTCATGGTAATATTTTGTGTAAATACCACTACCTGATTTTAATATAAATTTTTGATTCCATTCCATGTCAATGGCCAAAGCATTGATAAGTAAAAAATTGTTTTCTGATACATTATCAAATAGATTATTAATTAATCCTAATGTTTTATCACTTACCCAAGAATTGATGGTATTAGGATTTTCAAATGAGTCTATTTTTATTTCAGCATTATATTTATTTGTCAAAGTTTCTTTATAATTATCTTTTATACTATTTTTATATTTATCTTTTATAAACATCGCATTGGCAAAGGATAAATTTTTACTATTGGTATATTTTTTAGCCTCATAATTGCCAATTACACTTGCTATTTGATCTTTTGCTGCTCCAGTTGTTCCGTCTTCTAACATTTCTAATGCGTATTTTATAGAAAGTGGGCTATAAATTTTATTTTGTTTGCTATTTTCTAATTGTAAAAAATATAAATCAAATGCTTCTAGAGAATTGCTAGAAATCCAATAAGCTGATTTTTTGGGTTCTAAGTCAGTTTTAATACTGCTTTCTCTTTTTTTGTCTCCTAAAATAAATATTAAACAAGTAATAATTAATAAAAGTATAATTATTATACTAATAATTAACCATATATTTATTTTTTTGTGTTTTGGACTCGATATTTTTGTTTTGTTATTTTTTGATTGTACTGTAGCATCGTTTTGTTGTGATACATTATCAATTTCTTCTTGTTTTGCTTGAATATTAGAATTATTTTCTTGTTTCATTATTTACCTACCTTTCTTATACGAATTATATCATATTTTTTCTTTAAAAAAATAGATATTGATTAAATGAGCCTATTTTGCTTTAACATAATCAATATCTTTTTTTGAATATTTTTCAATTTTTGTTTTAGAATTTTATTATTCAATACGCCAGTTAATTTCTTTTATACCTTTACTTTTTAAAAAGTTGTTAGTTTTAGAGAATGGTTTACTTCCAAAAAAGCCGTTATAGGCAGAAAATGGTGAAGGATGTGGCGATTCTATAATATAGTGAATGGGGTTTGTTATAAGACTTTTTTTATTTCTTGCATAGCTTCCCCATAAAATAAATACAATTGGTGTCTTTTTTTCATTGAGAATTTTTATTACATTATCTGTAAATGTTTCCCAGCCCTTATCTTTATGTGAGGTTGGCATATGTTCTTCTACGGTTAAAACAGAATTAAGAAGTAAAACTCCTTCTTTAGCCCATGGTTTAAGTGAATTATGTTCTGGAAAAGGTATTTGCAAATCACTTTCTAGTTCCTTAAAAATGTTTTTAAGTGATGGTGGTTTTAGAACTTCATTACTAACAGAAAACGATAGGCCTTCTGCCTGATTTGGTCCATGATAAGGATCTTGACCAAGTATGACAACTTTTACATCTGAAAAATCAGTGTAGCGAAAAGCGTTAAATACTTCATTTTGTTTTGGATAAATAACTTTTTCCTTATACTCTTTTTTGACGAAATCCATTAAATTTATAAAATAATCTTTTTTATATTCTTCTTTTAAAAGAACATCCCAACTGTTTCCAATCATATTATTCTCCTTATTTTATTTGTGATAACTTTCATTATTAATTATTTTATAAGAACGATAAATTTGTTCTAAAAGCATTACTCTAAATAACTGATGTGGAAAAGTCATCTTTGAAAATGAAAGGTGAAGTTTGGCTTTATTTTTAATATCTTGACTAAGACCATAACTTCCACCAATTATAAATGTTATGTTACTATTTTCAATTAAAATTTGATTTAATTTTTGAGAAAATTCTATAGATGTTAGTTCTTTTCCATCTATTTCCATGCTAATTATATAATCTTTTGGATTAATATGCTTGTTTATTTTTAAGCCTTCTAAAGAAATAGCTTTTTCAGCTTCTACTAATCCTTCATCTTTTACTTCAATTATTTCAAGATTTGTGTATTTTTTAATTCTTTTACTATATTCTTCAATGGCGTCTTTTAGATATTTCTCTTTAATGTTTCCAACTGTAATTATTTTTATCATTTTACACCTCTATTAGTGGACTTTTTTCGTATTGTTTGGCAACTAAAATAGTAACGTTTTGACCTGCTAGTTCTTTTTTTGTGGTTTCTAAGGCTAATTTTTCAGTATTATTAGTTTCACTAAGGTGGGCTAAAATAATTGTTTTAGTATTTTGACCAATTATTTTTTTTAAATATTTTGCAGTTGTATTATTTGATAAATGTCCTTGATCACTTATTACTCTTTCTTTTAAGAATCTAGGATATGGTCCATCCATAAGCATTATTTCATCGTGATTGCTTTCTATAATGTAGGCATCCTTTTCTGTCATTTTCGCTAAATAACGACGATTAATGTAGCCTGTATCTGTGACATATACCAAGCTCTTATTTTGATATGAAAAAATGTAACCAACTGAGCTTGGTGCATCGTGTGAGGTATGAATTAGTTCAACATTTAAATCGTTGATCGTAAAATTATCATCAATAAATTGGCAATTTTCAAGTGGAACATATTCTTTTAAACTATCATACATTTTTTCTGGTATATATACTTTTATGTTGGTTTTTTTTATTAGTGATGATAAGCCACTTATGTGATCTTTATGGCAGTGGGTAACTAATATGCCGGCAAAATCATCAAAAGAAAGGGAATTTTCTTCTAAACTTTTTTTTAAAGTCAAATAAGAAATTCCCATATCAATTATAAGATTTGTTTTTTCACATAATACTATAGTGCAATTTCCTTTTGAGCCACTGGCAATTACTTGTACTTTCATTAATAATAATTCATAGCGTTTAACGCTACTCCTCCTCTATACGGATAGCCTTTCCATAATCCGTAATGTAGGTGGACTCCGGTTGCGGCACCTGTATTACCCATACCACCAATTACTTGACCTTTTTCAACTATATCTCCTTCTTTTACAATACGACATCCTGGGCATAAATGGGCGTAGATTGTATAATAGCCATTGTGATGGTCGATTATTATATACTCACCATTATCTCCATATCCTCCAGAGTAATAGCCTGTTTTCTTCTTAGATTCAACTACTGTACCAGCTTGAGCGGCAAAGATATTTGATCCATAGCCACAACCAGCTATATCTGTACCATCATGTAATGTTCCCCAACGATAACCAAATGAGCTAGAAATACTTCCGCAAGAAGCTGGCCAGCCCCATTCTCCTTTAGTTGGCACAACAGTTCCATAACCACTATAACTACTCTTTTTACCACCTTTAATAATTATTTCTGGTGTTGCAGGAGTTATTGTTTCTGTTGATACAGGAACAGAGTTAGTAGTTTCTCCATTAACTTTTAGAATTTTTTGGGCAACTTTTTGCTCACCATTAGCACCTTTTTGCTCCAATTTAGTGTATCCTACATATTGATTATTGTCATATCTTGTTTCTGTTGTATACCTAATTTCTTCACGGAAAACGACATGATCTTGTTCAACTACATTAAATTGTGGTTTTAAAATACCTAAAGTTACATTTTGTCCTGGATAAAGTAAACTATTTTCATCAGTTATATCTGGGTTGGCTATTAAAAATTCTTCTATTGATATTTTATTAGCAAAGGCAATATCTTCAATAGTATCCCCATCTTTTACTACATATGTTTTTTGATCTTCGGTTGTCCCAAATAATAAATACTTACTTAAGTCAGATTCGTTTTGATAAATAGTTTTATTTACTGATATTTTTTGTTTTTTTATAGTTATAGTATTTTCAATATATATTTTTTCAATTATTTTACCAGTATCTTCAATTTCTTTTTGTGTTTCTGTGGCAAAAGCTTCATAGTCTTCTTTTGGTATAAAGGCTTTAACTGTATTATCAACAGCTTTAGTAAATATATCTTTGTCAAGAACATAAATAGTTTGATCTTCAGTCTTTATAGTTTTTCCTTCACTATCTGTTGTATCTACACCTTTTATTTTTATGGCATAGCCACTGATGGTAAATGGAGAAATATCTTTAATTGTGTTATATATTTTTTCTACTGATGTAAGTCTATTATCGTAGGTTGTTTCTTTAAGAATATCTAAGTCAGATGGTAGATAGACTTTATCGACATTATATTTATCTTTGATTTCTGCTTGTTTTTTATCAATATATTCTTCTAGTTGTTCCTTAGATTTGATTAATCCTAATGATTCACCTTTTAAATAAACTCTATATACAGTATGTGGTGTAAACTTTCTAATTGAAAATCCTGTTGATGATAAGAATGATAATATCAAAACTAGGTACATCAAAAATTTTAGTTTTTTACTATTCATTTCTATCCTCCCTATTATCCTTTTTTAAATTTACAAATGTAGATGTATTCTTTTTAAATAATAATTCTACAGTGGCAGTTGGGCCATTACGATGCTTACCAATAATCAGTTCACTAATACTTGTGTTATCTTCAGTGCGAGCTTCTTTATTATAGTAATCATCTCTATATAAGAAAGCTACAATATCGGCATCTTGTTCAATTGATCCTGACTCCCTTAAGTCACTCATAAGTGGTCTTTTATCTTCACGAGCTTCTACACTTCGTGATAATTGTGATAAAGCAATTACTGGTACATTTAATTCCATAGCTAGGGTTTTTAGGCTTCTTGATATATCAGAAACTTCTTGTTGTCGATTGGCTCCATAGTTTTTCCCACCGGAAATTAATTGTAAATAGTCTATTACAACAAGACTTAACCCTTTTTCACTGCTTGCTAAACGGCGACATTTGGCTCTTATTTCACCGATTGTTATTCCTGGCGTATCATCTATTACTAGATTGGTATTAGCTAGTTGAGATGAGGCTTCGTTAATTCGTTTCCAATCATTATTCATCAAATTTCCTGTACGAAGTTTGAATCCTTCTATTTGACCTAAAGAAGATAAAATACGCATAGCTAATTGTTCAGCACTCATTTCTAAGTTGAATACAGCGACGCTTTTATCTTGTTCCATGGCTGCATGTGTTGCTAAATTTAAAGCAAAAGCAGTTTTTCCCATAGCTGGTCTTGCAGCGATAATTATGAATTCGTTTGGATGAAGGCCGGTTGTTAATTTATCAAAATCATACCATCCGGTTGCTAAACCAGTGATTTCTCCTTTGTTTTCTGATAGTCTTTCCAAATCTGATTGAGTTTTGGCTAAAACTTCTTTGATGGTTCTAAATTCACTGGATTTACGATTTTTAACAATATTTAAAATACGCTTTTCAGAATTATCCAATATCTCATTTACAGACTCATCATTGCGATAGCCTTCAGATGCTATTTCGGTTGCAGTTTCAATTAATTTACGCAATATAGCTGTTTCTTCAACGCTTTGAATATAGTAATCAATGTTGCTGGCTGTTGGAACAAAATTTAATACTTCTGTTAAATATTCAACTCCACCAACTTCATTTAGCTCATTTTTTTTATTTAAGTAGCCGGTTACTGTTGTTATGTCAATGGGTGTTTTTTCTTCAGCTAATTTTGACATAGCAGAAAAAATCTTAGCATTTTTCTCACTATAAAAAGATTCTGGTGATAAGCTTTCAATAGCTTTTTCCAAAGCATATTTTGAAAGAAAACATGCACCTAAAACAGATTGCTCTGCTTCTAAATTGTTTGGCATAACTCTTGTTGACATGATATCACCTCTATTTTACTAGATGAACTTTGACAGTTGCCTCTACACCTGGATATAAGTTTATTTTTATATTATGAAATCCTAAAGTTGCAATTGGATTACTAATTTCAATTTGACTTTTTTCTATTTTAAAATTATGTTTAGTTAATTCATCTTTTATTTGTTTAACACTAATACTTCCAAATACTTTGTCAGCTTCTCCTGTTTTTACTTTGAATTCTAGAACAGTTTTATCTAACTCTATTTTTATTTGCTCAGCTGAAGCTTTATTTTCCTTGTCACTAGCAATTTTTTTAGCTTTTTCTGATTCTAATTTAGCTAAGTTTTCTTTATTCTTTATGACAGCATAACCATTTTTTATAAGATAATTTTGGGCGTATCCGTCTTTTACATCTTTAATTTGGCCTTTTTTTCCTTGATTTTTTAAGTCTTTTATAAAAATTACTTCCATATTATTCTTCCTCCTGATTATTAATTTCTTGTTTTAATTTTTGCTCTACTTTACTTATTGTTGTTCCTTCAAATTTAGCCGCACCATTATAAGTATCTCCGCCGCCGCCTAATTTAGTCAAAATGGTGTTGATATCATAATTGCCTAGGCTTCTAGCACTGATACCAATTGTGTCTTTTCCAATTTTTCCAATGACAAAAGAAGCCTCAATATTATTAAAAAATAATAGTGTATCAGCAACTTTTGCTAAATCTTCACGACGATAAATTGTATATGGCGTAGCTTTAGTAAAGGCTATTTTGTCATTTATAGTTTCAATGTCAGCTAGTAGCTTTTGCCTTTCTGTGTATTCTTGAATATCTTGTTTTAAAAGATATTGGACTTTTTTAGCACTGGCTCCAAGGCTTGTTAAAAAATATGCAGCATAGTATGTTTCAGCATTAGTTTTTAAGGTAAAGTTATTTGTATCTAAGACAATTCCTGATAGTAAAACTGTTGCATAATATGGTTCAATTTCTACATCATAAAATTCTATTAATTCCGTAATCATTTCACAAGCACTGGAAACTTCGTTATCAATAATCAATACGGCATCTTTAATAGTTCCTTTTCCTATTTCATGATGGTCTATGACTATTTTATTTTTTATCTTTTTTAATAAATCTTTGGATTGAACTAATTCACTTTTATTAGTATCTAGAACTATGAGAAGATTTTTAGATTCGCGTGGATTAATATATTTATCAATATCATCACTTTTTATGGTTGTTATACATCCTTCTAGTTCTCTAAGTACTTTTTCAACTCCTAGTTCATGTTTTTTGTCATCTAATATAATAAAACATTTTTTCTTTTTATTTTTAAGAATTGTATTTAAACCAATACAGCTTCCTAGGGCATCTAAATCAAGATCTTTATGAGCCATTAAAAATACTGTATCACTTCGTTTTAAAGCTTTATTTAGTTTTTTTCGTTGATCAATAATTTTCATTTTGACCTCCTCATTCGTATCAGTTTTATTATATAATAGTTTAGAATATTTGTCTAATAGAAAAAGTATACCAGTAGGTATACTTTTATCTTGAGTAAGGCATTAATGCAATTGCACGTGCTCTTTTTACTTGTTTTGCAATATATCTTTGATGTAGTGCACAGTTTCCTGTTACACGTCTTGGTACAATTTTACCTTTTTCATTTGTATATCTTCTTAATGTTTCTGGATCTTTATAATCAACAGTTTTTCCAGTACACATCATACAAACTTTTTTCTTTCTACGATTAAATTCTGCCATCGTCTTTCCTCCTTTTTAGAATGGTAATTCATCATCACTAATTTCAATACTTGATCCAAAATCTGCAAAAGGATTGCTTTCAACGTCTGTTCCTTTTGGTTCTGGCACATTACCAAAATCATATGGTGTTGGTCCACTTGCTTGTGAATACCCTGCATTATTAGAATTATTTGAGGAAGATTTTGATCCTAAAAATTCAACATTATCGGCTATTACTTCTGTAACATATCTTTTTTGACCATTGTTGTCATCATAACTTCTTGTTTGAAGTCTACCATCAATGGCTACTTGGCTTCCTTGTGTTAAATAATTTTTAACATTTTCAGCTTGTTTTCTCCAAACTACGATATTGATGAAGTCAGCTTCTCTTTCTCCAGACTGATTAGTAAAATTTCTATTAACAGCTAAAGAAAATGTTGCTACTGCGGTATTGTTTCCGGTATATCTTAATTCTGGATCTCTTGTAAGTCTTCCTATTAAAAATACTTTATTCATAATATACCTCTTTCATTTAGTCTTCTACTTTTACAATTAGATGACGAAGTATGCTTTCATTAATTCTAGCAACACGGTCAAATTCTTTAACAGCATCAGCTGTAGCTTCTACTACATATAAATAGTAATATCCTGTTTTAAATTTGTTAATTTCATAAGCTAGTTCTCTTTGACCCATTGATTTTTCTTCTAAAGTATTAACACCCTTATCTGTTAAAACTTTTTTCATTTCTTCAGCAGTTTTTTTGATTTCTGCTTCCTCCATATCAGGTCTTACGATAAACATAATTTCATATTTATTCATTCTTTGCACCTCCTTTTGGTCTATTCGGCTGTAAATACAGCAAGGAGTATTTTAAATACTCGTGTGTATTATAACAAATTAGTTTTTTTTTGTCTATAATTTATTCTCATTTTTCTGGCTTTAGATAGAAAAATCCAACAAAATTTTGGCCTTTTTTACTTTCTTCACCATTTGTTGCGGCAATATGGGAATAAAACTTTGGACTTTTTACGGTATCTTCTTGACTATAGGTTATGTTAGTAATTCCAATCTTATTTAATTGTTTTTTTATGGCATTTAACATATCAATATGATACATATCATCTTTTTTAATAATTGAGTCTTGCCAAATTTCTTTATCAGTTGCCCATGCTGGATACTTATCATAAATATAGCTTTCTCTACTGGCACAGCTTGTGATATGAACGTAAATATTTTTAGGATCACTATTGTATGCTTTTTGTAGGGCTTTTATTGTTTGAATAGGAAGTTTTCTATTGATATAAGTTGCTCCACAATGTGATAAGGCCGTTACTCCCAATTTGCGATCTTCGGCAATTACAATTGGGCAGTCAGCCATTTGGTTACCAACTACAATATTGGGAAATTTATTGGATATTATTAAAATATCAGCTGGTAAATCTTCAAACCAAAAATCCTCTTTTTGCATATTTTTTTCTGTTAAAATAACATATTTCCCATCTTCATATGTGATGCCATTTGTTGCTGTTTTTTGATTAGCTTGAAAAACTTTTTTTCCATCAAATCCATATATTTTTCCTGCTTTTTGTCTGGCATTTAGAAATAACCGATTGATTTTTTCTTGTGGTGTATCTATAGGATAAAATTTTTTATTTCTACTCATTATTCCTTCGTTTATACCAGTTTCAAAAATTTTAATTTGAGATTTCATATTTATCCTTTAGACATTAAATCTGAAGTGGCAGATATCGCCATCTTGCATCAAATAGTCTTTTCCTTCTAGGCGAGCTTTTCCCGCTTCTTTTACTTTTACTTCACTACCACATTCAATTAAGTCATTATATGAAATTACTTCGGCACGAATAAAACCTTTTTCAAAATCACTATGGATAATTCCTGCACATTCTTTGGCATTCATTCCTTTTTTAAATGTCCAAGCTCTAACTTCATCTTTACCAACCGTAAAATAAGTGGCTAAACCTAAAATATCATAAGTTGCGGTTATTAGTTTATCTAAACCAGAGCCATCAAGTCCAAGCCCCTCTAACATTTCTTCTTTTTCTTCTTTTGTTAATTCGCTTAATTCTTCTTCAACTTTTGCACATAAGCTGACTACTCTAGCATTTTCTTTACTAGCATATTCTTTTACTTTTATTACGTATTCGTTATCTTCTTTTCCAAGGTCACTTTCTTTAATATTTGCTAAATAAATTATAGGTTTTAAAGTTAGAAAACTATAAGATTTAATGATTTTCTTTTCTTCTTCACTAAAATTTAATTGGCGTAAAGGAATATTTTCTTCTAAGGCTTTTTTGGATTTTTCTAAAATTTCTACTTCTAATAAATCATCTTTGTTTTTTGTGGTTCTTGCTTTTTTAGCAACTTTTTCTAAGCGATTATTAATTATATCTAAATCGGCGATTGCTAATTCTAGGTTTATTGTTTCAATATCTCTTATTGGGTCGATATTGCCTTCAACGTGAATTATTTTTTCATCTTCAAAGCATCTGACTACTTCGACAATGGCATCTACTTCTCTAATATGGGATAAAAACTTATTTCCTAAACCCTCACCTTGAGAGGCCCCTTTAACCAATCCTGCTATATCAGTAAACTCATATGCCGTTGGAATATAACGATTTGGTTCATACATTTCCTTTAATTTTTCCATTCTTTTATCTGGCACGGTTACAACTCCAACATTTGGTTCAATGGTTGCGAATGGATAATTTTCGGCTAGAATTTTTTGATTTGTGATTGCGTTAAATAGTGTTGACTTTCCAACGTTTGGTAAGCCGACTATGCCTGCTGTTAAACTCATATTTATACCTCTTTTCCTTTATAATTATAGCATAGAATTATTATTTTGTCTTATCTACTTATATGTGGTTTATAGTATATAATACTTTTCTTTGTTACTCAAGTATGAATTAAAGTTCTTTGTTAAAATGGAAATATTTATTTATAATAAAAGAAAACTAAAAATTAGTTTTCTTCTTTTTAAAAATTTAACAATTTAATAATATTTTATTTCTTATTTTTAGATTGTTGGATATATACCAGGGCCGATAGGTAAACCTGTAATATACCAGCCTATTACTAGTAGTATCCAAGCAATTGATATTAGTAAGAAATATGGTGTAATTAAGCTTAGGGCTTTTTTTATTGTATATGGTTTACTTTTATTTAAGTTATAAATGTTTAAATAACCTAAGTAAATTACAAAATTAGCTAAAAGTGGTGTATAACCAGTTGTTAATGAACCACCAGCTCGCATAATGATTTGAGCAAAAGCTGGTGAAATATTGGATTGCATTAGCATTGGAACAACAACAGGAGCAAAAATCATCCATTTTGAGGCACTACCTGTTAAAACAAAGTTAGCTAGTCCTATAAAAATCATTGTAGTGATAATTAATGGAATTCCTGAAAAATTTAGTGCTCCAAGTAAATTTGCTAGCCAAGCTGTAATGACAACACCAATGTTACTTTTCTTAAAAATTGCAATAAATTGGGCAGCGACAAACATTAGCATAAAAAGACTTCCAAGTTTTTCAAAGCCTTCTGCAGCCTTACCAATTAGTTTGTGATCATTTTGAATAGAATCTGCACCGATTCCGTATGCTAATCCTGTTAATAAAAAGAAAAGAGCCATCATGTATGTAAAACCATCTTGAAAATAAGAATTTTCGCCAAATAACTGATTTAAATATGTTTTTTCAGTCATGTCTAGCAACATACCTGAATATGGTAAATTTGGAATAATAGTATAGATAAATATTATTATTACAATAATACCAGTAATTGTTGCATATTTTAGACCTTTCTTTTCTTTTTTTTCTTGTTCTATTTTTGCTTGCTCATCTAACTCTATATCTATTACTTTATATTGCTCTGTTTTGGCATTTTCTTCATCCTTTTTATATTTTCCAATTTTTGGAGCTATTATCTTTTCAATAATTATTGTTCCTACAATTGATAAAATTATGGTAGCTGCAATGATAAATATTAGATTGGAACTTAAAGGAATATGGGCATTTTCATATATTAATCTGGCAGCACTTTTTGTATAGTCTAATAGAGCTATTTCTGTTGTTCCTATAAAAATTGATACCCCATAACCAAATGATACCCCGCAAAAAGCAGTTATAATTCCTAATATTGGATTGCGATCATTTATAAAGTAGATTAAGGCAGCTAGTGGTATTAAGATAGCATAGCCAATTTCATTAATTAATGATGAACAGGTTGCTATAAAAATTATAATAAACGTTAAGGCTTCTTTTGGAATTTTTTTTAAGACTCTTTTGGAAAGTGTTTCTATAAAACCTGTGGCAGTAGCTATAGTTATTCCAATCAAGGCAATTAATAACATTCCAAGAGGAGCAAAACTAATAAAGTTTTTGGTGGCATTACTGATTATAAATTTCATTCCATCAAAACTTAGTAGATTTTCTGTTGCTACTAAGGTAGATTCTAATTCGTTCGTATTAGAATTTACAATATTGTAAGTAGCTTGCATTTCAAATGCTGATAATATGTTACTTAAGATAATAACTATTATAGTCATCAGGATAAATGATGTTATTGGATTAAGAGTAATTTTTTTTAGTTTTAATTTCTTTTTTTCCCGCATATTTTATCCCTCCTCCTGAATTATTTTTTTTAATTTCTTATTAAATTCTATTCTTGGAATTAGGACTACCCTTCCACAATTTATACATTTTATTTTTATATCAGCACCAATTCGTGTAATTTCCCATTCATTTGTTCCGCAAGGATGTGGTTTTTTCATTATAACTTTTGTTCCTAGTGTATAGTCTAAATTTTTATTCTCCATGATGCACCTCTATTTGTGGGAATGGTATTTTAATATTTGCTTTATCTAAAGCTGTTTTTATTTCTTTTCTCAATAATCGTTCAGTAGGAATATGTTGCATTGGTTTAACTTTAACAGTTATTCTATATACTACTGATGAATCTGATAGATTATTTATTCCTAAAACCTCTACCGGGCCTGTGGCATCTGTTAGTCTTCCATCTAGGTTTTTAGCTAATTCTGTTAACACTTTTTCAACTTTATCAGCTGAATATTCATAACCTACACCTACATCAACTATAGCTAAGGAGTCGTCCAAACTATAATTTATGACTTTATCCATATAACGATTAGAAATAATTTTTGTTGCCCCTTTATAATTTCTTATTTTTGTTGTTTTTAATCCTAAAAAGATTACTTCACCTAAGAAACCATCTACTTCAATTGTATCACCTATATCATATTGACCTTCTGTTATAATAGATATTCCCGCAATTATATCTTTAGCCATGTCTTGAAAAGCTAAACCAATGATGGCTGTTGTTATTCCAAGGCCGGCAACTATTGACTGAACGTTAACTCCATAAACTGATAAAATTGCTAGAATACATAGAATAACAATTAAGTACTTTATGATGTTTAAAATTAAAGTTTTAATAGTTATTGCTCGTTGTTGATGTGATTTCTGAACAATTTTTTCTATTTTAATACTTTTATCTATTATTTTTTTTAAGGCTATATATGATACAAATCCTATAGCAATATAAATTAATGGGAGTGTTATATATCTCAAATTAATGGTTATATTAAATAATTTAACCATGAAGTACCTCCTAATTCCCTAAGTTCATTATTTCTAATAATCTATTTAAATCATTACCATTAACAAAACTTATTTCTATTTTATTATTTGTTATTTTTACTTTTGTACCTAATTTATCGCATAGTTCATCTTGAATATATTCATATTCTGATGGTGTTTGCTTGGCTTTTTTATTTATTACATGTGTTCTTACAAATCTTTCACTAGATTGTGTTAGATCTTCTAATTGACGAACGCTTAATTCTTCTTGTGAAACTTTTTTAGCTAGGCTTATTTGTTGCTCTTTGTTTTCTAATTTACTGATAATTCGAGCATGTCCCATACTAATTTCTTTATTTCCTAAGGCTTTTTGGACTTCTTCTGGTAAATTTAGTAGACCTAACATATTGGTAATATGACTACGGCTTTTACCCAACCTATTTGCTAATTCTTCTTGAGTAAGTCCTAATGTTTCTTGTAATTTTTTATAAGCAGTTGCTTCTTCAACGGCATTTAAATTTTCTCGTTGCAAGTTTTCTAATAAGGCAATTTCCATCATTTCAGTATCAGTAAAATCTCTAATTATAGCAGGAATTTCTTCTAAACCAGCTAATTTACTAGCTTTTACTCTTCTTTCACCGGCAATTATTTCATAACCTTTAATGCTCTTTTTAATAATAATAGGTTGAAAAACTCCATGTTCTTTTATTGAATTAGATAATTCTTTTAAGGCTTCTTCATCAAAGACTTTGCGTGGTTGATAAGGATTGCTTCTTAGATCATCTATTTTAACCATAGTTATTTCTTCTTTTGGTGTTTCATCAAGAATCTTTTCTTCAACTTTTGTATAATCAATTGGCTCGTTAAAAAATAATTCTTCTAACCCTCTACCTAAAGCTCTTCTTTTGGTATTATTGGCAGCATTATTTGTTTCCATTTCTTGCAATCACTTCCTTTGCTAAGTTTAGGTATGCTTCTGACCCACGACTTTTTGGATCATAAGCTATAATTGGCTCTCCGTGTGATGGTGCTTCAGTTAGTCTTACTAATCTTGGTATTATGGTATTATATACTTTTTCTTTAAAGAATTTTCTAATGTCTTCTACTACTTCAAACCCTAAATTGGTTCTAGAATCTAGCATAGTCAACAATACACCCTCAATATCAAGTGTTGGATTTAGTGTTTTTTGGGCCAACATTATTGTTTTTAATAATTGTGTAATACCTTCAAGAGCAAAAAACTCACATTGAACTGGAATAATAACAGAATTTGAGGCGGTTAAAGCATTTGTTGTTATTACCCCTAGTGATGGAGGACAATCAATTATAATATAGTCGAAGCTATCTTTAATGTCTTGAAGTCTAATTTTTAATTGTTCTCCTTTAGCAAAACCATTTTCGTGTTTACTCTTTTCAACTAATTCTATATCTAATCCAGCTAAATTAATTGTAGCTGGTAAGACATATAAATTTTTGTATTTAGTTTTAATCATTGCTTCTGTTACATTACATTCACCAATTAAAACGTCATAAATACTTTTTTCGATTTCTCCTTTGTTTATTCCTACACCAGTAGTTGTATTTCCTTGAGGATCTAAATCTATTAATAAAACTTTTTTCCCTAATACTGCTAGTGATGCAGAAAGATTTATACTGGTGGTAGTTTTACCTACACCACCTTTTTGATTTACTAATGATATAACCTTTCCCATGTAATCACCCATTTTCATTTTACTTATTCATTGTATCAAATAATATCTTTTTTTTAAACGTTTTTCATAAAAAAAGTAGATTTTTATTTCTATCTACTTTATTTATTAATCTTAATAATTATTTGATATGTTTTACCAAAATCCATCTCATCTATACTAATTTTTATTCCTTCAGACTCTAATTGTGTAGTTAGACTTCTAATTTTATTTATAGCAACATTTGGATTGATGACATTATTTATTTCCGGTATTGCTACACTTACTGTTGGTGTTTGAGATATAGCACTTGATGAAAAATTATTTATTTCCTGACTATTAATTTGTTCAAACGATTTATTCATTGGATTTGAACTTTTAAAGTAATCTCTAGTTTCGGATATATCTTCTTTTTCAGCTAGATTATTGCTTGCTTGATAAGACTCAAGTGTACTATCAGTTGGTCTTATTGGTCCATTGATATTTAGCAAATTATCTAAATCAGCCATAGGTTCTGAAGTGTCTGGTTTTATATCAACAGCATTAGCTTGAATAGATTTTATGTCTACTGGTTCTACTGTTGTTGTAGTATAGTAGTCTGTCCTTGTATTAGTATTATTTTGTTGCTCGAGACGATCTTTATCTATTTCACCATAGTTAACAATATTATCTATATTTTCAATATTAGGCATTTCTGCTCCAATTGGTGGAGCAATTGTAACTTTCCCATAATTTGATTTTTCCTCATTTATTACTGAGGTTGGAGATAGTGGATTATAATTAATTGGTGGTGCCGATGGTATTTGAACATACTGATCACCAACTGGTTCCTCATCGTTATTATCTGAATTTTTTGGGTAAAGATTGTTTATTTCATCTTCTAAAGTTCGAACAGTCATTTTATTATTTATAACCTTTTTTAATAATTCACTTTGCTTTTTGGCATCAGTAACATTTAATAAAGCTCTGGCATGACGTTCTGATATTTGTTCTTTTAATAAGGCGTCTTGGACTTCATCTGGTAATGATAGAAGACGTAATTTGTTAGCTACGGAAGATTGACTTTTACCCATTGTCTTAGCTAGTTCTTCTTGAGTCATTTGATCAATTTCTAAAATTTTTTGATACGTTCTTGCTTCTTCAATTGGATTTAAATTTTTTCGTTGTAGATTTTCTAGTAAAGCTACTTTTGAACTTTCTTTATCATCTAAATCTCTAATAATCGCAGGGATTCTTGTTAGGCCAGCTAAGGCAGAAGCTTTGTATCTTCTTTCTCCAGCAATAATTTCATATTTACCATTGACATTTCTTACTATAATTGGTTGAATTACACCATGTTCTTTTATTGATACAGCTAATTCCTTTAAAGCTTTTTCATCAAATACTTCACGTGGTTGAAATCTATTAGGAATTATATCGTCTAAGTATAAATATACTACTTCATCTTTGGTCTCTTGATTCATGGTAAATCCCTCTTTTCTATTCTTCTTACCCTTATATATTTATTATAGCTAATTTTTCAATTGTTTTCAATTTCTTTTTATTTTTTATTTTATTTTTTTATTAAGGTAACTTATTTTTTTTATAATTATTTTATAAATAGCTTTATTTTTTATATTTTATCTATAAATTATCTAATAATATAAAAAAGTGTATATTTACACTACACTTTTTGTTTATTAGTGATTACTACCAAGCTTCTTTTACTATTTTCTTTTGGTAGCATAAATTCTTCTACTAATTTTATTTCATATTTTTGATTTATCTTTTTTGCTATTTCTGGAGTTAATTCCTCAGAAATATTTCCTTTCATAGCAATTAACATGCCATTTTTAGAAACTAAATGCATGGTGTATGTTAACAATTTTTCAATATTTGCAACAGCCCTTGCGGTTACAACATCAAACTTTCCTTGTAATTCTTCACTTCTAATATGGATTGCTTGGATATTTTCTAGTTCTAATTCTTTAATTATAGTATTTAGATAATTTACTCTTTTTAAAAGTGAATCAACTAATGTTATTTTTAAATTTGGAAAGACGATTTTTAATACTATTCCAGGAAAGCCGGCACCACTACCCACATCACATAAAGTTTCTATTTTGGTTAAGTCTACAACCTTTGTAATGGTTAAGCTATCATAAAAGTGTTTAAGATAAACGTCTTCTTTTTCAACGATTCTTGTTAGATTGATTTTGTTGTTCCAGGCAATTAATAATTTATAAAATTTTTCTAATTTTATTTCTTGCTCTTCGTTTAATGTTATTCCAAGTCTAGCTAATGCCTCGATAAATTCTGTTCTATTCATTATTACTCCTTTTAAGATAAACCATTAAAATAGATATGTCGGCTGGGTTTACTCCACTTATTCTTGAAGCTTGACCTATAGTAGTAGGATTTATTTCAGATAGCTTTTGACGAGCTTCACTAGCTAAATTTGGTACTTTTGTATAATCAATATTTTGTGGAATTCTTTTTTCTTCGAGAGAAAGCATCCTTTCGGCTTCTTTTTCGGCTTTTTTGATATAGCCTTCATATTTTATATTTATTTCTACTTCTTCCCCTACTTCTTGATCTTGTGGTATTTCAATAAAATGATTGATGTGTTCTAACGTTATTTCTGGTCTTTTTAAAAGTTCATACAACGATATTCCATCTTTTAGGGCTTTGGTATTGATTGATTCTAAGTATAAATTAATTTCTTTTTTAGGAGTTATTCTTGTTTCTTCTAGTTTTTTTCTAAACTCAACCATTTCGTAAACTTTTTTTTGAAATTTAGCGTATCTTTCTTCATCAACTAAGCCAACTTGATAACCATATTTTCTTAATCTTAAGTCAGCATTATCATGTCTTAATAATAAACGATATTCTGCTCGTGATGTTAGAAGTCGATATGGATCTTTTACGCCTTTGGTTACTAAATCATCTATTAATACACCTATATATGATTCATTTCTTTTTAATATTAATGGTTCTTTTCCTTCTAGTTTTAAGGCGGCATTTATTCCGGCAATAAGACCTTGCCCAGCAGCTTCTTCGTAACCACTAGTGCCATTTATTTGCCCGGCTGTATATAAACCTTCTACTAACTTTGTTTCTAGCGATTGTTTTAGTTGTTTAGAATCTATTGCATCATATTCAATAGCATATGCATATTTTAATATTTTGGCATTTTCTAAGCCAGGTAAACTATGAACCATTTCTTCTTGAACATTATGAGGCATACTGGTTGAAAAACCTTGTAGATAAATATCATCATAATAAATGCTTTCTGGCTCTAGAAATAATTGATGACGCTCTTTATCACTAAAGCGGACAATTTTGTCTTCTATTGATGGGCAATATCTAGGGCCAACACCTTCAACATAGCCGCCATACATACTTGATTCTTTTAGGTGTTGGCGAATAATTTCATGAGTTTTTTCCGTAGTATAAATTAAATTACATGGTACTTGATTTTTAACATCATAGTATGTCCTATTGTCAAAGGAAAATGTCCTTGCTACTGAATCGCCTGGTTCTACGGATGTTTTACTATAATCGATTGAACTTCTATCTATTCTTGGTGGTGTTCCTGTTTTTAAACGAAGTATTTTAAAACCTAATTCTTTTAAATTTTCACTTAAATATTTTGATTCTTTTTCACCATGTGGACCTCCTGGTGTTTTGTTAGCACCAGTTAAGATTACGGCTTTTAAATATGTTCCAGTTGTTAAAATTACAGCTTGGGATTGAATTTTAGTTGAATCAGATAATTCTACTCCTTCAATTTTTCCATTTGATACAAGCAATTTTTCTACCATAGCTTCTTTTATCTCTAAATTTGGCTGTTTTGTTAGAGTTTTTAACATTTCTTGAGGATAAACAATTTTATCTTCTTGAGCTCTTAAAGCTTGAACTGCTGGGCCTTTTTTCGTATTCAACATTTTTAGTTGAAGAGCTCCTTTGTCGGCATTTTTCCCCATTTCTCCACCAAGAGCATCTATTTCTCTGACAACAATTCCCTTAGCTGGTCCACCTATTGATGGATTGCAAGGCATATCAGCGATATTTTTTATATTACCAGTAATTAGCAAGGTCTTATGTCCTTTTCTTGCAGCTGCTAAAGAGGCTTCACATCCAGCATGTCCTCCGCCAACTACAATTATTTCATATTCCATTTTATTCACTTCCTATTTTTAACAATTTCATTTTTAATAAATTAATTGTCTTTATACAAATAAATTATACATTTCATATTATTTTATTTTCCAACGCAAAAGTTTTCAAATAAATTATCTATTATTTCATCACTATATGTAGCACCAATTATTTCTCCAAGATTATCAAAACACTCTTTTAAATCTATTTCAATTATATCAACAGGTTGATTTTCTTTAATTGCTTCTTTGGCATCTAATAAATTTTGATATGCTTTTTTGGCTAAAGAAATTTGTCTACTATTGGTTAGATATGTATAATCTTTAGTAGAAATTTTTTCTAAATTAAACATTTCTTTTATTTTTTCTTTTAAACTTTTAATTCCTTCTACACTATTAGTATTTGTTTCTACTATATTAGTTAAACCTGTCGGTAAAGTTAATTTACGGTTTAAGTCATTTTTATTAATAACAATTATTCTAGTTTTATTTTTAGTTTTTTCAAGAATTTCATAATCTTCTTGTGACAGGATTTCATTATTATTTAGAACAACTACTATTAAATCAGCTTCGTTTATCATAGATAAACTTTTCTCTACACCTATTTTTTCAACTAAATCGTCGGTAGCTCTTATTCCAGCTGTATCTATTATATTTAATAATACGCCATCTAAATATATTTCTCCTTCAACTATATCTCTTGTAGTACCTGCAATATTGGTAACTATGGCTTTATCTTGTTCTAAAAGCATATTTAGAATACTACTTTTTCCTACATTTGGTTTTCCAAGAATTACTGTTTTTATTCCATTTTTTATTGTTGCGGTATTTTCTGATTCCTTTATTAGATAAGAAAGTTCATCTTTCATTTTTTCTACTTGCTCATTGATTTTTTCAATTGTCATAACTTCAATGTCATAATATTCTGGATAATCTATATTCACTTCAATAGATGATAGTAGTTGTTTTAAGTTATTTCTAAATTTAGTTATCAAAGCAGATGTTTTGCCATCTAATTGGGATAAAGCTATTTTTCTAGCTTCTTCACTCTTACTTTGAATTAAGTCCATTATCGCTTCACTTTTTACCAAATCAATTCTACCGTTTAAAAAAGCTCTTTTAGTAAATTCTCCTGGCTCTGCTAAGCGGGCACCATTATTTAATATTGTTTCCAATATTTTGTTAGTCGTTATTATTCCACCGTGGCAGTTTATTTCAACAACATCTTCTGTGGTATAACTTTTAGGCTTTAACATTATTGAAACTAAAACTTCATCAATTAATTCATCTCCATCATACATATGACCATAGTTTATAGTATGACTTTGAACTTTTGATAAATCTTTCCCTTTAAAACATTTATTTACAATGGAAACTGCTTCAGAACCGCTAAGTCTTACAATGGAAATTGCTCCTACTCCCATTGTTGTAGAAATAGCAACTATTGTATCATTCATGGAACCACTCCTTTTTTTCTTTTCATATTATAGCATAATCCAGTAAAGATGAAAATAAAAAAGAAGAATTAATCTTCTTTTGGTTTAATTACTACGTAGCGATTTGGTTCTTCCCCTTCACTTTCGGTATAAACTTTTTTATTATTTGTTAATGCGTTATGAACGATTCTTCGCTCATAAGAGTTCATTGAATCTAGTTTAGCAGCAATCTTTGTGCTAGCGACTTCTCTAGCAACTTTTTTAGCTAAAGATTCAATTGATTTTTCATGCTTTTCCTTGTAAGAATTTATATCTATAATAAACTTGAAATTTCTTCCTGTTTCTTTTAATATATGTTGACTAGCTACGATTGATAAGGCCTTTAAATTTTTTCCGTTTTTTCCTATTAATAAAGCATCATTATCTGAATATATTATATATGTTGGTATTTCTTCTTTATTTTTTATTTCAATATTAGCAGAAAAACCTAAGTTTTTTAAAAGTTTTATTAAATACTCTTTAATATATTTTATAACTTCTCTTCTTTCAATTACTTCTATTTCTATTTTGGGACTTTTAAATAGACCACCTTTTTCATTTAATGTTTCTTTTATAATTAGGTTATCTTCTGTTTCTTGTAAGTCAATTGTTGCAGTTAAAATTGCATCTTCTTTAGTTTTCCCTGTATATTTATGCTTTTCCATTTACTTCTTTACTCCTTTTAACTAAAATATTTTGAACAATAGTAAATAAATTTGAAGTAATCCAATATATTCCTAAACCAGATGGCATAAATACTGAAGTTATTATAATCATTACTGTCATCATTATTGGCATTGATTTCATACTTGGATCTGCCATGTTTCCGGTTGAATTCATTTTAAATGAAAAATATGTGGTTAAACCAATCAAGGCAACTAATATTAGGTATGCATACCATGTGCCTGTTCCAATTCCAATTGATGGTGTTGTTCCTAATTGCAAAGCTAAAAATTTATCTTCAAAAATAGCAGGAGTTCTTTGAATTGCTTCGAAGAAAGCTATAAATAATGGTAATTGTAAAAATGAAAATAGACAGCCAGATAAAGGATTTATATTGTATTTTTTATAAATCATTAGCATTTCTTGGTTTTGTTTCATTAATGATTCTTGATCTGTTTTGTCTTTATATTTCTTTTGAAGTCTGTCTAATTCTGGTTGAGCTTTCTTTATTAATTCTGACTGCATAGCTGTTTTTCTTGTTATTGGATATGCTATTAGTCTTATTATTAAACTTAATATTATAACTGAAATAGCATAATTACCAACATTCTTTCCAACAAAAAGTAATATAAATGCTAGGGGTTTTATAAAGAAACTTGTCCATAAACTTTCATACTTTCCAGATGTAACTTTGAATTCATCACATGTTGGTAGTTTATTAATATCTACCCCATTTTTTTCATATATTGCAATCATTTCCTTGTCTGTTGGTTGACAAATAATATTTTTAGTTAAATTTTGACCAGTTACTTCATTTTTTACTGGTTTATTATTTTTATCCGTTAAAGTTGTTGTACAACCCGTCGTTACTAGTAGTAACAAAAGTACAAGTAATATTTTAATTTTATTTTTCTTTTTTGACTGATTCATTTGATTTTCCCTTCCTCATATTATTAATTAGAGATGTGAAGTCCATTTCAAGTTCTTGATAATTTTTATCTTTGGCACTTCCTCTTAATATTATAATATAATCTTGGTTTTTTATATAGTCTTTTTTTGAATTATCTATGATTGCTCTTAATCTCCGCTTATATTTGTTTCGATTAACTGCATTTCCAATTTTTTTTCCTACAGAAATACCATAGCGATTATATGGTAAATTATTTTCTATATGATAGATTACAAAACTTTTGTTTTTTAAAACTTTACCAGTTGTCATAATTTTCTCAAAGTCCCTAGAGTTTTTTACTATATATAGTTTTTTCATCTAAATTCACCAATCTTTTCTTTAAATAATAGTAAAAAACCACTGTATTTTTTCAGCGGTTTTATTTGCATAGACTTTTACGTCCTTTGCGACGACGACGATTTAAAATATTTGTTTTTTTACGTGCAAAAAAACCTAGTTTTTTAGCTTTTTTACGATTATTTGGTTGATATGTTCTTTTCACTTGTTCCACCTCCAGACATAAATCTCCATTATTATAATAGGAAGATGCATAGTTTGTCAATTAAATTAGTGTATTTTTTATTTTTTCACAAATTCCACAGAATTGTGGAATACTTTTATTCATATGTGCAAACAAAAACTGTGGAAACTGTGGAAAAAGCAAGGTTTTCTTTTAAAATCAAAGGTTTCATTTGTGCAAAAAATTGTTGATTTCGTGTGGATAAAATTTTATCAAAAAAAAATGTTTCTTTTTTTCACAATTTAAGGTACACTAATCGTAGTTTATTTATCTTGAGGGGAGATGGTAGAATGAATGTTGATGTTTTATGGTCTAATTTTTTAAAACAAATAAAAGAAGAATTAACATCTTTATCATTCGATACTTGGTTTGCAGATACTCACCTTCATAAGATAGATGATGGCAAGGCATATATTGTTGTGCCAATGCCAATCCATAAAAAGCATTTATTAGATAATTATTCTGATTTGATTACAAAAATATTAAATGAAATTACTAACAGTAACTTAGAACTCGTTTTTTTGCTAAAAGAGGAAATTGAGGATGTTGTTCCGAAAAAAGAGATACAAAGTTCAGATTTATTGTTAGAGGTAGATAATAAAGTTCATTCAAATTTAAATGCTAATTATACTTTTGATAATTTTATAGTAGGGAATAGTAATAAATTTGCACAGGCGGCAGCTCTTTCTGTAGCTGAAAATCCTGGGAAAATGTACAATCCACTATTTATATATGGTAATAGTGGGCTAGGTAAAACACATCTAATGCATGCAATTGGTAATTATATAATTCAAAATTCTGATAAAAAAGTTCTATATGTTACTAGTGATCAATTTATACAGGACTTTATTAGTCTAAAGAAAAAAGATGAAAGTGAAACAAATTTCAATTATATTGATTTTTTCAAAAACAAATATAGAAATATAGATGTTTTAATTATTGATGATATTCAATTTTTAGGGGGAGCAACAGGAACACAAAAAGAATTTTTCCATACTTTTAACACATTATATAATGATAGTAAACAAATTATAATTTCCTCTGATCGTTCTCCAGATGATTTGAAACTTTTAGAGGATAGGCTTAGAACAAGATTTTGTTGGGGGTTAACTGTTAATATTTTTCCACCGGATTTTGCTTTAAGAACTGCCATATTAAAAAAGAAAATTGTGGCGGGAAATTTTGAAAAAGAAATTCCAGAAGATGTAATTGAATATATTGCTTCTAATATTGGGACCGATGTTAGACAACTCGAGGGCTCAATCACACGTTTAATTGCTTATTCAGCAATAATGAGTGGGGCAGATATAACCTTAGATTTGGCAATAGAAGCCTTGAAAGATTTCATTAGTAAAGGTATGAGTGAAAAAAATGACATTCATAGAATTCAAAAAATTGTATCTGAATATTTTCAAATCTCTGTAGAAGACATTAGAAGTAAAAAGCGAAGTTCAAATATTTCTTTTCCTAGGCAAATTGCTATGTATCTTTGTCGAGAGATGACCAGTGAGTCTTTTCCTAAAATTGGTACAGAGTTTGGGGGAAAAGATCATTCAACAGTAATGCATTCTGTTGAAAAAATAGAAAATGAAATTAAAGTGAATAAAGATTTAGCTAATATTATTGAAAAATTAAAAAAGGATATTGGTATTGTGCAAAAGTAGGGAAAAGTTTAATAGTTTTCCACAAGAAAAAATTAGCTAAATCTTAAAAATATAAAGGAAAAATTAAGTTTTCAACTTTTTCCACAGTATTAATAATAATAGTTAAAAAGAAAGAAGGAAATAAATATGAAATTTACAATTAAAAAAGATTTATTATTAGATGCTTTAAATAAAGTATCAAAGGCTATTTCTACAAAGAACTTAATTCCTGTATTAGCTGGAATTAAATTTGAGCTAAAAAAGAAAAAATTAACTTTAACTGCTAGTGATAATGATATTACAATTCAAACTAGTATTGAAAGTAATAATGAAGATGATTTTCATGTTGAAAATGAAGGAAGTATAATTATTCAAGGAAAGTATATTTTGGATATTGTAAGAAAATTACCTGATAAATATATTAATATTGAAGTAATAGATGAATTAAAAATTCTTATTTATACAGAAAATAGTGAATTTAATTTAAATGGAATTAGTGAAAGTGAATATCCTAATATTGGCTTAGAAGAAAGTAAAAAGAAAGTAAATATCAAGGCTGGAGTATTTAAGAGTATTGTTAATCAAACTGCATTTGCTTCTTCTAATGAAGAAAGTAAACCTGTTTTAACAGGAATTAATCTTAATATTGTTGGGGATGTTCTTGAATGTAATTCTACTGATTCTTATCGTTTAGCTAGAAAAGTAGTTAAATTAGATAAGGTTAGTGAAGATAATTATAATATAGTTATACCTAGCCATAATATTGTTGAATTTTCTAAAATTTTAGGTGATGATGAAGAAATAGTAGAACTTCATATATTTAGTAATAAAATCTTATTTAAGACAGGAAATTTGAAGTTTGAATCTAGATTAATCAATGGAACATATCCAAATACTTCTAATTTATTGCCAGATGATTCCTTCTTAATAGTAAGCACTAATTTAAATGATTTTTATGATGTTATTGACCGTGTTAGTATTCTAACTAGTGATAAGGAAAAAAATATTGTTACATTAGAAACAAATGATGATACTTTAATTCTTCGCAGTAGTTCTGCTGAAATAGGAAGAGTAGAGGAAAAGATGAAAATTACTAAAAATAATAATGAAAATATTAAAATTTCATTTAGTGCTAAATATATGATGGAAGCTTTGAAAAGTTTTTCCACAGAAACTGTGGATATTCATTTTGTAGGAGAAATCAAACCAATTTTAATTAAGTCATCTGAAGATGAAACTTTAACACAGTTAGTTTTACCTATTAGAACATATTAAAGGAAATTAATTTTCCTTTTTTTTTGCTTTTTTTCCATAAAAAAGCCTAAATATCGCTAATAATATTAATAGAAGATATATATTTCTTCTTTTTTTGACATTTTATGACAATAGTATTTGCTATATTTTTTTTGAAAACATTATTTTGTTTTCTAATTTTAGGGGGAATTTTAATGAAATATGAAATTAGTAAGGGAACTTTAGCAATTGTTCCTAATGAAAAAGAAAATAGTTTAGTTTATGAAGATGAAGATCGTTATATTGTTGATCAAACACCTTTTGAAATTATGGAAAGTAGTTGTAGGTATTTTGGTAGCACGTATAATGGTAGAAAAGATGGTGCTAAGGATATTCTTGGTGCAGAGTATAAGGTGCCAATAATAATTGATGATGCTGATAATTTGATAGTTTTTCCTACAACTTCACCACTTTCAGATGATTGTATTTGGATTTCATTAAAGAGAGTTAAAAATTTTAAGAAGATTGATGCTTGTAATACAAAAATAGTATTTGATAATAATAAGGAAATTATTGTTCCTTGTTCATTTCGAACAATAGAAAATCAGGTTTCTAGAGCATCAAGATTAGATCTTATTATGAGAAACAGAAGAAAACACTAAAATAGTTATAAAATAGCTATTTTTTTGGTGCTTAAATTGTTCTATTATGGTATAATATGTTTGTGTGTATAGGAATATTTAAATAGGGGATAGGTGATTGTATGTGTCTTTTTTGGGGATTTAAATGAAACTTACCAAGATTAGTTTAAATAATTTCAGAAATTATTCAAATGTAGTAGTAAATTTTAATTCAAATATGAATATTTTTATTGGTAATAATGCACAAGGGAAGACAAATTTGTTGGAAGCCATTGTTATTTTAGCTTTAACTAAGTCTCATCGAATTGGTGTTACTCCTAATATTATTCAATTTAATAAGAATAGAGCTATAATTAAAGGAACAGTAAAAAAAGATAAAGTTATTTCAAAATTAGAAGTTATAATCACAGAAGATATAAAAAAAACTAAAGTAAATGGTGATGAAATAAAGAAAGTTGCTGACTATATTTCTAATTTAAATGTGATTGTTTTTACACCAGATGATTTAGAAATAATTAAAAGTTCACCTAATATCCGTAGAAATTTATTAAATATTCAATTATCGCAAATTTCTAAGCAATATTTAAATACATATAATGAATATAATAAAATTTTAAAAACACGAAATGAGTATTTAAAAATTTTATTTAATAATAGTATTGCTGATAAAGATTACCTTGATATTTTAACTGATAAACTTATTGAAAAAGTTATAATTATTTATCAAAAGAGAAAAGAGTATTTAGATTTTATAAATCAGAATATTGATAGATATTATAAGGAAATATCTGGTATTGGGGGACTTAAGGTTTGTTATGTGCCAAATATTGAATTTGATAGCTATGAATACGAAGATTTGAGAAGAAAAATGAAGCATGTTTTTAAGAAAAACTATTTGAAAGAATTGAATTATGGAATGACTATGTATGGTCCTCATCGTGATGATTTTTTCTTTGAACTTAATGGTAATAATTTAAAGTTTTTTGGATCTCAGGGACAACAAAGATTAGCTATTTTGTCTTTTAAATTAGCGGAAATTGATATATTTACTAAGGTTAATGGAACTACACCAATTTTATTATTGGATGATATTTTTAGCGAGTTAGATTTAAAAAAGCGAAATAAGTTATTAAAATTTGTAAGCAGTAAGGGTGTGCAAAGTTTTTTAACAATGACTGATTTGAAAAATATTAATAAAAAGTATTTAGATAATTCTTATATATATGAGATTATGAACGGAAAAGTAGAAAGAAAGTAGGTAATATAGATGAATGAAGAAAAAGTAGAAGCAACGTATGATTCCTCAGCAATTCAAGTTCTTGAAGGACTTGAAGCAGTAAGAAAAAGACCAGGAATGTATATTGGTAGTACTAGCTCTAGAGGATTACACCATTTAGTATGGGAAATTGTTGATAATGCTATTGATGAAGCTTTAGCTGGTTATTGTAAGCATATTGAGGTTACAATTGGAAAAGATAATAGTATTACTGTAAAAGATGATGGTAGAGGTATACCTGTTGATATTCATCCAAAAACTGGAAAAAGTACTGTGGAAACCGTTTATACTGTTTTACATGCTGGTGGTAAATTTGGTGGTGGTGGATATAAAGTTTCTGGAGGTCTTCACGGTGTTGGTGCTAGTGTTGTTAATGCACTTAGTGATTGGCTTGAAGTTAAAGTATATAGAAATGGTAATGTTTATTATCAAAGATATAGTAGAGGTGGGCATCCAGATGATGACTTAAAAATAATTGATAAGTGTGATGAAAGCCGAACTGGAACTACTGTTCATTTCTTACCAGATGATGAAATTTTTACAGAAACTACAGTTTATGATTATGATATTTTAAAAACTAGATTGAAAGAATTAGCATTTTTAAATAAAGGTTTAAGAATTTCTCTTTATGATGATAGAGAACCAGATAAAAAAGATACTTTTTGTTATGAAGGTGGACTTGTTGAGTATGTTCAAATGCTTAATAAAAATAAGAATCCTATTCATGAAACAATTGTTGATATTGATGGTGAAGATAAGGGCATAAGAGTAGAAGTTGCACTTCAATATAATGAAACTTATAATTCAAGTATTTATTCGTTTGTTAATAATATAACTACTCCTGAAGGTGGTACTCACGAAGATGGTGTTAGACGTGCGTTGACTAGAATTTTGAATAAATATGCTACTAATGCTGGATTATTAAAAGAAAAGGATGATCCTTTAACTGGGGATGATGTTAGAGAAGGATTAACTATGATAATTTCCGTTAAGCATCCTAATCCACAATTTGAAGGTCAGACTAAGACAAAATTGGGTAATAGTGAAGTTCGCGGTATTGCGGATAAAATTTTTGCGGAAACATTTGAGAGATTTTTAATGGAAAATCCTGATCAAGCAAAAATTATTATTGATAAGTCTATGACTGCTAGTCGTGCTCGAATAGCAGCTAAAAAAGCTAGGGAATTAACGCGTAGAAAAGGTGATTTAGATATTACTAATTTCTATGGTAAATTGTCTGATTGTAAGAGTAAAGATGCTAGTGTAAGTGAAATATTTTTGGTCGAAGGTGATTCGGCTGGTGGTTCTGCTATTAAAGGTAGAGATAGTATGACTCAAGCAATTTTGCCCTTGCGTGGTAAGATTTTAAATGTGGAAAAAGCGAGAATTGATAGGGCTTTATCAAATGAAGAAATTCGAACAATTATAACCGCTTTTGGTACTGGTATAGGTGATGAATTTGATTTATCAAAACTTCGTTATCATAAAATTATTATTATGACAGATGCCGATGTTGATGGTAGTCATATTCGTGTATTGTTACTTACTTTATTTTATCGTTTCTTTAGACCTATTGTAGAAGCAGGTCATGTCTATGCTGCTCAACCTCCTTTATTTGTAATTAAGCATGGTAAAACTATCAAATATGTTTTAAATGAAACTGAAAGAGATGAATATTTACAAACACTTTCTCCAAATACGAAGTATGATATTATGCGTATGAAAGGTTTGGGAGAAATGGATGCAGAGGAATTAAATGAAACAACTATGGATATAAATAAGCGAGTTTTAAGACAAATAACTGTTGAAGATACACAAGCTGCTGATGAGGTTTTTGCTAAATTAATGGGTGAAGAAGTTGGCCCACGTCGAGAATTTATTGAAACTAATGCGACTTATGTAGAAAATTTGGATGTATAGGGGGAAAATAAATCATGGATAGATTAGAAAAAAATAATATTGTAAAAGAAGTAGAAGATTCCTTTTTGGAATATTCTATGAGTGTTATTGTTTCAAGAGCGCTTCCGGATTTACGAGATGGTTTAAAGCCTGTTCATCGTCGTATTTTATATTCAATGTATGAGTCAGGTTATACGCCTGATAAGCCTCATAAGAAGAGTGCTAGAATAGTTGGAGATGTTATGGGAAAATACCATCCTCATGGGGACTCTAGTATTTATGAGGCCATGGTTAGGATGGCACAGGATTTTTCATATCGTTATATGTTAGTTGATGGTCATGGAAATTTTGGTAATATTGAAGGTTATGGTGCTGCAGCAATGCGATATACTGAATCTAGACTTTCAAAAATTTCTTTGGAATTATTGAGAAATATTAATAAAAATACTGTAGATTTTAATCCAAACTTTGATGAAAGTGAAAGAGAACCGGCTGTTTTACCTTCTAGATTTCCTAATATTTTAGTAAATGGAACCACTGGTATTGCTGTTGGTATGGCGACAAATATCCCACCACATAATTTAGGTGAAGTTATTGATGGTTGTGTTGCGTATATAGATAATCCTGATATTGATTTGGATGGTTTGATGCAATATATTAAAGGTCCTGATTTTCCAACGGGGGCTACTATTTTAGGAAACGCTGGAATTAGAAGGGCTTATGAAACAGGGCGTGGAACCATTACAATTAGAAGTAAGGCAACAATAGAAGAGAAAAATGGAAAGCAGTATATAGTAATTGATGAAGTACCTTATGGAGTAAATACTTTGGAACTAAAAAATAAGGTTGCTGAACTTGTTCATAATAAGACGATTGAGGGTATTGCTGATTATCATTCAGATTTAAAGAATGGAATTAAGATTACTATTACTTTGAAAAAAGACGCTAATGCGCAGGTTGTTTTAAATAAATTGTATAAGCATACGGCATTTCAAACAACGTATGGAATTATTTTCTTGATGTTAGATCAAGGAACTCCAAAAACTTTGGGATTAAAAGATATTATTGTTAAATATATTGATTTTCAAAAAGAAATAATAGTTCGTCGTACTAAATTTGATTTGGATGTTGCTGAAAAGAGAGTTCATATATTAGAGGGCTTAAAGATTGCTTTAGATAATATTGATGCTGTTATTAAATTAATCCGTGCTTCTAAATCTGATGATGAAGCTAGAGCTGGATTAATGAATAATTTTAAGCTTTCTGAGTTGCAAGCTAATGCAATATTAGAAATGAAATTACGCCGTTTAACGGGCTTAGAACGTGATAAGATAGAAAATGAATTAAATGACTTATTAAAATTAATTGATGAATTACGAGGCATTTTAGCTAGTGATAAGAAGGTATTAGAGGTTATAAAAAATGAGTTATTGGAAATAAAAGACAAATATGGCGATGAGAGACGTACTAATATAGATATGACAGCAATTGAATATATTGAAGATGAATCATTAATACCAAATGAAGATGTTATAGTAACTTTGACAAATAGTGGTTATATTAAACGCTTAAGATCAGATACTTATAAAACTCAAAATCGTGGGGGAGTAGGAATTAAAGGAATGACTACAAATGAAGAAGATTTTGTTGAACATTTAGTATCTATGAAAACTCATGATTATATTTTATTCTTCTCTAATAAAGGAAGAGTATATAGAATGAAAGGTTATGAAATTCCCGAATTTTCAAGGCAATCTAAGGGTTTACCTATTATAAATTTATTGGAATTAGATAAAGATGAGAACATTAGTTCGATTGTGGAAATTTCAGAAGATTATGGTGATATTAAGTATTTAGTATTTGCTACAAAGAATGGAATTGTAAAAAGAACTGATATTACTGAATTTGATAATATTCGACGAAGTGGTAAAATTGCTATTGTTTTGAAAGAAAATGATGAGCTAATTTCCGTTAGAAAGACTTGTGGAAAAGATGAAATTGCTATTGGTGCAAGTAATGGTAGAATGGTTAGATTTGTTGAAGATGAAATTAGAGTAATGGGAAGAAGTTCTTCTGGTGTTAAAGGTATTGAACTTGATGGTAGTTATGTCGTTGGTGCGGAAGTTGTTAATCCTGGACAAGAAATTTTAATTGTTACTGATAATGGTTATGGTAAGAAAACATTAATTGATGAGTATAGATTAACACATAGGGGTAGTAAAGGTGTACGAGCACTAAATCTTACAGATAAAAATGGAAGTATGGCGGCATTTAAGTGCATTGACTCTTTAAATTATGATATTATTCTTGTTACTGATAGTGGTATAGTTATGAAGATGCCATTAGAACAAGTTTCTACATTGAGACGTGCTACTCAAGGTGTAAGGTTAATTAATCTTAAAGATAACCAGAAAGTTGCTACTGTTGCTCTTGTGGAAAAAATAATTGAAAGTGATTCTGGTGTTACAGATGAGGAAAATTAATTAAAAAAAATATCATTAATTGAAAGATAAAATTTAAATTTATCTTTCTTTTTTTTTATGTTTATATTTTTATTGCATTATTTTTTGACCATATTATTAGAAATTTGCTTGTGGAAAAAAGATTTTGGTGTTCTAATAATATTTCAATTTGTAAAATGTTTCACGTGAAACACAGGTAAGTATTTTTTATTTAATACAAGGAAATTTATTTTAATTAAGTTTTTCACTTTTTATTTAATATTTTATTTTATATTTAATATTTTAAATTTTATTTTAGTATAATCAGTTTGTATTTTTTATTAATTGCTTGATAGATGATAGCTTTATTAGAAAACTTATTGAATATTTTATTTGTGGAAAAAATAATTGAACATGCAAATATATTATTATGTTTAATTGTACTTTATTATTTTGGGAAATATTTCCTGGGAAATAATTTTTATTAAGAAAATATTTTTATGATGTTTTTTTCTAATATAAATATTTAGTTAATGTTTCACGTGAAACATTAAGATTGAATATATTTTTTATGAGCAGCTGTTATATCTATTTTTAATAAAAAGTAATTTTTTTAAAGCATCGGTTTAAATTAAAAAAACAATGTTTCACGTGAAACATTGTAAGAAAAACTAAAATTGTTAAAAAAATAATATCATTATTGGATTATTTCTTTAGTCCAATTTAAAGCAACCTTTATATTTAACTATAAAAATAGTATGTTTCACGTGAAACATAGATTAACCCATAAAAAATAAATATATACAATAAACAATATAAATAAGTATTTTAAGATTGATTTTTTTATTATAGTTATTCTTATATTAAAAACAATGTTTCACGTGAAACATAAGAAAATACTTGGGAAATAATAGTTTACAAATAATTATTCTTATATTAAAATATGTTTGTGCAATGAAAGCAATAGAACCAGGTCAGGATTGGAAAATAGCAGCCTTAATATTTCACTTTCATGTGCACTTTTATTTTGAGGTGATATTTTGAAAAACAAATATATGAATATAGCATTTGATGAAGCTTTAAAAGCATATAATCTTGATGAAATACCTGTTGGAGCTGTTATCGTAAAAAATGATGAAGTTATTGCTGTAGGACATAATATGAAGGAAAGTAAAAAAAGTGCTATTTATCATGCTGAAATAATAGCTTTACTTGCAGCTTCAGAAAAATTAAATAATTGGCGATTGGATGAGTGTGATATGTATGTAACATTAGAACCTTGCCCAATGTGTGCTAGTGCAATTAAACAATCTCGAATTAAAAATGTTTACTGTGGATTAAGCAATTCTGATAAAAATAATACGTTAATTCTAGAACAAATATTTTCTGTAGATAAAGTTAATCCTAAGATAAATTTTTATAATGATTTGGATGCAAATAATGTACGTAATTTGATGCAAAAATTCTTCTCAGAAAAAAGAAAAAAATGATATTATATGATATAATTTTGTTGGTGGTGATATTGTGTATCAAGCATTATATAGAAAATATAGACCGATTGATTTTGATAGTGTAGTAGGACAAGAATCTTTAGTAAGAACACTAAAAAATTCCATTATAAATAATTCTTTTTCACATGCTTATATGTTTTTTGGACCAAGAGGAACTGGAAAGACTACCTTATCAAAAATTTTTGCACGAGCAGTAAATTGTTTGAATCCGATAGATGGAAATGCTTGTGGAAAATGTAGTTGCTGCCTTAATTCTTATGAAAAAGAATGTGTTGATATTATTGAAATAGATGCAGCTTCTAATAATGGTGTTGATGAAATACGTGAATTAAAAAATAAGATTTCTTTGGTCCCAGCTAATTTAAAATTTAAGGTTTACATAATAGATGAAGTTCATATGTTATCTTTGGGTGCTTTTAATGCTTTGCTAAAAACTTTGGAAGAACCTCCTGAACATGCTATTTTTATTTTGGCTACGACGGATCCTCAAAAAGTGCCTGAAACAATTATTTCTCGTTGCCAGTGCTTCTCTTTTAAAAGAATATCGAATGGTTGTATTGTTAAACGTTTAAGAGATATTTGCAAAATGGAAAAAATTTCCATTTCTGATGAAGTCCTTAATGAAATTGCTTCGGCTTCTGAAGGTGGTATGCGTGATGCATTGGGATTACTTGATAAATTACGCTCTTTTACTAATGGTGAAATAACAGTTGATGATTTTATTGAATTAAATGGCCTAATAACAAAAGACAATTTAAAAGAATTAGTTGATTCAATTATGCAAGGTGATAATACCAGAGTTTTACAATTAATTTCTTCATATAATGAAAATGGTAAGAATTTAATTCAAATTATGTCACAACTTATGAATTATTTAAGAAATATTATAGTTTCATACTATGTGGATAATATTATTTTTGCTTATAATGTAGATAATTTAATTAAACTAGTAAACACTGTTAACGAAAAAATGTTCGATATTAAAAAAAGCGGTAATCCTAATATATATATAGAGATGCTGCTATTAAAATTTATGAATGATTATACTAAAAATACTACTATTGATGATAAAAAAAATATTTCCCGGGAAATAAAAACTTTAGAAAAAGAGAAAACTGTTTCTCTTACTGAAAATTTTAAAACAAAACAAAATATTGAATATAATAATAAAATAGAAGATATACAAGTTATTAAATCTATAGATAAAGATAATAATGATGATCAGTCTGATAATAGTAAAAATAATGATAAAGTCGAAGAACCGGTCAAAAATATTAATACTAGCGCTAGTATGAGCTCTACTGTTGATAATACTAATAATGATAATGATATAGTTACTTTGAGACTTGAAAATTTATTTGAAATTATGAAAGCAAGAGTTAATAATACGTTAGCTATGGCTGATAAACAAATTTTAAAAAATGTTGTTAATTCTATGAACGTTTTTAATGATTATACATTTGATAATGAAATTGGCTATATTGCTTGTTCTTTATTGGATGGAAAGGTTAGAGCGGCTAGTGAAGATAGTATTATATTGAGTTATTATTATGATTCAATTGTTAAACAAAATTTATTGGAATTAGATAAAATAACTGATGTTTTTAATAGATTAACTAATTTGAATAAAAAAATTGCGATTATTACAGATGATGATTGGGAAAAAGAAAAAAGTAAGTATATTCAGACTATAAAAAATGGTCAACAGTATACAGTAATTGAAGAACCTGAAATGAAAGTATTTGAAGGTTTAAAAGAAAATGATATAATATCTAATAGTGCAATGGAACTATTTGGTGATATTGTAGAAATGGAATAGGAGGATATGTATATGAATATTCAAGCAATGATGAAACAAGCTCAAAGTTTACAACGTGATATGCTTAATGCAAAAAAGGAAATTGACGCAATGTCTTTTGTTGGGGAGAGTTCATTGGTTAAAGTTACTGTTAGTGGTGATAAAAAAGTAACTAAAGTTGAAATTAGTAATAAAGATACTTTAGAAAGCGACGATTTAGACATGTTGGAAGACATGATAATGGTAGCTTTGAATGATGCTTTTAATAAGGTTGATACTGAAACAGAGAAAAAAATGGGAAAATTTGCTAATATACCAGGATTATTTTAATTATGTACCCAGATAGTATTAAAAACTTAATAGAATCTTTTAAATATTTACCTGGTATAGGAGAAAAAACTGCTGAAAGATTGGCTTTTGCGGTTTTAGATCTTGATATAGAACAGGTTGAATTGTTTTCTGAAAGTTTAGAAGATGTTAAAAAGAAAGTTCATCAATGTTCTTCTTGTAATGCATTAACTGAGAATGAATTGTGTTTTGTTTGTTCAGATTCGACTCGTGATAAAAATATTTTGTGTGTTGTTGAAGATACAAAGAATGTTTTTTTATTTGAAAAGTTAGGTATGTTCCATGGCTATTATCATGTTTTAAATGGTTTAATATCACCACTTGATGGCGTAAATCCAGAAGATATTGGCATTGATAAGTTATTGGATCGTATTACTAACGACAAGTTTAAAGAAGTCATTTTGGCTTTTAAACCTAGTATTGAAGGTGAGACAACAGCTCTTTATATAAAAAAAGTTTTATCTGGAATGGATGTTCTTGTTACTAGACTAGCAAGTGGTGTTCCAATAGGAGCAGATATGGAATATGTTGATAGCCTTACTTTGGAAAGAGCATTAAAGGATCGAAAAGAAATTGAATAATATCTAAAAAAAATCATACTCTTGATTAGGAGATGATTTTAAATGTTGATATCCTTAATTAAAAAAATAATATTTGGAGCTTTTTTGTTGTATGGTTATAATTTAATTGCAGTAAATTTTAATATGGTAATACCTATTAATGCATTTACTTTGGCTTTGATTACTTTTTTAGGCTCTCCGGCTTTAATTGCTTTGGTTTTATTTAAGATTATTGTATTGTGAGGTTTTTGAATTGAATAGTTTTCCTAATAATAACTCTAACTTTATTTCTAAAATAGATAGGATAATGCAATCTAAGATGCTTTCGCATGCTTATATTATTCAAGTTGGAAATTATGAGGAAGACTTTTTATTAGTTAAATTATTTGTTAAGGAAATTTTATGTAGTTATAATAGATTAAGTAATGATATTTTTTCTTGTAATTTATGTAATATTTGTAGTTTAATTGATTCTAATAGTTATCCTGATTTGTATATTGTTGAACCTGATGGAAAGGAAATTAAAAAAAATCAGTTAGCTGGTTTACAAAAAGATTTTCAGAATAAATCTTTGCTTGGTCAAACTCGTGTTTATATTATTAAAGAGGCAGATAAGTTAAATGATGCTGCTGCTAATACAATTTTGAAATTTTTAGAGGAACCTAATGACAATATTGTTGCTATTTTAGTTACAACTAATAGATATAGGATGTTGGAAACAATTTTATCTAGATGTCAGGTTTTATCAATTAATTCTATGAAAAAAAACATAGTTTATGATAATGAGATTATAGATTTAGTTAATTACATATGTGAAGGTGAGTCATTATTTATAAATTATAATGATATTATCGATCATATTCTTCCAGATAAAGTTTTGGCTAATGAAAGATTAAAGACAGTTGAAGAAATATTTGTTCAATATTTGGAGAAAAAAAATACTGAATTGAGTCAGTATTTGATTAAACTTTCTTCAGATTGTATTATAAAATATATTTTAATTATAGAAGAATACTTGCAAAAGTTGCAGTATAATGTTAATTATAAGTTGTGGTTAGATTCATTTTTTGCTAAGTTATTGGTGGTGAGTAAAAATGTATGATGTTGTAGCAGTTAGTTTTAATAATAGTAAGAATATTGATTATTTGTTATATGATAATCTTTCATTAAAGAGGGGTAATTTTGTTGTTGTTGAGACAGATAATGGTTTGCAATTAGGCATTGTAAAAAAGCCTGGCTATAAGGAAAAAAAAGAAAATTTAGTCTTACCACTTAAGAGTGTTTTACGTTTAGCTACTGAAGATGATATTAAGCAGGATGAAATTAATAAAAAAAATGCGGAAAAAGCCTTATGTGATGCCAAAAAATTTAGTAAAGAATTGGGTTTAAATATGAACTTTATCGAGGCTTTTTATAATTTAGATAGAACGCAGTTAATGTTTTATTTTTTAGCTGATGAACGTATTGATTTTAGGGATTTGGCTAAAAAGTTGGCCCAAAAATATAAAACACGTATTGAATTAAGACAAATTGGTGTTCGTGATAAGGCAAAAAGAGTTGGTGGCTTGGGACCATGTGGTTTATTTTTATGTTGTAATTCTTTTTTAACTGATTTAAGCAGTGTTTCAATAAATATGGCTAAAAATCAATTTTTGGCATTAAATCCTACTAAAATTAATGGTGTATGTGGACGATTACTATGTTGTTTGGGATATGAAAATGAATTATATTCTGAATTAAAGAAAGATTTACCAAAGATTGGCTCTATTATGGAAACTGAACATGGTTTAGGTAAGGTAGTAGAGGTTGATGTTTTTAAACAATCATATAGTGTTGATTTGAAAAATAAAGGTATTGTTGTTTTTAATAAGGAAGAAGAAAATGGAAGTATTAAATGATATTTTAGGATATAAAAATAGAAAGATTTATCAAGATGATGACTGCTTTGCTTTTTCTTTAGATAGTGTTATGTTGGCTAATTTTGCGACAATTAGGTTGCGTGATAGAAAAATTTTGGATCTTGGTTGTGGAAATGGTGTGATTCCATTAATTTTGTCTTTACGATGTAATAAACCAATTGTTGGAATTGAAATTCAGTCGAAGTTAGCTGATATGGCAAAGAGGTCTGTTGAATATAATAATCTTGATTCACAAATTGCAATTGTTAATAGTGATATGAAATTATATGTTAAACCAGAAAATATAGGAATGTTTGATTTGATTACATGTAATCCCCCATATTTTAAGGTTAATGAAAAAAATTATTTTAATTTAAGTCCTCAAAAATTGATTGCAAGACATGAAGTTAAAATCACGCTTAGTGATGTTTTTTCGGTTTCTAAAAAGTTATTAGCTAATAATGGAAATTTTGCTATGGTGCATAGACCTGAAAGATTACTTGAAATTTTAACTTTGTTTAGAGAAAATGGAATTGAGCCTAAGAGATTACAATTTGTGTATGAAAAGGTTTCTAAGGAGTCAACATTGGTGCTTGTTGAGGGGCAAAAAAATGGGAAGCCTGGTTTGAAAATTGAAAAACCATTTATTTTATATAATGAGGATGGTAGTAAGACTTTAGAGTATGAAAATTTATTTGTGGAGGTTTTAAAATGAGACAAAAGAGTTATGATGATAGTGCAAGTTTATATTTAATACCAACTCCTATTGGTAATTTAGATGATATTACTGTGAGGGCATTAAAAACTTTAGAGTCTGTTGATTTTATTTTATGTGAAGATACTAGGGAAACAGGAAAACTTCTTAGTAGATATAATATTAAAAAAAGATTGGTTAGTTGTCATGAATTTAATGAGGAAAAGGTTAGAAGTTATGTTGTTGATGAGCTTAAAAAGGGTCTTAATATCGGTCTAGTTACTGATCAGGGAACACCTATTATTAGTGATCCTGGATATATAGTTACTAAAGAGGTTGTTAGATGTGGATTTAATGTTATTAGTTTACCTGGTGCAACGGCTTTTGTTCCAGCTTTGACTAGTTCTGCGATACAGCCTGCTCCATTTATTTTTTATGGCTTTTTAAATTCTAAAAATAGTAAACAAAAGAAAGAATTAGAGTATTTGAAAAACTTACCATATACACTTATTTTTTATGAAGCTCCACATAGAATTAAGGACACTTTAAAAAATATTTTGGAAGTGTTTGGAGATCGAAATATGGCTTTGGCGAGGGAATTATCAAAGATTCATGAGGAAATTTGTCGTGATACCGTAAGCGGAATTCTTGAAATTGTTGATAGCATGAAGGGCGAATTTGTTTTAGTTGTTGATGGATGTCATGATGCGGTTGATTATAGTGATTTAAGTATTTTAGAACATGTTCAAATGTATTTGGAAGATGGTATGAGTGAAAAAGATGCAATAAAGTTGGTTGCAAAAGAAAGAAATGTGGCAAAATCTTTAGTTTATAAAGAATATCATATGGGGAAGTGATATAATGAAATTGATTGTAGGATTAGGAAATCCAGGAAAAGAATATGAGTATACCCGTCATAATATGGGGTTTTTAGTTATTGATAATTATTTATGTAAAAAGAAAATAGAAGCTTCTTGGCAAAAAAAGTTTAATTCTTTGTATATGATTAGTTACATCAATGGTGAAAAGGTCATTTTTTTAAAACCACAGACATATATGAATTTATCTGGTGAGGCAGTTAGAGAAGTTGTTAATTTTTTTAAAATAGATATTAATGATATTTTAATTATTTCTGATGATTTAGATTTATCAATTGGAAATTTCAAATTGAAATTGCGTGGTTCTAGTGGAGGGCATAATGGTTTAAAAAGTATTTCTGAGTGTCTTGGTACTAATGATTATAAGCGTTTAAAAATTGGTATTGCTAAGGATAAGAGTGTTGATATAAAGGATTATGTTTTAGGAAAAATATCTTCTTTTGATTTAGCGGTTTATGGTAAATTATTTGATAATTTAGTATTAGTAATTGATGATTATTTTAGATTACCATTTTCAGATTTAATGAGTAAGTATAACCAAAAGAATAGGTGATTAATTTGGATTTTTTAAATGATTTTATTGATATAGATTTGCAAAAAAACATGGCTATATCGGGTCTTACCGATGAGTTTTTTTGTGTTTATTTAAGCAACATTTTAAAAAATAATAAGAAAAACATTTTGGTTGTTGTTAATTCTTTATTTGAAGCTAATAGTTTATATTCTTCATTATCTTCATATACTGATAGGGTTTCTTTATTTCCTATGGATGATTTTCTTACTAGTGAAGCTTTAGCTATTAGTCCAGATCTTAGAATTACTCGATTAGAAACACTTAATAAATTAGTTAATGGAGAAAGAAATATTGTTATTACCAATTTGATGGGTCTTTTACGTTTTTTGCCTAGTATTGAAACTTATCGTGAACATGTTTTAAAGTTGGATATTGGGGAGAATATTGAACCTAAAGCAATGGCTGAATTTTTGATTAATAGTGGTTATTCTCGTGATACTATAGTTAATAAAACTGGCGAATTTGCAGTGAGGGGATTTGTTGTTGATGTTTTTCCTATTGATGAGGATTTTCCTATTCGTATTGAGTTTTTTGATGATGATATTGAATCAATCAGGTATTTTGATCCGGATAGTCAAAAGTCTATTAAATCTATTGATAGTATTTCAATTAATCCCTTTTTTGAATTTTTATCTACAAAAACTGTGGAAGATAATAAATTTGGTAAGCAAAAGTATTTACCAGAGGTGGAAAAAGTTGTTTCCATTTGTAATTATTTGGATGATGGTTTAGTTTTTTTTAAAGATTATGAACAGTTAAAATTAGGTTATCAGCAAATTGCTGAAGATATTATTACGTATAGGGAAAGTCATGATGAGAAGTTTAATGGTAAATATATGTTTGAACTTTGTGATATAAATCCTTCTTTTCCTATATATTATATGAGTATTAATAATTTGTTAGATAATAATAAGTATTCAAAAATTGTTAATTTTGGAGTTAAAACTATTAGTAATTTTTCTGAAAATATTGATCAAATTAATAGTTTTATTCGAAAAGCCATTGATAAGAATATGACGGTTCTTATTTGTTTAAAAGCATATCAGCTTGCAAGTTTAGTAAAAAGGTTAGTTGTTCCTTATGTCGATAGTAGTTTTGATTCAATAAAAATTGGAAAAGTTAATTTAATTGAATGTGAGATTAATGCGGGTTTTATTTATAAAAACATTATTGTTTTATCGGCACATGAGTTGTTTTTATCAAAAGAAAAAAATAAGAAATATAATACCAAATTTAAGTATTCTACTAGTATATCTGATTTTTCTAAATTATCGATTGGTGATTATGTTGTTCATAATGTTCATGGAATCGGTATTTATAATGGTATAAAGACGTTGTCTTCTAACGGTATAACTAAAGATTATTTAGAAATTTTATATCAAGGTACTGATAAAATATATATTCCTGTTGAAAAAATTGAATTGATAAGTAAGTATTCAGGTAATGAAGGCATGGTCCCTAAAGTAAATAAACTTGGTGGTACTGAATGGGCTAAAACGAAGGCGAGAGTTAGAAAAAAAGTTACTGATATAGCAGATAAGTTATTAGCTTTGTATGCTGAAAGAGAAGCGCGAAAAGGTTTTGCTTTTTCTCCTGATTGTGATATGTCTTTAGAATTTGAGAGGGATTTTCCATATCAGTTAACTAAAGATCAAGCTAATGCTATTGTTCAGATAAAAAAGGATATGGAATCTTCAACACCAATGGACCGCTTATTGTGTGGTGATGTTGGTTTTGGTAAAACTGAGGTTGCTTTTGTTGCGGCCTTTAAGGCTATTCTTGATTCTAAACAGGTACTTTTCTTATGCCCAACAACGATTTTATCGAATCAACATTATGAAAATGCTCAAAAGAGATTTGAAAATTTTCCTGTTTCAATTGGTTTACTTAATCGCTTTACTTCAGAAAGCGAGGTAAAACGTATTTTAGCTGGCTTAAAAGATGGGACAATAGACTTGGTTTTTGGAACACATCGACTATTGAGCGATGATGTTGTAGTTAAGGATTTAGGACTTTTGATTATAGACGAGGAACAAAGATTTGGGGTTTTACACAAAGAAAAAATTAAGCAATATAAAACAAATGTTGATGTATTAACGTTAACGGCAACTCCAATTCCTAGAACATTACAAATGTCTTTGGTTGGTATTAGAAGTTTATCATTAATTGAAACTCCGCCAATTAATCGTTATCCTGTTCAGACTTATGTTATTGAAGAAAATTTGCAAATTATTAGAGATGCTATTTACAAGGAGCTTAGTCGTGGGGGACAAACCTTTGTTTTATATAATAGGGTTCAATCAATAGAAGAAGAAAGGCTAAAAATTAGTAATTTGGTTCCAGAAGCAAGGGTAGCTGTAGCACATGGACAAATGACTAAAAATGAACTTGAGGGCAGAATCATTGATTTTGTTGATCATAAATATGATGTTTTGGTTTGTACGACTATTATTGAAACTGGGATTGATATTCCCAATGTTAATACGTTAATCATTATTGATGCTGATAATTTTGGATTGAGTCAATTATATCAAATACGTGGTAGAGTGGGAAGAAGTGATCAATTTGCTTATGCATATTTGATGTATAATCCTGCTAAAGTTTTAACGGAGACGGCAGTTAAACGTTTGAATGTAATCAAAGAGTTTACAGAACTTGGCAGTGGTTTTTCAATTGCAACGAGAGATTTATCTATACGTGGTGCTGGTGATATCCTTGGTAGTGAGCAAGCCGGCTTTATTGATTCTGTTGGAATAGATTTATTCTTAAAAATGCTTAATGATGAAGTTAATATTAAGAAAAATATTATCAATGATGATGCAACTGATTTAGAAAATGATACTATGCCACTTATAAATGTTAGTACCCATATTGATGATTCTTACGTTAGTGAGGATGATTTAAAAATTGAAATTCATCGAAAAATTAGTGAAATTGATTCAGAGAAAAAATTTGTTGAAATTAAGAATGAACTAGAAGATAGATTTGGACGTTTAAATGATGATTTAATTGTTTATATGTATGAGGAATGGTTTGAAAAATTAGCTAATAAGTTAAAAATAAAGAAAGTTAAACAAACAAAAAATTCTATTGAGATATATTTTTCAGGAGATATTGTTTCTAAAATGGATACTGAGACAATATTTATGGATGCCTTTTATATAACTAATATGTTTAGATTTATTAGTCGTGGTAATGATTTAATTATTGTTTTGGATATTATTAAATTGGACAAGCATCCTATTTATTATTTAGTGGAATTGTTAGATAAAATTTATACTAAATTTGGAAATAAGATTGACTAATTAGGTAAACTTTTGTTTAACTTATAATACTAGGAGGAAGAATAATGAACGATACTGTTGCTGAATTAAGAAAAAATCATCTAATGAACTATAAAAATGCTTTGATGGAGAATGTTAAGAATAATACTAACGTATTGGTTGATGAAGACATTATGTCATTATTGAAAAAACCACCACTTGATTCTATGGATTTAATAAAAACTAAATTTTTAGATATGGCTAAAAAAAATAAAGTTATTTTGAATACGGAAAATCTTAATGGTATGATAATTCAATATCGTGATGATTTAATTAAAGTTTGTCCTAAATTAAAAGAGATTAGGATTAATAGTTTAAATAGTAAAATTGAGGAATTTAAGTTGAATGATGATTTAGATGTTTTCAAATTGGCTAAAAAAGACTTTATTGTGATTAATAAAGAGCTTAAGAAAGCTATTAAAGAACATATTAAAAAGTATATTGATGAGGATATTATTAATAAACTTGATTGTTTATTTTTAGATGATGTTGATATTGAGAAGAAGGAAAAGATTATTTTGGAAGTTAGTAAGTTTATAAATAGTTCTTATCAAAAACAGTTACTTGAAAATATTGATTTTAAGATTTTGGTTAAGGATACAATTTTAATGAATGGTGTTAAAGAACAAAATGAGCGATATCTTTTTACTTTAAATAATTCTAGAATATTTAGTGATTTATAGGGCAGTTTGAGCTGTCTTTTTTTATGGAAATATTTACCAAGGGAAAAATTGGAAATATTGTTTATAATATTATTGAGAAGCAAATATTAGTATAAATGATGGAGTTTTAGGAAAAATATAAGTATGAAGAAAGTGAGGAATAATTTTATGAAGTCAACTGGTGTTGTTAGAAGAGTAGATGATTTAGGACGAATCGTTATTCCAAAAGAAATTCGACGTACTCTAAGAATTCGTGATGGTGAAGCTTTAGAAATATTTGTTGATAGTGAAATGATTGCGTTAAGAAAGTTTTCTAAAATGACGGATATAAGTGAGGTTGCTAAAGAGTTAGTAGATATAATTAATAGTAATATAAATAAAACTGTATTGATTACTGATCGTGATAAATTTATTGCTGGTTCTGGTTCTTTAAAAAAAAATTATGTGGAAAAGAACATTTCTAAGTTTTTAGAAAATATAATGTCAGATAGAAAAAGTGTTGTTGAAACAAGTAAACATCCAATTGAATTAGTAGAAAATTTTAAAGAGTCTCTTGCTTATGTAATATATCCTATTATTATGAATGGTGATGCTATGGGATTAGTATTAGTCATATCAGATAAGAGTGATATTGGTCAATTGGAAGAAAAATTAGTTAATATAACGGCCCAATTTCTTGGAAAACATATTGAAGAATAGAAAATTTTATGTTATAATTTGTCCATATCTCAAATGTTGTGATGAAGAATTCTAAAAAATTGAGCTATGAAAGAGAACTCTGTTGGTGGAAATGAGGATAGTTTTTTTTAGAGTATGGCTTTTGAACTACTATATCGATATGTAGATATGGTCGTAGATAGGCGTTAACTATTTAAGTGTGTGATAATGAATTATTATAAAGTAAGGTGGTACCGCGGAGAAATTCGTCCTTATGTTTATAGTAATTTTTTTATTGGATTATAGTTTAGGAGGAATAATTATGAAGAAAAAGTTTTATATTACAACAGCAATTGCTTATACATCTGGTAAACCACATATTGGTAATACTTATGAGGCTGTGTTAGCTGATGCTATTGCTAGATATAAAAGACAAAGAGGATTTGATGTTTATTTACAAACCGGTACTGATGAACATGGAGTTAAAATTGAGGAAAAGGCTTTGCAAAAAGGTGTTACACCACAGGAATTTGTTGATGATGTAGCTGCTGAAATTAAAAGAATTTGGGATTTAATGGATGTTAGTTATGATAAGTTTGTTAGAACTACAGATAAGCATCATGAAGAAGTAGTACAACATATTTTTAAGAAAATGTATGAAAATGGTGATATTTATAAAGGAGAATATAAAGGCCTTTATTGTACGCCTTGTGAGTCATTTTGGACAGAATCACAATTAGTGGATGGTAAATGTCCTGATTGTGGACGAGATGTTGAAATTTCTAGTGAAGAGGCTTACTTTTTTAAATTATCAAAATATCAAGACCGTTTGGAGAAATATTTTGATGAACATCCAAATTTTATTTTGCCAGTATCTAGAAAAAATGAGATGATAAATAACTTTATTAAACCAGGGCTTCAAGATTTATGTGTATCACGGACTTCCATTAAATGGGGAATTCCTGTTTCTTTTGATGATAAACATGTTGTTTATGTTTGGCTTGATGCTTTGACTAATTATATTACTAATATCGGATATGATGTAGATAATGAGACTGATGAATTTAAAAGGTTATGGCCAGCCGATTTACAAATTATTGGTAAAGATATTGTTCGTTTTCATTCTATCTATTGGCCTTGCTTTTTATGGTCTTTAGGCTTAGAGTTACCTAAACAATTATTTGGTCATCCTTGGCTTTTAACTAATAATGATAAAATTGGTAAATCAAGAGGAAATGCTATTTATGCTGATGATTTAGTTGAAAAGTTTGGTTTAGATGCAGTAAGATTTTATTTGTTACACGAAATGCCTTTTGCAAATGATGGTAATATTACATATGATTTATTGATTGAGAGAATTAATGGTGAACTTGCTAATGTGTTAGGTAATTTGGTTCAAAGGACAATTTCAATGGGAAATAAGTATTTTGATGGAAAAGTTACTAATAAAAAAGTTAATTTGGATGTTGATAATAATTTTATAGAACTTATTAATGGTTTAAATAAAAAATTAGAAGATAAGATGGATAATTACTTAGTAAGTGATGCACTTACTGAAATATTCAGTGTTTTGAGAGCTAGTAATAAGTATATTGATGATACTACACCATGGATACTTGCAAAAGATGAATCATCTAGGGATAGATTAGAAACAGTTCTTTATAATTTATTAGAAGCTATTAGAGTATGTGCTGTTTTATTAGTTCCATTTATGAGAAATACTAGTGAAAAAATATTGCACCAATTAAATAATAGTGTTGATAGTTTCTATTATGTTTCTGATAATAATTATGAGTTAGGGCAACCAGAAGTTTTATTCCAACGATTAGATAAAGAACAACTTTTAAAAGAGTTAAATGATGTAAAATAGTGTCTAAAGAAAAATAAAAGAAAGTTTCTTAGTTGTAACTTTCTTTTATTGTGTTATATTTAATTGTGTTGTAATGCAGTTAGATGTATAAATTATTTTAATGAGGAGATTTATATGACTAATAAGTTACTTAAAAAGTTTTCTATTGATATATTTTTTATTGTAGTTAGTTTACTGTTAATTATTTCAATTATTCAAACTGCAAATATTATAGATATTGCTTATTTTTGTTGTGTTATCTATTATTATGCGAGAATTAAAATATGTAGATGTAAAAAGTGCCACTAATATGGTATTTTTGTTTTGGAGGTATTTTTATGTTTGTAGATACACATTGTCATTTGTCTTCAGAGGATTATGATGATATAGATTTAGTAATAAAGGAAAATTTAGATAATGGTGTTTCTAAAATGATTATTTCTGCTTGTACATTTGAGACTTTGGATGAGGCTCTTTCTATTAGTAAGAAAAATGATTGTGTTTATGTTACTTTAGGCTTTCATCCATCGGAAGCTTTGGTGATTGATGATGCAAAATTAAAGCTATTGGCGGAAAAATTACAGGATGATAAAGTTGTTGGTGTTGGAGAGATTGGACTAGATTATCATTATGGCAAGGATATGAGAGATTTACAAATTGAACTATTTGAAAGGCAACTTTCTTTGGCTCAAGAATTAAATTTACCGGTCGTTATTCATAGTAGAGATGCTACACTTGATACAATTAATACTTTGAAAAAATATAAGGTTAAGGGAATAATACATTGTTTTAGTGGCAGTTTAGAAATAGCTAAGGAGTATGTTTCATTAGGGTATAAACTAGGTATTGGTGGGGTTGTTACTTTTAGTAATTCTAAGTTGAGTGATGTTGTTGCTGAAATTGGTCTTGAAAATATTGTTTTAGAGACAGATAGTCCTTACTTAACTCCAGTTCCATTTAGAGGAAAAAAGAATAGTTCAAAGTATATATATTTAGTAGCAAAAAAGATAAGTGAAATTTATTCGGTTTCTTTGGATGAAGTAGCTAAAATCACTACCGATAATTCTTTGTCATTGTTTGACTTGAAATAAAAATTGTGGTACTCTTTATTTGATAATGGAGATAATTAGGGGTTGATTCAATGGCAAAAATTTTTAAAGTTGCTTTTAATCATAAGGGTTTGATTTTTTTAATTTTGATATTTGCTTTTTTCCTTGTAATTAATTGTTGGCCATTTTTTTCAAAGAAGGATTTAGTAGAAATTCGGCTAGTTGGGCAGGAGGATATTGAACTTGTATCTAAATTACCACTTACTGATGAAAGTGCTAAACAACTTAGTATTGAAAATATTCAACCTGGGATAATTGGTTATGCTTCTTTTTCAGTTAAGTTAGATTCTGATGCAAAGAAGAGTTTTGAGTATGAAATATATTTGGAAGATATGGCAGATGAAAATATATTTAATTATGATTATGTGAAGGTTTATTTGACTGATGATGAGGAGAAACCTTATGATCAATTTAGTGGAAATAAAGTTCCCACTTATAAAGATTTACGAGTTTCTTTAAATGAACCTAATAAGCGTTTGTTGTATAGTGGAGTAATAAATTCTTCAGAAATAAAGAAATTTAAATTACGAATATGGGTAGCAGATACTTATGTTTTAAGTGATATAGAAAAAGAATTTAAAGGAAAGATTAGTATTAAAACTATTTCTTAGGAGGAATAATGAGTAGTAAAAAGGGTGTTTCAAAGAAGTTAATTATTGGTTTGATTATTGCCAGTATTTTGGTAGTATCAGTAATTTCTGTTACTTTGGTATTATTTATAAATAGGGAAAAAAATAAGGACGTGGAACGTTTTGATTCTGGCCTTATCAAGATGACTTATGCAGAAAATAGTAATATTTTTTTCTTAGATAAATTGGTTCCGACAAGTGATGCTGTTGGTAAATTAAGTAATGATGCTAGTCAATATTATGATTTTACTATTAATGTTGATTTACGTGATTCAGCTAGTGTTTCATATGAGTTAGCTTTAAAAATTGATGAAGAATTTACCTCTGCTTTGCCTAATACGATGCGTGTATATTTGGAAAGGCAGGAAAGTGGAAGCTATGTTCCTGTTTTAGAGCCAACAAGTTTTAGTGAGTTAAATTCTAAATCTCAGTATGGAGCTAGTAATGATGAAGTGATTATCGCTAGTGTATCTAGTAAGGAAAATATTTCTCATAATTATCGTTTGCGTATGTGGCTTGCTGAAGATACGTTAGTTGATCCAGAAGTAACGCAGAGTTTTGGTGTAGAAATTAATGTTTATGGAGAGGCTAATTAGACTCTTTTTCTTTCACATTCTTGAATTTATAGTTATGTTTTAGTGTTTGGAGGTATTTATTATGGATAATTCTTTATCTAAGCAAATCCTTTTATCTATTTTAGGAATTGCAATATTAATTATTGCTTTTGTTGGAATTTCATATGCAGTTCTTGTTACTGGCAAGAATACTGATAGTGATCAAGAAGATATTTCAATTTCTTTTATTAACAATAATTCTAATATTTTAACAGTTAATGCTTTATCTTTTACTGATGATGAGGGGGTAAAATTATCTAGTGAAAATAATGTTTTTGATTTTGTTGTTAATGCTGATATTGTAAATGGGAGAGAATTTAATTACGAAATTGTTTTAAGGAAGATAGATGATCATGCTTTTTTAATTAATGGTAATGATATAAGAATTTATTTGGAAAAGTTAGTTGATGGGGTATATGTTCCAACATCAACTAAGATGCCCATTACTTTTGTTGCTAATGGTGTAGTTGATGAATATGGTAGCCCAGCTGATAGTATGACTATTTATACTGGCTTTTTGAAAAATGTGACTGAAGATGAAAGCCGTTTTGTTGAAAAATATCGATTACGTATATGGATTTCTCAAAACGCTCTTCTTGATGGTACTTTTGATAATTTTCAGATTGCACTTGAACTTCATAGTAAAGTGTTGTAAGAACATGTAAAGTGTTCTTTTTTTTCTTGTAAAATGTGGAAATTAAGGTAATTTGCATATTATAATTGTTTTAAAGTTAGGAGGCAGTAAAATGAAAATTAGTGCTAAATATCTTAATTGCCAAAAAGATATGACTACGTTTGGTAAAATTAAGTATCTTTGCCATTTTATTGCACGGTCTTTTTTATGTGCTGTTTTAGTTTTTTTTATAATTTTCTTTGTATTTATGGTGAGTTATTTTGGAGATTTATTTTATAATTTAAGGCAGGGAAATAATAAATTTCCTTTATTTAATGCTTATGTTATTGTTTCTCCTAGTATGGTGCCTACAATAATGGTTAATGATGCAATTGTTGTAAAAAGAGAAGATGGAGGAATGCTTAATATTGGTGATATTATAACTTTTTCTTCTGCAGATGCTTCTTATCCTGGTTTAACGGTTACACATAGAATTGTTAGTAAACAGAAGGCTCAAAATGGAAATTATATTTTTAGAACTAAGGGTGATAATAATAATATTGAAGATCCTACTTTAGTTAGTGAAGATAGTATTTATGGTAAGGTTATTTTAAAAATTCCAAAACTAGGTTATATTAGAAAGTTTTTATTGACTTCTTATGGCTTTTTCTTTGGTATTGTTATACCAGCGGTTGCTATTATTATATTGGATATTTTAAAAATATTTAAAAGAAAAAAACATAAGTGCTCAGATGATGAATTGGAAATTATATAGTTTGTTTTTTAAATTATATTTTTAGGTTGAAATTTATAGGTATTTAGTTTAAAATTTATGATACTTAATTTTATAAACTTTATGAGTTAACAATATTTTATTTAAAAAGTGGGGATTGAGTTTATGGAAAAGTATGATGTTAAGTTTAAAAAAAAATTTGGTCAAAATTTTTTGAAAGATGTAAGTATTGTTTCAAGAATTGTTGGAGTTGCTGATATTGATAAGGAGGCTTTAGTAATTGAAGTTGGTCCTGGTGGTGCGATAATGACGCGTGAGTTGGCAAAGGTGGCTAAAAATGTTTTAGCATATGAAATTGATACTGAATTACAAGAAGAACTTAATAAGAGAATATGTGGTTTTGATAATATAGATTTGCTATTTTGTGATTTTTTGACGGCAGATTTGGGGAAAGATGTTTTAAAATATGAGTATGATAATTTATATTTTGTAAGTAATGTTCCTTATTATATTACGACTCCTATAATTATGAAATTAATTAATAGTGGCTTACAATTTAAGAAGATTGTTATGATGGTGCAAAAGGAAGTAGGAGATAGGTTTTCTAATTGCTGTGGAAGTAGAGACTATAGTTCTATTTCTGTATTATTACAGTATTATTTTAATGTTAAAAAGGAATTTTTGGTGCCAAGAAAGGAATTTATTCCAGTTCCTAATGTTGATAGTGTGGTAATTTCTTTTACTGAAAGAAAAGATAAACCATTTGTTTCTGATTTTAAATTTTTTGAACAAGTAGTTCGAGATAGTTTTCAATTTAAACGTAAAAATTTAAGAAATAATTTAAAAAAATATAATCTTGATATTATTAGTGATGTGCTAAAAAAATATGGTAAGGATTTAAGTGTTAGGGCAGAGGCTTTGGATGTTGATGTTTTTGTTGATTTAGCAAATGCTCTTTATAATAAATAGATTTTACCTAGAATAATGATAGTTCTAAAAATATAATTTAATTCATAGTATTAAAATGGAGATGATTAAGTTTGGAATTTAGAATCGGGGATTTAGTAACTAGAATTTCTTATAAGCATGATGTTGTTTTTAAAATAATTGGTTTTGAAGGCAATACAGTATTCTTGAAGGGTGTTGATTTGCGATTAATTGCTGATTGTGAAATTGATGATTTGGTTAAAGCGGAACGAGGTTTTGATGATGATAAGGAAATTATTGAAGCAAATGTACGTGACATTAAAATTGATCGTAGTCAGTATTTTTATTTACCAGGTAAAATTTTGCATATAGATGCTGATATATATTTAAGTAATAAACTTGTTAGTTCTTTTTAAAATAAGTAATTATTAAGGAAAAGTCTAAAATTTTATATTTTAATTAGATGGGTTAAAACAGGGATGGTTGTTCTTGTTTTTTTTGCGTAAGTTGTTTTTTTTCTTTCTTTTTTATTTGATATTTTGTTTTGATATTTACAATTTTTTTCTATTAATTATGTTTTTTTAATGTTATAATTGTTAATAGAGAAGGGTAGGAGTGTTATGGGGAAAGTCAAAAAGACTACAAAAAATGATAGAACTTTATTTTTTGTATGTTTATTGATATTTGTTGTAGTAGTTTTTATAGTGCCGTCTATACAGACAGTTACTACTAATATTGTTAATGTTAAAAATTCAAGGACGTTGCGTATTCTTTCATCATATGAGAACGAAGTGGTTGAAGAAGAAGTTAAGGCTTATGCTAAAAGCATTGATAAGCAAGTATCTTTTACTTATATGGGTGATTTGGATATTGTTAGTGAGTTAAATAATAATTCTTCAAATTATGATGCTGTATGGATTTCTAATTCAATGTGGTTGTATATGCTTGATAATTCTTATTTAACAAGTGACTCAAAATCAATAAGTATTAGTCCCGTTGTATTTGGAATAAAAAGAAGTAAAGCTTTAGCTTTGGGACTTGTTGATACTGATGTTACTAATATGGATATTCTTAATTTGGTTAAAGAAAAAAAGATTAAGTATGTTATGTCTTCTGTAACTCAGACTAATGTAGGTGCTACTGCATATTTAGGATTTTTATCATCTCTTGCTGGTAATCCAGAGGTTTTAACTGAAGAAATGTTGGATGATGAAAATTTAGTTAATGATTTAATTAGCTTATTTTCTGGAGTTGAACGGGTTAGTGGTGATGAATCTTATCTTGAGGATATGTTTTTAAATGATGATAATTATGAGGCGGTTATTGCTTCTGAGGCATCTTTAATTAATATTAATAAGCGATTACAAAAACAAAATAAAGAAGAATTATATTTTATATATCCAAGTGATGGAGTAGCTATTAATGATTCAGCGTTTGCTTATATTAATAGTGATGAGGTAAAGAAGGAGACTTTTTTAGAGATTCAAAGTTATTTGCTTAGTGATGATGGACAGAAAATGCTTGAAGAAAAAGGGCAAAGAACTTGGTATGGTGGAGTTAGTGATAATAGTAATATTAAGATTTTTAATCCTAAGTGGGGAATTGATACTAAGAAGTATTTGAACGTGACGAAATTTCCTTCCAAAAATGTTATTACTAGAGCAATTAATTTATATATTGAGAAGTTAAGAAAGCCAACACATGTAGTTTTCTGTTTAGATTATTCTGGCAGTATGTCTGGTGATGGTATAGAAGAATTGACAAATGCGATGGATTATATTTTAGATTATGATAAAGCTTCAGCTGATAAGTTGCAGTTTTCTGAAAATGATAAGATAACAGTTATTACATTTAATTATGAGGTTGATGATATTTGGCAAGCAGAAAGTGGTTATAATACTGCTGATTTGATACGTAATATAAATAATAAGTATCCAGTTGGTTCAACAGCACTTTATGATGCTATTATAAGTGGCCTTGATATTTTAAGTGAGGATTCTGATGAGTATACTAAAACAATTATTGCTATGACTGATGGAGCGGTAAATGTTGGTACTTTTGAACATTTATCTTCGTATTATAAAAGTATTAATTCCGATATTCCTATTTATAGTATTACTTTTGGCGATGCCCGTGAATCACAATTAGAAGAAATTGCTAAATTATCAAATGCTAGAGTTTTTGATGGTAAAACTAATTTATTAGAGGCTTTTAAAGATGTTAGAGGGTATAATTAGGTGTTATTATGAAAAATAGTGAAATTGTATCGGCAGCTATAGGTGGAACGTTTTTTGCTATACCTTATCTAGCTTTATCAGTGCCAATTATACCATCCTTAGCAATTGGTGCATGTGCTTTTGTAGCAGGAGAGCTAGTTTTAAAAAAAGATACTAAATTAAGTTTGAAAGAAAGTAATTTTTCTTTATACCAGACGTTGGAAGAGGCTAAAAAGCAAAATAAGCATATTTTTGATATGATATCGATGATAGAAAATGCGTCGGTAAAGAAAGATCTTAATGAGATTAATGATTCAGTTACTAAAATTATTAAAACAATTGAAAAAGCTCCAACTAAAGAAAAACAATTAAAAAATTTCTTTGATTATTATTTACCGGTTACAGTTAAACTAGTAGATCGATATGATGAGATTGAAAATCAAAAAATATCTTCTGTTGAAAGTAAGAAGTTTAATGAATCAACGGAAAAGATGATTAGTGAAATTAATAGTGTTTTTAAAAAATTCTTAAATAATTTATATCAATCTGATATGTTGGATGTTAATGTAGAAATAAAGGTATTAAATTCTATGCTTAAAGCAGATGGACTAGATAAAGATGAATTGAAAGTTGGTGGAAAAGATGAATAAGAAACAGATTGTTGGAATTTCGATGTTTGTAGTTCTTGTTTTAATTATTATTTTTATAAAAGTAGTTATGACAGGTAATAATGTTGATAATAAGAATTTGACTACAGTTTATGTTGCAACTGGTGGTGGTAAAGAAGATTTTATAGCTGATGAAGAGGTTAATAAAATATTAAAGGAAAAATATGGGCTAAACGTAGTATTTGATTCTTGGAGTAATGGTAAAACAGTTACTTTGCCATTAATTAGAGAATCGGTAGGACTTGGTAATCAGGAAATTATTGATCGGTTGAGTAATGGTGAAAAAATTACAATTAATACTGAAGGTGTTTCTAAGTATGATGCTTTGTTTACTTCAGATCAAAGATTTTATGATTATTATAAATTGGCACCAAATAGTGCTAATAATGAAAGTGATAGATATATGGTTTTAGATGGTGGATTAACACTAAATACACCTATTGTTATTTATTCATGGAAAGAAGTTGCTAATAAATTGATTGATGAGGGTATTGTTACTAAAACCGATGAAATTTATTATATTACTGATATGAATAAGTTGATTGATTATATTTTGAGTGGCAAGACATGGAATGAAATTGGTTTATCTGATTTGTATGGAACCATTAATATTTCTTCAACAGATCCTGTGTCTTCATCACCTGGAGCTACTTATTATGGATTATTGTTATCAATTTTAGGCAACGGTCAGATAACAGATGAAGGATTAGAAGATAATTTAGCTAAATTAAAACAATTTTATCAACATTCTGGTTATATGAATAATACACCAGCCGATTTGTTTGAAAGATATTTGAAAACTGGTATGGGTGGTGCCCCAATGATTGTTGATTATGAAAAAAGTTTGATTGATTTTGCTAATTCTAATCCTAATGGATTTCTTCAAGTAAAAGATGATATCGTTGTTTTATATCCAAAACCAACAATTTGGAATTCTCATTGCTTTGCGGCTTTTAGTGATAGTGGTAAGAAATTATATCAAGCATTACAAGATGCTGATATTCAGCAAATTGCTTTTGAAAAGTATGGATTTAGAACTGGTATAACTGGTGGAAATTATGATGTGTCTTCTGTTGGCATTGCTATTCCAAAATCAATTAATAGTACTGTAAGTAGTCTAAAAATGGACTATTATAATAGATTGATAGATTATTTAAAAAATTAGGAGGTATTTGTATGGCTGCATTGGAAATTAAGCTAGAAAATAAAAATGATGAAAGGGTAAATGATTTAGCTAATAGTAAAACTAAAATTACTGAATCTAAAATTGAAAAGTCTTTAAATTATGATGTGTTGAGTGCTGAAGAGAAAAAGGCTGTTGATGAATTTAATGCAAAGATAGATGTGTTTGATTCTACACAAATTTTACAATATGGATCAGCTGCTCAAAATAAGATATCAGATTTTTCTGATTCTATTCTTGAAGATGTTAAAACAAAAGATACTGGTGAAACTGGAGAATTATTAGCTGATTTGGTTGCACAAATTAAAAGTTTTGATTCTTCTATTGGTGAGAAAAAAGGAATTTTTAAAATTTTTAATAATGTAAAAAGACAAGTTAATTCTATTATTGCTAAATATAGTAAAATTGAGAATAATATTGATAGTATTGAAAAAGGATTGGATAAAAATAAGATTCAGTTATTAAAAGATATTAGTATATTTGATGAAATGTATCAAAAAAATTTGGAGTATTTTAAAGAAATATCTTTATATATAATTGCTGGTGAAAGGAAAATAGAGGAACTTAAGAATGTAGTTTTACCAGAACTTAAAAAAGTAGCAGAGGAATCTAGAGAGCAATTAGATATCCAAAAGGTTCAGGATTTAGAAGCACAAATTAATCGATTTGAAAAGAAATTATATGATTTAAAAACAACAAGAATTATATCTATTCAAATGGCACCACAAATTAGATTGTTACAAAATAATGATGCAGAGTTAGTAGAAAAGATTCAAAGTTCAATTACTAATACTATCCCATTATGGAAAAATCAAATGGTTCTTGCTTTAGGTCTTAATAACGCTAAGAAATCTTTAAAAGAACAACAGGCTGTTTCTAACTTGACAAATGAAATGCTATCTAAAAATAGTGAGACTTTAAAACAAGGTACTTTGGAAGTTGCTAGAGAAAGTGAAAGAGCTATTGTTGATATTGAAACACTTAAGAAAACAAATAAAGATTTGATAGAAACTTTAGATGGTGTAATTAAAATTCATGAAGAAGGAAGAGTTAAGAGAGCCCAAGCTGAGGAAGAATTAAAGAATATTGAACAAGAGTTAAAAGATAAAATCTTGGAAATAAATGTTAATAAATAAGCATTATTTTTAATGCTTTTTTAATTAGGAGATGAATATGGATAATAAAATGATGTTAGCGGATATTTATAATGATTTTTTTAATACAGCTTTGGATGCTACTACTCAAAGTACATCTTTAAGTATTCAAGATAAAGAGGAAATTGATTTTGGAGCTATTGATAATTTATTTCTTACTGACTTATCTAAAGATTTATTAAAAAAAATTATTTTATATATGCAAAGATACTATAATAAGGTTGAGGAGAACTATATTACTTTTAATATTGTGCTTTCTTTTGATGATAAGAGTATGGTAGAAGAAGTAAAAAATTTATTAGAAAATTATGCAAGATTATATAATTATGTTGATAGTGCAACTTCAGCTGTTGTTTCTATGTATCAGTTGGATAATGTGAATAGTTTGATTGATTACTACAATAATAATGGTATTATAATGTTTAAAAATTTAGATGCTATTGCTATGAATGATGTTAATTTTCAAAAGAGATTTCTTTATAATTTAAAAGAAAAACTTAATGGAAAAAAGATGACTATATTAGTTGGTGAGAAGTTAGAAATTAGTAAGTTTCTACAAAGTGATAGTGAATTAGAAAGTTATTTTAATTTTAAGTTATATTGTAGTAGTCCAACTTCTAATGATGTTTATCAAGTTATTTTAAAGAAAACTGATAATATGAATTTAGATGATGACTTTAAAATTAAGTTGTTGGATTATATTGTTGCTACTTATTCTAATAGTGATTTAGATTATACTACATATCTTGAAAATTTATATGATTATATTTCTTTTAACAAAAAGGTTCCCGAATTGGAAAAAGTTAAATCTGTAGATGAAATATTTAAAGATTTAAATGATTTGGTTGGATTAGAGAAAGTTAAGAGAACATTATATGATTTGGTCGATTTAATTACTTTAAAAAATAAGACTAAAGATGATTTAAAAATTAGTGATGTTAATTTACATATGGTTTTTTTAGGTAATCCTGGGACTGGTAAGACTACAGTTGCACGGATGATTGCAGAAATTTTGTTTCAATTAAAATATATTAGACAGAATAAATTAATAGAAGTTAGCTCTAAAGATTTAATTGCTGGTTATACTGGTCAAACGGCTTTAAAAACTATGGATGTAATTGATCGTGCTAGAGGTGGAGTATTGTTTGTTGATGAGGCTTACTCTTTAGCTATTAATAATGATGATAATTCATTTAACGGGGAGTGTATTGCGACATTAATAAAAGCAATGGAAGATTATCGCGATGATTTAGTTGTAATTTTTGCTGGTTATACTAAAGAAATGCAGAAATTTTTAGATTCAAACTCTGGTATTATGTCAAGAATTGGTTATGTTTTTGAATTTGAAGATTATACTAATGAAGAACTTAAAAAAATATTTCAAGGAATGGTTGCTAAAGCAGGCTTTATTTTGGAAGATGATGCTTTAATAGAGGTTGATAAGTTAATTTCAGCAAATAGAAATACTAAAAATTTTGGAAATGCCAGATTTGTTAGAAATGTTTTTGAGAAGACAGTTATACGTCATGCCTCTAATACTAAAGATTGTAAGAATAAAAAAATTCTTAAAACTATTAGTAAAAATGATATTAGTTATGGTGAATGATATGTTGATGTTAAACGGGTTTAATTTTAATTAAAAATATGTGGCAATTTTACTTCTTATTTTTCTAAATATATTTTTCTTTTTTTAGTGATAGTGTATAATTATTAATATAGGTGGGTTGTGGAAAGCAATTTTAATTGATTTTTATAGTTTGAATTATTATTTAGAATCGTATTATTTTAGTGTTGATAACGATAAAGGGTAGGTAGTGATATGGATTTATTAGATAATAAATTTTTGGATAGTATTAATGATGGATTTACTTCAGCAAAGACGCATATTTCTGATATTTGGAATGGTGGTGCGGCTCAATGTTTTAATTCGGCTTTTGATAGTGTTATTAATTCTATTGATAAGATATATGAGGCTATTGATAATTTTAATACTGTTTTGGATAAGTTGGCTATTTATAAGCAAAATCAAAATCAGATTGAAAATTTGCAAGCACAAATTGCAGAAGAAATGCAAAACCCAAGTGTAAAGCAGACAAACTCATATATGGAAAATGGTGTTTTAAAGACTTCGGTTGTTTATGTCGTTGATCAAAATTTAATAGATTCGTTGCAATTGCAGATTGATAAGCTTTTGAAAGAAAATGAAATTTTAAAAACTGAGATGCAAGTTTTATGTAATTTAGTTTCTTCTGAGGAGTTATCTAATCTCACTCAATCAAATCTAAAACCTAAAAATAATAGTGATATTGCTCACAGGGGCTATAATCCTGGGGGTATAAGAGAAAATTCTATTGAGGCTTTTCGCTTGGCTGGTGAAAAAGGTTTTTGGGGATGTGAAACTGATGTTAGGTTTGATTCTAATGGCAATTTGATTTGCAGTCATAATACTCCACAGGGTAATGAAAATCCTCCTACTTTTGAAGAATATTTGGATATTTGTAAAGAGTATGGTATGACAGCTATTATTGATTTAAAATATGAGAATGGCTTTAAATGGAATTCTTATGATTCGGAATTGTCTCCTGCAATTATAAAAACAATTGAAGAAAAGGGAATGATGGATAGTTGTGTTATTCAAACTAATTATTTTAATGATATTCCATTTATTAGATCTCAATCAGACGATGTAAGAATATGGTTGCTTGGACATAATACTGTTACTGATGAAAATATAGAATTAGCTCTTGAAAATAATGTTGAGTGTATTAATTTTAATAATACTGAAAATAATGCATATAGGATAAAAAAGGTTACAGATGCTGGAATTGATGCGTGTGTTTGGAATGTTCAAACAGAACAAGGAAAAAATATATTATTAAATGATGGGGCAAAATATATTATGTCAGATAATGTTTTGGGTATTACTCCTTATCAAGAGGGAGAAGAAGATTTTAATAATTTATAAAGTTAATTTTATTATAAAAGGAATATAGTGCATAGCATTATATTTTTTTATTTATAAGTATTATATATTTTTAAATTTGAGTGGTAATTTATATTTTTAACGAATTAAATAAAAAAAAGGTTCATATTGTTAGAAAGGAGGAAAATATATGGAGTCAAAGAAAGAAGAAACCGTAATTAGGGTATATGATAAGAATGGTAAGAATGTTCAAGATGTTATACTTGAAGCTTTTGAGAAATTTTTGAAACTAAAGTTAGAAAATATTAAATAAATTTTGTAATAATAATGATTTGATATGGTATGTGAAATTGGTTAAGAAAGAAGAAGGGAAGGTTATATGATAGATAATGGCTTAACTAATAAGGCATATAAAGCAGGTGCTTATGTTCGACTTTCAGTAGAGGATGAAAATAAGGATATTGAAAGTGTTAGTATTACTAATCAAAGATTATTTATTAAAGATTATGCTGTTAAGAATGATATAGAAATATATGATTATTATGTTGATGATGGATATTCTGGTGGAAATTTTGATAGACCGGGATTTAAAAGATTAATAGAGGATATTCAAAAGGGAATTATTAATTGCGTTATAACAAAAGATATGTCTAGATTGGGGAGAGAGTTTATTGAAACTGGGGGTTATGTTTTTAAATATTTTCCAGAAAATGATATAAGATATATTGCTATACTTGAAAATTATGATACTTTAAAGCCTAATGGTATGGAAGATATATTACCGTTTAAAGCAGTAATTAATGATATGTATTTAAAGGATATATCTAGGAAAATAAAAAGTGTTAGGCACAATAAAATGAAAGAGGGTTTATTTGTAGGTAGCACAGTTCCTTATGGGTATAAAAGATCAACTGATGATAGTAGAAAACTAGTAATTGATGATTATGCAGCGGGTGTTGTTAGAAAAATATTTGAAATGAAAAAAGATGGAAGTACTAATAATATGATTGCTAGGCAATTAACAAATGATGGGGTATTACCACCGGATGTTTATAAAAGAAAAAAGTTAAATAAATTTACTATTACAACTAATATATGGAAGGCTAGTTCTATAAAAACTATATTAACAAATGAGGCTTATATTGGTAATTTAATTCAGGGTAAGTATGAAAGAATAAGTTTAAAGTCGAAGAAAAAAAGATTATTACCGCGGAGTGAATGGATAATAAAAAAAGGTGCTTTACCACTAATTGTTTCAAAAGAGTTATTTGAAAAAGTTAATATGTCAAAAAGAAAGACAGATACTAGATTTAGACAGTATGATTATTTGTTGAAAGGGTTAGTGGTATGTGCAGATTGTGGAAAGACTATGTTAGTACGAAGAAATAAAAATTATACTATTTATCTTTGCCGAACTTATGCAACTTATAGAAATAAGGTCTGTAGTATGCATTATTATCGAGAGGATATTTTAAATGCTGTAATATTAAAAGAAATTAGAGATGTTTTAATTAAATATTCTTCTTTTGAAATGTTAGTTTCAAAATATAGATATCTAATTACTAATATATGTTTAGAAGAAAACTATGAGAAAGATTTGAAATTATTAAAAAATAAAGTAACTATTATTGATAAGGCTATTAGTGAACTATATAAAGATAGGGCAAATAATGTTATCGAGTTTAATGAATTTTCTTGTATTAAAAAGGAATTAGAAAAAGATAGAGAAGAATATGTAATAAAGAAAAAATCTTTGCAAACGCTACTTGAAAAGTCAAAAACTGTTTTATTTAATGAAAATACAGAATTGAAGTGGATTAATGAGTTTTTGAAATTCGAGATATTAGATAAGAAAATAATAAAAATGTTAATAGATAAGATTGAAATAAACCAGGATAAGAGTATAAAAATATGGTTTAATTTTAATGTTAGACAGGTATCTAATGAATAATAGGTTAATAGTAGCTTATGTTAGATTATCTCAAGAAGATAAGAATAAATTAAAAGATTTTTCAGAAAGTATATATAATCAGATAGATTTAATAAAGTCTTATGGAGAAAGTAAAGGTTTAAGAATTGATAAGGCATATATAGATGATGGATTTAGTGGAACTAATTTTGAACGTTTGGGTTTTCAAAAATTAATTGCTGATATAGAAAAAGGGCTTGTTCGGGTAGTAATTACAAAAGATATGTCCAGGTTAGGTAGAAATTTTATAGAGTGTGCGTATTATATTAGCGAGTATTTTCCCAAATATGGGGTAAGATATATTGCAATAAATGATAATTTTGATAGTAAATATACTAATGATAGTGGGAATATTGTAGTTAGTTTTAAATCTCTAATTAATGATAGGTATGCAAGAGATATTTCGATAAAAAGAAAAAAGATTGCAGATATTAAAACATGTGATGGACAGTTTATAGGTTTTATAGCTCCTTATGGATATAAGATAGTTAAGAAAGATGGCAGAAGAACTTTAGAAATAGATGAAGATGCGGCACTAATTGTTAGGAGAATATTTACTGAAATAGCTTTAGGAAAAACAAGACAGGAAGTTGCTGATGGTTTAAATAATGATAAGATTTTATCTCCTATATTATATATGAATATGAGGCCGGCCAAGAATAAGAAATATTATTATGATTGGTCTAGTAATATTATTTATAGAATATTAAAAAATAAAACTTATACTGGGAAGATAGTAAAAAGAAAGTCAATTAAAAAAAGTTATTTACAAAAGAATAGGAAAATTATTCCTATAAGAGAAAGACAAGTAATAGATAATTGTCATGAGGCAATAGTTACAGAGGAATTATTTAACAGAGCAAATGATAAATTAATTATTATGCAAAAGCATGAGAAAAAAGAATATAGTGGATTGTTGAGTGGTTTAGTATTTTGTGGAGAGTGTGGTAGGGCAATGCTTTTGTGTAAGAAGATGAATACTGGAGTGAGATATTATTTTGCTTGTACTAAAACTATTGATAGAAAATCTTGCCAAAATAGGACTATTGGAGATTTAAAACTAAAAGAAATTATTGTCTCAATATTACAAAGTATTGTTAGAGACTATGTATGTGAGGAGAAAATAGTATTGCAGGTTGTTAAAGATTTAGTTAAATGGGAAAGACTTAATTTAAAAATACTATATTTAAAAGAAAATATAGAATTATCTAATAAAAAAATAAGAAATTTATATTTGCAGAAAGTAAGGGAGGAAATTACTTTAGCACAATTTTTAGAAAAAGTAGCGAATGAGAGCTCTGCAAAAAAGAAATTAGAACAAAGATTAAAAGAGATAGAAAGATATAAGAATGTTGATATTTTGAAGTGCGAAATATCTACTCAATATAAAGGCTTTATAAATGATGATAAGTTTATGAGAATGATACTTGATGATTTAGTAGATAAAATTATTATTTATAAAAATAATATAGTGAAAATATTATTTAAGTTTAATTTAGTTAATTAAAATATTAGTGGTAAAGATAAGGTGTTTTGTTTGTAATTTATGTTTTGGATAAAATTGTTACTTAACAGAAGTCAGCAGATGGTGATAATGATTATTTAGAAAGATGTATGCGTTTTTATGATGATTTAAAAGTCAAGGCTAATGGGATTGCTTTATCAGAGGTTGATATGCCTTATCGTATTGGGGAGCTTCTTAAAGAATTTCAACCAGATATTGTAGTAATTACTGGTCATGATGCTTATTATGCTAAAAAAAGGGATAATAAAGATTTGAATAATTACCAAAATACCAGTAATTTTATAGATGCGGTTAAAGAAGCTAGAAAATATGAAAAGAGTCAGGATAAATTGATTATTGTTGCTGGGGCGTGTCAATCTAATTATGAAGAACTAATTAAAGCAGGAGCAAATTTTGCTTCTAGCCCTAAAAGAATTAATATCCATGCCTTAGATCCAGCAATTATTGCAGCCTCTCTTGCATTATCTGATAAGAATCAAAGTATTGACATTGTTCATTTAATTGATAAGACAAAATATGGAAAAGATGGAATAGGAGGGATTATTACGAACGGAACTATGTATGTGGGGTATCCACGATGATGCTTAATGATATTAAACAGTATGTTAAAGATAATCAGGGGATTTTTCATATTTTTAGGTTTAATGGGATTAGAAATCAGAGTGAGGAATTTGTTGGAAAAATAATTGGTGTTTATCCAGCTATTTTTACAATTGAACTTGAAAATAAATTGATTAGATCTTTTAGTTATAGTGATTTACTTATTAATAATTTGGAAATTACGTAATGAGTTTTTCCTTTATTTATCTATAAAAATCTTGCAATTTAGTACCTTATATTATAGAATATACTTATAAAGTTTTAATACTTTAAAAGGGAGGAATAATCATATGAAAATTACAACAGTAAATGTACGTAAAATTGAAAAAGAAGGTTCTCGTATGAAGGGAATTGCTTCAGTATTATTAGATGATAGTTTTGCAGTACATGATATCCGTATTATTGAAGGAGACAACGGACTATTTATAGCAATGCCTAGCCGAAAGGTTGCTACAGGTGGTTATCGTGATATAGCTCATCCAATTAATCCTGAAGTTCGTGCAATGTTTGAAGAAGCTATTTTAGATGCTTATAATAAAGCAGAGGATGTATCAGAAGAAGAATAGGTGCTATTTATAGCATCTTTTTTTTCATATTTTCTATATTTTTTCATATTATTTTTTAGGAGGATAATATGGATAAACAAGAAAATAGTATTAGTAGTTATAGTCATGGCGTTAGTTTGTTTGAAAAAAAGAGTTTAGTTATAACGGGAGTTAAAAAAATAGAGAACTTTGATAAAGAACAATTTTTACTAGAAACAGTAATGGGCTTTATGTTGGTTAAGGGAAGTGATTTGGAATTAGTTAAACTTGATACTCTGCAAGGCAATGTATCCATTAAAGGAGCAATTAATTCTATTGATTATATAGAGGAAAATACTAAAAAGAATAAGGAAGAAAGTATTTTGAGTAGGCTATTTAAGTGATGAGTTTAAAAGTACAAATAATAGCACTTGTATATTCATTTTTGTTTGGTATTTTCTTTGGGGGAGTATTTAATGCTTGCTATAGTTTTTTATTTTTAAAAAGAAGATTAATATGTTTTATTAATACTTTTTTATTTAATATATTTATGGCATTGTTGTATTTTTTTATATTATTATTTATTAATAATGGTATTTTGCATATTTATTTTTTATTTTCGTTTTTTCTGGGATTTTTACTAATTAGTTATTTAATTTTTAAAAAACGTAAATAATAGATGTAAAGTTATGTTTTTTTATTTAAATTTTATTGTATATCTTTTTTTAGTGGTTTTATAATATATGGTGAAAAGGTAGGTGAAAAATAGTGGCGAAAAAAAAGAGTTTAAGGGCAAAGAAAATGCACCGAAGAATGCTTATTTTTGGTGTTGGTTCAATTCTAATTATTGTTGCTACTACTTTCACCATTGGTAAGTATTGGGTTGAAATTTATGATAAATATCAAGAAAATAAACAACTTGATGCTAAGTTATCTGATTTAAAAGATGAAGAAGAGAAGTTAAAACTTGATGCGTTGAAGTTACAAGATCCAGAATATATTGCAAGATATGCGAGGGAGAAGTATTTATATTCGAAAGAAGGAGAATTTATAATAAAAATACCTGAAGAATAAATTCTCTTTTTTTTTGTAGTGTGTTATAATTACAGGTGGTAGTATAGGAGGTATTATGATTAATATTGAAAATAGTTTTTCTTTTCACGATGGGGATATTATAGTTATTGGTTGTTCGGCTGGACCAGATTCAATGGCTTTAGTGGACATGCTTTTAAAGATTAGGGAGAAATATAAATTATCATTGATAATTGCTCATGTTAATCATAATGTTCGAGAAGAAAGTGTAGAAGAAGCGGAGTATGTTAAAAATTATTGTTCTAAAAATAATATAGTTTTTGAGACAATGACAATTGAGGAATATGGTGATGATAATTTTGAAAATGAGGCTAGAACTATAAGATATAATTTTTTTGATTCTCTTGTCCAAAAATATGGTGCTAATTATTTGATGACGGCACATCATGGTGATGATTTGATTGAAACGATTTTGATGAGAATCGTTAGAGGTTCAAATTTGAATGGTTATTTAGGATTTAAAAAAATTGTTGATATGGGAAATTATGCAATAGTTCGTCCACTTTTGGATTATACTAAAGAGGAATTAGAAGAATATGATTTAGAAAATCATGTTCAGTACTATGTTGATAGTTCTAATAGTAGCGATAAATATACTAGAAATCGTTATCGAAAATATGTTTTGCCATTTTTAAAAGATGAAGATAGTAATGTTCATCGTAAGTTTTTGAAGTTTAGTGAGACCTTGGAATCAGCTTCTATTTTTATTAACAAAGAGCGTGATAAGGCTTTACGTAGAACTTTATCTAATAATTTAGTAATGATTGATAAGTTTAAAGAAGAAGATGAATATATTCAAAGGGAAATATTGTATTATTTACTTAGTGAATTTTATCATGATGATTTGATTTTAGTTGGTGATAAACATATTGATTTAATTATGAATTTGGTATATAGTAAGAAAGCAAATAGTTTTATTAATTTACCTAATCAGGTTGTTGCTAATAAGTATTACAATATGTTAGAATTAAAGCGTGATACCGAGGCAATTACTAGCTATGAAATTGAATTTGATGATTATGTTACATTGCCTAATAATCATACAATTGAAAGAGTTAGTGATATTTTGGGTAATAGTAATAGTATTTGTAGAATTAATAGCAAAGATGTGTTATTGCCTCTTGTTGTTAGGACACGAAAAATTGGTGATAAAATCATGGTTAAGGGACTTAATGGTTCTAAGAAAGTAAAAGATATTTTTATTGATAAGAAAGTAAAATTATCACTTAGAGATTCTTGGCCTATTGTTGTTGACTCAAGAGGAGAAATTATTTGGATTCCTGGTATTAAGAAATCTAAATTTGATAAGAAAATAACCGAAGATTATGATATAATACTGAAATACGAGTAAGGAGGAAAAGTTGTGAATAAAGGTATAGATAAAAAAACTATTAAAAGGGGATTACTACCTTATTTATTTGTTATTTTGGCAATGTTAGGAGTTTTTTACTATGCAAGTATTGGTAGTAAAAAAGTTACTGAATTATCTTATAATGAATTTGTTGAAAAATTAAATAGTGGGGATATTGAAGAAATGGAGATTACTACTCGTGGTAATGCTTACATTTATGAGATCTCCGGTAGATTTAAGGATAGTAAAGATAATGAATATTTTGTAGCAACATTACCATTGAGTGAGGAAGTTGTTAAGAAAATTGTAGAGGCAAGTGATAGTCAAGATTTTAAACTTGTTGCTAATCCTGACCCTGATTCTTCATCATTCTTGTTTATTATTGTTAATGTGTTACCCCTTGTTTTATTAGCGGCGGTTGCTTTTTGGTTTTTAAATAAGCAGTTAGTTGGAAATAAGAGTTCTTTAGATTTTGGTAAGAGTAGAGCTAGATTAAGTAATGATAATAATAAAGTAACATTTAAGGATGTTGCAGGATTAAAAGAAGAAAAAGAAGAAGTTAAAGAGTTAATTGACTTTTTAAAGAATCCTAAGAAATTTCAAAAATTGGGTGCTAGAATTCCTAAGGGAGTATTACTAGTTGGCCCTCCTGGAACAGGAAAAACTTTATTAGCAAAAGCAGTTGCGGGAGAAGCTAATGTTCCATTTTACTTTATTAGTGGTTCTGATTTTGTAGAATTGTTTGTTGGTGTTGGAGCTAGTCGTGTTAGAGATATGTTTCAACAAGCAAAAAGAAATGCGCCTTGTTTAATATTTATTGATGAAATTGATGCAGTTGGACGCCAAAGAGGTACTGGTTTAGGTGGAGGACATGATGAAAGAGAACAAACTCTTAATCAGTTACTTACAGAGATGGATGGTTTTGGTGCAAATGAAGGAATTATTATAATTGCTGCAACAAATAGGCCAGATGTTTTGGATCCGGCTTTACTTAGACCAGGTAGATTTGATAGACAAGTTACAGTTAATTTACCAGATGTTCGTGAAAGAGAGGAAATCTTAGCTGTACATGCTAAAAACAAGACACTTGCTGACAATATTACTTTGGAAAATTTAGCTAAGAGAACTCCAGGATTTAGTGGTGCTGATTTGGAGAATTTGCTTAATGAGGCTGCTTTGCTTGCTGTTAGGAGAAATAAAGATAAGATTACAATGAGTGAGATTGATGAAGCTACCGATCGAGTTCTTATGGGACCAGCTAAGACTTCACGCAAATATAGTGAAAATGATCGAAAACTTGTTGCTTATCATGAAGCTGGGCATGCTGTTATCGGAATTAAGTTAAAAAATGCTAGTGATGTTCAAAAAGTTACAATAATTCCAAGAGGAACTGCTGGTGGATATAATATGATGGTTCCAACAGAAGAAAAATTATGTTCAACTAAAACAGATTTGTTAGAGCAAATTACTGGTTTATTAGGTGGTCGTACAGCTGAAGAAGTTGTTTTTGGTGAAATTACAACTGGGGCACATAATGATTTTGAAAAGGCTACAAAAATTGCTCGTGCAATGGTTACTGAATATGGTATGAGTGATTTAGGACCACTTCAATTTGAACAACCTGATGGTAGTGTATTTTTAGGTAGAGATTATAATAAGAGTCAGCATTTTTCTAATGAAGTTGCTAATGAAATTGATATGGAAATGAGAAAAATTATTAATGATTGTCATAAAGAAGCAACTGATATTATTAAGAAAAATAAGGATTTATTAACTCTTATTGCAGACAATTTGTTGGAATATGAAACATTAACTAAAGAGCAAATTGATTATTTAGTTGAAAATAAAAAAATGCCAGCTGAAGATGATAATAATTTAGAGTTGTTATCAGTAACTCGTTTAAGAGAGTTAGCAAAAGAAAAAGGTATTAAAAATGTTAGTAAGATGACTAAGGCTGAATTATTGAAAGAGTTAGATGTATAATTTAACTCTTTTTTTCTTGCAAATAATTTTATTATTATTATAATATCTACATAGGGCTTTAATAGGAGGAATAATAAATGAAAAAGAGTAATAATATTGAAAAAATAAGTAAAGAAGCTAGTGAATTTAAGAATTTTATTTCTCGAGGTAATGTTGTTGATATGGCTGTGGGTGTTATTATTGGTGGTGCTTTTGGAAAGATTGTTACTAGTTTAGTGAATGATTTACTTATGCCATTAATTGGCGTTATTATTGGTGGGTTTGATTTTTCTAATTTAAGTTTTAAAGTTGGCGATGCTGTTATTGCTTATGGTAATTTTATTCAAACAATAGTTGACTTTTTGATTATTTCTATTTGTATATTTTTAATGATAAGATTTTTTGAAAGATTTAAAAAGAAGGAAAGTATTGTAGCAGAAGAAAAAACATCTAAGAAGAGTGATGAGGTATTATTATTGGAGGAAATTAGGGATTTATTAAAGAAAAAGAAATAAAGTTAAGGGGCTGATTTTATGGTGTGGTACATTGGTAATGTAAAAATTGATAATCAGATAGTTTTAGCACCTATGGCTGGTATATGTAATTCGGCTTTTAGAAGAATTTGTAAAGAAATGGGCTGCGGATTAGTGTATGCGGAAATGGTTAGTGATAAGGCGATTGCTTATAATAATCAAAAAACTATTGATATGCTTTATATGACAGAAAAAGAAAGACCGATAGTTCAACAAATTTTTGGTAGTGATAAGGAGTCTTTCGTAGTGGCGGCAAAATATATATATGAGAATATGCATCCTGATATTATCGATATTAATATGGGTTGCCCAGTGCCTAAAGTTGCGCTTAGAGCTCAAGCTGGTTCGGCACTTTTAAAAGATCCAGAAAAGATTTATGATATTGTTAAGGCTGTGGTTGAAGCTGTTCCTATTCCTGTGACGGTTAAGATTAGGAGCGGTTGGGACTTTAATAGTATAAATGCTGTTAGTGTTGCTAAAACGATTGAAAGAGCTGGGGCTAGTGCAATTTGTGTTCATCCTAGAACAAGGAGTCAAGGCTATAGTGGTAAAGCAGATTGGTCTATTATAAAAGAAGTCAAGGACAGTGTTTCAATACCTGTAATTGGAAATGGTGATATTAAAAAGCCTGAAGATGTAAAAAAAATGCTTGATGTAACTGGCTGTGATGCTGTTATGATTGGGCGTGGAATTTTGGGAAATCCTTGGCTTATTAAAAATTCAATTAATTATTTAAATGGTGAAAAGTTAGTTGATGTTTCTAATGTTGATAAAATAGATATGTGTTTAAAGCATCTTAGCTATTTGCAAGAACTTAAGAATGATAAATTAGCATGTTTAGAAATTAGAAATCATATTGGCTGGTATTTAAAGGGAATTAATGGTGCTAATGAGGTTAAAAATAATATTTATAAAACTACTAATATTTATGATATAATAGTCTTATTGAAGAACTTTAAGGAGGAGTTATTGAATGAAAAATAGTGATGGTAAAAATGGTTTATTTTTCCAGCGTATATTAGCTTTTGTGGTTGATATATTTATTGTTTCTTTTTTTGCATCTATTTTATGTACACCGTTTTTAGATTATGATTCTATTGATAATTTAAATCAAAACGCTAATGAGGTTGTATCTAAGTATATGGAAGATGAAATTGATACTGAAACATATATTGATTCAGCTGGGTCTATTCTTTATCGCTTAACTCAAAAGCAAGGACCATTAACTTTAATTACTATATTTTTAAATATTTTATATTTTGTAGTATTTCAGTTTTATTTTAAAGGTCAGACTATTGGTAAAAAGTTATTTGGTATAAAAGTTGTTAGTAATGATACTAATGAATTATCGATGAATAATTATATTTATAGATCACTTATAGTTAATTCGCTTGTTGTTGATACGGTAGCATTTGCTTTTGTAATTTTTGCATCTAAAGATGTTTGGCTTTATGCTATTATGTTGTTGGTGGTAATTAATTATACAATTTTATTTATTTCTTTGTTTATGATTATATTTAGAAAAGATGGTCGTGGATTACACGATTTGGTTGCAAATACCAAAGTTATTAGTTGTAGAAAGTAGGAGAAGATATGAGAGAATTTAGTGAGCAAGAATTGGTTAGACGAGAGAAAGCCTTGGAAATTAGAGAAAAAGGAATAGATCCTTTTGGTAGTAGATTTGATGTTTCTACTAATTCTAAGCTTCTTAATGATGAATATGGCCTTTATTCCAAAGAGGAGTTAGAAGAAAAGAAGATTTTTTCTGTTGTAGCAGGAAGGATAATGACTAAGAGAAGAAAAGGTAAAGCTGGGTTTTTCCATATTCAAGATAAGTTTGGACAAATACAAATTTATATTAGAGAGGACTTGGTTGGAGAAGAATTATATGATTTATTTAAGAAATCTGATATTGGTGATATTGTAGGTATTGAAGGAACTGTCTTTAGAACTGATACTGGTGAGTTAAGTGTTAAAGCTACTAAATATGTTCATTTAGTTAAAGCACTACGCCCTTTGCCTGAAAAATTTCATGGATTAACTGATATTGAAGAAAGATATAGACGCCGTTATGTTGATTTAATTATGAACGAAGAATCAAGGCGTGTTGCATTTACTAGACCTAAAATTATTAGATGCATTCAAAATTTTATGGATAGTCGTGGCTTTACAGAAGTGGAAACACCTATACTATCTACTTTATTGACTGGAGCATCAGCTAAACCTTTTGTTACACATCATAATGCTCAAGATTTGGATATGTACTTAAGAATTGCTTTAGAGTTGCCACTTAAGAGATTATTGGTTGGTGGAATGGAAGCTGTTTATGAAATTGGTAGGACATTTAGAAACGAAGGCATGGATCCTAAGCATAATCCTGAATTTACCTTAATGGAAGCTTATCTTGCTTATAGCGATCTTGAGGGCATGATGAATTTAACAGAGGATATGTATCAAACTATAGCTCGTGATGTTATTGGTAAAATGACATATAATTTTGGTGGATATGAAATTAATTTGGAAGGTCCTTGGAAGAGAGTTAGTATGGTTGATGCAATTAAAGAACAGACTGGAATTGATTTTAAACAAGAAATGACAGTTGAAGAAGCGTTAAAATTGGCTGAGGAGCATCATATAGAAGTACAAGAACATGAACATACTGTTGGCCATATTATTAATTTATTCTTTGAAAAGTATGTTGAGGAAACCTTAATTCAACCAACCTTCTTATATGGACATCCAATTGAAATTTCACCACTTACTAAGAAGAATCCAGAAGATCCTCGTTTTGTTGATAGATTTGAATTATTTATCGCTGGTAAAGAGTTTGCTAATGCGTATACAGAATTAAATGATCCAATCGATCAATTGGAAAGATTTGAAAATCAATTGAAGGAAAAGGATCTTGGTAATGATGAGGCTAACGATATTGATATGGACTTTATAGAGGCTTTGGAATATGGTATGCCTCCAGCTGGTGGAATTGGTTATGGAATAGATAGATTATGTATGCTATTTCTAGAACAAGAATCAATTAGGGATGTTTTGTTGTTCCCGACAATGAAACAAAGATAATATAATATTGTTTGATAAATTTTGTAAGGATGATTAATTTATATGTAAGTTATCATCTTTTTTTATTGAATATATGATAATGCTTTTAAAAAAGTTGTGTATTGTAGTATATTACTATTAAATATATGATATATGAGTAGAATGATATATGAAAAATATGAAAAAAATTAGTAATAGTGGTTTTACGTTAATAGAATTATTAGCTGTTATTGTAATTATGGGAATTTTAATGATGGTGGCAATTCCTTCTGTATCTAGGGTTATAGAAAATTCTAGAAAGGATACATTTGTGGATATTGCTAAATCATATGCCAATTCAGCTAGAACGTTATGGGTTGCTGATTCTTTAACGTGCGGTAATAATAATACATATGTTTCTGGTGTTGATGACGGAGATTACTATATTTTAATTGACACAAGTAATAGTAGTTTAGCGACGTTAGTGGATCAAGGAGGAAAATCTTCTTGGGGAAATAGAGATGTTAAAGGTTATGTACGTGTAAATGTTTCAACGGTTTCAGATGGAAAAAGAAAGCAAAAGTTTTATGTGGCATTAACTGATGGTACACATGGCGTATATGATGATTATTCAAATCCAATATTAGCGGATGAGCTAGTACGAGGAAACGTATTGATGAATTTGGATTCTGATTCGGAAAAAGCCAATGCTATTGCGGTGCCACCTTTTATAAATGGGCATTTTACAACATGTAGTGAGGACGGTGGAACTTGGACAGGTGTTGTACCTATGAAAGTGACATTTACGGTTGGAGATACTACTTATGCTGCGGAAGATGGAATGACTTGGCGTGAATGGGTTAATAGTGAATATAATATAGATGGCTCATATATAGAAAAGAATTATGTATGTAGTAATAGCTTAGCAAATGTAGTTTTAGGTTATTTGGATAGTACTATTGATTTTTCTAATATTGGTCTTGGGCACTGTAAATAAAAATAATTTTTGGAGATTTTAAATGGTGGGCTTTAAATATTAATAAAATAAGTATTTTCTTGTAAAATTATGTAAATGTAGTATAATTATAGTGGGAGGTTAATTATGAAAAAACATAATATTTTAAAAGTCGCTTTATGGATTGTACCTATAATAATTTTATTATTGGCTATTATTTTTCCTAATGCGGGATGGGCTTATTTAGTTAATCTATTATTATCTTTCGCTGAGTTAGGTATAATAGTTTACAATTTTAAAGATAAGCATAATGCAAATAAAGTTGTTTTAGCTACAATGCTATGTTTTGTACTACTTACTTGGTTAATTCCAGCTGCTTATTTTTCTGGTGAGTATATTGAACAAGGGCGCATTCAAATGGGATTATTTGATTTTGTAAATTATCCAGTTACTGCAGTATCATATTTTGGTTATATTGCTTTTTATGTATTGTGTATTGGAGCTTTTTATGGAGTTTTAAATAAAATCCCAGCATATCGTTCATTTTTGGATAGAATTGTTAAAGCGGTTAAGGGTACTGAAAAGTTTGTTTTATTTGTAATCATGCTTTTAATTGCTACATTAACATCACTAGGTGGAATGCAATTTGCATTATTTTGCTTTTTCCCTATGTTAGTATCAATAATTTTATTAATGGGATTTGATAAAATTGTTGCAGCATTAACTTTAGTTGGCTCAACTATTATAGGTATTGCTGGAACAACGTATGGTTATGGAAATGTTAGTATAATTGGTACTGCTTTAGGTGTTGAGATTACTTCTGAAATGCTTACAAAGGTTGTTATTTTAGTTTTAGGTTTAGTATTATTGTTTGTTAATACTTTACTATACATTAAAAAACAAGAAAAGTCTGGTAAAGAAGTAACTAAAGAAATAAAGAAAAAAGAAATTAAAGTAGAAAAAACTACTACAAAAGCAAAAACTACAAAGTCTTCTTCAAGGAAAAATACAAAAGCAGCTCAAAAAGATGAAGAAGTTGTAATTGTAAAAGAGCAACCAAAGGAAACTGATGGAAAGACTGATTTCATACCAGCTTCTGTTAATTCAGGAAAACATAGTATCTGGCCATTTGTTGTTAGCTTTGCACTTTTATTTGTTGTTGTAGTTTTAGCATTTATTCCATGGGTAGATGGATTTGGAGTTGAAGCTTTTGATGAGGCAACTAATGCCGTTATGGAATTTGAATTGTTTGGATTCCCTATTTTTAGTTCTCTTTTCGGAACATTTAATGCTTTTGGATATTGGACAATTATTGATTTAATACTTTTATTGTTAGTGATTGGAGCTTTATTGGTAATTATATATAAAGTTAAATCACAAGATGTGTTAGATGGAATTTTAGAAGGTATTAAGAAAGCTTTACCATTGGGTATTTTGATAATTCTTATTTATACATGCTTAGTTGTTACTACATATCATCCATTCCAATTGGAAGTTTATAAAGCTATTTTAAGTGTTGTTGGTAAGTTTAATTTTGGTAGCTCACTAGTTATTGCTTTGGTTTCAGTAATTGCTGCTATATTTAATGCTGAACCAGCTTATGCATTCCAAAGTTTCTTACCTTATTTAGCAACTATAGTGACTGATTCTGCTAGTTATTCAGTTATAGCTGTTATATCTCAGGCTATGTATGGTTTTGCAATGTTATTTGCACCAACTAGTTTAATTTTAATGGTAGTTTTATCTTATTTAGATATTCCATATTCTAAATGGTTAAAAACTATATGGAAATTATTATTAGAATTTTTAGTGATTTTATTAGTTGTTTTTGCTATAATCATAATTCTTTAATAGATGTTTTCCATAATAAAATATGAAAGTGAAATATACTTTCATATTTTTTTTGCGTTGTTTGTCTTTTTTTGTATAACGTAATTTATTGCAATTAGTTTAATTTTAGAAATAAAATTATGCTAAGGAGATGATAGTTATGTTTTCTAAATTTGATGAAGAAGCACAAAAGGTTTTACTTATGGCTAAAAAAGAAATGACGGATCTATGTCATCCTTATGTTGGTAGTGAACATTTGATGCTTTCGATACTGCATAATACAAATTTGCAAGTTACTAAGATATTAAAAGATTATGGAATAACTTATGATATATATCGAAATGAAATTATAAGAGTAATTGGTGTTGGCAAAAGTACTAATACTTGGTTTTTATATACACCATTACTTAAAAGAATTATTGAGAATGCTATATATGATAGTAAGGATAATAATGATATTGTTACTGTTGATAAATTATTTATTTCTTTACTTGAGGAAGGCGAGGGGGTTGCTAATAGGATTTTACTGGGAATGAATATTGATATTGATTTATTGTATGATAAATTTTCCGGTAATTATTTACGTTGCCGTCGTAATAGAAAAATGTTGATAGATGATTTTGCAATTGACTTAAATCAAAAATATAAGGATGATGGTTTTGATCCTGTTATTGGTCGTGATGAAGAAGTTAATAGGATTATTGAAGTTTTACTTAGGCGAACAAAAAATAATCCTTTACTTATTGGTGAGGCTGGGGTTGGCAAAACAGCATTAGTGGAGGAATTAGTACGAAGAATAGTTAATGGTGATGTTCCTAAAAAGCTTGAAAATTGTCGAGTTTTAAGTCTTGCTATGGGATCTTTAGTGGCGGGGACTAAATATCGTGGGGAGTTCGAAGAGAGAATTAATAAAATAATTAGTGAATTGGAAAAAGATGATTCAATAATTATTTTTATTGATGAAATTCATACTTTGGTTGGTGCTGGAGGAGCAGAGGGGGCAATTGATGCTGCAAATATTTTAAAGCCTTATTTAGCTCGCGGTAAAATTAGAGTGATAGGCGCTACTACTCGAAATGAATATAGTAAGTATTTTGAAAAAGAAAGGGCGCTTGATAGACGATTCCAAAAAATCTATATTGAAGAGCCTAGCCCTATTGAGGTAAAGGAGATTTTAACTAAAACTAAGTCTATTTATGAGAAGTTTCATGGCGTTATAATAAGTGATTCAATTATTGATTTGATTGTTGAATTATCTATAAAATATATTAATCAGGGTCATTTACCTGATAAGGCAATTGATATTTTGGACGAGGCGTGTTGTAAGGCAACGATTACGGATAGTGAAAATGATCGAAAACTTAGGACTTTGCTGGGGAAAGTTAATAAGCTTAAAGAATTGAAAAATGAGGCTATTGTTAATCATAATTATAAATTGGCATCAGAGTTAAAAACAAAGCAGGAGAAGATAGAAAATGAGTTTAATCTTTTAAATATTAGTAGTAATACTTTGGTTTCTATTAAAGAAATTACTGTTGATAATGTGTATGATGTTATTTACGATAAAACAAAAATACCTATTAGAGATATTTTAAATTGGGATTCTAAAAAGATATATAATCATTTAGCAAAAGTTATTTTTGGCCAGAAAAAGGCAATACAGGAAATTCTTGAAATAATCGCTAAAGTTAAAAAAAATGCTCCATTATCTTTATTTTTAGTTGGAAATAGTGGCGTTGGTAAAACATTTTTTGTGAAAGAGTATGCTAAGTTGTTATATCCGAAGGAAGCTTTTATAAAAATTGATATGAGTGAATATAAAGAAAAGCATGCAATTAGTAAAATAATCGGTTCTCCTCCTGGATATGTTGGATATGATGATAATAATTTTGTAATTACTAGAGTGAAAAGAAATCCATATTGTGTAATTTTATTAGATGAGATAGAAAAAGCTCATCCAGATGTTATTAGACTTTTTCTTCAAGTATTTGATGATGGTAAGATGACTTCTTCTAATGGTGAGGTTGTTGATTTTAGTCACGCTATTATTTTTATGACTTCAAATATTGGTACTTCTCAATCTAGTATTGGTTTTAGTTGTAATAATGATATTCATATTCGTAATAAGTTGAAAGAATTTTTGGGTATAGAATTTGTTAATCGTTTGGATGGTGTTATTTATTTTAATGATATTGATGATAAAGTAATAACTAAAATTATAAAATCTAGGTTAGGTAAAGTTCCTGATATTGATTTATCCCCAGAAATTGTGGAAAAAATCAAAAATGAATCACAATTTTCTATGTATGGTGTAAGAAAATTAGATAAAATTCTTAATAATTACGTAAAAGAGTCTAGTATTTATAACCGTTAGTATGGTATCATTTTCTTAATTATTGTGTTATACTACGCAACAGAGAGGTGATAAATTTGAAATTATATAATACATTAACTAAAAAGGTTGAAGAATTTGTACCTAATGAAGTAGGCTGTGTTAAGATGTATACTTGTGGCCCTACAGTCTATCATTATGCTCATATCGGTAATTTACGAACATATATTTTTGAAGATATTTTGGAGAAGGGACTTTCATTTTTAGGTTATAATGTTAAGCGCGCAATGAATATTACGGATGTTGGCCATTTAACTAGCGATGGTGATACTGGTGAAGATAAAATGGCTAAGGGTGCTAAAAGAGAGGGCAAAACTGTTTATGAGATAGCAGATTTTTATACTGAAGCTTTTTTTAAAGATATGGCTGATTTAAATATTCGCAAGCCATCTATTGTGGAAAAAGCAAGTGATCATATTGATACGTATATTAAGATGATTGAAAAGATGCTTAAGGATGATTATGCTTATATATCTAATGGCAATGTTTATTTTGATATTAGTAAAGCTAAAGATTATTATAAATTGTCTGGTAAAAATCCAGAGGATTTAAAGATTGGTGTTAGAGATACGGTAGAAGAAGATAAATTTAAAAGAAATCCAGCAGACTTTGTTTTATGGTTTACGTTATCTAAATTTGAAAATCAAGCTATGAAGTGGGATTCTCCTTGGGGAGTTGGGTATCCGGGTTGGCATATTGAATGCTCTGGTATTGCTTCTTTAACGCTTGGTGAATATTTGGATATTCATTGTGGTGGTGTTGATAATATTTTTCCTCATCATACTAATGAAATTGCACAGAGTGAGGCTTATTTTGGACATAAATGGTGTAATTACTGGTGCCATGGTGCTCATTTAAATGATAGTACTGGTAAAATGAGTAAATCAAAGGGAGAATTTTTGACGTTATCTTTACTTAAGGATAAAGGATATAGTCCACTTGATTATAGATATTTTTGCTTAAATAGTCATTATCGTAGCTCGTTAGTTTTTAGTTACGAATCTTTAGATGGTGCTAGGAATGCACTTCTTAAGTTAAAATCAAGAATTCTTGCCATTAAAAAAATTGGTGAGCTAGATAGTGATAAGCGAAGTATATATATGGATAAGTTTGCTTTAGCAATTGGTAATGATTTAAATACTTCATTGATGTTAACTGTTTTATATGACTTGTTAAAGGATGAAGATGTAAATGGTACAACTAAATTAAATTTAATTGCTGAATTTGATAAGGTTTTATCTCTTGATTTATTGAAAGAAGAGAAAAAAGAAGTATCTTCTGATTTAGAAAAAGAAATTTTATCTAAAATTGAAGAAAGAAAAGAAGCTAAGAAAAATAAGGACTTTGTTAAGGCCGATGCGATAAGAGATGAATTACTTGCGAAGGGAGTTAGACTTATTGATACGCGTGAGGGGACTTCTTACGAATTAGTATAGAGACTATTTATTAGTTTCTTTTTTCTTGTTTAATATGTGTTATAATTATATGTGTGGTGATTTTATGCAGACAAAAGAAATAAATGTATTAGTACTTGCATATTTAGGAGATACTATATACGAAAATTATGTTAGAAAATTTTTAATTGAAAAGGGTATTGGTAATGTTAATGCTTTACAAAAAGAAGCCATTAATTATGTTAGTGCAAAGAGTCAAGCGGGATTTTTAACTAAACTATTGGATAATGAGCTATTAACAAAAGAAGAAATTAGTGTTGTTAAAAGGGCTAGAAATTATAAGACAACGTCACACCCTAAAAGTTGTGATATTATAACTTATAAATATGCTACTGGCTTGGAAAGTTTGATAGGATATTTGGAACTTGAAAATAGAAGGGAAAGAATAGACGAAATTATGAAGTTTATTTTAGGTAATTAAATGTTAGTATATGGAAGAAATGTTGCGAGAGAATTATTGCAAAAAAAAGAAAAGATTACAAAGATAATTATTCAGGATGGTATGGATGATAAAAATTTAAATTTACTTATAAAAAATAGTAAAATTCCTGTTGAATATAAGTCAAAAAGAGAAATGGATAAGTTGGCTAATGGAGTTCATCAGGGTATAATTCTAACTATTCCGGACTATAAGTATAAAAGTATGGAGACTATTTTAGAGAAAAATCCGTCTTTTGTAGTTATTTTAGATCATATTGAAGATCCACATAATTTTGGGGCAATAATACGTACTTGTGAAGCTGCAGGAGTTGATGCCATTATTATTCCTCGTGATAGGCAAGTGCAAGTTAATGCGACTGTTATGAAAACTAGTGTGGGAACGCTTGATAATATGGATATTGTTTCTGTTACTAATTTGGTCAATACTATTTCTTTACTAAAAGATAATGGTTTTTGGGTAGTTGGTACGGCACTTGAGGATAGCGTTGATTATCGAAGCATCGATTATTCTTCAAAAATTGCTTTGGTTATTGGTAATGAGGGAAGTGGAATGTCGAGATTGGTTAAAGAATCATGTGATTTTATAGCAAAGATACCAATGTATGGAACAACAAATAGTTTAAATGCAAGTGTTGCTGCAGGAATTATGATATATGAGGTAGTCCGTAATAGAAAGTAGAGGAATTAATGGATTACAAACAAGTTAATGATTATGAAGTTATGTATATGATAAGGGAAAATGATGATGAGGCCCAAGATTTATTGGTGAAAAAGTATATGCCTATTGTTAGCAAAATTGCGTCTAAATATTTGCCACTTGTTAAAACTTGTGGTATTGAATTTGATGATTTGTTACAAGAAGGATTAATTGCTTTAAATAAAGCTATTATTGGTTATGATGATAATAGTGGGGTATTATTTTATACTTATGTTTTAGTTTGCGTAGAAAGACATATTATTACTTATTGCCGAAGAGTAAATAATAAGAAAAATTATTTTTTAAATTATAGTGTTGCTAGTGATGATTATTTTTTATTTAAAGATGATAAATCTTCTATAGATGAGTTTATGAGTGAAAGATTTGCAGAGGAAGATTTTGTATATTGTAAAAATTTGTTTGATATTAGTTATAGTAGTATTTTTGAACTTAGATATAATGGTTTTACTTATAAAGAAATTAGTGTTTTGATGGATGTATCATTAGGCACGGTTGATGCTAGATTATCTAAAATTAGAAAAGTTTTATTAGAAAAAAGAAAATTTAGCTTTTAATTATTTGTATTTTTTCTTTTTTCGGTTTAAAATTAGAATAGGGTGAAATGCTATGGAGAGAATTGTAAATTTGGCAAATTCATTTGGTAATACTTCTTCTAATATGAAACTTAGTGAATGGTTACAAGGCTATTATGTTAAGAATGATTTGGCTCTTTTATTTGCTAATATGGATAGTGCTATGAAATATGTGCATAGTAAAGGTTATTGTATTTATTCCTTTAACCCATCTGATATTGAAATATTGAATGGTTCTCTTGAGCAGATTAGATTTAATGTTTTGATGGAGTTGCCGGGTGATTTTAGTGAACAGAAAGATATTGTAAGAGATAATATTTGGAAGTCATCCTTTTTACAAATTGCTATATATTCAAAGTGCCTAGATTGCTTAAAGCCTGATTTTCTTAAAGAAAATTTTGATGGTTTTGCAACTTTTTTGCCAGAGGATATGGTTCCTTATTATAGGGGCATTATCGTGAGAAATGCTAGTGTATATTTGGGTGATTATTTATTAGAAAAACGTAGGAGAGATTTGGAGGCTTTAGAAAAAGAAATTTCAAATACTGATAGTGGTAATTCTCTTAAGAATAATGCTCCTGGTAATTTATTAGATTATGATTCTATGAATAGTAAGGTTAATTCTGCTATATACAAAAAACTTAATGGAATTAGTGATACGGCGTTTGTAAGTTTTTTGATGATGCCTATTTTGGTAATTGTTTTGGGTGTTGTTCTTGTAGCGGTAGTATTTTTGATGCGGAGTTTATAAATTTAGATTGACATTTCCTGCTGCTTATGCTATTTTATTGGTGAGCACTTGGAAGTGTTTTTATTTTGATAAAAATAGGAGAATGGTAAATATGGCTAAGACTGTGGATAAAAAAGATATTAGTAAAAAAAATACATCTAATGTTGAGTCTGCAAAAAAAGTAAAAAAAGTTACTAAAAAGGATAAGAAGAAGGCATCTACTGAGAAGAAGAGTTTATGGGCTAGATTTAGAATTTTTTGTAACGGTGTTAAAAGTGAATTTGGTAAAGTACATTGGCCAAATAAGAAAGATATGCTTAAATATTCTGTTGCTACAATTTTATTTATAATATTTTTTGCTTTATTTTTCTATTTAATTGAGGTTATTTTTGCTTTAATTCAAACACTATTTAATTAAAAAAGGAGTTAGTTTTATGGATAAACAATGGTATGTTGTAAATACTTATTCTGGTCATGAGAATAAGGTTAAAGAAAAACTTGAAATGCGTTCTGAGTCTATGGATATGCAAGATTATATTTTTAGAGTTGTAATTCCTGAGGAAAAAGTTGTTGAGGTAAAAGATGGAGTTACGAAGGAAAAAGTTAAAAAGATGTTTCCTGGATATGTTCTTGTTGAAATGGTTATGACTGATGAAGCTTGGTATGTTGTACGTAATACTCCAGGAGTTACAGGTTTTATTGGCTCTAGTGGAAAAGGTGCTAAGCCAACTCCATTACAACCATATGAAGTAGATAAAATTCTAGGTGGAATGGGTATTAGTCGAATTGATGTTGATAAAGAACTTACTGAAGGTGCTAAAGTTAAAATTGTTGATGGACCATTTAATGGAATGTATGGAAAAGTTGATACAGTTGATTTACAGACACAGAAGGTTATGCTTTTAGTTGATTTGTTTGGGCAAGAAACTTCAGTTGAGGTTGAAATAAGCCAAATAGAAAAAGCATAATAATACTTGAAATTTTAAATACTTTGTGTTATTATTTAGGAGCTATATTTAATTAATATAGATTTAGTGGAAAGCATGGTTTGCATTTGTTAAGCGGGAATCAAGCTGTTTGGACCACTCGCGAAAACTAAAATTATGGGAGGTGTTTTTCGTGGCAAAGGAAGCAATAAGAAAAATCAAATTACAAATCCCAGCAGGTAAAGCTACACCAGCTCCTCCAGTAGGAACTGTTTTGGGACCAGCTGGAATCAATTTACAAGATTTTTGTACTAAGTATAATGATGCTACTAGAGAAAAAATAGGTGATATTTTACCAGTAGAGATTTCAATTTACGATGATAGAAGTTTTGATTTTGTTATCAAAACTCCACCTACAAGTTTCTTGTTAAAAAAATATGCAAAGATTAATAAAGGATCAATTAAAGGTTCTAAAGAAGTTGTTGGAACAATTTCTCAAGCTCAATTAAAAGAGATTGCTGAAATTAAGTTACCAGACTTAAATGCATATACTGTTGAAGAAGCAATGAACACTGTTGCAGGTACTGCAAAAAATATGGGAATTGCTATCGAAGGACAAGAGTAATTGAAGTAATTTATCATATAGGGTTAACCTATGTGGAAGGAAAAATTTAAATTAATCCGCTTTTACCACATAAGGAGGAAATGAAATGAAAAAAAGAGGTAAAAAGTATACTGAAGCTTTATCAAAAATAGAAAAAGGCAAAGTATATTCAAAAGAAGAAGCTATTAAGTTAGTTAAAGAAACTTCTACTAGTTCTTTTGATGGCTCTGTTGAAGTAGCAATGAGATTAAATCTTGATACTAAGAAGGCTGATCAACAATTAAGAGGTGCAATTGTACTTCCTAAGGGAACTGGTAAGACTAAGAGAGTTTTAGTAATTGCTAAAGGAGAAAAAGCAAATCAAGCAAAAGAAGCTGGAGCTGACTATGTTGGTGATGTTGATATGCTTGAAAAGATTGAAAAAGAAAATTGGTTTGATTTCGATACAATGATTGCTACTCCAGATATGATGCCACTTCTTGGTAAATTAGGTAAGGTTTTGGGCCCAAAAGGTTTAATGCCAAATCCTAAGACTGGAACTGTTACTTTAGATGTAGTTAAGGCAATTAACGAAGTTAAGGCTGGACGTGTTGAATATAGAATTGATAGTTTTGGAAATATTCATGGCGTTATTGGTAAGGTTTCTTTTTCAGAAGAAGACTTATTAGCTAATTTAGAAGCTTTTGTTTCACATATTATAAAATTAAGACCTGCAACTGTTAAAGGTGACTATGTTAAGAACATTTCTGTATCTTCAACAATGGGTCCTGGAATAAAAGTTGAAAATAGTTTTGACAAATAGTAATTTGTAAGTTATAATAAAGACAATTTGTTGGTGCCATAGACAGTAGGTGTAAAAGTAAATCCTACCGAGGACTTTAAAAGTAATCAAAAAGTTCTTCGCTGTCTGTGAGGAACTTTTTTATGGCATCCCTAAATATAATGAGGAGGTGTATTGATGGCAAGTGAAGTAGTTTTACAAAAGAAGCAAGTGATTATTGATGAAATCAAGGATCGCGTTCAAACTGCTAAAACTATTGTATTATTCGATTATAGAGGTATTACTGATAGTGAAGCAAAAGAATTACGCTGCAAATTGAGAGAATCTAATTCTGATTACAAAGTATATAAAAATACTTTGATGGCTCGTGCATTCAATGATTTGGGTATTGATCTTAATGATTCATTAAATGGTCCAAGTGCTTTTGCTTATGGTGAAGATCAAATCGCACCAATTAAAACATTAGCTGAATTTGCTAAAAGTCATCCAGCATTAGTTTTAAAAGTAGGGATTGTAGATGGAGAACAAGCTGATGCAGCTAAATTAGCTGAATATGCTACTATACCATCAAGAGAAGGTCTACTTACAATGCTTGCTGGTGGTATGATTGGTATCGCAAGAGACTTATCAATTTGTTTAGACTTATATAGTCAACAAAAAGAAGAAAATTAATTTAATAAAAAATAATATAGGAGGAAAAGAAAATGGCTAAATTAACAAGAGATGAATTTATCAGTAGTTTAAAAGAAATGACTTTATTAGAAATTAAAGAATTAGTAGATGCAATGAAGGAAGAATTTGGAGTAGATCCATCAGCTGTAGCAGTAGCTGCACCTGCACAAGGAGCTGCTGCTGAAGAAGGACCAAGTACAGTTACTGTTTCAATCGCTGATGCTGGTGCTGCTAAAGTTGCTGTAATCAAAGTTGTTAAAGAAATTACTGGTTTAGGTTTAAAAGAATCTAAAGATATCGTTGATTCAAACGGTGTTGTTAAAGAAAACATTGCTAAAGCTGAAGCTGATGAAATCAAAGCTAAATTAGAAGAAGCTGGAGCTACTGTAGAAGTTAAGTAATTAACTTCTTTTTTTTGTAAATTTTACTGTAAATAAATAAAAAAAGGTTTGACAAAAAAATATATTTATTGTAATATATGTTTCGAAAGGAAGAAAACTAGTTATTTTTTTAATGGTTTTCTTCTTCTTTTTTTCAAAGGAGATAAAAATGGGGCAATATTTTACTAACGATAAGTTACCTAGTGATGTAAAAAAGACAGAATGTTTTGTGTTGGGAAATAAATTCACATTTTTAACCGATAATGGTGTTTTTTCAAAGGACGGTTTGGATTTTGGCAGTAGACTTCTTCTTGAAACAATCCCGCTTGGAGAAGTTGGAGGCAAAATTCTTGATATGGGTTGCGGTTATGGAGTGTTTGGAATTGTTCTTGGTAAACTTACATCAGCACATGTTGATATGGTAGATGTTAATTTGAGAGCATTACATTTAACAGAAAGAAATGCCAAAATAAATGGTGTTTATAATATCAATGTGTTTGTGAGTGATACTTATGATAATATTTCTACAAAATACTCTGCTATTGTTACTAACCCTCCGATAAGGGCTGGTAAAAAAGTTGTCTATGATATTGTAATGAATGCAAAGGATTATTTAGAAGAAAATGGGAAGTTATTCTTAGTGATTCGAAAAGAGCAAGGTGCAAAATCGTTAATAGTCGACTTGGAAAAAATATATACTGTTGAAGTATTAGAAAAGAGTAAGGGATATTATATTATTAAATGTTCTTTATAGTTGTAGTAATTTATATTTAATTATATAAATCCTGATGTTTTAGTATCCAAAAAAATATGTGTGGGGTGAATAATCGTGTCATATAAAATTGTAAAATGTGGTGACTATCGTGAGAGAAGAAATTTCTCTAAAATTAGAAATACCTATGAATTAAAAGATTTATTGGAAATTCAAAAAAAATCTTATAAATGGTTTATTGAAACAGGTATTAAAGAAGTTTTTGATGATTTATTTCCAGTAGAAAACTTTTCTGGGACTTTATCACTTGAGTTTGGTGATTATCATTTTGATGAACCTCGTTATTCTATAAAAGAGAGTAAGGATCGTGAAACTACGTATGCTGCTCCTTTAAGAGTTGAAGTTCGTTTATTTAATCGTGAAACTGGTGAGGTAAAAGAGCAGGAAATATTTATGGGCGATATGCCTATGATGACTGATAGTGGAACTTTTGTTATCAATGGTGCTGAACGTGTTATTGTTTCACAATTAGTACGTTCACCAAGCGTTTATTTTAATCATGAAATTGATAAAAATGGACGAGAATTAATTACTTCCCAAATTATACCAACAAGAGGTACTTGGCTAGAATTTGAAGCTGATGCAAGAGATGTTTTGTATGTACGTATTGATCGTACTAGAAAAGTAACGTTGACTACTTTATTGCGTGCTTTTGGTTTATCTAGCGATGAAGATATTTTAAAGATGTTTGGTGAGGATGATTATCTTAAAAATACAATTGCTAAAGATTCTACTAAGAATACTGATGAAGCTTTGATTGAAATTTATGAAAAATTAAGACCTGGTGAACCTGCAACTTTAGATTCTTCTAAGAATCAAATTATTACACGTTTCTTTGATGAATTTAGATATGATTTAGCTAAGGTTGGTCGTTATAAATTCAATCGTAAATTAAATGTTGTTGATCGTTTATTAGATCAAGTAGTAGCTGAAGATATTATAAATGAAGGTAATGTTGTAGTTGAAAAAGGTAGCAAAATTACTAAAGCAAATATTGATTTAGTAAAAGAAGCTTTGGCTAATGGTTTTGGAATTACTGAAGTTAAGATTAATGATGAGCTTGATCAATATAATAAAGTACAAATTGTTAAGATTTGTGATCCTAATGATAAGAAGAAAAAGCTTCTTGTTATTGGTAATGATCAAAGCATTGATGTAAAACGTTTGACTATTTCTGATGTTTATGCTTCTGTTTCTTATTATTTAAATTTATTACATGGTGTTGGTAATTTTGATGAAATAGATCACTTAGGAAATAGACGTATTCGTCAAGTTGGAGAGCTTTTACAAAATCAATTTAGAATTGGTGTTTCTAGAATGGAGAGAGTTATTCGTGAGAGAATGACGACTCAAGAGATGGAAGAAGTTACTCCAAAAACTTTAATTAATATTAGACCAGTAACAGCTGCTATGAAGGAATTTTTTGGAAGTTCACAACTTTCACAATTTATGGATCAAACTAATCCAATTGCAGAATTAACTAATAAGCGTCGTTTATCAGCACTAGGACCTGGTGGTTTATCACGTGATCGTGCTGGTGTTGAAGTTCGTGACGTTAATACTTCACATTATGGCCGTATTTGTCCTATTGAATCTCCAGAAGGACCAAATATCGGACTTATTACTTCCTTAGCAAGCTATGCTAAGATAGATGAATATGGTTTTATTATGACCCCATATCGTAAGGTTGTAGATTGCCAAATTACTGATGAGGTTTGTTATTTAACTGCTGATGAAGAGTTAGATTATATTATTTCTCAATCTGTTGTTGATACAGATGAAAATAATAAGATTATTTCTGATAATGTTAATGCTCGTTTTCATGGAGAAAATATTTTGGCTAAGCCAGAGCAAGTTGATTATATTGACGTTTCTCCACAACAAGTTGTTTCTATAACAACAAGTTGTATTCCATTCTTGGAACATGATGATGCTACACGTGCATTAATGGGTGCTAACATGCAACGTCAAGCAATGCCACTTATTAAGACTGAGGCTCCATATGTTGGAACTGGTGTTGAATTTATTGCTGCTAAAGATTCTGGCGTTGAGGTAATTGCCAAAGCAGATGGTGTTGTTGAATATGTTGATGGTAAAAAAATTGTAGTTAAGACAATGAATGGTAAAGATACTTATAAGCTTGCTAATTTTGAACTTGCTAATTCTAGTATTTGTTCTCATCAAAGACCTATTGTTCACGTTGGTGACAAAGTTTATGCAGATAAAACTATTTTAGCTGATGGAAATTCTACTGATAAGGGTGAGTTGGCATTAGGTAAAAATATGACTGTTGCCTTTATGACATTTAATGGTTATAACTATGAAGATGCCATTATTTTGAATGAAAATTTGGTTAAGGATGATAAATATACATCTTTACATCTTGAAGATTACGAAATGCAATGCCGTGAAACTAAGTTAGGACCAGAAGAAATTACTAGAGATATTCCAAATGTAAGTGAGGAAGCTCGTCGTAATTTGGATGAAAATGGTATTGTTACAATTGGTACTGAGGTAAAAGAGGGAGATATTCTTGTTGGTAAAGTTACACCAAAGGGAATGGCAGAACTTACTTCAGAAGAAAAATTATTACATGCTATTTTTGGAGAAAAAACTCGTGAAGTTCTTGATACATCACTTCGTGTTCCTCATGGTGGTGATGGTATTGTTCATGATATTAAGATTTATTCTCGCAAAGATAATGATGAATTACCAGCTGGCGTTTCTAAAGTAATTCGTGTTTATATAATTCAAAAACGTAAGATTCAAGTTGGAGATAAGATGTCTGGACGTCATGGTAATAAAGGTGTTATTTCCCTTGTTCTTCCACAAGAGGATATGCCATACTTACCAGATGGTACACCTGTTGATATTATGCTTAATCCACAAGGTGTTCCTTCACGTATGAATTTTGGACAGATTCTTGAAATACATATGGGTATGGCTTGTAAGAAACTTGGAGTACATATTGCAACTCCAGTATTCGACGGAGCACACATTAGTGATATTCAAGAAATGATGAAGGAAGCTGGAATGGATGAAGATGGTAAAACTGTTCTTTATGATGGACGTACTGGTGAACCATTTGATCATCGTATTGCTGTTGGTGTAATGTACATGATTAAGTTACATCACATGGTTGATGATAAATTACATGCTCGTTCTACTGGACCATATTCATTAGTTACTCAACAACCACTTGGTGGTAAAGCTCAATTTGGTGGTCAGAGATTTGGTGAAATGGAAGTTTGGGCATTATATGCATATGGTGCTGCTCATACATTACAAGAAATGATGACTGTTAAATCTGACGATGTTATTGGACGTGTTAAGGTTTATGAATCAATTATTAAGGGTCAAGAAATAAATCAAGCTGGTATACCTGAGTCATTTAGAGTATTAATGAAAGAGTTCCAAGCTTTAGGCTTAGATGTTTCTATTATTAATGATGATGGTGAGACTTTACAATTAAAAGATATTGAGGAAGCTGAAGATAAAGAAGATTTTAATTCTTCTGTTGATGATTTTGAAAGGCCTCCAGTAATGGAAAGCCCTAAAGGTGAAGGCGAAGATGAAGAATATATTCCTGAAGAGGAAGAAGAATTTGCCGACGAAGATGAAGAATTTGAAGAATTTATGGAAGAAGAATTTTCTGGAGAAGAAGATTTTGAGGAAGGAGCTGATCTTTAATGTTAGATGTAAATAAGTTTGATGCATTAAAAATTGGTATTGCTTCGCCTGAAAAAATTCGTGAATGGTCTTATGGTGAAGTAAAAAAACCTGAAACTATTAATTATCGTACGCTTAGACCAGAACGTGATGGTCTATTCTGCGAAAAGATTTTTGGACCTACCAAAGATTTTGAATGTGCTTGTGGAAAATATAAGCGTGTTCGTTATAAAAATATTGTTTGTGATCGTTGTGGAGTTGAAGTTACTCGTTCTAAAGTTCGTCGTGAACGTATGGGACATATAGAGTTAGCAACTCCTGTGTCTCACATTTGGTTTTTTAAAGGTGTTCCTTCAAGAATGGGTCTTGTTTTGGATATGAGTCCAAGAGACTTAGAGGAAGTATTATATTTCGTTAGTTATGTTGTTATTGATAAGGGAAATGCACCATTAGAAAATAAGCAGACTTTATCTGAAAAAGAATATCGTGCATATTATGAAAAATATGGTACTGGTTTTAGAGTTGGAATGGGTGCAGAGGCAATTAAAGAATTGCTTAAAAAGGTTGATTTAAAGAAGGAAATTGATCAAATTACTGAGGAATTAACAACTGCCCAAGGCCAAAAAAGAACTCGTTTATTAAAAAGACTTGATGTTTTAGATGCATTTTATTCTTCTGGTAATAAACCAGAATGGATGATTATGGATTGTATACCTGTTATACCTCCTGAATTACGTCCTATGATTCAATTAGATGGTGGTCGTTTTGCAACAAGTGATTTAAATGATTTATATCGTCGTGTTATTAATAGAAATAATCGTTTGAAAAAACTTATTGATTTAGGTGCACCAACAATTATTATTCAAAATGAAAAACGTATGTTACAAGAAGCTGTTGATTCATTATTTGATAATGGCCGTCGTGGTCGAAGTGTTACTGGTGCTGGAAATAGACCTTTAAAATCAATTTCTAGTATGTTAAAAGGAAAACAAGGACGTTTCCGTCAGAATTTGCTTGGTAAACGTGTTGATTATTCTGGACGTTCAGTTATTGTTGTTGGTCCAAATTTAAAAATGTATCAATGTGGTATACCAAAAGAAATGGCTTTGGAGTTATTTAAACCACATGTTATTCATGGCTTGGTAGAAAAAGATATAGCACATAATATTAAAGCTGCTAAGCGACTTATTGAAAATCAAGATCCTGTTGTTTGGGATGTTGTTGAAGAAGTTATAAAAGAGCATCCGGTTATGCTTAACAGAGCTCCTACATTACATAGATTAGGTATTCAAGCTTTTGAACCAGTTTTAGTTGGCGGTAAAGCTATTCGTTTACATCCATTAGTATGTCCAGCATTTAATGCTGATTTCGATGGAGACCAGATGGCAGTTCACGTACCACTTTCAGAAGAAGCAAAAGCTGAAGCAAGAATGTTAATGTTAGGTTCTAACAATATCTTGCATCCAAAGTCTGGAGATCCAATTGTTACGCCATCACAAGATATGGTTTTAGGTAATTATTATATAACAATGGAAAAAGCTTCAGAAGATGGAGAAGGACGAGTATTTAAAGATACTAATGAAGCATTGATGGCTTATGAAAGAAGAGAAGTTACTTTACATACAAGAATTGTTGTTCCTGTTGACTCTTTTAAACATAAGTTATTTACTGAAAGTCAAAAAGGTAAGTATTTAGTAACTACAGTTGGTAAAATTAAATTTAATGAAATTCTTCCAGATTCATTTGCTTATATTAATGAGCCAACAGATGATAATATTCAAAATATTACACCTAATAAATATTTTTTAGATAAGGGAACTAATATTCCAGAAGCTATTAAAAATATGCCATTGGTAAAACCTTTTGCTAAAGGTACTTTGGAAAAAATTATTGCTCAAGTGTTTAAAAGATATAAGACTACTGAAACTTCTACTATGCTTGATAATTTAAAAGATTTAGGATTTAAATATTCAACTATTTCGGGTATTACTGTTAGTATGGCTGATGTTGAAATAAGTAAAAAGAAACCAGAAATTGTTGCTGAAGCACAAAAAACGGTTGATAAAATTAATAAACAGTATAAGCGTGGTTTAATAACAGAAGAAGAAAGATTTAATAATGTTATTAGTACATGGAATAATGCTACCGATCAGGTTAAAGCAGAACTTGAAGAGGTTTCTCATACTGATATTGATAATCCAATCTTCATCATGATGAATTCAAAAGCACGTGGTAATATTTCAAACTTTACTCAAGTTGCTGGTATGCGTGGTATTATGGCAAAACCAGATGGTTCTTCAGTTGAAATCCCAGTTCTTTCAAACTTTATTGAAGGTTTGTCAGTTGCTGAATTCTTCTTATCTACACATGGTGCTCGTAAAGGTTCTGCCGATACAGCATTAAAGACTGCTGACTCTGGATATTTAACTCGTCGTTTAGTTGATGTATCTCAAGATATGATTGTAAGAGAAGCTGATTGTGGTACTGATCAAGGTGTAGTTGTTCGTAATTTCATTAATGAAAAGACTGGTGCGGTAATTGAAAGCTTACGTGATCGTATAGTTGGACGTTTTGCTAATAAGAAAGTTATTAATCCAGAAACGAAAGAAGTTATTGTTGATAAACTTCAAATGATTACTGAGTCTTTAGCTGATAAGATTGTTGCTGCTGGAATTACAGAAGTTGAAATACGTACTGTTTTAACATGTGGTACTGCAAATGGTGTATGCCAAAAATGTTATGGACGTAATCTAGCTACTGGTAATTTAGTAGAAATTGGAGAAGCAGTTGGAGTTATGGCAGCACAATCAATTGGTGAACCTGGTACACAGCTTACAATGCGTACATTCCACTCTGGTGGTGTTGCTCATGGTGGTGATGCCGATATTACTCAAGGTCTTCCTCGTGTTCAGGAACTATTTGAAGCACGTAATCCAAAAGCTAAAGCTACTATTGCTGAAATTGATGGAACTGTTACTAAGATTAAAGAAGATCATGGTAAATATAAAATTAGTATTACTAATAAATTAGAAACAAAAGAACATGTTACTAATTATGGTTCTAAATTATGTGTTGATAAAGGTACTGAAGTACATTGTGGTGATAGACTTACTGAAGGAGCAATTAGTCCAAAAGAATTGCTTGCGGTTACTGACCCAATTACAACACAAGAATATATTTTAAAAGAAGTTCAAAATACATATCGTTCTCAAGGTGTTGATATTTCTGATAAACATATTGAAATAATTGCACGTAGAATGATTTCTAAGATAAGAATTGTTGAGGGTGGGGATACTCGTTTCTTACCTGGTGCTCTTGTTAACTTCCGTGAATTTACTGATGGTAATAAAGAAGCAATTATTAATGGTAAAAAGCCAGCTCTTGGTAAACCTATTTTACTTGGTATTACTAAGGCAGCACTTGAAACTGATTCATTCTTGTCTGCAGCATCATTCCAGGAAACTACTCGTATCTTAACAGATGCAGCTATTAAAGGAAAAGTAGATCCACTTTCTGGATTAAAGGAAAATGTTATTATTGGTAAATTGATTCCAGCTGGTACTGGAAGTAAAGCTTATCGTGATGTTGACTTTGACTTGAAAAGGGAATTTATGGATGATGAGCCATTAGAAAAATTGGAAGATCAATTTATGGAGTAAGAGTTTTCTTACTCTTTTTTTGTTAATTATAAAATGAAAATAATTTATTAATTAAAATATTGACTTTAGATAGATAAGGTGTTATATTATATCTGCTGATTAAATAGCTTTGCTTGTAGGCAAAGTTTTATTTAAGGGGTAAAATGATACACCTGGCTATGTGTAAAGAAAGGAGATATATTTTATGCCTACAATTAACCAATTAGTTCATAAAAATCGTAAGGATAAGGTAAGAAAGAGTAAGGCTCCAGTTCTTGGAATTGGTTTAAACACTATTCAAAAGACTACTACAGATGTTAAATCACCTCAAAAACGTGGTGTTTGTACTCGTGTTGGTACTAAAACACCAAAGAAGCCAAACTCTGCATTACGTAAATATGCTCGTGTTCGTTTATCTAATGGTAAGGAAGTTGATACATACATTCCTGGTATTGGACATAACCTACAAGAACATAGTGTTGTATTAATTCGTGGTGGTCGTGTAAAGGACTTAATCGGAGTTCGTTATCACATTATTCGTGGTACATTAGATACTGCTGGAGTTAAAGATCGTAAGCAAGGTCGTAGTAAGTACGGTGCAAAAAAACCTAAAAAGTAAAAAACTAGTATAAATTAAATTGAAGGGAGGAATTTAAATGCGTAAGAGACGTGCAGTAAAAAGAGACATTTTACCAGATCCAATATATAAGTCAAAGACAGTTGCAAAACTAATTAATACTATTATGTTAGATGGTAAAAAGGGTACAGCGCAAACAATAGTTTATGAAGCATTTGATAAGATTAAGACTAAAAGTGGTAAAGAACCATTAGAAGTTTTTAATGCAGCTATGGAAAATATCAAGCCTCAACTTGAAGTTAAGAGTCGTCGTGTTGGTGGTTCTAATTATCAAGTTCCAGTTGAAGTTACACCAGCTAGAAGTCAAGCATTAGCTTTAAGATGGTTAACTAAATATTCACGTGAACGTGGTGGAAAAGGAATGGCTGATAATTTAGCAAGTGAAATAATTGATGCATCTAATGGAACTGGTGCAGCAGTTAAGAAGCGTGAAGATACTCATAGAATGGCTGAAGCTAATAAAGCTTTTGCACATTATAGATGGTAGGAAAGGAATAATATATGGCAAGAGATACGTCTTTAGAAAAAACAAGAAATATTGGAATTATGGCTCATATTGATGCAGGTAAGACTACTTGTACTGAGAGAATATTATTTCATACTGGAGTTACTCATAAAATAGGAGAAACTCATGACGGTGAATCTCAAATGGACTGGATGGCACAGGAACAAGAACGTGGTATTACTATTACATCAGCTGCTACAACTGCTCATTGGAAAGGACATCGTTTAAATATTATTGATACTCCTGGACACGTAGACTTCACAATTGAAGTTTCACGTTCACTTCGTGTATTAGATGGAGCTGTTGCTTTAATTGATGCACAAGCAGGAGTAGAACCTCAAACTGAAACAGTTTGGAGACAAGCATCTGATTTTAAAGTTCCAAGAATTATTTTCGCTAATAAGATGGATAAAATGGGTGCTAATTTTGAATATAGTTTGAAGACTATTAAAGATCGTTTGGGTGTTAATTCTAAACCAATTGAATGGCCAATCGGAGCAGAAAATGATTTTGATGGTGTTATTGATTTAGTAACTATGAAGGCTTACCATTATGATGGACAACAAGCTGAAAATGCTCAAGAAATTGAGATACCAGAAGATTTAAAAGATATAGCTTTAGAAAAAAGAGCAGAGTTAATTGATGCTGTTGCTGAATTTGATGATGAAATGATGATGACTTATCTTGATGGTGGAGAAGTTACTATTGAGATGATTAAGAGAGCTATTAGAACTGGAACTTTAAAAGCAGAATTTTTCCCAGTAATGTGTGGTACAGCTTTAGGTAATAAGGGTATTAAGTTATTGCTTGATGCAATAATTGATTATTTACCAAGTCCAGTTGATATCGAGTCTGTTGTTGGTACTGATTTAGATGGTAATGAGACTATTAGACATCCTAGTGATAGCGAACCATTCTCAGCATTAGCTTTTAAAGTTATGACAGATCCTTTCGTTGGTCGTTTAACTTTCTTTAGAGTTTATTCTGGTCATTTATCAAGTGGTTCTTATGTATTAAACTCTACTAAAGATTCTAAGGAAAGAATTGGTCGTATTCTTCAAATGCATGCTAACAACCGTAAGGAAATAACGGATGTATATACTGGAGATATTGCTGCTGCTGTTGGTTTAAAAAATACAACTACTGGTGATACATTATGTGATGAAAAGAAACCTATTATTTTAGAGAGCTTAGTAGTACCAGAACCAGTTATTCAATTAGCTGTTGAACCAAAATCAAAAGCTGATCAAGATAAGATGGCTTTAGCATTACAAAAATTAGCTGAAGAAGATCCTACATTTAAAGTTCATACAGATCATGAAACAGGACAAACTGTTATTGCTGGTATGGGTGAATTACACTTGGATGTATTAGTTGATCGTATGAGACGTGAATTTAACGTTGAGGCTAATGTTGGTGCTCCACAAGTTGCTTATCGTGAAACTATTAAGCAAGCTGCTGACTGTGAAGGTAAGTATATCAAACAATCTGGTGGTCGTGGTCAATATGGACATGTTTGGATTAAATTTGAACCAAATCCAGATAAGGGCTATGAGTTTGTTGATCAAATAGTTGGTGGTGTTGTTCCACGTGAATATATTCCAGTTGTAGATAAAGGCTTACAAGAAGCTTTGCAATCTGGTGTACTTGCTGGATATCCTATGATAGATGTTAAGGCAACATTATTTGATGGTAGTTATCATGATGTTGACTCTAACGAAATGGCATTTAAAATTGCTGCTAGCTTTGCATTAAAAGAAGCAAAAAATAAATGTAAACCTGTTTTACTTGAACCAATTATGAAAGTTGATGTTACAACTCCAGAAGAATATTTTGGTAATGTAATGGGTGATTTAACTTCTCGTCGTGGTAAACCTTTAGGACAGGAAGCTCAAGGTAACGCTGTTAAACTTAGCGCTATGGTTCCACTATCAGAAATGTTTGGTTATGCTACTAACTTACGTTCTAATACGCAAGGTAGAGCAACATTTGTAATGTTCCCAGATCATTATGAAGAAGTTCCAAGAAATATTGCTGAAGAAATAATCAAAAAAAGTGGAAATTAATTAAATTAGTATCAAAATAGTTGAAAAAACTTCAATTATTAGATAAAATAAATGTTGTAAATTACAAAGGAGGAATTTAAATTATGGCAAAAGAAAAATTTGATCGTTCAAAGCCACATGTTAACATTGGTACTATTGGACACGTAGATCATGGTAAAACTACTTTAACTGCTGCTATTACTAAAGTTTTAGCTGGTAAAAATGGTAATCAAGCTGTTGACTTTGCTAATATTGATAAAGCACCAGAGGAAAGAGAACGTGGTATTACTATTAATACTGCTCATGTTGAATATAGTACTGATAAGAGACATTATGCACACGTAGACTGTCCAGGACATGCTGATTATGTTAAAAACATGATTACAGGTGCTGCTCAAATGGATGGAGCAATCTTAGTTATTGCTGCAACTGATGGACCTATGGCACAAACTCGTGAACATATCTTACTTGCTCGTCAAGTTGGAGTACCTAAAATGGTTGTATTCATGAATAAATGTGATATGGTTGATGATGAAGAATTATTAGATTTAGTAGAAATGGAAATTCGTGACTTATTAAGTGAATACGGATATGATGGAGACAATACTCCAATAATTCGTGGTTCTGCTTTAAAGGCATTAGAAGGAGATCCTGCTTGGACTGATAAAATTAATGAATTAATGGATGCAGTTGATACTTGGATTCCAACTCCTGAAAGAGATAACGATAAACCATTCTTAATGAGTATCGAAGATGTATTCACAATCACTGGACGTGGTACAGTTGTTACTGGTCGTGTTGAACGTGGACAATTAAAACTTAACGATGAAGTTGAGATCGTTGGTATTAGAGATACTAAGAAGACAGTTGTTACTGGAATTGAAATGTTCCGTAAACAATTAGATTATGCTGAAGCTGGAGATAATGCTGGAGTTTTATTACGTGGTATTTCTCGTGAAGAAGTTGAACGTGGACAAGTTCTTGCTAAACCAGGAAGTGTTACACCTCATCATAAATTCAAGGCTACAGTTTATGTATTAAGCAAAGAAGAAGGTGGACGTCATACTCCATTCTTCACAAACTATCGTCCTCAATTCTATTTTAGAACTACAGACGTAACTGGTGTAATTACATTACCAGAAGGTGTTGAAATGGTTATGCCAGGTGATAATGTTAACATTGAGGTTGAATTAATTCACCCAATCGCACTTGAACAAGGTACTAAGTTCTCTATTCGTGAAGGTGGACGTACTGTTGGTGCTGGTAACGTTACTGAAATTATTGCTTAGTAATAAAATTAAAAATCGCGGTTTCGCGATTTTTTTGTTAGATAAAAAAATAAGTAATTTTTATTACTTATTTTTTTTAAAGTTTTTAAATAGTCCATAAGCAAAGTTGTTTAAAATAACATCAAACTCTCCAATGTATTCAGATACAACGGGATTAAAACCAAGTTTAGTTTCATTTAAACCGCTATATTCGTTTTCTTCTTTAAAGTTACCTGCTATTCCGCCTAAATTAACATATTTAAATTGTTTGTTACTATAATCACAAATAATTTGCCATTTCATTAAATAATTGGCATTTAGTGTTGAGTATTCGTCACTAAAGCCTTCAGATAGTATATAAGCGGCTTTATCATAATCAATTACTATGGCGCCACCAATTATTATTCCCTCAGGTTGTTTTTTTAATAGCTCAGTTGCCATTAACATATGATTTTTATAAACGGTCATTAATTTATCTGATTCCATTTTTTTATTTAAAATATTCATTCTTTCTTTATCGTTTGTATCATATGTTTGTATTTGCTCTGCTAGTTGTTCATTATTTTGTATTTCTTGCTCATACATTTTTTGGCTAGTTATAACAAATGCTTCAGGATTAATTTTGGCATAGTAGATGTTAAAATTATCTTTAAAGTTTTTGCATAGTTCTTGATAGTATGAAGCTGGTTTTCTTTCACTTTTTTTAATGAATTCATATAGTGGTTTAATATTTTGATTTGCGTCTTTATATATTTGAATGCCACTATTTAAAGCTTTACGTATTTTATTTCTTGTTCTTTTATCAAAGCTTTCAAATATCATTTGGGTTGGCTTATTTAATAATACAAGGGCTTCCCAACGTGGCTTTTCATTTTCAAAGTATAAGTTTTTTCCTTTGTATTCAAATCCTGCGGTTGCGAGATTTTCTAGAATTATATTTTCTTCATTATTGATATTAATAATGTTACCATCGTTGCTTCTTATAGTTATTGGAATGTATGGGTCCATTCTTAAAAGCATAAAACCTTGTTTTCCAAGGACTTGTTTTAGTTTTTCTACCATAGCTCTTACTTGATTAGAATCAATGAAGTCAAATAGTATTCCTCTAGGGGCATAAGCTATTTTATAATTCATAAATACTTCTTTATAAGCAATGAAAGTGGCACCTATTAAACTGTTTTTTTCATTTACGAATCCTAAAAAGTGAACACTATATCCGAAACGTAACATTGATTTTGCGTATGCTGATGTTTGATATAAGTTTCGATAGCGATGTTTACTGGCAAAACGATTAAATTGATCCTTATTTAATGTTACTATTTTCATATAGCAATTCCCTTTCTTATCTTTAAATTATTATAGCACATTTTTTTTCTTTATTACAATATTTTATAGTAGTTAAAATTTTATTTGCGTAGTATAATAATATTGGTGATTTTATGTTTGAAAATAAAAAAATATTTATTTTGGGATTGGCTCGTAGTGGTTATCAAGCAGCAAAAGTATTGCGTGCTAGAGGAAATACTGTTGTTTTAAATGATGGTAAGGCAGAAGAAAAACTTGATGCTAAGCAGGTTGAGGAATTAAGAAGCTTAGGTGTTCAATTGATACTTGGTGAACATCCTGATGATATTTTGGATGCAAGTTTTGATTATTTAATTAAAAACCCTGGTGTTCCAATAGATCATAAATATGTGCTTAAAGCTAGAGAATTAGGGATTGAGGTTATCAATGAAGTTGAACTTGGTTATAGATTGTTACCAGAGGGTGTTAAAATTGTTGCTATTACTGGAACTAATGGTAAAACTACAACTACGACTTTAACATATGAAATTATGAAAAAGGCGTTTGGTGATAGAGCTGTTTTAGCAGGAAATATTGGGTATCCATTATGTAGTGTTCTTGATGGGATTAAGAGTGGCGATGTATTAGTAATGGAAATTTCATGTCAGCAACTAGAAAATTTAACGCAATTTAATCCTGATGTGGCATTGATGACTAATTTAAGCCCAGCACATATTGATTTCTTGAAAAGTTATGATAATTATAAGAGAGTTAAAACAAAGCTTTTCCAAAATCAAGATTCTACTAAGGTGGCTATTTTAAATATTGATAATCAAGATGTTTTAGATAGTACTAAGAATATTAAATCAACGGTTAAGTATTTTTCTAGTACTAAAGAAATAAACGGTTGTTACTTGAAGGATAATAAGATTTATTATTATGATGAGGCTGTTATTGATGTTTGTAATGTTCAAATAGCTGGACGTCATAATTTGGAAAATTGTATGGGGGCAATTATGATTGCTAAAGAATTTGGTATTAGTAATGAAGTAATTGCAGATGTTATTAGTAATTTTCATGGTGTTGAGCATAGATTAGAGTATGTTGATACTGTTCTAGGTAGAAAATTTTATAATGATACTGAAGCGACAAATATTAAGTGTACACAAATTGCGTTATCTTCTTTTTCACAACCTATTGTATTGATTTTAGGTGGATTAGAGCGTGGTCAAGATTTTAATGAATTGGCGCCATTTATGAATCATGTTAAGGCAATAATTGGAATTGGTCAATGCCGTGGACGCGTTTTAGAATTTGGTGAGAGTTTAAATATTCCAACATTTATTTATGAACATTTGACAGATGGATTTGATAAATGTTTTGAAGAATCAGCTCCTGGTGATATAATATTATTGAGCCCTGCGTCTGCTTCATGGGATCAATATAAAGAGTGCGAAGTTAGAGGGGCAGAATTTAAAAAGAAAGTTGAGGATCTAAAGAATGAAAATTAAAGATGTTAAAGCAAGAGAAATATTAGATTCTAGAGGCAATCCTACAGTTGAAGTAGATGTCATATTGGAAAATGGTATAGTTGGTCGAGCAGCAGTTCCTAGTGGAGCTTCTACGGGCGAAAGAGAAGCTTTGGAGATGCGCGATGGCGATGAACGTTATGGTGGTAAAGGCGTTTTAAAAGCTGTAAATAATGTTAATACAATTATTCGTGATGCTGTTATTGGTATGGATGCAATGGATCAAAAAAAACTTGATTATACGATGATTGAATTGGATGGCACTGATACAAAATCTAGATTGGGTGCTAATGCTATTTTAGGTGTTAGTATGGCTGCTTTAAAAGCAAGTGCTCTTAGCACTGGTAAGAAGTTATATAAATATGTTGGTAATGGTAAAACAATGCCAATACCAATGATGAATATCATTAATGGTGGAGCTCATGCAGATAATAATCTTGATTTTCAAGAATTTATGATTATTCCCCAAAGAGATACTATTCATGAGAGAGTTCGCGTTGGGGCTGAAGTGTTTCATAGTTTAAAGAAAGTTTTAAATGAGCGTGGCTATTTTACTGGAGTTGGTGATGAAGGTGGTTTTGCACCAAATTTAGCTTCAAATAAAGAAGGATTTGAGTTGATTGTTGAGGCAATCAAAAAAGCTGGATATGAGCCTTCTTTAGATGTTAAAATTGCTATTGATGTAGCTGCTTCAGAATTTTATAGTGATGGTAAATATCATGTTGATGGTAAGGAATTAACTACTGATGAGTTAATAGATTTTTATGAAGAATTGATTAATACTTATCCTATTGCATCAATTGAAGATCCAGTTGATGAGAATGATTGGGATGGTTTTAGGAAAATTACTGAAAGATTGGGAGATAAAATTCAATTAGTAGGAGACGATTTATTTGTTACTAATAAGAAATGTCTTCAAATGGGAATTGATAATCATGCTGGTAATGCTATTTTATTGAAAGTTAATCAAATAGGAACAATTACAGAAACAATTGAGACAATTGAGTTAGCTAAAGCTCATGGATATAAAACTATTATTTCACATAGAAGTGGTGAAACCGAAGATACAACGATTGCAGATTTAGCTGTTGGTCTTGATTTAGGTCAAATTAAGACAGGGTCTATGTCAAGAACAGATCGTATTTGTAAGTACAATCAATTAATGAGGATTGAGGAAGAACTTAATAATTAGTCTGCTTGACAAAAAATAATGATAATAGTAAAATATTGTGATAAATCCGAAAAGGAAGACCATAATTATGTTGGCTCTTATTTTTAGTGAATTAAGGATAGTGAAAACTTAATAATAATCCAATATAGTTCCTAACTTCTTTGGAGAAATATCTATTTCCGGTGGTTTTACATCGTTAAAAAAAAAGTAAAAGTAAGGATGGTACCGTGCATTTGCACTCCTTTTGGTGCCATCTTTTTTTTGGAGGTTAATTATGAAAAATGAAGCTATAACTAGTAGAGATGTTGATTTTGCTAAGTGGTATACTGATGTTGTTACAGCGGCAAGACTTTGTTGTTATTCTAATGTTAAAGGTTGTGTGGTTTTTGAACCTGCCGGCTATGCAATTTGGGAAAAAATGCAAAGTATATTAGATAAAATGTTTAAAGATACTGGGCATCAAAATGTTTATATGCCTATGCTTATACCTGAGAGTTTGATGAAAAAAGAAGCAGAGTTAATTGATGGGTTTGCTCCAGAAGTTGCTTGGGTTACGCGTGGTGGAGATAAAGAGTTGGATGAGAGACTTTGTGTTCGCCCAACAAGTGAGACTTTATTTAGTGATTATTTTAGTAATGTTGTTAAATCATATCGTGATTTACCTTTAAAATATAATCAATGGTGTAGCGTTATGCGTTGGGAAAAAACAACTAGGCCATTTTTAAGAAGTAGAGAATTTTTATGGCAAGAGGGACATACTGTTCATGCAACGCAAAAAGAAGCTGAGGAAGAAGCTCGTAAAATGCTTAATGTGTATAAGAGTTTTTTTGAAGACTATTTAGCAATTCCTGTAATTACTGGTAGGAAAACAGAAAAAGAAAAGTTTGCTGGTGCTGAGTATTCATTAACAGTAGAAGCTTTAATGTATAATGGGGTTGCTTTGCAATCTGGAACGAGTCATTATTTTGGGCAAAAATTTTCTAAGGCATATGATATTAGCTTTGTTAATAGTGAAAATAAACAAGAATATGCTTACCAAACTTCTTGGGGATGTACAACGAGAATGATAGGAGCTTTAATAATGGTTCATAGTGATGACTTTGGTTTAGTATTGCCACCAAAGATTGCTCCTAAACAGGTGGTAATTGTTCCAATTGGAAATGTTTCTTCAAAAGTTAATCAAGTGTATGAAGCGCTTAAAAACGCTAATATTTCAGTTTATATTGATGATACTAATAAGTCTCCAGGATATAAGTTTAAAGAAGCAGAAGTTAATGGTATTCCAATTAGAATAGAAATTGGTGAGAGAGATTTAAAAAATAATGTTTATACTATTGCTAGGCGTGATACTCAAGATAAAATGCAAGTTGATGCTGAGGTTGATATTGTTTCTTACGTTAATTCTTTGATGGAAGAAATTCAAACGAATCTTTATAATCGCGCTAAGGAAAGACGAGATAAGATGACTTATGAAGTTGATAATGTTGCTGATATGAAAAAGATTATTGATAATAATCCAGGATTTATAATAGCTGATTGGTGTGGGAATGCTGATTGTGAGGTGTCATTAAAGGATATTAATGGATTAAAATCTAGATGTATTTTAGAAAATGAGGCACCTGTACATAATTGTGTTGTTTGTGGAAAAGAAGCTAAGCATCGTGTTGTTTGGGGAATTCAATACTAGGGTAGTTTATAATTTTTAATAAAAATTAAGAAAGTTAAATCTATAATGAATTTATCTTTCTTTTTTATTTTAAGCAAATTGGCATGGTTGATTTTTATATTTATATATGGTATAATATGACCAATTTGAGGGGGTAGGCTTATGAGTTATGGTAAGGTTTCTTCAAGAACTTTTGAGCATATGAAAAAAGATGTTGTATTTATGTCTAATTATAATCGTGTTGATAATATTTATGCTTTGCCATTTTTAGGAGCTGGTCATGATGGGTTTGTGTTTAAGTATGGTGATTTTGCTTTAAAATTATTGAAGTATGATATTGAAGGACGTAGTAAAGCAAAATTAATGACTTTTGAAAAAGCTAGCTATTTTTGTCAGAATTTAAAACTTAAACGAGTTGAAGCTCCACGTGATGTATTATTAGATAGGAATGGTGTATTTTCTGGCTATGTTATGAGGTGTGTTGATAATTTAGCTTCTGATAAATTCAAAAATACGCCAATTTATAAGAGCCCAGGAGATTTTACTTGTGGGGAGTTATTATGGGCTATTGCAGAATTGGGAGATGATTTTATGGAATTGTCTGCTAAGGGAGTAAAAGCGCAAGATATCAATAGTGGAACATTTCTTTTCCCTTCGGATTATGTTCATTTTTGTGATACTGATAAATATCAGTTATCTGATTCTAGTAATCTTGAAAATTTAAATATGTGTACTTATAATTATTCTATTGCTAAACTTTTATATTTAGAGATGTATAAAAATGTATCTGATAAGGATGATATTAAAAAATTAGGTCTTTGGGTTAAACAATGTGCTAATAGTCCAACTTTTATTAAAGAATTGACAAGAGAGATTGGGGCAGATTTTAGAGAGCCAATTGGTGAATTTGCTAATCATAAGGCAAAAACGTTATTACATTAGTTGCAAATAAAGGGCTTTTATGATATCATATTTATGTTGTTTACGGAGGTGAACTATGGAAACAGTACTTTTAGTAGTTTCAATCTTATTAATTATAATTGTACTTTTACAAAGTGGTAAAGCAGAGAGTGCTTCACAGATTATTTCTGGTGGTAATTCTGATTTATTTACTAAAAGAAAAGAACGTGGCTCTGAATTGTTTATAAGTAGAGTTACATTGGTATTGGGATTAAGTTTTTTTGTTATTTGTTTGGTATCAATGTTTATGTAAGGACGTAAGTCCTTTTTCTTTTGTAAAAAAAAGACTAGTTATATATGAGAAAATAAAGTATAATAGCATTATAGAATAGAGGGTGATCTAATGAGAGAGGACATAATAAGGGTTTTAGAAAATAGTGATAGGGCACTTACTATTTATGAATTGCAGGATAAACTGGCAATAGATACTGTTGAAGAAACTAAGATTTTTAGTGAGGAATTAAGAAAATTGGTGGATGATGTTGTTGTTTATCATTCAAATAAAGATAAATATATGATGCTTGAAAAAAGTCATTTGCGTAAAGGAGTTATGAGGGCTAATAAAAAGGGATTTGGCTTTGTTGAAGTAAATGATTTACAGGATGATGTTTATATAGCTCAAGATAATATGAATGGGGCAATTCATGATGATATTGTCTTAGTTGAAATTACTAGTAAGATGACTTTAGATCGATTAGAGGGTCGGATTTTAAAAATTTTAAAAAGGCAAGTTGAATCTTATATTGGAGAAATAAATTTTGATGCTAAAGGGATTGGGCATATAATTCTTGATGATAAGCGTGTTAAAATTAATATTCAGATTCCAAAAGATAAAACTATGAATGCTGTTGATGGTCATAAAGTCGTTGTACAACTTGTTAAAAAAATTAATAATACTAAGTATGAAGGTAAAGTTGTTGAAGTAATTGGACATAAGAATGATCCTGGTGTTGATATTTTGTCAATTGTTTATAAATATAATATTAATACTGTTTTTCCTGATGATGTAAAAGAAGAAGTAAAAAATATTAAGATGGAAGTTGTTCCAGAGGATTTTGAAGGTAGAAGAGATTTACGAGATGTAGAAATTTTTACTATTGATGGCGATGATACTAAAGATATTGATGATGCTATTTCTATAGAAAAATTTGCCAATGGTCATTATAAATTGGGTGTACATATAGCTGATGTTAGTTACTATGTAAAGGAAGGCTCTCCACTTGATAATGAGGCTATGGAACGTGGTACGAGTGTTTATTTGGTTGATAGAGTTATTCCTATGTTACCACATGAATTATCTAATGGTATTTGTTCTTTAAATCCTAATGTTGATCGTTTGGCAATCTCTTGTATTATGGAATTTGATAGTACTGGTAGACAAGTTGATTATGAGCTTTTTCCAAGTGTTATTAGATCCCGTATACAAATGACATATAAAAAAGTTAATAGTATTTTAGAGGATAATGTTGTACCAGAAGGGTATGAACCTTATGAGAATAGTTTACGTTTGATGGCAGAGTTAGCTTCAATTTTACGTAAGGCTAAGTTAAAGAGGGGATATTTAAATTTTGATGTTGATGAAGCTAAAATTTTGGTTGATGAAAATTGCAAACCAACGGAAATTAAGCTTCGTGAGCGAGGCGTTGGAGAAAATTTAATTGAGGATTTTATGATTGCTGCTAATGAGTGTGTGGCAACGCATATTTATTTTATGAATTTACCTTTTATTTATCGTGTCCATGAAGCCCCAAAGGAAGAAAAAATACGTAGTTTTTTAAGTTTTATTGGTAATTTAGGTTATCAAATACCTGGTGATATTAAGGATATGCGCCCTACTACGATGCAGAAATTGTTGAAGTTTTTGGAGGATAAGCCAGAATATAAAATATTATCAAGTCTATTACTTAGAAGTATGCAAAAAGCTGTATATAAACCAGAAAACTTAGGTCATTATGGTTTAGCTAGTTCTTGTTATACACATTTTACTTCTCCAATTAGACGTTATCCAGATACAACTGTACACCGTTTATTAAGAACATATTTATTTGATCGAAAAATAGATAATGGTACTATTAAGAAATGGGAAGAAAAATTGGTTTATGTTGCGGAGCATTCATCTTCAAGAGAAGTAGCTTCAGTTGAATGTGAAAGAGAAGTTGAAGATATGAAAATGGCTGAGTATATGGAGTCACATATTGGTGAGGAATTTGAAGGAATAATTTCATCAGTTGTTAGTTTTGGAATGTTTGTTGAACTTGATAATCTTATTGAGGGATTAGTTCCACTTAGAGATATGCCAGATTTCTTTCATTATGATGAGGAGAGAATGACTTTGACAGGTGAGAGAAGTCATGTTAAATATACAATTGGGGAAAAAGTTTTAGTTAAGGTTGTTAGGGCATCAAAAGAAGAAAAGACTATTGATTTTGCTATTGTAAAAAAATTGTAAATTTTATAAAAGAATTTAGTTATAACAAATAGTTATACTATTTTCTTTTTTCTTGTAATAGTTTATTAGTCATTTTAATTATTATTGTTGCAACTAATAATTTTTTAAAGTATGATAAATAGAAGTTAATTATTTTGACATAAAAGTAGTTATAATTGTTAGTATGGGGAGTAGGAGAGTGATTATATGGAAGTTTTAAATAGAAAAGCAAATCATGATTATTTTATTGAGGACACAATAGAAGCTGGTATTGTTTTAACTGGAACAGAGATTAAGTCTATTAGAGCCGGTAATTGTAATATTAAAGATTGTTATGGAATTATTAAGAATAACGAAGTATATTTGCTTAATATGTATATTGGTCAGTATAAAGAAGGTAATATTTTTAATCATGAAGAAACCCGTAGTAGAAAATTGCTTTTGCATAAAAAAGAAATTAAAAAATTGGCTCGGACTATTGAAATTAAAGGACTTACGCTAGTACCTTTAAAGCTTTATTTTAAGAATAATAAGTTAAAAGTTGCTTTAGGTGTTTGTCGTGGTAAGAAAGATTATGATAAAAGAGAAACCATAAAGGAAAGAGATATTAAAAGAGAAGTAGAAAAAAGACTTAAAAATTATTAATTTTAAGTCTTTTTTGTTTTTATTAGTGTTTTGATATTGCACTTTTTATAAGAAAAATAGTATTATTTATTTTCTTCATATTTTTTGATGAAGTTATTATATAGTTCTTGGCATTTTATTTTATCCATGTCATTTTTATCGTTATATGGATAATCAATATTTAGAACTTTGTATTTTTCTTCACCTAAACGATGGAAAGGAAGGAAATCTATTCTTTCGATATTTTTAATTTTTTTGATGTATTCTAATAAACTAGTTGTATATTCTTCGTTGTCGGTTATATCAGGAATTATTACTTGTCTTATCCACACTTTTTTATTTGATTTGTTTAATGCTTCTATGAATTTTTCTACTTCATTAATATTCATACCGGTGATTTCTTTATATCCTTCGTTAGTTGTATGCTTTATATCTAAAATTACTAAATCAACATATTTTAAAATTTCTTCATAGTTACCTAGACCTACACCGGCAGTATCTAGAGCAATATGAATATTTTCTTTTCGAAGCAATTTAGCAGTTTCTATTATAAAATCACTGTGTAATAATGGTTCGCCACCAGAAAATGTCACACCACCATTTTTTTTTAAATATGGTTTACACCGCATTACTTTGTTAAATACATCTTGTGGTGTATAATTGTTTTCTTTTTTTAACCACATTTCTGGATTGTGGCAGTATTTGCAGCGTAATTTACATCCGTTAAAGAAAACCACACATCTTATTCCAGGTCCATCTACTAGGCCAAATGTTTCTATTGAATCTATACTGGCTTGCATATTATATCTTTTCGTGGAACGTTCTAGAAATTACTTCTTCTTGTTGTTCTCTTGTTAAACGGTTAAAATGAACTGAATAACCTGATACACGGATAGTTAGTAGTGGATATTTTTCTGGATGATTCATTGCATCAATTAACATTTCTCTATTTAGTACGTTAACATTTAAGTGATGAGCACCTTGTGTAAAGTATCCATCCATTAAGTTTACTAGATTTTCTATCTGCTGATTTTGATCTTGACCTAAAGCAGATGGAATAATAGAGAAGGTATTAGAAATTCCGTCTTTACAGCATCTTTCGTATGGAAGTTTGGCTACAGAGTTAAGAGATGCGATGGCACCACTTGTATCACGACCATGCATTGGGTTAGCCCCAGGTGCAAATGGGACTCCGGCTTTTCTACCATCTGGTGTTGAACCAGTTTTAGCACCATATACTACGTTTGAAGTAATTGTTAAAACAGACATAGTAGGTTCAGCATCGCGATAAGTTTGATGTTTTTTTAATTCAGAGGAGAACTTATTAACAACTTCAATTGCGATATCATCAACACGGTCATCATCATTTCCATATTTTGGATAGTCTCCTTCTATTTCAAAATCGATTGCTAGACCACTTTTGTCACGAATTGGTTTAACTTTGGCATATTTAATGGCAGATAGGGAATCCGCTACTACTGAAAGACCTGCTACACCATAAGCCATATAACGATGAACTTTGGTATCGTGAAGAGCCATTTGACCGGCTTCATATGCATACTTATCGTGCATATAGTGAATAATATTCATTGCATTAGCATATATTTCTGCTACTTTTTCTAAGACTTTGAAATAAGTTTCTTTAACTTTATCATAATCAAGAATTTCATCATTAATTGGTTCAAAGCCATCTAAAACTTTTTCTTTTTTCACTTCATCAATGCCACCATTGATACTATATAAAAGCGATTTAGCAAGGTTACAACGTGCACCAAAGAATTGCATGTCTTTACCGATTCTCATAGCTGATACACAGCAGGCAATGGCATAATCATTTCCGTAAATATCACGCATTAAGTCATCATTCTCATATTGAATGGCATCTGTTTGAATTGACATCTTTGCACAGTATTTTTTGAAATTTTCTGGTAAATATTCACTCCATAAAACAGTCATATTAGGTTC
>JAQXOT010000012.1 GCA_029099845.1 bacterium
AGTTCAGCATCCTGCAGATGATCCAAATTCAGATATTATAACAACACACTTTGACTATCACTCTATAGATCAAAACCTATTAAAACTAGATATTCTAGGCCACGATGATCCAACCGTTATAAGAATGTTGCAAGATATAACTAAAGTTGACCCAACAAAAGTTCCACTAGATGATAAAGCAACAATGAGCATCTTTACTTCAACAGAAGCCTTAGGTGTAACTACTGAGCAAATAATGTGTAATACTGGTACACTAGGAATACCTGAATTTGGAACCCCATTTACTATTAAGTTAGTTGAAGATACTAAGCCAACAACTTTTGGCGAGTTAATAAAAATATCTGGACTTTCGCATGGTACTGATGTTTGGCTAGGTAATGCCCAAGAATTAATCAAAAATAATATTGTTCCATTTAAAGAAACAATTGGCTGTCGAGATGATATCATGGTTTATTTAATGTATCATGGCGTAGCCCCAATTAAAGCATTTAAAATCATGGAGTTTGTTCGTAAAGGTAAAGCCTCAAAAGACCCTGAAACTTGGAAAACACATGTTGCAACCATGAAAGAAGCTAATATTCCTGACTGGTTTATCGACTCTTGTGCTAAGATTAAGTACATGTTCCCGAAAGCTCACGCCGCAGCTTATGTCACTAGTGCTTTTAGAATAGCTTGGTATAAAGTCCACATGCCTGTATATTTCTATGCCTCTTGGTATTCTTCCAAGGCAACAGATGTTGATGTAATAAGTATGATTAAAGGCTATGATGCCATCAAAAATAGGCTAGAAGATATTCAAACAAAAGGCTTTGAAGCTACTAATAAAGAAAACGGTCAAGCTGAAAGTCTAAAGCTTGCCCTAGAAGCGACCGCTCGAGGTATAAAATTTCTTCCCATTGATCTTTATAAAAGTGAAGCTACCGTTTGGGTTGCTAAAAATGATACAGAAATTTATCCTCCCTTTAACGCCATTGAAGGGCTAGGCGATACTGTTGCCCAAAATATTGTCCGTGAAAGAGAAAATGGCCCATTTATTAGTATTGAAGACGTTCAAAAACGTGGCAAAGTATCCCAAACTTTAATTGATAAAATGAAAGAGATGGGAATATTAAAAGACTTACCAGATTCTAATCAGTTATCACTATTTTAAAAAATAAGGAGAATATATGGAATATATTAGAAAAGACAATAGTAAAATAGACTTTACTACTATTTTAGAAAATCCTCAAAAGGCGACTATATTTCATCATTTTAAAGGCAATAATTATAAAATTATCACTATTGCTAAAGATGCCAATACGCAAAATGAAGTAGTTATCTATCAAGGACAATATGATAATCTGCCCTGTTGGAGTAGGGCAATAGATGAATTCTTTTCTAAAGTTGATAAAGAAAAATACCCTAATATTACTCAAGAATATCGCTTTGAAAAAACTAAAGAAAAAGAAGACTAAAAGTTCTTCTTTTTTAAAACCATAATCATCTCTAAATGATATTAAAACAAAAACCTATAAAGGATGGAAAATATGAATTATGCTATTTTAATTAATCAAGAAAATAAAATAAAAAGTAACTATTTAAAAAAAATAAATTTAATTGCCACTGAAGACCAAAATAAAGACACTGTTTTAGTAGAAGAAGAAACTCTAAAAGCTTTTAATGAACTTCAAAAATTTTTAAAAACTAAAGGCATTAATATCGTAATAGATTCTGCTTATAGAAGTATAGTAGATCAAGAAAATTTATATAATGAATCCATTACAAAATATGGAGAAGAATATACTACTAAATATGTGGCTAAACCAAATTATAGTGAACATCATACTGGACTTGCTCTTGATTTATCAATCATAGTAAATGGTCAAATTCAAGATGCAACAACTCATCCTGAAATTTATAATAAAATATATGAGACAATTCATTCGTACTTAAAAGACTTTGGTTTCATTTTGCGTTATCCTAAAGGAAAAGAAAACATTACTGGCTATGCCTATGAGCCTTGGCATATTCGTTATGTTGGTAAATTTATAGCAAAAATTATTTTCGAAAACAACTACACTTTAGAAGAATATCTAACAAATTATAATGGAGTACTCATCATAAATAAACCTAAAGGACTTACTTCTTTTGATGTAGTAAATACAGTAAGCTCCCTTTTCGGAATAAAAAGAGTAGGCCATACTGGTACCCTTGATCCTTTAGCTGAAGGAGTTTTAGTTGTAACTATAGGTAAAGCAACTAAAATAGCTGAACTTTTAACCTCAACATATAAAGAATACCTTGCTGAAGCTAAGTTAGGGATTGAAACTGATACCGGGGATATTACTGGAAAAATATTAAATACAAAGAAAACACCATTAAATATAGAGGTTGAACCAGTTTTAAATAGTTTTCAAAAGACATATTACCAAGAAGTTCCCATTTATTCAGCCGTCAAAGTAAATGGTAAAAAATTATATAACTATGCCCGTGAAAACAAAAAAGTAGAACTTCCTAAAAAAGAAGTAACCATTAAAGAGATAAAACTATTATCAAAGACAAACGACACATTTACATTTAAATGTACAGTGTCTAAAGGCTGTTATATCAGAAGCCTAATAAAAGATATTGGAACTGCTTTAAATACCTATGCTACTATGAGTGCTTTAATTAGAACCAAACAAGGAAAATTTTCCTTAGAGCAGGCCAGTACTTTAGAAGACTTAAAACAAGCAAACTATCAGTTATATAAAATTGAAGAAGTTTTAGACTATCCAACGATAAAAGTTGACGATAAACTAGGAAAAAGAATACAAAATGGTCAAAAAATAAGTAATGACTTTAATATTAAAGACAAAGTAATTTTCTTAACCGAAGAGGGAAAGCTTTTAGGAATATACGAAGCTGTAGACAATTTCCTTCGCACCTGGAAAAACTTTTAAGGTCAAAATAATTCTCAAAACAAGCATCATTTAATTGCAAATACTAAGTAATTAAAAGGTATCGGTCGCTACTTATTAAAATAATTTCTTTACAAAAAGCCAAAAATATGTTATAATTAAACGCGTCTAGGAAAAGGGGGATTCTACATGGAAAATTTCGTAGATTATTATAAAATATTAAATTTAGGAAGAAATGCTACTGAAAAAGAAATAAAATTGGCTTATCTAAAAGCCTTAAGAAATTGTAATTTAGAAGAAAAAAGTAATATAAAAAGTGCTAACAATACTGCTGAAAAACAGATGTTATTAATAATAAAAGCATCAGAAGTACTATTAAATCCTGCAAAACGTCGCCAATATAACAAAAAATATGATGAACGCAAAAGAGGAACCGCTTATACCAACGTTTATGTTGAAGATACCGCTAAATATGTTCCAACCGAAGACTATAGTGAAGTTTGGCAAAAAGTTGAAGCTCGAGCTAAAGAAAGAAAGGCTAAACAAGCAGAATCTATTAAACCATCAATTGAAAAAAGTAAGCAACCACAAGCTAGCCAACAGTCTTTAACAAATAAGAGTGCTGAATCAGTTAGATCAAAAAAGACAACTAGCACTTCAAAAACAACTACTAAAGGAGAAAAGACTAGTAAAAACATTGCCTCTTCTTCAAAAAATCAAACCAAAACTGCAAGTAATAACACTAAAACAACAAGTCGCAGTAAAACTTCAACCAAACAACAGAAAAGCAAACTACCACAATGGATATTGAATCTAAAAGTTCGCAAAAATGATAATTTTTTAAGTTATCTTTATAGAAATCGCTATACAATTGCTATTGCAACCGCTGCTACTATTACAATTAGTGTTGGTGCCAGAAATTTAAAAGATAAAAAGGACGATGAAATAATTGCAACAGTAACAGCTTCAGAAACTACTGAATATATGCCAGAAGAAATGCCAACTGAGGCTATGCCAATAGTTGAAGAACCTCAAGTAACAGAAAATACTGGTATAATTAGACTAGAACGTGTTCATAAAATTGTCCCAGGTGATATTTTATCTCAATTTTCTATTGATTCAAATACAACCCAAGAAGAAATAAAAAGAGTTAATGGTATGAATAGCAATACCGTTGTTTTAGGAACAAACTTAATTATTCCTTATATAATTGAAGAAGAAGATTTAGATTTCTATACTCAATCTGCTACTTATACTCCTGGTATGTCATTAGATGATTATGCCAAAGAATATGAAACAAACGCTGATACCATCGCAAAACTTAATCCTGAAGCAGTTAGTTTTGATGGTACAAAATATGTAGTAACAACAGATTCACTATTAGTACCAAACTTCATTACCAAATCTGACTATGAAGTTTTAAAAGCTGCCGAAAGAATTAAACAAAAATCATATACAAACGGTAATTAATCAAAAGTAAGTATCTAAAAAGATACTTATTTTTTTTTAAAACCAAAACTTAATTATACTGTCAACTGCATATTTTAAGTCTTTTATACGCAAAATATTTATTGTATAATAAAGTACAAAGGTAGTGATATAATGCAAGCATTAGCGTTTTTATTAATTGGTTTTTTTGCTATAATTAAGGCTAGTGATTTATTAGTTGATAGTGCTTCTTCTATTGCGATTAAATGTAAAGTACCAAAGATGTTAATTGCCTTAACCATTGTTTCTTTTGGTACTTGTGCTCCTGAACTGGCCATTTCTTTTAACAGTGTTATGTCCAAAAATGGTACAATGGCTTTTGCTAATGTCGTTGGAAGTTGTATTGTTAATGTTTTCCTTATTATTGGTCTAGCCGCTATCATCAAACCAATCAAAGTAAAACACAATACAATAAAAAAAGAACTCCCAATTCTATTATTAGTAACCTCATCATTTTCGGTTCTGATGCTAGATAGTTTATTTAATAGCAAGAGTAATAATGTTTTTTCTCGAGCTGATGGTATTGTTTTAATTCTCTTATTTATTATGTTCGTTGCCTACCTAGTTCAACTATTTAGAGGCAGGGCTATCGATGAAGCTGAAGAAAGAGTATCAACAAAATATGACAATATGATTATTGCTATTCTTGTTTTAATTTTATCCATTGTAATGATCTCAATTAGTAGTGAAATTATAGTAACAAATGCCACCAAGCTAGCCAAAATGATTGGCTTATCAGAAAAGATTATCACAATGACAGCTATCGTTATTGGTACGTCATTACCAGAATTAATGTTAACTGTAACTAGTGCTAAAAAAGGCGAATTTGATATGACCATTGGTAATATTATTGGAACAAATATCTTTAACATATGTATCGTTTTAGGTCTACCAGTATCTATCTATGGTGACATTTTGTTAGAAAACTTTTCTATAATAGATATTCTTGTTGTTTTCTTATCATCTTTTAATTTATATATCTTTGCTAAAAGTGAAAGAACCATCTCTAAAAAAGAGGGAATAATCATGCTATTAATATTTTTAGTATATTATATATACTTATTTATATAATAAATTAATCAAGCATAAATAGCTTAAATTATAAAACAATAAGTTTCCTAATTAGATATCATAAAATAAGTAAACACACCAAATATTTCTCTTGTAAAACTAAAAATATATGTTATAATATTAGCAGAAAGGAGTGGGACAGAAAAAATCCCACTCTTATTATTTCTAGGAGGTGACTTATGAAAGAGGCCGTTGCTAATCTTGTAAACGACGAAGTACAAGAACTAAACGTTTTTGTTGATGATGCTTTTGTATCAGAAGAAGAAGGAAAGAAAATATTTAATATTGTTCTTGATAGTGAAGATGTAATTGATTTAAATAGAATTACTGAAGCTTCTAGAATAATAAATAAAATTATTGATGAACACGAAGAAATATTAGGGGATGCTGATGAACTTGATATTTACTCAAAAACGAAAGGAGAATAACATGAACGGAAAAGAATTTAAGAAAGCCTTAGATAATATTGTAAAAGAAAAAAATATTGATCCAGAGGTTGTATATGATGCTATGGAACTAGCCCTAACATCAGCTTATAAAAAGAATTTCAACTCTAAAACAAATGTAAAAGTACTATTTGATCGTGCAACTGGTGAAATAAAGGTATACTCATATCTTACTGTAGTACAAGATGACAAAATGACAAAAGAAGAATACGAAGATTACTTATTTGAAAGTTATGCTGATGATGACGAAGATGATGATGAAGAGGAAAATCAAAAAGAAGAAAAAGAAGAAGAAACACCATCATTCTTTAATCCTGAAACAGAAATTAAACTTAGTGAAGCTAAAAAACTAGATAAGACATTAGAAATTGGCGATACAATCGATAATGAAGTAACTCCAAAAGATTTTGGTCGTGTTGCTGCCTCAACTGCTAAACAAGTAGTTGTTCAAAAAATAAGGGAAGCTGAAAGAAATAGTATTGTCGAAGAATTTGGTGATAAGCAAGACGAAATGTTAGTTGGAACAGTTGCCCTAGAAGACACTGATAACTATTTTATTGATTTAGGCAGAACAAACGGAATTTTACCTAAAAAGGATATCATTCCTGGAGAAAAAATTGAAATGGGTTCTCAAATTAGAGTATACGTTTCCAAAGTAGATAATTCTGGTAAAAACTTATTAGTCTTACTAAGCAGAACTCACTATGGTTTTGTAAAAAGATTATTTGAACTTGAAATTCCAGAAATCAATGATGGCACAGTCATTTTATATAGTGTTGCAAGAGATCCAGGTAACAGAAGTAAGGTTGCCGTATATTCTGAAAAACCAAACGTTGACCCAATCGGTGCTTGTATCGGTGAAAAAGGGACTCGTATAGCTCATATAATTAGTGAGTTACATGGTGAAAAATTAGACGTTGTAAAATATGATAAAGATCCAGCTATCTTTATTGAAAATGCCCTTTCACCAGCCAAAGGTTTAACAGTAGCCATTACTGATCCTAAAAAACAAGAAGCTATGGTTATTGCCGATGGTGAAAATTTCTCATTAGCTATTGGTAAAAAAGGTCAAAATGCTAAATTGGCTAGCAAATTAACTCATTATAAAATTGACATAAAAACAACAGAACAAGCTCGTGAGGCCGGAATAAACTTTAGATAAGGAGAAAACTTATGAAAGTAAAAAAAATACCTTTAAGAACTTGCATCGTAACCAAAGAACAATTTCCTAAAAAAGAACTACTACGCATTGTAAGAACACCTGATGGGAATATAGTAGTAGACGAAACAGGAAAGTTAAATGGCCGAGGAGCATATATTAAAAAGGATATTACTGTCCTTGAAAAAGCTATCAAAACAAAAATTTTAGAAAAAAGATTAGAATGCGAAATAGAGGATAGTATTTATGATGAAATAAAAGAAATTATAGAAAAGTGAGGTGAGTCTTTATGATGACTATAGAAGATTATGCACAAGATGTAGGAAAAACTATAGAAGAGATTAAAGCGTTATGTGATAAAATTGGTATCAAATACGAAGATGAAAATTCAACCTTAAATGAAACTGATATTATTTTACTAGATAATGAAATGCAAGATGCAGAAGACTATATCACTGGCGATATAGAAATAGATGAAGATAAAGAAAATGATTACGATATTGATGACAAAGCTGAAATGTTGGCAATGAATACTAAATTTGATTTAGACAATGAAACAACATTTGAAAAAGTTAAACCTAATAAAACTGCTAAAAAAACAGAAAATAAAAAAGACTTTCTAAAAGAAAGAAAGAAAATTTATAAGCATCGTGAAAAATTACAGAGCAATGAAATTGAACAAGATAAAAATACAGTTTTATATACTGAAGGTATGACAGTAACTGATATAGCTAATTTATTAGAAGTAGCCCCAATAGAAATAGTTAAAAAATTAATGGGATTAGGTATTATGGCTTCTTTAAATCAAACTATAGATTATGATACCGCAGAAGTAATTTCATCTGAATATGATAAAATTTTAAAGAAAGCAGAAACTGCAGATATTTCTAATTTTGAAAACTATGAAATCGAGGATAAAGAGGAAGATTTAGTAACACGTCCTCCAGTAGTAACAATCATGGGACATGTTGATCACGGCAAAACAACATTATTAGACTATATTAGAAATAGTAATGTTGCTAGCGGTGAAGCAGGAGGTATCACTCAAGCTATTGGAGCCTATTCAGTAAAATATAAAGATAAAAATATTACTTTTATTGATACCCCAGGACATGCTGCATTTACTGAAATGCGTGCTCGTGGAGCTTCAATTACAGATATTGTTATCATTATTGTCGCTGCTGATGATGGAGTAATGCCTCAAACCAAAGAAGCTATTGACCATGCTAAAGCTGCTAATGTTCCAATTATTGTGGCAATTAATAAAATAGATAAACCAGAGGCTAACATTGAACGCGTACTAGCAGGATTAACTGAAAATGGCTTAACTCCAGAAGAATGGGGTGGAGATACAATTGTTAATAAAATATCTGCTCAAACTGGTGAAGGCGTTGATGAATTATTAGAAAATATTCTTTTAGTAGCAGAAATGGAAGGCTATAAAGCTAACCCATCACGCTATGCCTCAGGAGCAGTAATTGAATCTAAAAAAGATAATAAAGTAGGTTCTGTTGTAACACTATTAATTCAAAATGGTACACTACGTCTTGGAGATCCTATCGTTATTGGTACTGCCTTTGGTAAAGTAAGAACATTAAAAAATGATTTAGGTCAAAATATTGTTGAGGCTAAACCATCAACTCCCGTAGAAGTCACTGGAATTTCAGAAGTTCCAAGTGCTGGAGACAAATTTATGGCATTTGAGTCTGAAAAGCAGGCAAAACAAATAGCCGAAGAAAGAAAACTTCGCAATAAGGAACAAGATAGTAATTTCAGCGGTATGAGTTTAGAAGACTTATTTGGCAGAATTCAAACCGGCGTAAAAGAAATTAATGTTATCTTAAAAGCTGATGTTAATGGTAGCCTAGAAGCAGTAAGAAATTCTTTAGAAAAAATAAATGTTGAAGGCGTTAAAGTAAACGTTATCCGTGGGGCAGTTGGTGCTATAACAGAAAGCGATGTTGTTCTAGCTCGAGCATCAAATGCACTTATCATTGGTTTTAATGTTCGTGGTAATAGTAAAACCCTAGAAACTGCCAAACAATATGGAATTTCCATTAAAACATATGATATTATCTATAAAGTAGTTGAAGATATGCAAGCGGCTATGAAAGGGATGCTAGACCCTGAATATGAAGAAAAAGTAACGGGAACACTAGAAGTAAGACAAATTTTTAAATTCTCTAAAGTTGGTTTAATTGCTGGTTGTCATGTTACTAGTGGCATCGTTAGTCATAACCAAAAAGCCCGCATTATTAGAGATGATGTAGTAGTATACAACGGCTCAATTAAAACACTTCAACACGAAAAAGATCAAGTAAAAGAAGTTAAAAAAGACATGGATTGTGGAGTAACTTTAGAAAACTGTCAAGACTATAAAGAAAAAGACATTATCGAAGTTTATAACCTTGTGGAAATAAAAAGATAATAAATAGCCCTTAGATAATTAGAAAATAAAGAACTAGTAAATAAAGGAGGACTTCCAACATGGCAAATAATATAAAAATAGAAAGATTAAATCACGCTTTTCAAGAAGCAATCAGTATGATTTTAATGACTGAAATTAAGGATGAAGATATTAAATTTGTAACAATAACAGGTGTAGATACAACTAATGATCTAAGTTATGCTAAAGTTTATTTTACAGTTTTAGATGATGCTAAAAGACAAACAACATTAGAAGCCTTAAATAATGCTTCCTCATTCATTCGTGGTGAACTATCGAAAAGAGTAGAAGTAAGGCATACACCAGAATTAAAATTTATTTACGATACATCCATTGAATATGGAAAACATATTGATTCCATAATTGAAGACATAAATAATAAGTAAAAAATAAATATTTATAATATTTTAAACAAATAAGCAAATTGCTGCTTATTTGTTTTTTTATTTAACTGATAAAAAATTAGTTAGTGTGCAATCAGATAAAATTGTGCTACTATATACTTATAATACATGATAATCATGATGACACTGTTTAAGCGTTTCAAAGGAGATAAATATATGAAAAATAAAATAAACAGAAAAGGATTTTCGTTAGTAGAACTTTTAGCTGCTGTTGTTATTTTAGGCTTACTTAGTACAATAGCGATTGTTAGTGTTAGTGCAATTTTAAATAAAGCTGAAAAAAATCATTATGATACACAACAAAAAAATATTGTAATGGCGGCACAAAGTTATGCACAAGATAATAGGAATATTTTGCCTAAAGAAATAGGGGAATCTAGGACTATTACGCTTCAAGAATTACAAAATAGAAAATATATTGGTCAAGTTCTCGATCGAAGCAAAAGTGAATGTACTGTTGGTTCAGTAACAATATTTAAGTATTCTAAAGATGGTTATAGTTATCGGCCTTATTTAAAATG
>JAQXOT010000013.1 GCA_029099845.1 bacterium
GACTATTACGCTTCAAGAATTACAAAATAGAAAATATATTGGTCAAGTTCTCGATCGAAGCAAAAGTGAATGTACTGTTGGTTCAGTAACAATATTTAAGTATTCTAAAGATGGTTATAGTTATCGGCCTTATTTAAAATGTCCTAAATATGAAACCGGGGCTGATAATTACGGAGAAAATGGACCAGAAATTACGCTTAATTTAAATAGAAATTATGCTAATCCATCATTTTCATATGAAATAGTAGCTGATGGTGATAGTAAAATAATTAGTTATAGTTATCTTATTTATAAAAATGAAGTATTAGTTAGAGATAGTGGAAGTGTTGAAGTAAGTCGAGTTGGGAAAGTAGATTTAAAGGAAGTTTCTTTAAAAGATCTTGTTCCAGGAGATTTTAAAATTGTATTTAAAGCTACTAATGTTTATGGTTATAGTAGTACTAAAACAGTTAGTGGAGTTATTAAAGCAGAAAATGCTCCAGGTTGTGGTGAGGTTTCACCAGTTTATACAACTGCTGACTGGCGAAGATATGATCCGAGTGTACCAATCGAGGTTAAGGTTGGTTGTGTAGATACCAATGGAAGTGGTTGTGCTAAAGAGATTTTCTCACAATTATTTAACTATGATGTTGGGGCTGATTATATTGAAATTGTTGATAATGCTGGGGTTAAGAATACTTGTTCAGTAGGTGTTTATATAGATAATACCCCACCAACAAAGCCAGTATTAACTAATCCATACGAAGGTGTTTGGACGAACAAGAGTTATAGTATAACAGCGGTATCTAAAGATGAAACAGGAGGAATTGCTTATTATCAATATCGTTATCCAAATTCTTTAGAGCCTTCAGAAAGAGAATGGCATACTTATGCCAATTCTAGTCGAGCACCAAAAGATGCTACACCATTTACGACAACTCCATTTTCAAGGGAGCGTAGTGAATATGTAGAAATAAGGGCTTGTGACTATGCGGGAAATTGTTCAGAGCCCGCTCAAAGTTTAGTTAAAATCGATACGACAGCACCAACTTGTTCTATTTCAAGAAATATAGCATCACCTAATGGAAGTAATAATTGGTATGTTTCAAATGTAGTCTTAAATATGGCAACAACTGATAATACTAGTGGAATAGTAACAGCTGTTAAAAGCCCAGTTAGTTATGAACTTACTACTAGTTTAACACCAGTTTATGCAAAGATGAATTTGTCTGAAACACAAACTGATACAAAAGGCGTTACCTGGAATGGTTACATTAAAGATGAAGCAGGTAATACCTCAACTTGTAGTTCTGGAAAAATTAAGGTTGATAATGTTGACCCAACATGCGAATTAAAGATAGAAACCAGTGGCATAACATTTAATAGTAAAAAAGATGAAACCTCTGGAATAAATGTTTTTGATATTACTAAAATAAGTACAGCCTCTTACAATAATGTTTCACAAGTAGAGTTTTCTAACGATACAACTTTTTATGGCTATGTAAAAGATGCTTCCGGACGTGTTGGTGCTTGTAATGCGAAGACAACTAGCACGAAAGATGAAGCATATTGTTCTGATTCATCATATAGTTTAGAAAACGGCCAATGTAAGAAAGAAACGCAAGCTAGCGAGACATGGCTTTGTAGTGGCGGTGCTGGTGCAGTTTGCGACTATTATACATCTGGAGCTACTGGTTCAAGCCAATGCTCTTCACATTGTAGCTCATATGCTGGTGCGGAAGCATCTTATAATAGTAGTAACCAAAAGTGTACGTGTACTATATATAATAAAAAGACAGGATATCGTTGTAATTCAGGCACTTTATCAGGAAGCAAATGTGTTGAGACTACAAATGCAAGTAATAGAAAGGTTTGCCCTAGTTCTTATACTAAACTAAACGAAGATTACTGCTATCTATTAGGATAATATTACTATTAGTAATTTCCTATACTGAAAATCATTTTTATTCAATAGTTGTATAGAAGCATAAAAAATTATGCTTCTTTTTAAATTTTATTTATTACTTTTTCTTTTTTAGACTTCTCTAAATAAATATTTTATGTTAGAATAATATCAGAATAGAGGGTGTATCTTATGACAAGAAAAGCAAAAAAAACATATGATGATAGCTGGATGTATATACTTTTACTTACAACATTAACCATATTGTTATATTCTTTAAGTACATATAAATTTAGTATTGCGGGAATTACTTTAACATATTCAGTATTAGGTTTACCATTGATTTTCTTTATAACAAACTATATAACTAAAAAATATAACTATGCTAAGGCAATATCTGCTATCTCGATATCTGGAGTATCTATGGTTTTATTTATCTTAATAATGAACTTTGTTTTAGGTAAATCAACCATTCTTTCCAGTATGAGTGGCCATTTTTGTGGATACGTAATAAGTCAATTTGTTAACCTTATGATTTATTATTTTATTCTTCAAAATACATCTGCCAAGCCACTTTTAGTATTTTTAACATACTTATTTTCACTTATAGTTTTTTATATGTTCTATACCTTAATTTATTTAAATATGGTTGTAGAAGCTAATTATTGGAAAGGCTATTTCATAAGTCTTGGTCTACAAAGCGTAATTTGCTTAGTTCTAACTATAATTGATAATAAACTAATTAAACGAGGAAAAGACGATTAAGTCTTTTTTTCTTGTCAAAAAAATCTATTTAATATATAATGAAGTCACAATTTAAATATTTAATGCGCTTTTCCTCATAGTATTTTTCAAGCGTTAGCTAAAGAAAAATTAAAGGTATAAAAGATCATATTAGAGGAGGAAAGTAGTATGAATAAAAAAATATGTGAATATTTAAATTGTAATAAGTCAAAGAGTTTTAATGAGATACTCTTTTCGTATATCGATAAGAGTGGACATAAAGACTCCGAGATATACAAAAAAGTCGATATAGATAGAAAATTATTTTCTAAGATAAGATGTAACAATAATTACATCCCTAAAAGAAAAATAATTATCAAACTATGTTTAGCTTTAGAACTAAAAAGAAATGAATTTAATAATTTATTAAATTCAGCTGGTTATTCTTTAAGCAACAATAAGTTTGATCAAATTATTTCTTATTGCTTAGATAATAACATTTATGATTTAAAGCAAATAAATCAATATCTATATACCTTCTGTAACGCTTCTTTGTAGGCGTTTTTTTGTCGCTTTTTAAGCGACCACATAAATTTATGAATATTATATAATTAATTTAGTCAATGAAAAAAAGACACTTCCAGCAAATTATTTGAATAATTAAAAAAGGTGTCTTGTAAAAAAAGCCATATCCAGCAACAAAACGAAAAATATGATTATACAGTGGCTTGTAATTGACTGATATAGGAGGTAATACTTATGAATTTATTAGAAGGGATGAAACAAAATAGTACAATTACCAATAGTAAAGGTGGAAAGTACTATCAAACAACATATGATAGTAACCTAGATTTATTTACAAAATTATCAAGATATACCACAGATGAAGAAATCATCAGACTATTTAATAGTGCCCTAAATGAAGATGAAGAACTAGCCTTGGCCAATTTATTATATATACTAGATGTTAGGGAAGGAAAAGGGGAAAGAAGAATTTTTAAAACTATTTTTAAAAATTTATGTACAACCAATTCCACACTAGCTCTAAAAGTATTACCATTTATTAGTAAATTAGGTCGATATGATTACATTTTAGTTGGCTTAGATACTAAAATAAATGATGAAGTAATATCTCTAATAAAAATGCAATTAGCCGAAGATTTAAAAGAAGACCATCCATCATTATTAGCCAAATGGTTACCAAGCCATCGAACACATAACAAAAATAGTCTTCTTGCTAAAAAAATTAGAAAAGGCTTAAACATGAGTGAAAAAGAATATCGCCAAACACTTTCACTTATAAGAAAAAAGTTAAATATAGTGGAAAGAAATCTAACCACAAAACAATATAATAATATTGTTTTTAGTGAACTACCAGCTAAAGCAATGCTTAAATACACTAACACTTTCCTAGCTAAAATGACAGATGAGTATACCGAGTATAAAAAGCAAGTCGCAAATTCTAAGGAAAAAATAAACACTAAAGTTCTCTTTCCCCATGAAATTATTAGAAACATCTTAACTGCCAAACAGTTAGATAATGAATTATATAATTTGATGTGGAGCAATCAAAAAGATGTTTTAAAGGGTTGCAACAGTAATATATTAGTAATGGCTGATACTTCTAACTCAATGACTAGGTATGACTTATTGCCATATTCTGCCTCCCTTGGCTTAGCTTTAATAAGTGCGGAACATAATACGGGACTATTTAAAAACCATTTTCTAACATTTTCTAACGAACCATATCTCCACGAAATAAAAGGAAAAACAATTTTTGATAAAATCAAAAATATTCACCAAGCATCTTCTCATACTAATATTGACAAAGCTTTTGAGCTACTTCTAACAACAGCTAAAGAAAATAACCTCACACAGTCTGAATTGCCCAGTCATTTATTAATAATTTCTGATATGGAATTTGCCTCCTCTGTTTCCTCTAAAAATGGGACAAATTTTTCAGCCTGGCAGGAAAGTTTTACTAATGCTGGCTATAAATTACCAAATGTTATCTTTTGGAATGTAGCAGGTAGAATAAATGGAGTACCAGTAACTAAGTTTGATAATGATGTAGCCTTAGTAAGTGGCTTTTCACCCAATATATTAACTAACTTATTTTCCCTAGATGTCTATACTCCAAATAATATTATGTTGGAAAAGTTAAAACCATATCTTGAAATATTAAGAAGATAGAAGTATCTTCTTTTTTAGTATGTAAGACAGTAATTAATAATGCTGATGAATTATAAACTATATATAAATACTATATTAAAGACAATTTAATTTAACTATTCTAAAAACAACTACAAATCAGCTCTTTTTTCTTCTTCATTCTAATGATATAATTAAAATGAAATTAGTAAACGATAATAATTAAGAAATACCGTCAAAAGTATAAAAATATAGGAATTAAATAAATAAAAAACAAACTTTTTGTAGCACGCTAAAACCAAAATAATAAATTATAATAAGCGGTGATATTAATGGCAAAGATAACAGAAATAATGATTAGAGAATTTAAGATCTTAGAATTAGGCTATGATTTTATGGGTTATAGTTTAAATAAAGGGGATATATACCTATCACCATTTAATGATCCCCAATCGTGAAGGTGGCCCAGCTTCCTTTGAAAATGGGGCTATATTGTGTGGGGCAAGTTCACACCCATATCTTCATGCCATTGAAGAAGTTGACTATGGCATCTTCTACGAGCTAAGAAAAGAAATGATTGAAATGCATAAAAAATGTTGCATCGATATAGAAAACCTTAAAAAGATAAATGCACTACTTTGCCAATTTGAAAGAGAAAATTGTTCAGCTAAACTAAAAAATGGTAGACCTCTAATTAAGGAGCAATATACTATCAGATTTTTAAATAAATAGTATTTTAAAATTTTTTCAAAATAAAAAGCTACCTGTTATTAAACAAGTAGCTTCTATTTTTATAATAATATTGAAACAAGAATTAAAATTGTATTATGAAAAATATGTGCGAGTATTGGTGTAAATACAGAATCAGTATCATAATACATATAGGCAAAAGCGATACCAAGACAACTATATGGAATAAAGAAAATTACCTCAATCAAAGAAGTAGCAGCAATTACGTGCATAAAGCCAAACACTAGACCAGATGCCAATATAAATGGCCATTTCTTTTTAATTGCATCTTTAAAGGCCTTCCTGAAAATTAATTCTTCAATAATTGGCGCGATAATTCCTGCATTAATTAACATCACCCCAGGAAAAGCTGTAATCATACTTTGAACTAACTGTTCATTCTCAGCTTGCCCCAACTTCAGAAACGAATTAATAAGAATATTAGATATCATCATTCCCGCAAGCCCTAATAACCAGTATTTAAAACAAGAATCCATAGACTTATTAAAATTTTTTCTAAAATGTTGCCATTCTTCTCTTAAACTTTTCCGATAAATAATAAATAAAACAAATAATAATATAAGATTTGAAAAGGCCCCAAGTAAGATATCAACTTGTGGAGTAATATTTTTAATTTTAAATACAAAGATTGGTATCCACTGTAAATAAGGACTAAATTCAAATAATAAAAATACTAAAATGAGCTTTCCAATTCTTCCTAGTAAATCTTTATCGACTTTCATACTAATCACCACTATAAAGATATCATAAATTAGTATAAATTAAAAGGTATCTATCAAAGAGTTTAACTTTTTTTCAAGCTTTCCTGTAAAAAAACTTGTCAAATATTAAAACTAATAGTATAATACAAGTACTTACCGATTCTAGGTTTAAAGAATTTCCGACTTTTTACTTAGATTTGGCTAATATATAAGAAAGGAAGTGTTAATATGGCATTAACAAAAGAAGAAAAAGCTGTAATCGTAAAAGAGTTTGCTAAAAATGAAAAAGATACAGGCTCTGCTGAAGTACAAATCGCTATTCTTACTAAAGAAATTAACGATTTAACAGAACACTTAAAAGTTCATACTCACGATTACCATTCACGTAGAGGATTACTAAAGAAGGTAGGACAACGTAGAAATATGTTACAATATTTAGCTAAGAAAGATATTCAAAGCTATCGTGAAGTAATTAAAAAATTAGGATTAAGAAAGTAGGCACTTATTTTTAGTGTCTTTTTTTTCGAGAAGAAAAGAAGAGGTAAATAATGAATAAAAAAGTATTTGAATTAGATTTTCATGGACGTAAAATTGTTGTTGAACATGGCGAGTTAGCCAAACAAGCTGACGGAGCTGTTTTAGTTAGATATAATGATACTGTTGTTTTAACTGCTGCTGTAGTTAGCAAAACAGTAAACTTATTATCTGATTTTTTCCCATTAACTGTGAATTATCAAGAAAAATTATATTCAGTAGGTAAAATTCCTGGTGGATTCATTAAAAGAGAAGGACGCCCAAGTGAAGCTGCCACTTTAGCAGCCAGAATGATTGATCGACCAATGCGTCCACTTTTCCCTGAAGGGTTCAAAAATGAGGTTCAAATTATTTCAACTGTTTTATCAGTTGATCAAGACTGCTCTCCAGAATTAACTGCTATGCTTGGATCATCCCTAGCGGTATCAATATCTAAAATACCATTTAATGGACCAATTGCTGGTGTAAAGGTTGGACGTGTTGATGGAGAATTTATTATTAATCCAACTCCAGAACAACTAGAAAAATCTGAACTAGACTTAACTGTTGCTGGTACCAAAGAGGCCATAAACATGGTTGAATCCAGTGCTAAACAAGTATCTGAAGATGTTATGCTTGAAGCCTTGATGTTTGGTCATGAAGCAGTTAAAGAGTTGATTGCCTTCCAGGAAAAAATCATTGCAGAAATAGGGGAAGAAAAAATGGAGTATGAAACATTAACTCCAGATCCAGAAATGGTTGAAAGAATTAAGGCTCTTGCAACAGATAAAATGGATAAAGCTTTAAGAATAAAAGGAAAATTAGAAAAATATGAAGCTATTGATTCTGTTAAAGAAGAAGTTTTAGAAATATATAAAACTGAAAATGAAAATAATTTAAAAGATGACGAATTAAAAGAGTTATTAGTCAAAGTTAATATGGTTTTATCTGACATAGAATATGACTTATTTAGAAGCATTGTTGTTAAAGAAAAGCAAAGAGCAGATGGTCGTAAAATGGATGAAATTAGGCCTTTATCTACAGCCATTGATATCTTACCAAGAACTCATGGCTCAGCCCTTTTCACTCGTGGAGAAACCCAAGCTTTATCTGTTACAACTTTAGGTGCTTTAAATGAACACCAAGTAATAGATGGTTTAAGTATGGAAGATCAAAAACGTTTCATGCTTCACTATAACTTTCCACAATTTTCAGTAGGCGAAACTGGTCGCTATGGCGCACCTGGAAGACGAGAAATTGGCCATGGTGCTCTAGGTGAAAAAGCTCTAGCTCAAGTAATTCCTTCTGAAGAAGAATTCCCATATACCATCCGTGTTGTATCAGAAATACTAGAATCAAACGGTTCCTCATCTCAAGCCAGTATTTGTGCCGGCTGTATGTCTTTAATGACCGCTGGAGTTCCAATCAAAGCCCCAGTAGCAGGAATTGCTATGGGTCTAATTACACATGGTGATGACTACACAATTCTTACTGATATTCAAGGAATGGAAGATCATCTTGGAGATATGGACTTTAAAGTAGCGGGAACCAAAGATGGAATTACAGCTTTACAAATGGATATAAAGATAAAAGGAATAACTAAAGAAATTTTAAAAGAAGCTCTAACTCAAGCTAAAAAAGCTCGCCTAGAAATTTTAGACGTCATTACTAAACAAATACCACAACCACGTAAAGATGTTTCACAATATGCACCAAAGATGGAAACATTTACAATTAACCCTGCCAAAATCAAAGATGTAATTGGTCGTGGTGGTGAAACAATTACAAAGATTATTTGTGATGCTTCAAATGTAACAGAAGTAACCAATATCAATGCTGTAAAAGTTGAATTAGAAGATGATGGCCGAGTAATTATCTATCACTCTGATCGAGAAATAATTAATAAAACACGCCAAATGATTGAAGAAATTGTCCGTGAAGTTGAAGTTGGCAAAATCTATGAAGCTAAAGTAGTAAAAATTGAAGACTTTGGTTGTTTTGTCCAACTATGGCCAGGTTGTGAAGGTCTAGTCCATGTTTCTCAATTAGCTAGTGAACATGTCAATAAAGTAGAAGATGTTGTTTCTTTAGGTGATGAAATTCTTGTAAAAGCTCTTGGCCCAGACAAAAAGGGAAGACAAAACTTTTCTAGGAAAGAGGCTCTAAAAGATTCAACCAATTCAAAAAAGAAAGATTCAACAATGCCTATTGAATCATCAGAGCAAAACGAAGAACAAAAATAAATTGAAATATCTACGAAAAAGTTCAGAAATGAACTTTTTTTCATATACTAACAATAGGTGAACATTATGAAATTAAAAAAATTAATAAAACCACTTTCCGCCATTGTTTTGTTACTCTTTAGTTTTTATTACACCGATAAAGTTGTCGACATCATTCGTGAAAAAGATCCAATTATGCAACAAATAAGACTATCAAGTGAAAAATATCAAATAGAATCAGTTGACGCCAAAGTCATAGGTGATAATATCATTCCTGGTAAAAATGGGAAAGAGATTGACTATGAAAAAAGTTATACTAAAATGAAACAATATGGTATGTATAATGAGGCCCTAACTATCTTCAAAGAAACAACTCCAACCATCTCCATCGATGATTATTATGATAAATATATTATTCAAGGAAATACCGACAATAAACAAGTAGCCCTAGTATTTAAAATAAATGAGCTTAATAATTTCCAAGACCTCAGTGACCTTTTACTTTCAACTAATATTAAAACAACACTCTTTATTGATGGCCTTTTCCTTGAAAATAATACTGAAGAAATAACCAAATTACTTAATCAAGAATTAGAAATTTTAAGTTATGATAATAAATATGATGAATTATATTTTACTAGTGCTCTTAACTATTTATCATCATTAACAAAAAAAGAACCTAAATTTTGCTATGCAGAATATGATCAAAAAGAAGTATTGGAACTTTGCTCAAAATTACATCTTCACACCATTATCCCCACAATTAGAGTAACTACTTCACCTTATAAGACAATTAAAGGAAAACTTAATAATTCTGCCATAATATCTTTGCCCTTAACCAATCAAACTATACGAGAGCTACCATTAATCATAGACTATATTACGCAAAAAGGTTACACATTATCAACCTTAGATGAACTATTAAGTGAAAACTTTGATAAGTAAATTATAAGCTAAAACACTACTTATTTCCTTTAATACCAAAGAAATTTCTTGTTTTACTACCATCTTTATAGTATACTTATAAATAGGGTGAAGTGTATGTACTTAAAGGAAATAACTGCGACTGGCTTTAAATCTTTCGCAGATAAATTAGATATTAAGCTTGATGACAAAATTACTTGTATTGTCGGGCCTAATGGCTCTGGAAAAAGCAATGTAGTTGATGCTGTTAGATGGGTTTTAGGCGAACAATCAGTTAAGTCCTTGCGTGGAACTGATTCAATGAGTGATATTATTTTCTCCGGAAGTAAAAGTCGTAATCCCCTTAATGTTGCTAGTGTTGAATTAGTTTTTGACAATTCAGATCATTTCCTATCCGTACCATATACCGAAATATCAATAAAACGCCGTCTTTATCGCAGTGGTGAAAATGAATACTTTCTAAATGGTGAAAAATGTCGTTTAAAAGATTTAAATAATTTATTGCTAGATTCTGGTATGGGAAAAGAATCATTTAATATTATTTCTCAAGGTGAAGTAGAAAAAATATTAAGTAATTCTGCTACCGATCGCCGAATAATTTTTGAAGAGGCCGCAGGAATTTTAAAATATAAGCGTCGTAAAGAAGAAGCTTTAAGAAAACTAGATCGTACACACAATAATTTAGATCGTGTAAATGATATTATTAGTGAACTAGAATCTCAAGTTGCACCACTTAAAGAGCAAAGCGCCAAAGCCCAAGAATATTTAGAGAACAAAAAAGGCTTAGACAACTATGAAGTAGCCTTGCTTGCTTATGACATTGAAAATACTAACCAAGAATTAACCACCTTAAAAACACAAAAAGAAAAAATTGATCAAGAAATAATTACTATTTCCAATGAAATTTCTAAAGAAGATGCTGAAAGTTTAGAAGACAAGACAAACTTAGAACATCTTGAAAATCAAAAAAATCTTCTTAATAAAGAACTTTTACAAATAACAGAAGAAGTTGAGAAAATAAACGGCGAAAAAAATCTTTTAAAAGAACGTAGTAAGACTACTAAAGAAGAAAATGAACTAAAAGAAGAAATTAGAACATTACTTGAAAAAAAGTCTCAGTGTGAAGGTAATATTTCCATTCTCGAAGAAGAACTATCAAATATTTTATCAGCATCAAAAAAAGAAGAAGAACAAGATAAACTCCTTGCTAATAACCTACAAAATCTCCAAACTAAAAAAGTAATGTTAAATAATGACTATTCTAAATGCGACCGTGAACTTATCTCTATATCACATAAAATTTCATCATTAAGGCAGGAAATAGAAGAGGGGCTAGACATGCCTAATAGTGTTCGTCAGGTATTAAAAAATAATAACCTAACAGGAATACATAACACTATAGGTAACCTAATTTCCATAGACGACCAATATATTAAAGCTTTAAACATAGCTCAAGCTTCTAATAAAAATTTCATTATCACCAGTGATGAAAAGTCAGCTAAACAAGCCATTAACTATTTAAAAGATAATCATCTAGGAAGAGCTACTTTTTTTCCTTTATCGGTAATTAAAAGTCGCCACATTGATCAAGAAACCAAAAATTTATTAAGCACTAATAAAGACTTTATTGATGTCTTAAGTAATTTACTTACATATAATCCCCAATATCAAAGTATAATTGAAAATCAATTTGGTAATATTCTAATAGTGACCAATATGGATGCTGCCATTTATATAAGCAAACAAATCAATAATAAATATAAAATAATTACTTTAGATGGAGATGTTGTTAACGTTGGAGGATCCATGACAGGTGGATCAAACTACAACGCTAAAAGCCTAATTACTACCAAACAAGAACTAAATCATGCTTTAGAAAGAGAAAAAGCTTTAAAAGAAGAATTAACAACAACTGCCTCCAAAATTTCTTCCATAGCTAAAGAAATTAATGAACTAGAAGAAAAAAATTATGCTTTAGCTAGAAATAAAGTAACATTAAAAGAGCAATACGATAAAAAACAAGCAGAAATAAAACAAGAAAAGTTACAATTAGAAACAACTACAAAAGAGTGGGAAAGTCTTCAATCAATTTCCAATAACTCTATTAGTATAAAAGAACAAGAATTAATTCAATTATTTCATGAAAAAAGTACCATTAAAGAACAAATTCAAATTAAAATTGCTTCTTTAATTAAAGAAATAGATGCTCTAAAACAAAAAATAGAGCAAGCAAGTGCTACAACTAAATTGAAAAATTCTAATTTAAGAAATCTTGAAAAAACTTCTCGTGAATTAGAAATATCTATAAATCGTTTAGATGTTAAAATAGATAATATGCTAAAGACACTGAGTGAGGAGTATGAATTGACTTTTGAAAGAGCTAAAAGTGAATATCAACTTGATAAAGAACCAGAAGAAGCACGAATTATGGTTAATAAATATCGCAGTAATATTAAACGTATAGGCATGGTCAATTTAGCGGCTATTGAAGAATATGAACGCGTCAATACCCGCTATGTTTTCTTAACAAATCAAAGAGAAGATCTATATAATGCTGAAAATACACTTCTTGAAATAATGAATGAAATGGATGATGTTATGCGTGAAGAATTCCAAAATACTTTTGCTCAAATTAGACTAGAATTTCAAAAAGTTTTTAAAAAATTATTTGGTGGTGGACAAGCTGATTTAAAATTAACTAATCCAGATGATCTACTAGCAACCGGTGTAGATATTGTTGCCTCTCCACCTGGTAAAAAATTGACCACTATTTCACTTCTATCAGGTGGTGAAAAAACTCTAACCGCAATTTCTTTACTTTTTGCTATTCTTAATGTTCGCAGCACCCCATTTTGCCTTTTCGATGAAGTAGAAGCCGCTTTAGATGAAGCTAATGTAGAAGGCTTTGGTAAATATCTAAATCATTATCGAGATAAAACCCAATTTTTAATTATTACTCACAAAAAGAAAACAATGGAATATGCTAATACTTTATATGGAATTACTATGCAAGAATCTGGTGTTTCTAAATTAGTTAGTGTTAAATTAACAAATTATGATGAGGTGCTATAATAAAAATAATTACATTTAATATTAATAATAATTTAAAAAATAAAAGGGCTATTTAAAATAGCTTTTTTATTTGACATCTTCCCAAACAATATAGTAAAATACAAAGCTACAAGGAGAAGAAAAATGAGTATTTTAAAAGCCAATGGTATTATTATTGATTATGATAAAAAAAATAAAGCTCAAGCCTTAGAACTAAAAAAAATAATTGAGCAAAATCCTCAATTTTTTACTTATTTATTATCAAACTATAAAGGTATAAGTTTTACTAATAAGAAGTCATATCTAAATATTCCCCTAGATATGGACCTAAGTACTAGCGTAATATCTACTATTGATAGCTTTTTTCTTCAAACTACGCCTAAAAAAACACAAGAGGAATTATCAAATTGGCTTTTAGCTTACACAATAATTGAAAAAACCAATCATCCTTCTAACTATAATATAGCCAAATTACCACCAAATTTTAGCTATTATTATATAGCATATTTACGCTATCAAGTTGATCACTCTAAAGAAAAATTACTATCTTTTATTTTTAATCCAACCATTGCTGAGGAAAATGCTCTATTTAACTGGTTATGTAAAAGATCTGGCCTTTCTCTTTATAATAACTTACTACAAAAAGAAATATTAACTTTGAGTAATTCAAAAAAACCACTAGATTTATTTTTAGTTAACAATATAGAAAAAATAACTAAAATAATTTCTGATAATTTTAGTGCTGAAGAGCAAGAAGAATGTCACCAAAATTTACCGCTTCAAAATTTAACAAAACTAAAAAAAGAGCAATGTGATGAACTTTGTATGGAATACTTAGCCACAATTGATCCAACCCTAAAATGGTTGGAAATATATATAACAGCTCAAGAAAACGGTCATATAAAATACACTTCAAATAATAGAAAATGGGAAACAATATCAAACCATGATGATATATCCATAGTAGCTCCACTATCTGGAACAATCGAAGATTTTATTTCTATGATTCATGAATTTTCTCATTATATTTCTTTGATAAATTTAAATATAGGGGAGAGTATACCCTTAACTTTAATAGAGTTTCCAGCCCTTTTCTTTGAAAAAACAGCATATGATTTTCTTTTATCAAAAAACTATCCTCAAGATGAAATTGCTCTTTTACAAGAGCAAAGAGACTCATGGACTCAAGAAAACTATTTATCAGTTCTTCCATATTTAAATTATTTATCTGGGTATTTAAAAAATGATTTTAAATTAAACGAATATGAGGTAAAAAATTGGCATGAAGTGCAAGATGACTATATTGAAGATCAAGATGAATGTCTAAATAGAAACTCCTTTTTAATTACTAAACATGATGCTATCACCAAACAATATCCTTATGTTATTGGTAGCTATTTAGCACAAACTGCTTTAAGAAAGCAAAATGCTGCTCCAGATACTTTAAAAGATATTATTTACTATACCGAAAACTTATCTAAAACTTCTCCAGAAGAAATTTTTACCTATCTTTCCATTCTTTCTTTTCCAAAGGAAAAAAGAAATATCTTAATTAAATAAAAAAGACTAGATTGCTCTCATCTGGTCTTTTCCTTTATAAGGCTCCTTTTTATCAATATGATCAGTAAATAAAATCCCATTTAAATGATCTAATTCATGTTGCATAGCAATCGCTAAATCCTCTCTAGCTCTAACATGAATTTTTCTTCCTTCCATGTCATATGCTTCCATTGTAACTCTTGCATATCTAGGAACTATTCCATCAACCGGACGGTTAACACTTAAACACCCTTCCCCAGACTCAACATAAATTTTTTCTACTGAATTACTAATAATCTTTGGATTAACAAGAATATAATCTTCTAGCTTTCCATCTCCTAAGTCATCTGTTACTACAAAGTATCTCTTTGCTACCCCGACTTGAATAGCAGCAAGCCCCATACCAGGACGTAAATTATATTTCTCAGCCAATTCTTCATTTTGACTATCATGCAAATACTTAAGCATTAATTCTATCGTTTCTTTATCTTTTTCTGTTAATGGAAAAACAACTTCTTTGCTAACAGTTCTTAATCTTTTATCACTCTCATCTAATATGTCCTTTGTTCTTAGCATACAATCACCTCTTAATACATACATAATTACTTTTAATATTTCACGTAAATAGAAACAAACATATTATATATCAATAATATCTAAAAGTCAAAAATAAAACGCATAAGTATTTACTTATACGTTTATAAAAATTAATTGCCAAAACGACAACCAAGAACAATTACTAATAAAATAAATAATACTAAAATAATAGCATAATTAGAAGAGGTGTTTCCACCGCAACCTGTTTGGTAGTAAGGCATTTGATACATTTGATTACCGCACCCACAACCAGAGCCTCCACCATAATAATACATAACAGTGCCTCCTTTTCATAATCTACTATAAAATATGTAAATTGACAAAAAATGTTAATAAAAATAACCTAAGGAAACTTTTCTTTAAAACTATCTTAAAAATATATGCTATATTATTATAAAGTGGAGTGATATAATGAAGAAGATAATAAAGTATTTAGATAAGCCTTTATTAATTACGACAATTATATTGTTTATTTTTGGCCTTATTATGATATTTTCTGCCTCTAATGTAGTAGCTTATATGTCATACAATGTTTCAGCATCACATTATTTCCTAAAACAAGCCTTATTCCTTTTTGTTGGCTTTATTCTATTTTTAATAATGATTATGGTGCCAACTAAAACATATAAAGTCCTCTCATGGATCTTATTAATTATTTTTTCCATTAGTTTAGTAATACTATTAATCTTTATAGCTCCTAAAAATAAAGCTCAAAGTTGGTTTGATTTAGGACCAATTAGTATCCAACCTAGTGAATTTATTAAGGTTATTATCATTGTTTGGTTAGCCTGCTTTTATGAATCTAAACAAAAAAAATTAAATACCTATACAACTAGTTTATTTCCTATTTTTATTTGTTTAGGCATAGCTCTTTTAATTTTTTTACAACCAGATTTAGGAACTACTATCATTTTTTGTGCAATTGTTGCTGCCATCTTTTTTGCCGTCCCGATTTCAAAAGAAATAAAAAAAAGAACAGTTTTTCTCGCTGTTGGTCTTGTTGCCTTTGCCGCAGTAATTTTTATTAGTACTGGTAGCCAGCTTCTTCAAAAAAGACAATTAGAACGCTTTGACTTTTTTAAACCTTGCGATAAACTCCTAACTACTGGAAATCAAGTTTGTAACTGTTATATTGCTATAAATAATGGAGGCCTAACAGGAACAGGACTTGGAAATTCAACTCAAAAATATTTATATCTTCCTGAGCCCTACACAGATTTCATTTTTGCGATTGTTGTAGAAGAATTAGGCGTTTTAACTGGTATTGCTTTAATTCTAACATATATTTTTATTATTTATCGTATTCTTCTAATTGGCCGAAATAGTACCACCAATAGAGGAGCGACTATGTGTTATGGAATTGCCATATACATATTCCTCCATATAGCAGTTAATCTCCTTGGAATATTTGGATTAATGCCTATGACTGGTGTGCCATTACCATTTATGAGCTATGGTGGTAGCTTTACAATTTGTTTAATTGCCGCTCTTTCCATTGTACAACGTGTTAACATTGAAACTGGGCTTGCAAGAGAAAAGGAGTTGCGATAATGCCAAGCATATTAATTCACGAACAAGTAGCCTATGAATTATCAAGAAAATATAAACAACTTCATACTAAAGACTTCTATCTAGGCTCTCTTGCCCCAGATGCCGTTAACTTAGCTGGCTTTGCCCCTAAAGAAGAAAGATGGCAATCCCATATTCGTCACCAAGATTTAAATATCTGGCTAGAAAATGTTAAAGACTTTTATTATGTTAACCAAACTAAATACAATAAATATTTTCTTTTAGGCTATATTTTACACATAATAACAGATATTATCTATGATAAATATTTTTATAATGCCACCATTCAAAAGATTGCCCAAGATAATATTAAAAAAGAAAACCAGCATCAGGCTTTACGAAAGGCTATGGAAGAGTATGACCAAGAAAATGCTTCTAGTGATTTTTGGTTAGAAATAAAACACCTTTTAACCCAAGCAACCGGCTATGACATAAGAAATATCACAAAAGAAGATTTATTTTTATGGAAAAATAAATGCCTTACTCTAAAAAATACCAATACCAATTCCAATAAATATATCACCAAAGAACAAATACTTGCCTTAACTAATAAAGTTGAAGAAGAATTTAAAATATTTATTTAAAGTATTTATTTATTAAAATAGATACTTTTTTTTTAAAATATAGTATAATTAAAAAACAACACAAAATATTGTGTTAATGATTAATTTGTTATAGTATATATAAATGTACTATAACAAGCAAAAATTAGGGGGAGAGCAAAATGAGTGAGATGTTAAAAAGTCTCAAAAAAGCTTTATCAGAAATTATTAAAAATTCATCTCAAGTATTTATTGTTGGCCACAATGAACCAGATTTTGATTCAATTTCTTCTGCCATTGGCTTGCGTACAATCTGCCAATTGTTTGGAAGAAAGTCCTATATTATTGTTAATGATAATGAGGCCAACTTAGAACCAGGAGTAAGAAAGATAATAAATGAAAACCATGAAAAATTTAATATTATAGATTTAGCTACCTTTGAAAAATTAGTGGACTATAATTCATCATTAATCATTACTGATACTAATAAAAGCTATTTATTACCAGTCAAGGATTATTTAGAATGTTTCAAGTATAAAATGATAATAGACCACCACGCTAAAGATCAACATACCGTAGAAGCGGATTATACCTATATTACTCAAGACGCTTCAAGTGCATCAGAAATGGTGGCTCAGGTCTTAAATTCCTATCATCTTCGTTATGATGAAGATGTCGCTAACTATCTATTAGCCGGTATTCAGTTAGATACAAATCGTTATAGCAACAATACATCTTCAAAAACACATAATGTCGCTGAAAAATTAATTGAAAGAGGTGCCAATCCAAGCGTTGTATCAAAACTATTTCGAGCTGAATTTGAAACTGATCGCCGTATCAATAATTTAATTTACAATGGTAGCTTATTTGAAACTTATGAAAGAAGTATTTTTCAGACTAGACAAGTAAGTTTCACCTTAAATAGAGCTGCCCCAACGACCATTTATAAAAAAGAAGATTTAGCCAAGGCTGCTGATAAAATGCTTGATTACAATGTTGATGCCTCATTTGTTATGGGATATATTAGTGATAATTTAGTATCTGTAAGTGCCAGAAGCAAAAGTGATATTGATATTGGAAAAATCATGGAATCATTAGGTGGTGGTGGAAATCAAGCCAGCGCCGCTTGTAAAATTGTAACGCCAAGTATCGATTTGGTAGAAGAAAGACTACGTGAACTTGTTTTTGCTTCTATTTGTGAAAACAAAAATGATATTACAAGTATTGCCGTCGAGCAACCTGATTTTTCTGCCGTGATTTCTAAAGAGCCTTACGTAAAAGTAAAAATTCAACCAAAAGAATAGGGAAACCTTTCTTTTTTTTTGAATAATAAAAGTAGGAGGTGATTCAAATAACATTCCACTATCGTTATCGCAAACAGATTATTTTAGGTTTATTAAGTTTAATATTTATAACACTACTTACAATACTATGCCTAAATTATTTTTCAAAAAACTCTAAACCTAAAAAAGAAACAATTATAAAAGAATTAAAAGAAGAATCCGTAGAAAAAGAAGAAAAAGAAGAAGACATATATAAAGTTGATATTAAAGGGCAAGTTATATCACCAGGTATTTACACAATGCCCGCAACATCAAGAGTAATCGACGTTATAGAAAAAGCTGGTGGTCTAGCGGAAAATGCCAATACAACTGTTTTAAATTTAAGCAAAAAAATTACAGATGAAATGGTTATAATTGTTTATAGTAACGAAGAAGTAGCCAATTTTAGTAAAACAAAGGAACTAGAAAATATTGTTCAAGAAAAGTGTGAGCAAAAAGACTCAACTTCGTTAAAAAATGATGCTTGTATTTGTAGCACTAGTGATTCTTTAACTAGTTTAATATCGCTTAATACCGCAACCTTAGAAGAATTAATAACTCTACCAGGTATTGGAGAGGCCAAAGCCAAAGATATTATTGATTATCGCTCCGCTAATGGCAATTTTCAAACAATCGAAGATATCAAAAATGTTCCAGGAATAGGGGAGAGTCTTTTTGCTAAAATTAAGGACTATATTACTATCTAATACTCCATATTATGTATTACTAATTATAACTATTCTGATATCAACAATAAAGCTAACCATTCCAAAACAAAGTAAATATTCTTTAAAGCAGCAAGAAATAGCAGGAACCATCATAAATATTAATCAACAAAATAATCAAGTAAAATTAATAGTCAAAGCCAAAGAACTAGTTTTAGCAACCTACTATCTAAAAGAAAATGAAATATTTACTTATCAATTAGGCGAAAAAGTAAAATTAACAGGAACTCTAACAAGACCAAAGAAAAACACAACCCCCAATCTTTTTAACTATCAACAATATTTAGAACATAAAAATATATTTTTCCTTCTAAAAACAGAAAAAGTTGACTTCATCTCCACGAATAAAAATCCTTACTTCTATCTAAAGCAAAAATTAATTAATTATCTAGCTAAAAATCCCTACTTACTAACCTTTATAATAGGTGATAAGACTAATATTTCACAATCAATCATCAAAAGCTATCAAAAAAATGGCATAAGTCATCTTTTCTCAATAAGTGGTATGCATATAACTTTATTATCTTCTTTAATACTAAAACTTTTAAAAAAAATAAAAATCAGTGAAAATAAATGTTATCTAATTACCTCTTTCTTTTTAATAGCCTACTTAAATCTAGCTAATCAGTCAGCCTCTATTTTAAGAGGAGTTTTATTTTTCATTTTCTTCTCCTTAAATAAAATATATTATTTCCACATAAAACCAGTAAACATTTTCATATTAACTCTATCAATTTCCCTTCTTATAAATGAAAACTATATTTATGATTTAGGCTTTTGGTATTCCTATAGTATTAGCTTAGCTCTAATTTTACTAACAAAATCCCTTGGACCTAAAAATTACTTATTTAATCTCTTAGCAACCTCCATAATCTCTTTTATAGCAAGTATCCCAATAAGTATATACAATTTTTATGAAATTAATTTTTTAAGTATTATATATAATTTATTTTTTGTCCCATTAGTTAGTATAATTATTTTCCCCATGTCACTAATTACTTTTATCTTCCCATTTTTCCTTCCAATTTTTAATTTCCTAACCAAGATCTTAGAAAACTTATCACTATTATTATCAAGCATAAGTTTTGCTACTTTTAGCTTTCCTAAATTAAAATTACCAATTTATTTTCTTTATCTTTTATTTTCAATAACTTGTTTATATGGCCTTTATTCCCATCAAAAAAAATTAATTATACCCTTAATATTATTACTATTTTTTCACTACTTTTATCCATACTTTATTAAAGATGCCTTTTTAGACGTGTTAGATATTGGCCAAGGCGATTCAATTTTATTTCATGAGAATAATACAACAATCTTAATTGATACTGGTGGCTTACTAGCCCAAAATAAAGCATCAACTGAATCATCGCTTACAGAAACAGTTACCATCCCATATCTAAAAAGTTCGGGGATAAGAAAAATTAATTATCTAATTTTAACTCATGGGGACTATGACCACATGGGAGAAACTATTAATTTAGTTAATAAATTTAAAGTAGAAAATGTAATCTTCAATTGTGGGGAATATAACACTCTAGAAAAAGAAGTTATTAAAGTGTTAGATAAAAAGAAAATTAATTATTATTCATGCCTCAAAGAATTAAATATTGGAAAGCATCAACTACAGTTTTTAAATACTGGTATTTATGATAATGAAAACGATAATTCAAACGTAATTTATTTTAATTACAATAATTATAAGTTCTTATTTATGGGTGATGCTGGAGTAAGGCGTGAAAAGGATATTCTAGCTAAATATAATTTAAAAGATATAGATTTTTTAAAAGTTGGTCATCATGGCTCAAATACAAGTAGTAGTGAGTATTTTATAAATAAGATTAAGCCTAAATATAGTTTAATTAGTGTAGGAGCAAACAATCGCTATAATCATCCCCAAAAAATAGTATTAGAAATATTAAAAAACAGTAAGATTTATAGAACAGATCAAGATGGTAGTATTAAGATTAAATTAAATAAAAATGACAACATGATAAGCACTTGTCCACCATAGAAAGGAAAAAACGATGAGCAGCAGATAATCATTATGATGAAGAAATAATAAAAGAATACTCGTTAAAACTAACTAAAAAAATATTTCGAGAAAATATGAGTTAGTATAAATCTAGAAATTATGTTATAATACAAATCAATTATTTGCTGGGGGGCATTTTATGAAACTAGAAAGAAAGTATTTTCATAGTGTACATTCATATTTACCAAATAAAAAGTATAATAGTGCTGAACGAATATTAGAGTTAAAAGATATATTATATAAATATAAAAAAATATTAGAAACAGGTTATATACTGCCTTATAATGAAATAATAAAATTATACGGAGAAACGATAAATAGAAATAGTAGTTTAAATTTAAATGGCAGTGCTTTTATATCAGTATCTTTGCATGAAAATAGCCAACAAGATTTAGATCTAAAAATGTATCAAGATTATGCTGGTGATGTTGAAAATGCATTTTATGATTTTATAATTCAAGAACCATCGATAGTATTAAGTGAACAAATAGAACGAGAATTAAAATTCATAAAGTATCCTGGAATATATTTAGAAAGAATAGTTAGCGAACCCATATCATTAGAATATATGGAAGCAATATCTATTTTTGTAACAGGATATTTAAAACCATTTTTTAGTCCAAATGATTCTAGTGATTATGAAAAATTATCTCATGAAATAGTTTATAGACATTGGCCTATTGAATATATAGAACAATTATTAGCTTTATTAGATAAAAGCAAATATCATGTACCACTCATAGATCTAATGACTGGTAATGAATTTAAAGATAATCAAGAGTATAGAAAAGTATTATCAAAAGCAAAAAGTCGTTTTTAAAATAGATTTTTTCTTTGCTTAAATTAGCTCACTAAAAGACAATCACCACATGGCGATTATAAACACATAAGAAAGCTATTAATTTAATTAATAAATTTATGTTGCGAAAATTTATTTAATGTTCATATAATGATTTAGAATAAAAATATATAAGAAATAATATCTAATTATTAAAGTAAAAACATAAGAATAAAACAACCTAGACAATTTTATTTAATTTAGTTAAAATAACATATGTGGTGGTAATAAAATGAAAAACGTTGAAAATGTAATAGGTAAAGTAGATGAAATTAAATTAACACAATCGTTTATGGATGCTTGCAGTAATCAAGATTTTAAAGATTATGTTTATGGTTTAAATATTAACGAATCAATTTTGAAAAAATATACTTCTAGTTTAGAAGATGCATATGAGGAACATAAAAATTGTCAAAATTGTTCTTCTTTAAGAGAATGTAAAAACAAAGTCCCTGGTTATGCCTATACTCCTGAAAAAAATGGCGAATTAATTACGTTTTCTTATCTTGCCTGTGAAAGAATGAGGCAAGAATTAAAAAATAATATGTATAAAGAAAATCTAGATTTGTTTGATATGCCACAAGATATTCTCAATGCGTCTCTTACTAATCTTTATAAAGACGATAAAGCTCGTTTACCAATAATTAAATATTTTAAAGAATTTATAGATAACTATAATTCCAAAGAAAAACCTAAAGGCATTTATTTAACTGGATCTTTTGGATCTGGAAAAACCTACATGATAGCGGCACTATTTAATGAATTAGCTAAGAAGGGTATCAAAAGTGCTCTTATCTATTATCCTGAATTTTTAAGAAGCCTAAAAGCCTCATTTCAAACTAATTATAGTGATAAATTTGATTATATAAAAAAAGTACCATTATTATTGCTTGATGATATTGGTGCTGAAAATTGTAGTGCTTGGTCTCGAGATGAAGTTCTAGGACCAATTCTTCAATATCGAATGGATAGTCATTTACCAACCTTTTTTACTTCAAACCTTTCACTAGAAGAATTAGAAATGTCTTTAGCCGTTACTAGTACAAATGCTGATAAAGTAAAAGCACGTCGTATTATTGAACGAATAAAGCAATTGACTATAACAATTGAATTAATAAGTAAAAACCGTCGCAGTTAAAAATTATATTCATTTGACAAAAAATAAAAAACTGTTATAATAAGCACTACTTTGAAAGTGGTGACTAGATGGCAGCGAAAAGAGAAAATTTTCTAATAGCAATATCAATAACCTTACTATTTATTTCTGTTTATTTATTTCTAGCCAAAGAACTAATTAATGAAAATATAATTAGTAATATAGTTATTGAATCTATCAATACTAAAAATATGGCTACTGTAAAAAAAGCTTATAAGGAAGGACATTATTCTAATCAACAAGAAAAAGATGCAATAATTACTAGAACTGATTTAATCAAAAAACCACCAGAAGATAGTACTTCATCACTAGTCCAACAGTTAGCTTCACAACCAGCTATCAAGTGGCAGTTACCAACAAAAACTGGTAATGTTACTAGCTATCCCAATTATTATCATGTTGCCTATGATATTTCTAGCCGTAACGGCATTTATGAACAGATATATCCAATTGCTAATGGAGTTATTAGCGGTATTTATACAGATAGTGCAGGAGCATTAATTGTAACAATTAACCATAATATTGATGGCATTAATTATACATCACAATATGTTCATCTTTCATCATATGCTCCTGGAATTTATACTGGAAAATATGTAACTACCAATGATGTAATTGGGCAAATGGGAAGAACAGGAATAGCAACAGGCGTCCATCTTCACATAACTGTAGTTGACAACTGTGCCTTATTTGATCAAAACGACGCTAATTGTAAAGATTTAAATAGTTTCTTTCGCTACGCTAAAATTCGCTATAATCAAGGATTTAGTGGGCTAGGAAGCCTAATTGAAGTTCCAAATAGTTGGTAAAATGATTGCCAAACAATAAAAATTGTGCTATATTAAAAATATCTTTTAAATACATTGACAAAGGATCCGATAAATTATCTAAACTCTCAAGAGAGTTCGTGGTTGGTGCAAACGAATGAGTATTTAACTTATTACTACCTTTCGAGTTGAATTAGTAAATGTAATTCCGGCAATTGTCGTTAAAAAAATAAGATAAACAAAGGATGGTACCGTGCTTATGCACTCCTGTACTATCTTTTTTTATTATCTAAAGAGGTGATTATATGGATATTGAGGTGTTTAGACATTCGTCGATTAAATTAGTTGGATCAAAAACTATTTACTTTGATCCTTATCAAATTTCTGATGATTATCATGATGCAAATTACATATTCATAACTCACGATCATTATGATCATTATGATGAAAAATCAATTAAAAAGATTATGACCAAAGATACAACAATTATAGCACCAGCCTGCCTAAGGGAAAAAATAAGTACTATAACAAACAATATCTTAATAGTAGAACCGGAAAAAACCTACTACCTTACGGATATAACTATTAAAACTATCCCAGCTTATAACATCAATACCAACTTTCATCCCAAAGAAAAATCATATGTTGGTTACAATGTATTAATAGATAATCAGTGGTATTATATAATGGGTGATACTTCAAAAACTAAAGAGGCACTAACCGTAATAACGGATATTTGCTTCGTACCTATTGGGGGCATTTACACTATGGATGTAGTTGAAGCGACTAGCTACATAAATACAATAAAACCACAAACTGCAATTCCTATTCATTATGGTGATATTGTTGGAGAAAAACACTTAGCCGAAGATTTTAAAAGATTAATAGATAAAGAAATAAAAGTAGATATACTTATTTAGGAGGAAATAAAATGATAAATATAAAAGAAGATCAAGAATTAAGTATTATGAACCACTCTTGTGCACATTTATTAGCACAAGCCGTAAAACATTTATACCCACAAGCTATGTTTTGGGTAGGACCAGTAATTGAAGATGGTTTCTACTATGACATTGATTTAGGAGATACTACATTAACTGAAGAAGATTTAGCAAAAATTGAAAAAGAAATGAAAAAAATCGCTAAAGATGGTAAAAAAATAATTCGCCAAGAATTAACCAAGGAAGAAGCATTAGCAAAGTTTAAAGATGACCCTTATAAAATTGATTTAATTTCTAGAATGAATGAAGACGAAACAACTATAACTTGCTATACTCAAGGCGACTTTACAGATCTTTGCCGTGGCCCACATGTTGAGTCAGTAAAAGAATTAAAATACTTTAAACTAACTAAATTTAGCGGAGCTTATTGGAAAGGAGACGCTAAAAATAAAATGCTTCAACGTATCTATGGGGTTTGCTATAAAACAGAAGCCGATTTAGAACAACATCTTCAAGAATTGCAAGAAGCTAAAGAACGTGATCATCGTAAAATTGGTAAAGAACAAGAATTATATATGAACCACGAGCTAGTAGGTGCGGGTATGCCTTTATGGCTACCACATGGAGCTTTAATAAGAAAACAATTAGAAAACTACATTTATGAAAAAGAACAAAAGTTAGGCTATGAACATGTCTACACACCATGTGTTGGCACTGTTAATTTATACAAAACTTCTGGACACTGGGATCATTACAAAGAAAATATGTTCCCAATGATGAAAGTTGATGACGAAGAATTTGTCTTGCGTCCAATGAACTGCCCACATCATATGTTAATATATAAAAATAAAATGCATTCATATCGCGACTTACCAATTAGAATTGGCGAATTTGCTACTGACTTTCGTTATGAAGCTAGCGGAGCTGTTAAAGGCTTAGAAAGAGTTCGCTGTATGTGTCAAAATGATGCCCATTTATTTGTCACACCAGAACAAATTGGCGATGAATTTAAAAAAGTAGTTAGTTTGATTCTTGATGTTTACCATGACTTTGGCATTGAAAATTATAAATTCCGTCTTTCATTAAGAGACCCTATGGACAAAGAAAAATATTTTGATGATGACAAAATGTGGAACGAAGCTGAACAAAAATTAAGAGAAGTGTTAAATAGCTTAGGTGTTGAATATTTTGAAGCTGTTGGTGAGGCTGCTTTCTATGGACCAAAACTAGATGTTGAAGTAAAACCAGCTGTTGGTCCAGAAGTAACTTTATCAACTTGCCAATTAGACTTTTTATTACCTCGTAGATTTGACCTATCATATATCAATAGTAAAGGTGAAAAAGAAACCCCTGTAGTCCTTCACCGTGCTATATTTGGAACCTTTGATCGCTTTACAGCCTTCATAATAGAAGAAACAAAAGGTTGCTTCCCAACTTGGCTATCTCCAGTTCAAGTAAAAGTAATTCCTGTCAATCCAGAATTCCAAGGAGATTATGCTAAAGAAATAAAAGATTACCTAGTAGAAAATAAAATTCGTGCTGAGTTAGATGATCGCAATGAAAAATTAGGTTATCGTTTGCGTGAAGCCCAAACAAATAAAGTACCATATACTTTAATATTAGGTGATAATGAAAAAGAAAATAATCTTATAAGTTATCGTCTTCACGGCAAAAAAGAAACAACATCTGTCACTAAAGAAGAATTCCTAAAAATGTTACAAGAAGAAATTGCTAGTAAGGCTTTAAGAAAGTAGAAATACTTTCTTTTTTCTTTATATCTTCACAAAAAAAGCAAAGCGTGATATAATATGCAGTACTAGAAAAGGGGGTTAAACTATGTATAATCAAAAAGAAAAAAACCACCATAGAAAAGCATCTATTATTAGAGAAAGAAAAAAAGCACTTGATAGCATTAAAAATCTTGTAGAAAGAAAAAATTATGCTAAGGCCTTATCCGAGCTAAATAAATATTTAGAAGTAAATAGCACTGATATGTTTGGTCACTTCTTACATGGACGAATTCTTATGGCTTGCGGAGATTTAAAGCAAGCTAAGCAAGTCTTTACCAAAGTTTTCGAATCAACTAGTACCAATCGCTATAGTGCCTTAATAGCCTTAGGTGATATTGCTAAACTAGAAGGTAATATAGAAACAGCCAAAGATTGTTATTATCAAGCAATTACTAATAGCCCCTATAATGAAAAATATGCCATAATAACCCTAGCACGTTTAGAAAGTAAAGAAGAACATTACGATAAAGCCTTAAAGCTTCTTGAAAGATTAGATCCAAATTCTATCGAAACAAAAATTGAACAAGCTCGTTCTTATACGGCTAAAGGAGAACTCGGTAAAGCTTATGAAATTTTAGAAACTTGCATTAATCAAACAAGCGATGAAAATAGACTATTAGCCTTAGAAAAAGGTAAAATTGCTAGAAATGCCAAAGACATTCCAACTGCTAAATTTAATTATTTAAAAGCCAAAGAAAGTTCTAAAAAGGATGATATTTATTATAAAACATTGATGGAAGAAGCCAAGTTATATTTAGATCTTGGAGATTTTAATAATGCATCTTCTTGCTGCCAAGAACTACTATCATCTAATGTAGAATATCAAGGTGAAGTATATTTGCGCTTAGGCACTGCTCAAGAAGGCTTAAAACAATTTGACCAAGCCCTTATTAATTATCGTCTAGCAACAACTTCACAAGATCCTGATATTCGTTCATTAGCATACTACAATATGGGGTCATTACAGTTTGCTAAAGGAGAATATTCTTCTGCCAAACGTTCATTGATAAATAGTATAACGCCTAAAAAAGCGCCTAATTCAACCCATATTAAATTAATTGCCATTATGTTAAAAGAAAAAAGATACGATGAAGCTTACTCTTATCTTCAACAAGTCATGCCAGAAAATCCCACTAAAGATGATTTCTGCTTATTACACGCTAAATTACTTTTAGATAAAATTAAAGGCAATCCCTTACCAACTCGTGCTAGTAAAAACTACACGGAAAGACAAATTATTGAATACCGTGAAGATGATGCCCTAGATCATATTATTAATCATCATCAACTAATAATAGAAGAAGTTGGAAACTTTGCTAAACAAATTGATATTCCCACACTTTTTACAGATATAAAGTATCAATTAACTGAAGAAAATATGGTTAATGAGGATATTGCCGATATCTATGAAGTTGACTATCCTAATGCTGGTTATGATCTAGATGGTACTTTAGTTCACAAAATAAGAGTTGTTTGCCTACCAACAACCAAAAACATCTTAACTATGTATCCAAGTTCTAAATCCAAAACCCCACGTTTAGGAGATTTTAAGAAAATACCTCAAGAAACTTCAAAAACTAGTGATCAAATAGCCAAATTTAATAAAAAATTTAAAAACTATGTTCCACCCAAATGCTAACCATAGTTAAAAATATAAAAAAGGAGTAAAACTATGCGCCATAATAATTCTAAAAGAAAGTATCAAACTACGATAGAAAAAACGAAAGACATAAAAAATCGTAGTAAGAAACTTGAAAGTATTAAAAATTTAACCTCTAAAAATATAAATGCTGGTAGAAGAGAAATTCTCCATTATTTAGAAGAATACCCAAATGATATGTTTGGCTATTTTCATTATGGACATATTGAAGAAATGCTAGGAAACCTAGATCATGCAACAGAAATATTTACTGCTGTAGCTAATTCTGATTGGAAAAATAAGTATAGCGCCATAATTAGACTAGGAGATATTGCTAGTAAAAAAGGTGATATATCTAAGGCCAGAACACTATATACTAAAGCGATTAATGAAAGCAGTCACGAAGAAGTTTACGCTCTTCAAGCCCTAGCAACTTTAGAAAGATCACAAGGTAATTACACCAAGGCTTTAGCAATATTAGAAAAAATTAGTTTACCAACAGATAAAATTAAATTAGAAAAAGTAAAACTCATTGCTTTAGCAGGAAATGCCGAAAAAGCTTTAAAAATGATTAGTGAACTTGCCCAAAATAGTACCATTTCTAAAAGAGAATTAACTCTAGTCTATGGCAGAGTTTTACGCCAAATAGGAGATAAAAAGTCTGCCTTATATTACTTAGAAAGCATCAAAGAATATCCTCTTAAAGATGATACCTATTATGAGGCAATTTATGAATTAGCTCGCATCCTAGAAGAAACAGATACTAAAAGTGCTATTGCTTATTGTGAAGAACTAATTGCAACTGACAATTTATATGACCGAGCTGTTTACGTCACTTTAGGTTTTGCCAATCAGCGCCTAGGAGAATATGCTAATGCCCTAAAATGTTTTAAAGAGGCAACTAAATCAACTGATACCGAAGTATATTCCAATGGCTATTATCAATTAGGATGTCTTCAGTACTTAATGGGAGAATATGAGCAAGCTGAACATTCATTGCAAAATAGTATTGTTAATCAGCAAAATATTTCCTCAGCGCTATGTGCTAAACTAATCGGTGTATACATTAAACAAGGAAAATATCAACAAGCAGATGCCTTTTTACAAAAAGTCATTCAAATAAATGGTGATTTTCTTAAAGAACACGACTTTACTTTGGCCAAATTACTTATTGCCAAAAAGCTTGGTCGAAGCCTTCCACCACTTAATAGATGCAGTTATGGTGGTCAACAAATAATAGACTACTCTAAAGACCGAACTCTAGATCATATTAAAAAATATCATGTTAAACGAGTTCCTGACAAAACAACTTTTAGCCCGGATATAGATATTGAAAAATTATATAGTGAAGCCGTCCTTCAAATGAACGATGCTAATCGAATAAATTCTGATATAATGGATTTTTATGCTCTATCTTATCCAAATTGTGGCTATGACCAAGAAAACAACATTTCTAACAGCCTTATTGTCATTACTATTCCAGGAACCACCAACATTATAAATATGTATCCAGCTGCACCAAATCTTCTTCCTACTCAAGGAGAAATATTATCTAAAATAGAATCAGAAAAGCGTCCCAGCAAGCAAATCAGCAAATTTAATGCTAGATTTGAAAAATCAAACAATTATAAAAAATAAATAATCGTAATATAAATCGAGGAGAAAATATGACAAAAAGAAACAAGAAAACATATCATAAAGACCAAAATTTAGAAAAATGGGCAAAAATAAAAGAATTAAATAGTATAAAAACATTAATAGATAGTGGTAAACTTTCTAAAGGCTATGCAGAGTTAGCTAAATATGTTGAAAGACACCCAGAAGACCCATATGGGCATTATTTATATGGCAAATGCTTCCTTGATAATAATGAATTAGATTGTGCTCAAAAAGAATTTGAAATAGTTGCCAAACAAGACAGCAAAAAACGTCATAGTGGTTTAATTAGTTTGGCCAGAGTATACTGGTTAAAAGGCGATAAGGATAGTGCTAGAGAATATTATAATGAGGCTATAGAAGATAATCCTTATGGTAGCCTTTTAGTCTATCTTTGTTTAGCCGAATTAGAAAATGAGGATAAAAATTATTATAGTGCTTTAAATACTTTATACCGTGCTTTAGATGTAGAACCAGTAAAAGGGCATAGTGAAGTAGCAATCACTCACGATGATGTTCGTCTTAGAATTGCTAAAAACTTATTAGCCTTAGGCGACTATTCTGCTGCTTCTTTAATGGTAGAAAGTATTGTTGCATCTAATCCTACTTTAGAGCGAGAATTATACTTTTTAAAAGCAGAAATCAATAAAAGCCAAGAAAATTATGAACAAGCTATTCCATATTTAGAAATGGTTCGCACATCTGAAGAAAAGGACAAAATATACTATCAAGCCACTATGACTTTAGCTATGGTGTATAAACAACTTGGAAAAATTTCAGAAGAAATAGCTTGCTTAGAAGAGCTACAACAAAATACAATTTGTCCATATGATGATGTTCCATTATTGTTAGGCATGGCCTTAATAGCCAACAAGGATTATGCTAAGGCAAAAGCTGCTTTCAAAACAGGATTGGATGCTAGAGATTTTAATGTTAAAAATCAATCTGCCTATTATTACAGCGCTCTTCAACTCCTAGAAAAAGATAATACTGGAGCTATAATTACCTTAAAAAAAGTAATTGATAATCAAACTACACCATATCGCATTAATTATATATCTTTAATTAGAGCTCTATATAATCAAGGAAACTATGAAGAAGCTCGTCACTATATAGAAAAAATCTGCCATATTAGTCCTGACAATGAAGACAACTATTCTTTTATTCGCCTTCAATTATTACTCGACAAATCGCAAGGGCTACCTTTACCTAATAGAGAAAAAAAGCCTTACATAGATCGACAATTCATTGCTTATGATTTAGATGAAGCCATTGATTTAGTAACTAATAATCATCTTAAAAATACCTTTGGAAATTCTGCCTTTCCAAGTAATACCGATATTCGCCAAGTCTTTGAAGATGTTAAACCATTTTTAGTAGAAGAAAATAAATTACTAGATAATATTGTTGATGAATATGAAGTTTTCTATCCAAACGCTGGCTATTATGAAGGTCGCGTTTATAATCATCTTCGGGTAAAGACTATTCCAGGAACCACTCAAATTCTTTCACTTTATCCTAGTGAGGAGTCTTTCCTTCCAACAAATGGAGCCCTAAAAGAAACTTTAGGCTATGAAAAAAGAAAAGAGTCTTCAAAAATTGAACGATTCAATAGACGATTTGCTAAACAACAAAATTTATAGTAAGCCAAAATTTGGCTTATTTTTTTGTCAATGTTTGTCAAGTGACATTTTTTTTCTTTTTTCGTTATTTACAATTTTACCCTAACTGTGTAATATATAATTAAATAGTGGCTGATAGTGGTAAAAAGTGGGGGATAATATGTTTATTGGAGAATATCACCATTCTATTGATGACAAAGGGAGATTAATAATTCCTTCCAAATTTCGTGAGGAATTAGGAGAAAAGTTCATAGTAACTAGAGGAATTGAAAATTGCCTTTTTGTATATTCAGAAGAATCATGGCAAAAAATCGTTGATAAACTAGAAAGCCTACCATTTACCAAAAAAGATGCACGTCAATTTATTCGTTTCTTTCTATCAGGCGCTAGTGAAGCAGAATTTGATAAACAGGGCCGTATCAATATACCATCACCATTAATAACTTATGCAAACATTAATAAAGAATGTATCGTTATTGGAACTGGTGATCGCCTAGAGATATGGTCAAAAGAATCATGGGATGAATTCTTTATTTCTGCTAAAGACAGCATGTCAGACATAGCTGAAAATCTATTTAATGAAAGTGTGAATATCTAATGGAAAAACATATTAGCGTTTTACTAGAAGAATCTATTTCTTCCCTTAATTTAAATGAATCTAGTATCGTAGTAGATTGTACACTAGGCTATGGCGGACACAGTAGTAGCATCTTGGCTAGAATAAAAAAGGGGTTTTTATTCGCCTTTGACCAAGATAGTGAAGCAATTCGGCATAGTACTGATCGCTTAAGCGCGATTGGTACTAACTTCACTATCATTAAGAGCAATTTTGTAAATTTAAAAGAAGAATTAGCAAGAAGAGAAATTGACAAAGTCGATGCTGTTCTATTCGATTTAGGTGTATCTTCTCCTCAATTAGATGATGCTAAAAGAGGCTTTTCCTATCATGAAGATGCAAAATTAGATATGCGAATGGATCAAGATATGGCTTTTTCTGCCTATGATGTTGTTAATAATTACTCACAAGAAAAATTAACAGAAATTTTTTATAAATATGGGGAAGATAAATTCTCAAAAAATATTGCTAAAAAAATTGTAGACTACCGCAAAACAAAACCAATTGAAACAACACTAGAATTAGTAGAAATAATAAAAAGTGCTGTTCCCATGAAATATAGAAAAGACAAACATCCTGCTAGACAAATATTTCAGGCAATTAGAATTGAAGTAAATCACGAATTAGATGTTATAGAACCAGCCATTAATCAAGCGCTATCGCTATTAAATGTTGGCGGGCGAGTTGCCGTTATCACATTTCATTCGCTTGAAGATAGACTAGTAAAAAATATATTTAAAGAAAAATGTGCTATAGATCCAAAAGTTCAAGGTCTGCCTAATATTCCACCTGAATATTTACCAGACTTTAAATTAGTGGTAAATAAAGCCATAAAACCTAGCGCTGAAGAATTAGAAAAAAATCCACGGGCTAGAAGTTCAAAACTACGTGTAATTGAACGTGTAAAATAAAAAGAAAGGTGAATAACGTGAAAAAGAAAATAAAAAAGAAAATTAAACTTTCTAAATTTGAAAAGTTATTATACTCTTTAGCCATAGTATTAGCGTTAGCATCACCAATTTCTATCGTTTTTTCCAAAGCTACCTTATCAAAAATAAATTTTGAAGTTGAAAAGAAAAAAGATGCCATTAAAGAGCAGGAAAAAACAAACGAAAGCATCTCAATGACTATTAATGAGCTAGCTTCCCTTACCAAGATTCAATCAGTTGCAGAAGAACAAGGTTTGAGTTATAATAATGATAACATAAAGAGAGTAACCGAAGATTAATAGGAAGTGATTCAATTGAAAAATAAGAAGAGAAATAATATACGCTATTCCAAGACAATTATCATTATTTCTCTTTTTTTATTTGCTTTAATGATTCTTCGTCTTATTCAATTAGGCTTATCGACAACTATTGATGGTGTTAATCTAAAACAACTAGCTAGTAAAAGAACCACCAAAACAGAAACAATTACCGCTAAAAGAGGAAATATTTATTCAAACGATGGTGATATTTTAGCTCAAAATGTTGCTTCCTATAAAATTATTGCTTATCTAGATGAAAAAAGAACAACTGACGAAAATAATCCGCAACATGTGGTTGATAAAGAAAAAACCGCCACTGAACTAGCACCAATTTTAGGAATGGAAAAAGAAACAATCTTAAAATATCTAAATAAAGAAAATGTTTATCAAACAGAATTTGGTTCCAAGGGTAAAAACTTAACTGAACTAACTAAACAAAAAATAGAATTGTTAAATTTACCGGGTATCGATTTTATTGAAAGCTTTAAGCGCTATTATCCTAAAGGTGATTTTGCCTCATATACTATCGGTTATGCTAAAAATAATACCGATTCCGAAACTTCAAAAGAAGAAATTGTTGGAGAAATGGGAATTGAAAAACAATATGATAACCTTTTACGTGGTGAAGATGGCTATATAACTTACCAAAAAGATTTGCGTGGTTACCAAATTGCTAATACTAACGTTTGGCAAAAAGATGCCGTTCAAGGTAAAGATGTATATCTAACATTAGAAAGCAATGTACAGTTTTTTATTGAGCAAGCTTTAGATAATGCTGATGCTGATTATGATTTTGAATGGTTTACTATTACTATTTTAGATGCTAAAACTGGTGCTATTTTAGGTACTGCCACTTCGCCATCATTTGATCCAAATACTAGAAATATTACCAATTATTTAGATTTACTGCTTGCTGCACCATATGAACCAGGTAGTACCATGAAAACATTTACCTACATGGCCGCTATAGAAAATGGCGTATATAATGGAAATGACACCTATAAATCAGGAGTATATTACACAACTGACGGAACAGAAATTGGTGACTGGAATCGTGCCGGCTGGGGCATGCTAACATATGATAAAGGTTACGCTATGAGTAGTAATGTTGCTATCATTAATTTAATTAAAAATAATATGGACAGCATGATGCTCCGCCAATATTTTAAAAAGTTAGGTTTTGGCAAAAAAACTGGTATTTCTTTGCCAAATGAAAGTGCCGGTAAAATCGATTTTAAATATGAAACCGAAATTTATAACGCAGGTTTTGGTCAAGGAATTACCACAACTCCAATTCAAAATGTCCAAGCTATGACACCATTAACTAATGATGGTATGCTTCTAAAACCTTATATTGTTTCAAAAATTGTAGATCCAACAACAGGGGAGGTAATTCTTGAAAATACTCGTAAGACAACAGAACGAGTAGCCTCAACCGCCACAGTTCAAAAAATGCTTCAATTAATGGACGACTGTGTTAATGGTGAAGGCAATACCGGAAGTGGTTATAAAATATCATCTGGTGAGCTAATTGGTAAGACTGGTACTGCCCAAATTGCTAATGAAAACGGAGGAGGGTACCTAAATGGCAAAGAAGATATCATATCTTCATTTGCAGGAATTTATCCAAAAAGTGATCCCCAATATATAATATATGCCTCAGTAAAACGGCCTACTAATGGTAGTCAAAAACCTATCTCAAATGCGATAAAAGAAATTGTTAACAATCTTTCAAAATATTATGGTACTGAAGAGGCCTCTAGCAATAAAATAACTATTAACGAATACACTTTAGATAGCTACGTTAATAAAAAAATAGCTAACATCACCACGACTTTAAATGCTCTTGGTATTAAATATAGTATAATTGGTGATGGCGATAAAGTAATTAAACAGTATCCAGAAAAGAATGATATTATTACCAACAAAGATACTTTATACTTAATTACTAATACTAACAACTTAACAGTTCCTAATGTTGTTGGCTTATCATCTAAAGTAGCCAGTAGTCTTTTAAAAGAACTGGGAATAAAAGTTAACTTAGAAGGAGTAGGCTATGTCACCAGTCAATCAATCCAAGAAGGCACGCCTATTATAGACGGTTTAGAAATTAATCTAGCATTAAGCCCTAAATATCAAACCTAAAATATTAGGAAAGGAACTAATTAGCTATTAGATTATAAAACATATGCAAACATCTAATTTTGATAAAATATATAAAAGATTTCAAGTTATTGTCTTTTTAGTAGTTATAATAATTGCTACAGCATATTATATAATTCCTGATTTAAAAGACAATTTTGGTAGCAGTGATTCTTTCATTAATACCAAAGAAATAACTACTATCATCGGCATAAAATTACCATCTGGCCCAGACTTTAGTCTAATCATAAATAATAATACCAAGATAAGTAATATTCTTTTTCATAATACGGCTTCATTATGTTTATATAATAAAGAAATAGAAAACCAAAACTTATCTTCTTCACTAAATCGAATCATAACAATTTTAGAAGATAATTCATACTTAACGGAAAATAGTACCATAATTTTAATAGAATATGAAAAAAATAAAGACTATTTAGTCTTCAAAAAATCCTTCCAAGAAAAAACAAAAGATTTAAATATTAATTATCAAAAATCACAATCAACGGTAATAGATAAAGTCAATGAACTAGCTTTAATAAGTTCTGAAACTGGTATCAAAGCTCTAGAAGAATACTCAAAAAGCTTAATTAGCAATTATAAAGATCAAAAGTTAATTACTAGTTTAAAAGAAAAGGAAGAACTAACCGAAGAAAATGCCTCACTATATGCTGATAATGTTTATCTTCGTCTAACTAATTATGCTCTTAATGTATCTAATCAAGGAATAACAGATAGTACTATGCCTATCCAACTAATTCCCGCCATCACTGAAAAAAATATATATCCTACAGAAAATAGTTGGTATTATATCAAAGAACACAAAGTCTATGCTTATATAGAATTTAAAAGTACTACCCAAAGCTATGCTTTTTGCTATAATGGTAGTAAGGATTCCAAAAGGGAGGGAAATTGTGAATGAATAATTTAGTTAAAACTAGAAATTGGATTATAATAATTTTATGTTCAACCATAGTATGTATGGGAATTGGTTTTGCCATAGTTGCCATGCAATTAGAAAACGCCACTAATGAACAACCAACTTTTGCTGTTGAATTTACAAGTGCCAAAGAACGTACTCCTGTTCAAGGTGGAATTAAAACTCCCTCTGCCACCTCTAGTATTACCAATTCTAATCAAACCATCAATATAGAATTTAATCTATCATCTCCTCGTGATGAAATAAGCTATCGCGTTACTATTAAAAACACCGGAAATGTCAAAGCAGAGATTATCGAACTTATTGAAAAGCCAGATTACTTAACTTCACCAGCAGCTGCTACTAGTATTCTTCCTGTAAAAATATCCCATAATAGTATTAGTGGTAAAGTCTTAGATCCCGGCGAAGAAGTTGATTTAACCATAATTGCTATGTATGATTATAATGCCACCTCTTCTCCTGTTACGGTTCCTTACCAACTAAGTATACTAGCTAAGTCAAAAGAATGATTTTAAATCATTCTTTTTTTAATCTGTCAATATATTTTTATCTTGTTTGACAAATATCGACATGCTATAATGATAATAAGGTGAGAATAGTGAGAAAAAAAAATATTGGTTTTAAAATAGGCCTACTATTACTAATACTTTCGTTATTTTTAATTAGTAATGGTATCTATATTAATTATTTATCAAATCCAAAACGTATTTTTAAAACAGCCATCAACGCTTTAGCTAATTCTATAAATTATAATGAATCAATCAAAAAAACAAGCGTTAAAGAATCATCTTCACAAGACTCTCTAGCAATTGATTCTATCATAAAACTTAATATTAGCAGTGAATATTTAACTAATAAAGCCGTATCAAATCAAACTTATTTAAAATACTCTAATCTCATAAAAAATTTAAATAATATTAAAACTAATATCTTTCTTGCTCAAAATAATAAAGATCAAGAATTATTACTCACTACAAATAGTACTTTAGAAAATCATCCCTTAATTTATCAAAAATATTACATAAAAGGTGCAACTGAATACTACTATAATGCCAATTTAAGTAATAATTATATTAATAATGGCAATAATACTTACTTTGAATTATTTAAAAATACTTCTATAAAAGAAAAAAAAGAATACTTAAAAAATTCAATAATTAATTCTATAAAAAATAATCTAGCCAATCAAAATTTCAAAAATAGTAGAGTAGAGCTAAATAATGAACCATGTAATAAAACATCTATTAAAATAACAACCAAAGTCTTAAAAGAAATAACAGAAAATATTTCTAATGACCTAAAAAAAGATCCCAAAATAGTCAATCTCCTAAATATTTTAAATAGTAATATTGAACCAATTGATTTATTTGCTGAACTAGATCAATTAAACTACTCACTAGAAGAAATTACTATAAATATATATACTGATAGAATTAAGTACAATAACTTAAAGCTTGAACTAATCATAAAAAGTAAAAAAGAAGTCTATAGATTCGACTATGATTACAAAACCAATATAATACTTTTATATAAAGATGACAATCTTTTGTATACATGTATTGTTACTAATAATGATTCTGATATTAAGGTTAAAATTCTTTCCAAAGAAAAGCAAAATCTTGGCTATATTTCTTTTGAAAAATTATCTACTAAAAAAGAACTTGAACTAGACTATAATGATGGAACAACTTCTTGTCTTGGAAGCTTTATAATAGAAAGTAATATGCAAGAAAATAACCAAGATTATCCTAATCTTAAAGCAGGAAATTTAAGAATAGTAAGTAAAAATATTGAATTAATAAATTTAAATTATACAGTTACCAGTAGCATAAAGAGTAATCCAAAAATAGCAGAAGACATAACATCTTCAATATTTAAAAGCAGTTTAACATCAGCAGAAAAAGAAAAATATACAATAAAAACAACCGAAAATTTTAACAAATTATTTCAGTAGAGGTGTAATATGAAAAAAAATAATGAATCAATCAAAAATAATAAGCGAAAAGCTTCCACAAAGCCTTCGTCTAAAAATTCTAAAATAAAAGAAAAAAGTTCACTAATTACTAAATTAATTCCCAAGACAACAAGTGAAAAGGTTCTAACTATATCATTTATTTTATTATTAATTATAGTAATTATATTAGGAATAAAAACACTTACATTAAAACAAAACCAAACCAAGAAAGAAAAAGTTGATCTAACTTTACCAATATTAGAAAAAACTGTAAATAATGAATTTTCTATTGATTTATCATCTTTAGAACAAGATGAAATTAAAGAATATAAATTTATGATTACTAATTATAAAGATGATAAAGTTTTATCTACCGATATTAACTATCAAATTGAAGTAAAAAATAATAGTAATTCTGTCGCTATTAAATTATACAAAAATAAAGACAATCAAAATTTATTATCAAAAGATTCTACTACCAGTATCATTAAAGACAACAAATTATCAAAAGATAAAAAAACCGAAGATATTTACTATTTAATAATTAGAAGAAAAGGTGAAATTTTAGCTAAAGAAAATATTACAATTAAAATTACCAGTATAAATTGACATTAAATAAATTATAAACTATAATAATATAGTATAGAGTAGACATCTATTAACGGAGGATAAAAATGGGAAATGTTACGGAGAAAATTACAATATTAAAAGATGAAAAAGAAGTAGAATGTGAAATATTATTTACCTTTGACTGCGAAGAAACAGGAAAGAGTTACGTAGGCTATACAGATAATGAATTTGGAACTAATGGGCGTAAAAATATTTATATTTCTTCTTATGATACCGTTGTTGGAACTGGAGAATTATACGATGTTACGGATCCAGAAGAACTAGCTATGGTTCAAGAAGTTTTAGCTCAAATAGATGAAGAAAGTAGAATGTAATAGGGGTGAAAAGTATGACAACATATATAGGACAATTAAGTAATAGAATTGAAATTAATAAACGAAAATTAACAAGTCTAGAAGAATATAAAGCAACATTATTAGCTAGTAAAGAAAATATTGACAAAGATTTATTAGCTGATCGCCTTGAACAAATTGATACGGAATTTTTAAGATTAAAAAAAGCCATTCACGCCAATAAAAAAGCTATTGCACACTATGATGCTGCTTACAATCATTTAATTGATTTGCGTCTTTTGGATAATGAATTGCAACTAACACATGATGAAGAAAAAACAAAAAAACTAGAAGCCGAAGTAATTGAGCATACTAATAAATTACAAAAACATCTATCTATCTTACCAGAAAAACTAGTTAATGAATTACAAGAAGCATATCGTAAATATGTTGAAGAAAATCCAATAGTTAACGTTGCACCTAGTGATGAAGAAGAAAGTAAAGAACCACTAAGTGACTTTACAAATAGTGTTATTTATCTTAAATTATTAGAAATATTTGAAGAAGAAAAGAAAGAATTTAATGATATAAAAGTCTTCAATTCACCAAAAGAATTAGAGCAATTCTTGAACAAATATTACACTATGAAGATGGATTGCTATACAAGTTTAGCTATTTTAAATAATATTGGGGATAGAATAACTTCAGAAATTCCTGTTGCAGTAGAAAGTACTAGTGAAGATATTGAAGAAGAAAGTATGCCAGAACCAATAGTTGAAGAACCACCAAGAAAATTACCAATTATTACAATGTTAAATCTAGTTGATGGTCTAGAAATAGGAAAAACTGCTACTAAAAAATTACATGCAACCAATATTAAAGCTAAAGAGCCTTTTAAAGATGAACTAAAAAATGCCACTTGGTTATATAACGTAATTCACTCATCAGCAAGACTTATTCATATCGCTGATGTTGATAGTGCTAGTTTCATGAAAGAAATTGCTAATACTGAAGTAAACCAAAAACGTCTTGATGTTTTAAAAGCAAGAATTGCTAAATTAGGATCATCAGATATCATTAGTTTATATAATGAATATTATAATTCATCTAGTATGGCTAGCTTGCCAACAGCCCTAGAAGTATTAATTACAGAAAGAGCTAAAGCACTAGCTTAATAAAAATATGGAAAAAGGGGAGTGCTCCCTTTTTTTATTGACTAATTAATTTGATTAATTTACAATTAAAAAAGAAAGGAATTAAAATATGATAGATACCAAAGTATTTAGAGATATATCATATGGTATGTATCTCGTAACAACAAAAAATATTAAAAATAGTGGCTGTATTATCAATACTCTAACTCAAATAACCTCTATTAATCCATTAATATCAATTAGTTTAAATAAAAATAATAATACTAATCAAGAAATAAAGCAAAGTAAGCGCTTTGCGGTTTCAATTATTTCTGAAAATACCCCTAATGATATCATTACAACCTTTGGCTATAAAAGCTCAAAAGAAATAAATAAATTTGCAAATATTCAAGAAGAAGAAATAGCTTCTTTACCTGTTATTACCAATAATATGTGCGGCTATTTAATTTGTGAGGTAGTAGATATTATTGACTGCGAGACTCATGATCTATTTATTGCTAGAGTTCTAGAAACTAAAAAATTATCTGAAGAAAAAGCCATGACTTATAAATATTATCATGAAGTAAGAAAAGGTACATCACCTAAAAACGCACCAACATTTATTGATGAGTTAAAAAATACGGACAGCTATCGCTGTACTGTTTGTGGTTATATATATGATAATACAAAAGAAAAAGTAAAATTTGAAGACTTACCAGACGATTGGGTTTGCCCAATCTGTGGAGAACCGAAAAGCAAATTTGAAAAAATAAAGTAACAAAAAAATATCTTGCCTCACTAATAAGCAAGATTTTTTTATATCTTCATAATATAAAACCGAAAGCCAAAACACAATTGTAAAAAATATTCAGTCATGGTAAAATTAAAAAAAGAGGTGAAAATGTGAAAAAAATTCAAATAATATTAGTGCTTATAATTGCCTTATTTGCAACAGGTTGTGTTAAAGAATCAGAAGAAAAAACCATGACTTGTACTAGAACTGTAAATAAGGAAGATGTTAAAATGGACTTTCAATATAATGTAGTCTACCAACAGGACTATGTTAAAAAAGTAGAATCTATCGAAAAAGTTACAACAGATAATTTAGAAACCCTTAATAATTATAAAACTACGGTAGAACAAGTATATGCACCATATAAAGATATTGAATACTATGAAACAGAAGTCACTATTTCTGATAATACTTTAACAAGTATCGCAAGCATTGACTATGAAAATATTGACATCGATGAGTTAATAAAAATTGACTCTGCTTATGAGCAACTATTTACCAATGGTAAAATAAGTATTGATACGATAGAAAATTTATATAATCAAATTGGAGTATCATGTACAAGATAATTTAAAAATCAAATTCAAGATTTTACCGTTTTATTGACAAAAAAATAATAAAATGATAGCATAACTTTTATATTTAGGAGGAAAGAAAACAAATGGAAAAAGAAAAATATTTAGTAGTTAATGCTGGTAGTTCATCTTTAAAATTTTCATTATATGAAATGCCAGCACAAGAAGAACTAGTTAATGTATATGTTGAAAAAATAGGTTCAAAAGATTGCTTTTGGACATTAAAAATGAATGGTGAAAAAATCAAGAAAAATGCTCCATTAAAAGATCATTCAGAAGCCGTAGAAAAAATGATGCAAGAGCTTATTGACAATAAACTAATTGAAAATATTAATGAAATCAAAGGTGTTGGTCATAGAGTTCTTCATGGTGGAGAGTTCTACGCTGAATCAGTAAAAATTGATGATGAGGTTTTATCAAATATTGAATCAATTATTGATTTAGGACCTCTTCACTTACCACCTGCTATTAATGTTATTAAGTACATGCAAACGATTATGTCAAAAGATGTACCACAAGTTGCTGTATTTGACACAGCTTTTCATCAAAGTATGCCAAAAGAAAGCTATATATATCCTGTACCATATGAATGGTATGAAAAATATGGTGTAAGAAAATATGGTTTCCATGGAACTAGTTATAGATATATAACTAAAACTATGGAAGAAAAACTAAATAAGAAAACTGTTAATTTAATTATTTGTCATATTGGAAGTGGAGCTTCTATTGCGGCCGTTAAAGATAGTAAATGCTTCAATACAACTATGGGGCTAACTCCACTTGCTGGGTTAATGATGGGAACTCGCTCTGGTGATATTGATCCTTCAATTCTTGAATATATTTGCAAAAAAACTAATATGACAATAAAAGAAGCGACTAACATTTTAAATAAGGAAAGTGGCCTAAAAGGAATTTCTGGTGAAAATGATTTCCGTGATGTTGAGGAACTAATGTCTAAAGGAGACGAAAAAGCTACACTAGCTTTTGAAATGATAAAAAATAGCATTGTAAAATTTATTTCTCAATATTATATTGAATTAGATGGAGAGGTAGATGGCATAGTCTTTACTGCCGGTGCTGGTGAGAACGATATTGATTTAAGAAGAGAAGTTGTTAAGAAACTAAAACCACTAGGTATTATCCTAGATGAAGAAGCCAATGACAATATTGCTAAATTCAGAACTCAAAAAAGTGGACTTATAACAACCCCTGAATCAAAAGTTCCAGCTTACGTTGAGCCAACTGATGAAGAATCAGTAATATTAATGGATACTTATACAATTGCTAAAAATAACTAATATATAGAAAGTGCAATTAAGTTTCTTTATCAAATAGTGTTGATAAGCAATAAATTTGATAAATGAATTAATATTTAAGAGTGATTTAAAATTTAAAATCACTCTTTTCTAATGCCTTTAATTAAAAGACCATATTTTTATATCCAAAACTAATAATGCTAATGAAAGCCTATATACAATAGAAATCGTAGAAGAAAAGACTATTTTAAAACCTTAAAATTACAGTTATTTGAAGAAAATGAATTAACATCAGCAGAGTATCAATATTTATTCAGAAAGCATTTATTTATGGATGCTCAACGACATAAGAGGTTTTGAATATCTAGGAAATACTAAGAGACTAGAAGAAACAGGTTTTGATAGAAAAGTAATAAGGGAATATAATGGTACTAATTAATTTTAACGCCTATTTTTGCGTAAATTTACACATAAAAATGAAAAAAACCAGAAAATATTAAAACGAGTAAGTATAATTGAATTATAGAGGAGTAAGACAAATGAAGAAATTAAATGAAAAAGGATTTACATTAATAGAACTTTTAGCAGTCATTGTAATAATATCTATACTTATGATGATTGCAATTCCTAGTGTTTCTCGGATAATTGAAAAATCAAGAATAGATTCTTTTGTAACTACAGCAAAAGCATATGTTAATGCAGCTAAAAACTTATGGACAGCTGATTCTTTAACATGTGGTAATAATAATACATATGTTTCTGGAGTGGATGATGGAGATTACTATATTTTAATAGACACAAGTGATGATACTATTTCTCCATTGATAGAGAAAAATAGTAAATCACCTTGGGGAGGTAGAGATTTAAAAGGTTACGTTCGTATTACAAAAGCAGGGGATGGAGATAAAGTTACTAAATATTATGTTGCTTTAACTGATGGAACACATGCAATATATGACGATGTATTTAACCCAATAGAATCATATCAGTTAGATAGAAATGATGTAATAAATGATATTACTAAAGAATCAAAAAAATTAAAAAAGATTCAAACAACTCCATTTGAAATAAATAAATATACAACATGTAGTGAAGAAAGTGTAACATGGACAGGAACTTCAAGCCCTTATAAAGATAGTTATGAACCAAAAACAGAAGGAGTAGCATATGCTTTATTTTCAGAAACCGACAACTCATTAACTTTCGTACGTTCTGAAGCCGAAATTAAACCAGGCGATGTTTATGAAGGAATAAAGGTAACAAAGGTTTATACAGGCTTTGAAAGAGCAGATTATCATTCATCTGATTTTGTTCCTTGGCATGGTGAAAGCAGAGCAATTAGGAAAATTGAGGTAAGAGATATAATAAAACCAATTAGCACAGCACACTGGTTTTATGAGTTTGAATATTGTTCAGATGTAAATGTTGCCAACTTAGATACATCAAACGTTACAAATATGAGAAGTATGTTTAGAGATTTAGGATATTATGGTGAAGATATATATTTGGATTTGAGTGGTTTTAATACAAGTAATGTTACATATTTACCTTATATTTTTATGTCAACAGGATATAAAGCTAAAAATATTACGATAGATTTAACTGGGTGGAATACTAGTAAAATTACAGATATGAGTGATTTTTTCTGGAGAGTTGGTGAATACGCAACAACAGTAAATATAATAGGCATTGAAGATTTTGATACAAGCAAAGTTACAAATATGTCTAGTATGTTTTATGCAGTTGGTGAAAATGCCACAACTCTTAATTTAGGCGATTTAAGTAAATGGGATACATCGAATGTAACTAATATGGAGAGTATGTTCTGTAAAACAGGATATAATGCATCTTTTTCATTGGACTTAAGTAACTGGAATGTTAATAATGTTACTAGACATGGTAGTTTTAATTATAATGTATCTTATAAGATAAAATCTCCAATTTGGGTTAATTAAAAACAAAGCTTAAAGACATAGAAATATGTCTTTTTTATTGCCTAAAATTTAGGATTTATTAAACCGATCACGAACTTATCAGAAAAAGCACTTTATTCTTTAAACTTTCAATTAGTTCTTTTTTTTCTAAAAAAACATAGAAATAACTAAGAGGTGAAATATGTTTTTTAAAAAAATAGATGAACGTATAAAAGTAGTATTTCTCATAATTTTAATTCTTTTTATATTCATAATTTTAAGAGTCTTTTACATTCAAGTGGTTGATTATAAAAAATTAAATACTTATGCCGCAAACTTATGGAGTAGAGACTTGCCAATAGAAGCTAATAGGGGCTTAATTCTTGATCGCAATGGGACAGTTTTAGCCGATAATCTTACAACTACTAGTCTAGTTTTAATTCCAAATCAAATCAAAGATAAGGAAGATGCCACCAAAAAACTGGCTGATATTTTAGGCATATCATATGAACAAATGAAAGAACATGTATATAAAGAAACATCAATAGAACGTGTTCACCCAGAAGGAAGAAGACTATCATATGATATAGCCGAAAAAATATCTGCTTTAGAGCTAGACGGAATCTATCTAGTTAAAGAGGCTAAAAGATATTATCCTTATGGAAATTTATTATCACATTCCCTAGGCTATGTTGGAATAGATAATCAAGGACTATCTGGCTTAGAACTACAGTATGATGAATATCTTACTGGCAAAAGCGGTGCCATTAAGTATTTTTCAGATGCCAAAGGAAATAAATTAAATCTATCTGATATATATGTAGAACCTCAAGATGGAATGAATATTAGTCTAACAATTGATATAAACATTCAAAAATCCATTGAGCGAGAACTAGATAATATTGTTGATATGTTCACGCCAGATATGGCTTTAGCCTTAGCTATGGATCCTAAAACAGGAGAAATTTTAGGTATGGGATCCCGTCCTGGCTATGACCCAAATAGTTATCAAAACTATAGTCAAGAAGTATTAAGTAGAAATTTGCCAGTTTTCTCATCATATGAACCAGGATCTACCTTCAAGAACGTAACTCCACTTTTTAGTAATTTTATTTTAAAGTTATAAATATTATTTATTGGTGATGATAATTGATAAATAATAAAATATTTGAACTTCAAATACAAATAATAATTAACACTAATTTATTAAAAAAAAAAGTAATAGATGTAAATACATTTTTAAAAGTAAATGATAAATTATTGAGAAATATTAGATTGTTGCGAAATAAATATTAATTGTGAGAGGAGTAGTATTATGAATTATGATAAAATATTAAAATCAATAATGCTTGGAGAAAAAATTTATGATCTTCCTCTTCGAGTATGCTACTATTGTAGGGTTTCAACAGATTCTGATGTTCAATTAAATTCGTTAGGAAATCAATTAGAATATTATGAAAACTATATTAAATCAAAACCAAAATGGATTTTTTCTGGTGGTTATATTGAAGAAGGAAAAACAGGTGTTAGAGTTGATGTTAGACCGAGTTTTAAAAAAATGATATTCGATGCAAAACATAATAAATTTGATTTAATAATTACAAAAGAAGTATCTAGATTTGCTCGTGATTTAGAAGATAGTATTCATTATATAAGGGAGCTAAAAGATTCTGGAGTTGGTGTATTTTTTGAAAATCAAAATTTGAATACATTTGATTCTAATTCTGAATTAATTTTAAATATAATGTTTAATTTAGCTCAAGATGAATCTAGAAAATTATCTGCAAGAGTAAAGTTTGGACATAGACAAGCCATTGAAAATGGACATGTGCTAGGTAGTTCAAATATCACGGGATATAAAAAAGATAATTGTAAATTAGTAATAGTCGAAAATGAAGCTAAATTTATAAAAGTATTGTTTGAATTGTATGCAAGTGGAAAATATGGTTTTCATAAATTATCAAAGAAATTATCAGAGTTAGGATATCTTAATAAAAAAGGAAAACTATATGATAAAGATTCTTTAAAACGTATGATAGAAAATCCTAAATACAAAGGATATTATCGTGCAAGGACTTACGAAATACTTGATTATAGAACAAAGAGAAGGAAAAAAAATAGTACAGAAGATCAAATATTATATAAATGTGAAGATGGAAGTATTCCATCAATTATATCTGAAGAACTTTGGGATAAAGCTAATGCAATATTAAAAACACGTACTAAAGGATATAAAAGTAATGATTATTGGTCTGGTGGCTTAAAATATGCTTTTAGTTCAAAATTATATTGTAAGGAACATAATACAAATTTTCAAAGATCACATGGTAGTAGAAATAAGAATAGACCTACGTGGAGTTGCGGTATGTATTTACAGCATAGATTGGCTGCATGTGAATCTCCAATTATTGCTGAAATAGACTTGTACAACATCTTATCATCTATAATGAATTATATTATTCCACAAAAGGAAAATGTTGTTGATGATTTGCTAAAATTATATGAGAGTATAGATATAACTAATGATTATGATAAAGAATTAGAATTTCTTAATACTAATATAAAAACTATTGAAGAAAAGAAATTAATGATGCTTGATTTAATTTACAATGGAGATATAAGTAAAGAGTCCTTTAAGGTGCAATTTGATAAATATGATCAAGAAATTAAAAATTTGAACGTAGAGAAAAATGATTTAATTGAACAAATTGAACGATTAAAAAATAGTCATAATAATTCTGATAGAATAAAAAAATCAATAGAAGAAGAAATTAATGGTGGTTCATTGAACGAGTTTATCAGAAAATTTGTTGATGAAATAATAATATCTAAAATAGATGGCGATAGACATAACATTAAGCTTGAAATATATTTGGATTTATTAGGTGAAGAAAAATCAAAAACTAAGGGCGCAAGACACATAAATGGTGCTACTACTAATGATATTCTTTATTTAGAAAATCAAACTTGCGATACTATCGAGATTAAGAGAGCGATAGATAATCCAAATAGATTTACATACAATGTTTATTTAAAAA
>JAQXOT010000014.1 GCA_029099845.1 bacterium
ATACTCAAACAACCCTCTGAATATTTTTTGATTTTTTATCATTTTTTACAACAAAATATCACTTTTTTTAGTTTTACTAAAAATCAAAAAGCCTTATTTTTCAAGGCTTTTTCGATGTAGTACTGAAACGCATTCAACGTGATAGGTTCTTGGGAACATATTAAATGGTTTGATATACTCTACTGTATAATTTAGAGCTAATTCTTTGAGATCTCTAGCTAATGTTGCAGGATCGCAAGATACATAAATTATTGTTTCTGGGTTAATTCTTTTTATATGAATAAGTGTTTTTTTATCTAAACCAGCTCTTGGGGGATCTACAATAATTAGATCAATATTTTTTGAAAACTGATCAATAATATTTGCTACTTTAGCTTCTATAAAACTGATATTGAAAATATTATTTAATTCTTTATTTTTATTAGCATCAATAATATTGGAAGGTAAACAGTCTATACCAATTACTTTGTTAGCATATTCAGAAATGTATATACCAATTGTTCCTGCTCCACAATATAAATCTAAAACAGTATTAGGTTTTTTCTCTTGAACAATTTTTTTTATTTCATTATATAATTTTTCTGTTAAGGTTTTATTAACTTGGAAAAAAGAATTTATTGATAAATAATATTTTTTAGGGCCTATTTTACTAATTATTTGTTTTTCTTTGGTTATTACTTTATTATTTATACTTAAAACATCAACTTCCCTTAGACTAGATACATCGTCTATTTTACCATTAATATTTATCATTAATTTTTCTGATTGGTTATCTGTTCTAATTATTATTTCTTCTATTTCGTTATTTTTATTTTGAGCTAATTCTTGAAGTTTAGGAATAATATTATTTATTTTTGAATCAAGTAAACGGCAAGATGATATTTCAATTAATTCGTTTGTTTCTGGTTTATAATAGCCCAATTTATGATTAGTACCATGGAGAGTTACTTTATTACGATAAAAGCTAGGTTCTTGATATTCTATATCTAAAACTTTAACTTCTAATTTAGAAAATTGTCTTACTAGTTCTAAAACTTTTTTTTGCTTATATTCATTTTCTTTTTGATAATTTAAATGCTCTAATTGGCAACCACCACAAATATTATAATATGGACATTTTTCAATAATTCTATCTGGTGATAATTCAATATAGTCTGTTGCAATTCCTAAATAATATTTCTTTGTTTCTTTAATTATTTTTAGTTCAACTATTTCTAAAGGAAGGGCGTTTAAAACAAAGCATATTTTATCATTAATATATGTGATTCCACGTCCAAAATGATCTAATTTTTCTATCTTAACTTTCATATTATACCTCTTTGTTAATTATAACAAACTGTACATAAAATTTGAATATATTTTCATAATAATAATGGTGATAAAATGGTTTCTGTTGATAGATTAAAAAAAGCTGTTGCTCCTTCAAATGACTATATTTTTAAGGAAGTTGTTGTAGCTGGGAGAAAGATTTTTATTATTTTTAATGATGTGTTAACTGATGGAGATATAATTGATGAAGTTATTTTAAAAAAGCTTTTGGTTTTAAAATCAAAAGAGTTAAAGCACTTAGAAAATATGTTGCCAGTAAAAAATATTAAAATAATTAAGGAAGATAAAATATTATATTATGTTAATAATGGTTATATAGTTCTTTTAGGCAATAAAATTTATGCTTGTGAGGTAAAAGCTAAGCTTGATCGGGGTATTAATACTATTGAAGGAGAATTAACTATTACGGGGCCAAAAGATAGTTTTTCAGAAAACTTTAGTACTAATCTTGGACTGATTAGAAAAAGAATTAAGTCTAGTTCTTTGAAAGCTGTAGATTTAGAGATTGGCAGAAGGAGTAAAACTAAAGTTGGTGTCTTATATGTTGATGATATTGTAAAAAAAGAAATACCTAAGAGAATAATTTCAGTATTAGAAAAAATTGATATTGATGGAATTATTGATTCTAGTTATTTAAAAACAGCTCTTGAAGGACAAAAGAGTTATTTCCCTACTATTATGATTAGTGAAAGGCCTGATAAAAGTGCAATGGCTTTACTTGAAGGTAAAGTTGTTATTATTGTTGATATGAGTCCTTACGCTTTAATTTTACCTAGTTTTTTTATTGATTTTTTTCATACTACAGATGATTATTATCAAAAATCATTTAATACAACTTTTATTAGAATTATTAGATTATTGGCTTTTTTTATCGCAATTTTTACTCCTGCTATATATATTGCGGTAACAACGAGAAATTATGATTTGTTACCTTATAATTTATTATTAATGTTAAAAGCTGGCAGAACTTTCGTACCTTTTCCAGCCTATATTGAAGCTTTGTTTATGATTGTGTGCTTTGAAATATTAAAAGAATCAGATTTGAGAATGTCTTTTGCTAGTGGGTCATCTATTTCTATTTTGGGTGGATTGATACTTGGTGATGCAGCGGTTGCTGCGGGAATTGTCTCTCCTATTATGATTATAGTAATTGCTATTTCTTCAATTGCTGGGTTGATTTTTTCTTCTGTTGAGTTAGGAAACGCTATTAGAATTTATAAGATTTTTTTGCTTGTTTTAGGTACTATTGGAGGTATTTACGGAGTTGTTATTGGGGTAATTTATATCTTTTATAAATTGTGCACATTAAAGATCTTTGGGATCCCTTATTTTGTACCTTTTATACCTAGAGAAAGAAGTGGACTGAAGGATTCTTTCATAAAAAAAGAAGAACCATTAAAAAGGCGTAATTCTTTCTTGACAAAAAATACTATTAGGGGGAAATATTGATGAAAAAGATTTTTATATTAATATTAATTATATTGGGGGGAATAATATTTAAAATACCAGAATATAAAGAGCTTAATCAGCTAGCTATTATCGAGTCTATAGGGCTTTATTATGATGAAAATAATTATGTAATTTATTTACGAGAAATAATTCCTATTAAAAGTGATGAAGGAATCAATTATGAATATAAATATTATGAGGCTAAAGCTGAAAGTATAAAAAAAAGTTTTGACGAGGTTGTAAAAAATTCTAAGAAGAAATTTTACTTGAAAAGGTGTCAAAACTTTATTACTAATTTAAATTCAAGTGATGAGGCTTTAAAAATTTTAAATATTGAGCCTAAAAATATATTTCATAGTACAAGTGATATAGATAAACTATTAAAAGAACTTTAATTTTTTATGGTTTCGCAGGTATAGCCTTGATTTTCATAAAAGTTTTTTTGATTATCGATGTCTTGGAAATAATTCATTAAGCGAAAATTACCAGTGTTTTTTTCAACCGCATAATCATAGATTGAGACGATTGTTGTGGCATTATTAGTATCTATAATTATATTACGGATTGTTTTAAAGTAGTTTATTTCCTCAGTCGGGCTTGTTGGGGTTGTTGATATATAATTGTTTTCTTCTAAACTAGATGGAGCTATTTTGTTATATGTAATTATATTTTGAGTTGGTTTATTATCAATATATTTAGTTCTACTGGTTATTTTATAGTATTCCTTTTTATTTATTCCTGTACAGGCAAGGATTAGCGCACTGCTATTTTTTTCATTTTCGACAATGGTTGTTTTTGGCATAATTTTACGTAATGTTGGAGGAAGAATAATGATTAGTAAAAGAAAACAGATTGCTAAAACTAGAAGAATATTTATGTAGTCTGTTTTTTGTTTTTCTTTTTTCCTTTTTAGACTTTTTTTTAATTCTTTTTGTTTTTGCTTTTCTTGCTCTTTATTTTTCTTATCTAATTGAAAGACATCTTTTTTTATTTCATCTGCTGATATTGTTTTGGGAGTATTTATATTATTATCTTCCTTTAAAAGAACACTTTCATTTGGTGTTTTGGGATTAGAAGATTCATCTACTGGAATTTGATTATTCATATATTGCCTCTTTCCTATTTTATTTTAGATTAACATATTATGATAAAAATGTGAACTATTTTAGATTCTAATTTTTATATTTAATAGAAACAATAAAGTTAAAGGTATTTTGTTTATACGATTATTAAGCATACAAATTTAATTATTATCACTATTTTTATTAAGTTGTTTTAAGCGATTTAATTTATTTGTTATTCTTATTCTTCTTACTATTTCTTCATCTTCATTTAATGTGTATGTATCATTTAAAACTGTTATTATGTTTCCCTCTTTAACATTAGGAGGTAATTTATTTAGATTAACGTTTAATTTTTCACCAGTGGTGATATTTTCTAAAACGGCGATTGATTCGTTTATTTGGTCAACTGAATAATTCATATTAGCTCCTATCCATTAGTATTGGTTATGATGGTACTGAAAGAAATGCTACTACCATTGCTTTTAGCAACTATTGTACCATCTTGATCAGTACGATATATTTTAATGTTATTTTTGTTTAGTGTATTTATTGTTTCTGTATTAGGATGATTGTAAGTATTGTTTTTGCCAACTGAAATTATAGCATATGTTGGTGATACTTTTTTTAAAAAAGCTTCACTTGTTGAGTATTTAGAGCCGTGATGGCCAAGTTTTAATACATCACTGGCAATATCTTTATTTAAAATTTCTTTTTCGACTTGAGTTTCGGCATCTCCCATAAACAAGAAACTGGTAGTTGCATATTTTAGTTTCACTACTATCGATGTATTATTGATGTTGCTAGCTTCTGCTGCCACACTTAAAATTTTAAGTGTGGTATCTTGAAATGTTAGTTCTTCATCCACTTTTGGGGTTTGAAATGCAATATTTTTATTTTCTAAGGCATCTAAAACATCTTCAAAGGTTTTAGTAGTGGTAATAGCATCAGGCATATAAAAATTTTCAATATCAAAATTATTAATAATGTCATCTAAGCCACCAATGTGATCTTCATGGGCATGGGTGCCGATAACAATTTTGAACTTGGTTATACCTAACTCTTTAAAATAAGCTACTAAAAGAGGGCCATCTTCATTATTTCCGGCGTCTATTAGCATATATTCGTTATTTTTTTCGATTAAAATAGAATCAGCTTGACCAACATCTAAATAATATATAGTTAAGTCTTGACCTTCGTTTATGGTTTTTGTATCTTCTATTTCGCGATTTTTAACGCTTTCTTCAGATAATAGTATATCGATGTTATTGTAACATATTGTAAATATTGTTATTAAGATTAAGATAATAAATTTAATTAAGCTTTTTTTTGACGTTTTTTTCATATAGCACCTATTATATTTATATTAATTCTTTTTTTACTAAGGTTAAAAAATCAGGGTATTCTTTAATATTATTTGATACTTTTTGTGTTGAATACTTGTCTGTTGCTCGCCTTATTCTAAATATTTTTTTTACTCCATACTTGACCAATTGCTCTATTTGATTAGGATTATTATCAATAAATATGGAATTCTGATAGTCAATTTCTTTCAAACCGATTTTTGAATTGCTTGTTACAATAATATTGTTAATATATGGCATCGCCTTAGAAAATTTAATCTTTTTGGTTTGATGGTCTAATTGTCCATAAGTTAAAATATTTATTTCATATTTATTAGTTTGTTTTATAAGTTCTAATCCTTCAAGAACATCAACATATAAATTAGGAATATGGTAAAGCTCTTCTACTTTTTGAGTAATCGTTTTGGGAAGATGATATTTTTGGCATAAGTGTTTGCTTAGTAATGTTGGATTAAATAAATGATTAGTAGCAAATAGCTTTGCCATCTCATTTTCTACTATATCTTTAGAGATATTATAATTAGCATAGATTTCTAAAAAGTCAGTATAGAATTTATCACTATTATATAGAGTTCCATCAAAGTCAATATATATTTTTTCTTTCATATAGACACCTACTTATTCTTATAATGACATTTTATATTAGAATTAACTTGATTGTCAAATTATTCATATAATAAGTTTATGACTTAATGAAGTTTTAAAACACAAAAAAAATGAGCATTAAAACTCATTTTAATATCTTGTGGTGCGGGTAACAGGAGTTGAACCTGCAAGCCTTATGGCACTAGATCCTAAGTCTAGCGCGTCTGCCAATTCCGCCATACCCGCATGTAAATGGTGGACCCTATAGGACTCGAACCTATGACCGCCCGGTTATGAGCCGGATGCTCTAACCAACTGAGCTAAGGGTCCGCTGCTATTTAATAATAGCACATATTTTTATGTTGTGCAAGAGAAAATGTAGAAAAAATGAAAAAATAGGCTTGAACCTATTTTCCTAACATATTAAGTAAATTAATTTTAAACATATCTTTTTCCGGATTTGTTTTTGAAATCATAACTCCTTTATAGGTTGACAATTCTGCTCTATGTCCTTCATCTAAGATTCCTTCTGGAGTTATATTAGTTAAAAGAATTATATTTTTTTCACTGTATACTGTATAATGTAGAATTATTTCGCCATGCACCTTAGCAAATAATTCATCAGTAGGTAATTTTAACTCATAGCTTATTGTTTTGTCTTTTTCGTTACGACTAATTTCTTTTCCTAAAAAATTCCCTTTACGTAATTCTGGATAGTAACTGAATGTTAATTTTTTATAAGCAAGCATATTGTACTTTCTTACTGATCTTTCTTTTTTTCTAAAATCGTTTTCATCTAAATATTCAAAGATATATGAATTTACCATAATATTCAACCCCCTATTGATTAGTTACTTTTAGGTTCCCCTCTCACCTTTGAAGTACACATATTATAACACAAATGTTTGATTTTGTCAAATTTTAATTTTTGAAATATTTGAAATACAATGAATTTATGATTATTTTTAGTTTTAACAAATAGAAAAGACCATTATGGTCTTTGTCTTTAATTATAGATGATATTGATAAGCTTCTTGTGCACCAATATCTGAATAAGCAGCTTGGAATTCAATGTATGCATCGATTTCAGCATCGTTTGAGAATGCGTAAGAATCTTCTTCATACTCATAAACTTCTTTTGGTTCTTGTTGAACTGGCTCATTCTTTTTTGGTTCTTCATAAATTGGTTCAATTGTGAATGCATAAGCGGTAGCTGTTTCTATGTTAGGATCTGGTAATGGTGTTGATGAATCAACTGCTCCAGAGCCATCTGTGGTAATGTCTTTTACTGAATCATCTAAATTGCCATTAGAATCTGAATGATCATTATCAAAGTTCGTTCCATTTCCTAAATCGTCTTCGTTAACACTGCCACCATTATCAATTTTCTCATTAGCGTCGTCAATCTTTTCTTGATAATTCTTATTATCCTCATCAACTTTATCCTGCAAGTCTTCTTTTTTCTTATCTTCTTCCTCTTGAATTTCCTCAGCTTTTTTATCGGCTTCTTTTTCAGCTTCTTCTTTGGCTTCTTGATTTTCACGATCTAATTCTTCTTGAGCTTTTTGTTCAGCATCAGAAACAGCTTCTTCTCCAGCTAAATCTACAGCTTCATCACGATCATCTGTTGTTGTAGTTTCTGTTACTGTATATTTTTGTGTTACAGTATATGTTGTAGTATAAGTATATGTATATGGTTCTAATATAAAACCATTAACTATTTCTTGGAATAGTGGTAATTTGCTTAAATCTCTATGTATATCATCAATAACGTATGCATCTTTATCCTTTAAGAATGTAATCATAGCATCTTTTACTGCGTCATAATCAGCATTATCCGGATTAACAAGTGCTGCTAATGATACATAGCTAGCTCTTTCTAGAATATCTTCTGCAATTTGACATGCGCCAATATCGTTTAAGTAATCAACTTCTTCTTGAGTTAAGGTGTAGTCAACATCTAAGTTTTGGAACATTATTTCTGCAGCACTAATCATTGGAACAACTGAGAATTTATATGACTCAATGCTCTCACGAGGATCACTATGCATGATTCCATCTTCTCTTATTTCTGCTGTAATAGGGAAATCTTTGTTAACTTCCTCATAAAATTTTTTAACAGCCTCTAAACGCTCATCTCCAGTTGTTTCTTTACATTTCAAGAACATTTTGTGATATTTTTCGTAAAATTGTTGGGCTTCTTTATTTTGAAGAAGCATATCTACCTTTACTGGATTTTCACTTGTTTCTAATACGTGAGCTCCCATTAATTGTAGCATTGCCATTTTGTAAGCATTATTTAATTTATTAGCATTAATATCACTGCCATTTAAAATTTCAAGTAACTCAGCTTTAGAAAAATCGTTATATACAAGGGACATAGCCATTGCTTCATCCCAAGTTAGAGCTGGTTTAATAGTTATGTTCTTCTCTTCGTTTGTTTCACTATTTATTAGTTTAACTGTATCAGCAATTGGTGCTGCAAATCTCATATTATAATCGGCTAAAAAGTTGCCAACACTTGATAATACTTCTTTTTGTGTTTCACTTTTTGATGCGTTTAGAATTACGTTAAATTCACTATCTTTAGGTATAAGGTCTTCATCGTTTGTTTCCTGAGAAATTGATGTGCTAATAGTATCATTTGATGCTGATTTTTTTGCAGATGAACATCCTACACCAGTACCTATAGTCATAGCCCCTACTAATCCATAGATAGCTAGTTTTTGAGCTAATTTACTCTTTTTAAATTTTTGAGTTAAACTTTTGTAACCTTTTTTGATTTTTTTTACAATCTTACTTGATAATATACTTTCTTCGGCCTTTTTAATTTTATCTACTAATGATAGACCAGAGAAAAAGTGATGAACTTGAGTAGCACCAGTTGCTTCAACTGCTTCTTCTACTTCATCATTAATTGCTTCAATACTGTAAATCGTATCCATTTTAAAATCCCCCTTTATTATTTAACTCTTACTTCACCGGTATAATACCAGTCGTTGTTTAGTAATGTCTTATTATTGTAATAACTCCATTGTTTAATTGTTTGGCCTGCATTAATTAGTTCCCTTGTTCTAGTACTCTTATAGCAAACAGTTCCATATAATGGTTCTGTTCTTGTTGCAATGTCAGAAACATTAATTGTTCTATAGATTGGTATAGTTTTTGTTACTATTTCACCACAATTAGCAACTACTTCTGTAGATGAGCTTACTGGAGTTGCTGTTGTAGAGCTTACTTCAGACATATTTCCAGTATATGTATATTCGTCATATACGAAGTTTGGTAATGTTTGACATGTTGATTGACAATAACTGTAATCAGCACCTACAAATACATAATATTTGCCGTTTGAACTTGTTGGTGGATTAGTATAAGTATTTCTACCACCATAATTCCAACCGCCAACATTTTTTTGAGTATATTTTGTTACAGTATTTATTACTGTATAAGTTTTTGTAACTGCATATGTTTTTGAATTTATAATAACATATTCCCAATTGGCACATGATTTTTCCTCATATGAACCTACTTGAACTTGTTTACTGCTTGTTGCAACATATTCTTTTTCATATGTACCAATTTGTTCTTTACGGTCATATCTTTTTAGTTCTTGTGAACATTTAGGATCGTTTTCAGCACATGTTATAGCTTCTGTTGAACAGCTTGTTTTTTCATATTGTGTCCATTTTGACCATTCGCTAAATGTTGCCCCTGTTGTTTTAGCATATTCATACTCATATTCTTTTTCTTCAGATGGTTTTTCAGGCTCTGGCTCTGGTTCTGGGTCTGGCACTGGAATTGGATCTGGTTGTGGTGTTGGCTGTGGTACTACTTCTGGAGTTGGTTCTTTTTCTGGATTAGTAGTAGGTTTTTCATCTTTTGCTCCTTTTATTGGAACGTTAGTATCCTTTTCACAAATATAACCTTCACAGTAGTCATAGCAACCTAAATGAACTAATATATAATCTTCTGTTTCACTATCTTTTAGATTAACCTTTAAAATGTACTCATCATCAGTTTTAGTAATCTTAACGTAGCTTTTTTCTACATCAACAGCATTGTTGTTTTTATCAATCAAAGGTGTAATAATTTTCTTACCAATCATATCACTTAAAGTCATTGTATCTGAATCTCCAACTTCTTTAGGTAATCTTTCATTGGTGTAATATGAAATTGCTGCATCTTTCATTCTTTCAATATTGTCATAAAAAATTTGCGATGCTAAAGCATTTATTTCTTCTTTATTGATAGTTGAATTATTGTTTTCTAAATTTTTATTAATAGCTGGTGTAATAAATTTAGGTAATAACCAAACTAACAAAAAGACAAATATTATAATTAATATTAGTTTTAATAAGAAGTCTCTAAATGGAAAACCTCTTTTTTCATACTCCTCATTATACATATAAATCTCCCCCTCACTTGTCAAGTACATATTTTAGCACAAACATAGTGCTTTGTCAATCATTTGATAAATATGCTAACTATATTTTTTAAGAATTAATTATAAAAAAAGAAAGTAAATTTATTATAAATTCAATTTCTTAATTATTAATATCTAAATGTTTTATTTCAACAATTGTGCTACCACTATTAAAATTATCAATTTTATAGGAAAAAACATATTTGTTATTTTTTAGAGTCTCTTGGGTTGTTTTTCTAATAATTCCAGTACCTATTCCATGAATTATTATGACTTTGTAATTTTTTTGAATATAGTTGTCATAAATAAATTCGTTTATTAGTATTCTAGCGTAATCTCTATCTAGGCCATGGAGGTCTAGTTGTGGTAAGTTTTTATATAATGTTATCATACTCTAAAACTTCTTTTAATTCTGGAATGGAAAACCTTGACCCTACTCTAGTAACAGAAATCCCGGCGGTAATTGAGGCATAGTGTATGGCATCTTTTAATGAATAGTTGTTACTTATAAAATATGTAAAAGCTCCATGAAATATGTCACCTGCGCCTGTTGAATCAATAGCTTTTACTGTGATACTTGGGATTTGTTCATATTTTCCATCAATCATAGTGAAAGAACCCTTGACTTCTAGGGTGATGATAATATTTGTTTGAAAATATTCTTTTAATTTTTCATAGCAGTATATTATTGTACTAGGATTGTTGTAATCAATCTTTGTTTGAGCAAATTCTTCAGCATAATCTTTGGAACAAACAAAATATTTTACTAATTTACCAATTGCTTTGGTATTATCATTTACACGGCCAGCATCTAAAACACTTATAGCATTTGGGTTGGCTTTTAAGACTTCTATTGCAGTTTGGGCATGCTCTCCATCAACTAAAATTACGTCAGCTTTAGTGGTTATTGGTTGAGATAATTTGTCAATTGTTTTATCTTTAGCACTAATAATCGTCCGACTTCCATTGCTGGTATTAGCAATTATATAACTACTTGATGTGAAATGATTTTCCATTTTTTCTAAATATGTTGTATCAGCACCAATTGTTTTAAAATCATTAACAATTCTATCACCGTAGTAATCATTTCCTACTACTGAAGCTATAGTAGTATCCATCCCCCATTTAGCAAGTAAATATGCTCCGTTTGAGGCTGGGCCACCGCCACATTCAATGCATTTTGGTATACGATATTTTATATTTTCAGTTGGATATTCATCCATTGGAAGGGTTGTATCAAATGTTGAGTGTCCAACACAAATTACTTTCATATTTCTATCCTCCTATTTTTCAATTATATCACGGTTATTTAGGAATATAAAGGTAAAAATCTAAAAGTAGTTATAAATTAGTATAAAAAGCTAAGTAATTTATGTATAAGAAAAAATTAATTATCGTTTATAAAATTATTACTTAATGATCAAGATTAGCAAAATATTGATCTAGCTAAATTATTAAACTAGTTTAGTAGTTAGTTGCTATACTGCAATTATAATTTTTAATTTGCTTATAAACTTAGAGATGCTTTTTTCTTAATATGACTATTGATACTACTGTCATTAATATAGCAGGAGTTAAATACTTTAAGCACTTTGTTAAAACATTTATATAAAATGGAGCTGAGTTCATATACCAATTTAGCCAATCAATATTTAAAACTATGATTAGCATTAATATTAAAAGGAGTGCAATAAATATTAGTAAAATTGCAATTAGTGAAAAGATGGGTATTTTTATTTTATTTTTAATTTTAGAGGATATATAAATAAAGGTTATTAATATGTATTCAATTATACTAAATATTGATATTAAATAGCTAAACGTGAAAATAGTTGGTTTAGTTTCAAAGTGATATAACATTAGAGTTTCAGATATGATAAGTGTTATTAGTAGTATTATTGATGATATTATAATACTTTTTTTCATGTTATTCTCCCCTTATTTTTCATTATTTTTCTCATTATATTCAAACGTTTTAATTTCATTATTAATTTTAATTGTTAATTTGGTATCATTGCATGATATGATATCGATTTTATCAAAGGAATTATCATAACTTGAAATAAGCATTATAGTGTTATCACCAGGATTATATGTGTAATTTTGATATAAATCTGATTCATCAACGGGAGAGCCACAAGCACAGTAATATGAAAATTGACCTGTTTTGGAAAAAAATAGTGTTTCTTTGTCACTAGGCGTTTCTCGAGTCCATTCTTTATCAACAAAATTATATTTATTAGGATCGATTTCTTCTATATATGCTATATATTTAGGGTTTTCATCACTAAAACCAATTTGAATAACTAGTAAATTTTCAATATTATAAATAAACATATTTTCAATTTTAGAGGAAATTTTATATGTTATGACATCATAGTTATCAGGTAGACTATAACGTCTATTTAATTCTAAAGCAATTTTATTTTTTATAAGTTCATCCAAATTAATATTATGCTCATTTTCTATAATATGGGCATTTTTAATAACTTTTTTAATATAATTCTCACTCAAATAATATTCTTTCTCACAAAGATTTCCATCTTCGTAATCCATGATAAATAATTTAAAAAATAAAAATTCTTTTAACTCAATGTTTTTAATAGTAATATTTCTTTTTTTATTATATGATACCCCATCATCATAGCAAGAATTTTCTTCCCAACTAGTATAGTCTTCACTATAAGAATAAACATAAAGTTTGCCGTTTTTTTGATATTCAATATGAGGGTAAATAATTAGAGCTAAACATATTGTTAATAAAATAATTCCAATTATAATAAATATTCTTTTTTTTTGCATACAATTCTCCTCTTATTTAAGATTTTTTTAACTAGTTTTGAAAAAACTATGAAATATTTAGGAAGCATTAATAATTTAGCTTACCTTAAAATGCATATTACTCTTTATTTTGAAAAGGAAACTATAATAATTACTACTATAATTTTTTAATTAATTTTATTCTTTAGTAATTTAATTATAATATGTATTTATTGAATAAACAACTATTAGACATAATATTAGATATTATCTTTTTTTATGTTGATTATTTTTGCAAAATTTAGGCACTTTAATAATTAACTTTATTATAAAAAATAGGGCTCTATCCGAAAATAGACCCCTTACAAAAATGATTTAACATTTTTTCCTTGCATAGATGATATATCATAAAATTTTTCTATGTCAAACTATTGGCCCGACAATTTTTGACATAGAACTAAATCTTCTTTAATCGATGATTCATAACAATAATTATTCATATTCCCATGATATTGTATATTTTTTTTCAGAAATTCCGCTAAATTGATTAATATTTTCTTCGATTAATACTTTAGCTCTCTTTTGTGCAATATTTAATAAACTTTCATCAGATGAAGCATCCTCTTTCATATTTTTTTGTGCTTTGTCAAAAGCAGCTGCAGAATCGTTTGCAGTTATTGGATTTTTATTTAATCCTTCTTTTGTTTCTATAAAGTTTTCATCCTTAAAATCTTCTTTATCAACATTTGGTTCTCCAATTACCTTTGCTTTTGGTATTGTAACATTTATTTCGTTTCCTTTTACCTCAATTTTTACTTTAGACATATCTATTCCTAATTTTATTGTCCCAGTATATTCTGCAAATAATTTTCTGTCTTTCTCAAATAAATGTGTTATCCCTGAACCTGCTTCTTTTTCTATTTCTATTATATTATGAAAATAAGCCTCATATGTCACCAAATTACCTGTAAGTTCCATTTTTTTTATATTCTCAGATAAATTTTCTATTTTGCCAGAATCACAACCTGTTAGACATAAAGTAACAATTAATAAACAAATAATTAAATTTCTTTTTCTCATAAAATTCACCTCAAACTACTTAACTTCTACTTTATATTCATCGTTGTATGCTTTAATCCATTGAGAATAAAATTCTTCTAAGACAACTCTTGCCTGCTCTTTTGCAGCTGGTAACAATTTTTCATCAGACTTACTTTTATTTTTTATTGTATCCGAGCATAAATTTCTTGCATTAGGCAATTCATCTGCAGAAACATCTTCATTTAAAAATTTTACCGAACTAACACTTGGATTTTCGTTTAATGTAGCCTCTGGAAGGGTAACTGTTATTATTTCCTTATTATTATCAACATCTATTTTTACTTTTTTGAAATCAATTCCTGCTGTTATTGTTCCTTTGCATGAAACAACATATTTGAAATCATCAATATCATTTGATTTTAAATCACATTTTTCTTTTTCTTTACATTTTTAGCTATTACATTATATGTAAAACTTACTGTCTCTAAATCGCTTTTCTCGACAACCTTATCCAAAGAAGATTTAACAATATTTTTTGTTTTTCCTTCTTTACTTGTTAATACGGAGATAAGGATTACCCCTATTACTAAAATAATAATCATTGTTAGAATAATAGGGACTTTACTTTTTACCTTATTTTCAACTTTTACTTCCATTTCTTCATTTTTAGAATCTTCTTTTTTCATACTTCTCACTCCTTACAATATATAGCATGTTTTTTTCGCGAATTAATTCTATTTATTACATTATATCTTATATCACTTTTTTATTATTTTTCTTAATGTCCTAATTCATTTCTAAATAAATATTTTTATCATCAAAATATATTTCTTTAGTATTGTTATATATTAAATTAATTTTTTCTATTTGATTAATAAATGGTTTTGATTTTGAATCTTTAATATCACTGAATTTATCAGCAAATTTATTTTTGAAATCGTCTCCCGATCTTTTCAAATTATCTCCTTTTTCATTTAACCAATTATCAACGTTTTTAACCTTAGCTTTTTCAGCTAAATTACCAATTGCCTTACCGGCACTACCTAAACCTTGTAGTAAATTCCCTTCTAATGATTTATCGGCAATTTTTTTTATATATTCTAATGCCTTATTATAATTTTTTAAGTATTCAGTATCTAACTCGTCTAATTCATTTTTTTTAGTTAATAAATAATCACTATTATAATTACCTAATAATAAAATTTCCATAAAAGTTGAAAATGAATATACATATAAAGATAATCTATAATATCTAAATTCTTTTTGAATATCTTCAATTATATTATTCATAGTAGAATTCGTTGTAATTATTTTTGATTTTGATAAATTTTCTTGTATTTCTTTTTTATAAAATAGCATATTTTTATTTGCAGTTCTTTTTATATCCATAACTTGCTTATAATTATTTGATAGATACTTTTCATCTTCTAAATTGAATTTAAAATCGGTTATTGATTTATTTAATATTTCTAAATCCGATTCTATTTCAGCTTCTTTATCATGTTGTAAAAAATTATAAATGTTTTTACTTATTTCTTTTATTTCTCCAAGTTCCGCTTCGATTCCAGCTAAAGCAACAGACATCATCATCATCGGTGGATCTAAAGACATAATATTACCTGAATTAACTTCTTTTAATTTAGCCATTGTTGACGTTCCATCATTTCTTTTTATTGCACCCCAAAATGTTTTTCCATCTCGCATTGCTTTCAAACTGTCATTTTTTCCCATATTAGTAATTCTATATAATTTACCATTTGTTATATGATTGTTTTCTACAACATTTTTTACTGCTGTGGCTGTTGGGGCAGTAATTGGACTTAGTTTAGCCAGTGAAGTTAATGAAATTGCATAAGAACTTTTAGCAAGTTCTTCTTTTCTAACTTCAGAAAGCATATAATTATTCATTTCAACTAAACTATAATCGTATTGTTCCTCTGTTTTTAAAGATTCATTTTTTATCTTTTTTAATTTAGCAAAAATACCCATCTCTACACCTCATATTTATTATACACCTAAAATAGATATAATTTTTATTAACTTACCTTATTCTTATCGCATATTTTTCATTTCAATCAAAAAAAAGATTGAAATTTATGGGTAAGTATCAATTTCAATCTTTTAAAATATTATTTTTTAATCGAATTTATTATATGTATGAATTAGAAGTAAGTTTAATCATTCATTCAATACACTATTTTTCCCTTTATTTTAAAGGGTTTAGGTAGAAATTTAAATCTAATTACTTTCTATCCCCATTTTTGATTGCGGCTTGTGCTGCAGCTAATCTAGCAATAGGTACTCTAAATGGTGAACAAGATACATATGTTAATCCTACTTTATGGCAGAATTCAATAGTTGATGGATCTCCACCATGTTCGCCACAGATACCTAGTTTAATATCAGGTCTTGTTTTGCGTCCTAATTCGGTTGCCATTTTTACTAATTTTCCAACACCATTTTGATCTAGTTTAGCAAATGGATCTGATTCGTAAATTTTATTAGCATAATATGAATCTAAGAATTTGCCAGCATCATCTCTTGAAAAACCAAATGTCATTTGAGTTAAATCGTTTGTACCGAATGAGAAGAATTCTGCAGATTCAGCAATTTCATCCGCTAATAAAGCGGCTCTTGGAATTTCGATCATTGTACCAATGTGGTATTGAATATTAGAAGATTTTTCTTTTTTAACTTCTTCAGCTGTTTCTACAACAATATTTTTTACAAAGTCTAGCTCTTTCTTTTCTCCAACAAGAGGAATCATAATTTCTGGAACAATTTCATAGCCCTCTTCTTCTGTTACTTCAATAGCAGCTTCTATTAAAGCTCTAGTTTGCATCTTAGCAATTTCTGGGTAAGTAACAGCTAAACGACAGCCTCTGTGTCCCATCATTGGATTGAATTCGTGTAAATCATTAATTTTATTTTTCAAAGCTTCTTCAGAAACATTCATTTCAAGAGCTAAGGCCTTGATATCTTCTTCAGCTGTTGGTAAGAATTCATGTAGAGGTGGGTCTAAATAACGGACTGTCATTGGTAGACCTTTTAATTCCTTATACATTGCTTTGAAGTCACCTTTTTGGAATGGTATTAATTCTGCTAAAGCTACTTCACGTGCTTCAACAGTCTCTGATAAGATCATTTTACGAATTTTTGGAATTCTTTCAGCATCGAAGAACATGTGTTCAGTACGACATAAACCAATTCCTTCAGCACCTAATTTAACAGCATTTCTTGTATCTCTTGGATTGTCAGCATTTGTTCTTACTTTTAAAGTACGATATTTATCAGCCCATTCCATAATACGGCCAAAGTTTCCAGAAACAGTTGCTTCTTCAGTATCAATTTCGCCTTTATAAATTTTTCCTGTTGATCCGTCTAAAGAAATATAATCACCTTTCTTAAATGTGTAACCACCTAAAGTAAACTCTTCTTTTTCTTCATTTATCTTAATGGCTCCACAGCCAGATACACAGCAAGTTCCCATTCCACGAGCTACTACGGCAGCGTGTGATGTCATTCCACCACGAACTGTTAAAATACCTTGAGCAGCAACCATACCTTCAATATCTTCTGGTGTAGTTTCAAGTCTTACTAATATTACTTTTTCACCTTTACCACCGATTCCTAGTTCTTTAGCTTCTTCAGCTGTAAAGACAACTTTTCCAGTTGCTGCACCAGGAGATGCTGGTAGAGCTTCACCTATTACTTCTCCATTTTTCAAAGCCTCTTTGTTAAAGTTTGGATGTAATAATTGATCTAGTGATTTTGCTTCAATTCTTGTAATAGCTTCTTCTTCGGTAATCATTCCTTCATCTACTAAATCGCAAGCTATATTAATAGCAGCTTGAGCTGTTCTTTTACCATTTCTAGTTTGTAAGAAATATAATTTTCCTTCTTGAATAGTAAATTCCATATCTTGCATATCGCGATAATGGTTTTCAAGTTTATGAGCTAATTCCATGAATTCTTGATAACATTCAGGTAAATCTTCAGCTAATTTAGAAATTGGTTGTGGAGTTCTGACACCAGCAACAACATCTTCTCCTTGAGCATTGATTAAGTATTCACCATAGATACCTTTTTCTCCGGTTGATGGGTTACGAGTAAATGCAACACCAGTTCCAGAGGTATCCCCCATATTTCCAAATACCATTGACTGAACATTTACAGCAGTTCCCCAACTACTTGGGATATCGTTCATACGACGATAAACAATGGCACGTGGATTATCCCATGAACGGAATACAGCTTTTACAGCTCCAAGTAATTGTTCTTTTGGATCTTGTGGGAATTCTTCACCGTTCATGTTTTCTTTGTATACTTCTTTGAATCTTACTACTAATTCTTTTAAATCATCAACTGTTAATTCAGTATCGTAGTGAACACCTTTGGCTTCTTTTACCTCATCAATAATTTTTTCAAAATATGATTTTGGTACTTCCATAACAACATCTGAATACATTTGAATGAAACGACGATATGAATCATATGCAAATCTTGGGTTGGCAGTTTTTGCTGCAAATCCTTCAACAGCTTCATCATTCAATCCTAAGTTAAGAATTGTATCCATCATACCTGGCATTGAAGCTCTAGCTCCACTTCTTACAGATACTAATAGTGGGTCACTATTATCGCCAAACTTCTTTCCTTGAATTTTTTCAAGTTCTTTCAATGCGGTAAAGATCTGTTCTTCTATTTCTTTGGAAATAGTCTTATTATTGTTGTAATATTCTGTACAGGCTTCTGTTGTAACAGTAAAACCTTGAGGTATTGGTAAACCTAAATTAGTCATTTCTGCTAAATTAGCTCCTTTTCCTCCTAGAAGATTACGCATATCTTTACTACCTTCAGTAAATAAATATACATATTTCATTTTAAAATTCCTCCTATGTCTTTGTACTTCTTTAGTATAACAAGCCTTTATTTTTAGGACAAGACTTTTCAATAATTTTGATGATTTTTTGACATTTTTTAGTAAAAAAAGACTTATATTAGTAAGTCTTTGATTTCATCTTTTGTTAAATAGCCTGAATATTTATTTACTACTTGTCCTTTTTTATATACCTTTAATGTTGGAACTACCATAATAGAATTTTTGCTAGCTAACTCAGGAAATTTATCAACATCAATTTTGATAATTTCTAATTCTTTATTTTCTTGATCTAATAGTTCTAATTCTTGGGACATTAATTTACAAGGCCCACACCACTCGGCATAGAAGTCTACTAATACTAGGTCTTTTTTTATTAAATTTTCAAAATCTGTTTCTTTTTCTAAATGTTTCATATTACTCCTTATTCATATTTATTTAGGACTTTATCTAGTCCTTTAATACTATTTAGTTTATCTAGAACCATTAATTGTTCTATCGTATGAGGCGTTGTTACTTTATATTTTAACATAATATCAATAGATTTTAGATTGGCTTCATTTATATCTATTTTTTTATTGGCTACATCTTCTGTCAAGGTATAAATTTCTGTTACTGAATTAGTTATATCACTAGTGCTAGCTGATAATATTGGTGTTTTATTAAAAATATAATCAACTAAGTTACTTTCTTGAAATATAGCCATATTTTTTAGAGGAATCATGGCTAATAAGATAACAATAAAAACTAATAAATAGCCTTCAATTAAGCCAATAACTGCTCCACCTATAGCTGATGGAAGTTTTAAGATAATGGTCATATTGACTAATTTTTGTAACCAACCTGATACTTTTAATATAATGGCATAAATTCCCATTAATATACTATAAATTATTAAAAATCCTATTAATTGATAAATTAATATATTTAGTGATACTAATCCTTCTAAATTGCCACTAAAATTAAAGAATGGTAAATATTTACAAAGTAGGTTTCCTATTTGTTCTTTAAATGTATATGATATTATAAAAACTAATATTATCCCTACTAATGATACACAACTTTTGATTAGCCCCTTTTTGGCTCCGGTAATGGCAAAGCATATAATTAAAAGGATAATTCCAATATCAAGAATATTCATTTAATCATCTCCTTACTTAATTATAAACTATTTAAATAAAATATGCTATAATATTTTTGAGGTGTTTTTATGAACGTTGTTATTAAAGTAAATGATGAAATTAAGCAAAAAATGATCGAATATTATAAAGACAAAAAAAGAGATAAAGTTATTCCTTATGTAATCTTCCAGGCAGAAGAAGAAGATACTGTAATTACAATGTATGAGTCTGGTAAAGTTATGTTTCAAGGAAAATCGGCTGATGTTGATGCGGCTATGTGGGGAGTAGAACTTGAAAATACTAAAGAAAAGATAGAAGAAAGAAAAAAAGAAGAAGAAAAATTCTATTTTTGCAACTCAGTTGGTTCTGATGAAGTTGGTACAGGAGATTATTTTGGCCCAATTGTTGTTACTGCGACATATGTAAAAAAGGAAGATATTCCTTATCTTGAAGAATTAGGAGTTGGTGATTCAAAGAAAATTGATGATGCAAAAATAATGAAAATGGCCCCTTTAATTGCAAAGAAAGTTAAATATCGTAGTGTTATTCTTGATAATAAAGAATATAATGAAAAGTATGATAAAAATGTTAATATGAATAAAATTAAGGCTATTTTGCATAATAAAGTTTTATATCAGTTAATGCAAGAAGAAAAACCAAAAGTTGATTATATTATAGTTGATGAATTTGCTAGAGAAGCAAGATATTATGAGTATTTAAATGGGGTTAGTAATATTCAAAAAAATATTACATTTATGACAAAGGCAGAGGATAAAAATTTAGCAGTTGCTTGTGGTTCTATTATTAGTAGATATATATTTTTAAAAGAGTTTAATAAATTGTGCGATAGTATTCATATGCCATTACCAAAAGGGGCTTCAAAAGACGTAGATAAAATGGGAGAAGAAATTGTAGAAAAATATGGCAAAGATAAGTTAAAAGAGATTGCTAAATTTAACTTTAAAAATACTGATAGAATTCTTCATACTTTGGTTTTTTAAAAATTAAAAACAGTTCATTTTTGATATGAACTGTTTTTTATGTTTAGGCTGCTACTGCAGTAGTATTTATTGGTTCTGTAGGCTTTTTATTGGCGTTTTCATAATTTGTTTTTATTTCATATAAGAACTTTGTCATAGCAGTTTGCATGTATGGAATTAACCATAAATATAAAATTCCTAATGTGAATGCTCCTAATATTGACCAACCAATGAAACTTAATTGTAATAGAAACAATTCGCCTTTATGGCCTTGCATCATAGCTTCACTTAAAGCGATGGCTTCTTTTGGGTCTATTTCAGGATTATCATTTAGAATGTATGGAACTAAACTGTAAGCATATCTTTTGATGATTCCTGGAATTATAAAGACTAAAGTCCATAAGAAAACCTTTATCAATTGCCAAAAGTAAGTTATAGCAATATTTTTCCAATATTTAAATTTAGAAAATAATAATTCATAGCTTCTTTCTTGATCTGTAATCAAGTTAACCATATAATTAACTAAACCAATGTCGATGATTGCAGTAATTATCATACTAATAATATTTACAATCAAATATAATAGTTCATTATCAGTTTTGATAGAGCCAGTTACGGCACTAATTATACCTGCTATAATAGCAGCACCTAGTATTTTATACCAGTTACCATTTTTAATTTTCTCCTTGGCAAATGCTTTAATTTCTTGTCTTGTCATTTTTCTCACTCCTCTTCTACTCTATTTAATTTGATTGTAACATATTTTCTTTATTTAGAAAACTTTTTAATTTTATTTTTTAGAGAGTGCATAAACTTTTCCACAGCACTCTTTTCCTTCATTACAAATCCCTTGGGTCACACAAGTTGGTCCTAAGATAGTTTCAAATACTTGGGCAGTTGGCAATTTTCTTATTTCATCGTGAAGTGATGAGGCCATTTGTCTTGTTTCCCATTGAGCTTTTGTACATTCTCTTAAAGCTAAAATATGTTTTAGGGTTTTGCCATCCATATTAGTTATTGTATTTACAGTATTTCCAGATAGAGCAAAATATACTAAATCTTCTTCTCTGATATCATATTCTTGTTTAAAGCATTGATACATTTCACTGTTTAAAGCAAATACTGTGTCAAATATTTCTTTGGTTTGAGGATTTTTAGCAATTGTTGGTGGAACTTTATATTGTTCTAAATCAATATTTGGAACAAAATCTGGTGGTAAAATTGATTGAGTTCTATGTCTTGTCAAGTGCGTCAATATAGCAAGAGATAGTGGTATTTGGAATTGGAAATTAACTTGGGTTAATTCTTTTCCGTCTGATTCAAAGGCAATTTTTTGCATTAGTTCTTTTTTAAAGTTTGGATTAACGGATGAGGCCATTTCATAAATTGTACGGGCTTTTTCTTCATTATATTGATAGCGTTCCATTAAAGCAGAAATTAATATTGAATCATCTATATCTTTATAGCTATGATTAAGAAGTTTAGTTTTAGCTAAGACTTCGTAATTTTTGTTTGGGATAATGCCTTCTAAATATGCTTCTACAGGATCTTGCTTTTTTGGGTTTACTTTATCTATTTCAGAAATGAGATATGGCATATTTTCTTCAACAATTTTATAGAGATTTTCGCCTAGTTCTCTTAGCTCGGTTATATTAGCATCCTTTGTTTTGGTTAATTTTATTATTAAATCTTTTAAAGCATGAGCATCCATTCCCATAATAATATTTGAGTGATAGCAATATGGCAAAACAAACCTGGCGTCTTCTTGCGGTATTCCTTTTTCTTTTAATGTACTATAAGTATCAAATAGCATTTGCATATGCTCTTGATATTTTTTTTGAAGGACTTCATTATATGGGCTTAAACTACCTTCTTTGTTATAGAAATTGGGAACGTAAAAACCAACTTTTGAAAAGTCTACTTCCCTTCTTGATTTTATTGTAAATGAGGCAAAGCGTTCTTCAATAATGGTTTGCTCTACTAATGGTGAGACGTCTTTTATAGCAAAAAGGCAATAGTCATGATCACTTATTGAATCGTGACCCATGCTTATTACCCGATTGGCAAAAGCAACGTTTTGTTCAAATGATTTTGATTCACTTAAGCCTACTATATCAAGAACTGTACCAGCGGCTCGTGATAATCTACCGGCTGATGCAACAAGTTCACTTCTTCTTGCTTTTTCTAATTGTTTTAAGCTTTTTAAAAGTTCTTCTCTTTCTTCTTGATTTGGTAATGATTCTTCTAATAATTTGTCAACTTTTTGATAATCTAAAGCTCCTAATAACTTAATTTCCATTTTAATTCCTCCCTTGTGTTATCTTTCATCTTGACTAGTCTTTTCCATTATAACATTAGTGCTTTATTAGTTTGTGTTGCAAGTGCAACATTTTTGAGGCAAATTTTTTTCAATATATTTTTATCATTTGGGTGTAACAAAAAAAACAGAACGATTTTATTTATCGTTCTGTTTAGTAAATTTAGCAAATTTTTCTGTTTCTACTGTTTCTAAATCTGTCATTGATAATTTATCAATTAAACTCTTTTGCTCTTTAGAAAGTTTTTTAGGAGTATATACTTTGAATATAACGTACATGTCACCTTTATGTCTACGATATTCATTATCAATTCCTTTGCCACGAATCTTTTGTTTATCACCACTATCTACTCCAGCTGGAATGGTTAATTTAACATTACCATATAAAGTTGGAATATCTTTTTTACAGCCTAAAATGGCTTCGGTTATAGTGATTGGAACCTCTAAGTAGATGTCATCGTTATCACGGGTATAATATTCGTGTTCGGCAACTATATATTCTAAGTATAAATCACCATTTTCGCCACCATTAGCTCCTGGGTTTCCTTTGCCGCTTATACGTTGTCTATCACCGGTTGTAACCCCAGCTGGAATATTGATGGTAATTTTTTTGTTCTTTTTAACTTTTCCCTTACCATTACATTCTGTACATTTTCTTTTATACTTCTTTCCTATTCCACCACAATCAGGGCATGGTCCTTTGGAAAGAAATGAGCCTAAAATAGTTTGATGTTGACTAGTTACAGTACCACTTCCATGACAAGTTTCGCACTTTTCCATGTCAAAGCCACCATTGCCATTACATTCATCGCATTCTTCAACAACATCAATATTAAATTTCTTTTCGGTTCCAAATACAGCTTCATCAAAATCAAGATTCATGCGCATTAAGACATCACTACCACGAGTTGGACGAACCTTCGAAGATGTTCCACTGTTGAAATTTGAAAAGCCACCAAAACCGTTGCCACCGAAGAAAGAATCAAAAATATCGCCAAAGTCAAAATCTGAGGCATCAAAGCCACCAAAGCCACTTCCGGCAGCAGATGAGCCATCTACTCCAGCGTGTCCATATTGATCATACATTTTTCTTTTACTTTCATCTGATAAAACAGAATATGCTTCTTGGGCTTCTTTAAATTTATCAGCAGCAGTTGGATCATCTTTATTTAAGTCTGGGTGAAATTCTTTTGCTTTTTTACGGAAGGCACTTTTAATTTCTGCCTCACTAGCATCTTTATTAATGCCTAAGACTTCATAATAATCTCTTTTAGTTGCCATCTTTTCACATCCTTATTCATGATTATATCGAAAGTAAGTAGTCCAAAAATGGACTACTTATTTTCTATTTTATTCTTCTTCGATGTCTGCTTCTTCTACATCGTCGTCTTTTTTAGCTTTTTTTGATTTTTTAGTTTCTTTTTCCTCATCATCATCACTTTTTTCATTTTCTTGTTCTTTAGCAGCTTGCTCATATACTTTTGTTGCTAGAGCCATAGCTTTTTCTTGAAGCTTATCTTTTTCCTTTTTAATCTTATCAATATCACCATCATCTAAAGCTTTTTTCAAATCTTTAATTAAGTCTTCAGCTTCTTCTTTTTCTTTATCAGAAACTTTATCTCCTAAATCCTTAATGGCTTTTTCAGTTTGGAAAATCATTTGTTCTGCTTCATTTCTAACTTCAGCTTCTTCTTTACGCTTATTATCGGCTTCTTTATTTTCTTCTGCTTCTTTACGCATTTTTTCTATTTCTTCATCTGTTAAATTAGTGCTTGAAGTAATAGTGATAGATTGTTCTTTATTTGTTCCTAAGTCTTTTGCTTTAACATTAACAATTCCGTTAGCATCAATATCGAAAGTAACTTCAATTTTTGGAACTCCTCTTGGTGCTGGTGGAATATTTGTTAATTGGAAGTTACCCAATGTTTTGTTATCAGCGGCCATTGGTCTTTCACCTTGTAAAATGTGAATATCAACGGCTGGTTGATTATCAGCGGCAGTTGAAAATACTTCGCTTTTTGAAGTTGGGATAGTTGTATTTCTTGGGATTAAAGTAGTCATTACTCCACCTAATGTTTCAAGTCCTAATGATAATGGTGTAACATCTAGTAATACGATGTCATTAACATCACCAGTTAATACTCCACCTTGGATAGCAGCTCCCATAGCAACAACTTCATCTGGGTTTACTTCACGTGATGGTTCTTTGCCTAATTCTTTAGTGATTGTTTCATATACTAATGGAACACGAGTTGAACCACCAACTAAGATAACTTTATCAATATCTTTTTTAGACATTTTTGCGTCTTTTAGGGCTTTTTTAACAGGTTCTAGAGTTGATTCTACTAAATCGCTAATTAAATCTTCAAATTTTGCACGAGTTAGTGTCATATCTAAGTGTAATGGTTCTCCGTCGTCACCTTTAGCAATGAATGGTGCAGAAATTTGAGTTGATACCATACCACTTAAATCCTTTTTAGCTTTTTCAGCTACTTCTTTTAAACGTTGCATAGCCATTTTATCTTTAGATAAATCAACGCCATTTTCTTTCTTGAATTCTTTAACTAGATATTCAATGATACGTTCATCGAAGTCATCTCCACCTAACCTATTATTTCCGGCAGTTGCTTTAACTTCAAAAACACCGTCTCCTAATTCAAGAATAGAAACATCGAAAGTACCTCCACCTAAGTCGTATACTAAGATTGTGTGTGCATCTTCTTTATCAAGTCCATAAGCAAGGGCTGCAGCAGTTGGTTCGTTGATAATTCTTTCAACTTCTAAGCCCGCAATTTTACCAGCATTTTTAGTAGCTTGTCTTTGTGAATCATTGAAGTATGCTGGAACAGTAATAACTGCTTTTGTAACTTTTTCTCCTAAATAACTTTCAGCATAGTCTTTAATATATGAAAGAATCATAGCTGAAATTTCTTCTGGAGTGTATTTCTTACCCTCTAATTCAACTTTTTCATTTGTACCCATTTTTCTTTTGATTGATATTACAGTGTTTGGATTAGTTAATGCTTGTCTTTTAGCAGACTCACCAACTATTCTTTCACCTTTTTTGAATGCTACTACAGAAGGAGTAGTTCTACCACCTTCTGGATTTGGAATAACTTTAGCTGCTCCTGCTTCAAGTACGGCAGCACAAGAATTTGTTGTACCTAAATCGATACCAATTATTTTACTCATATATTATCTCTCCTTTTAATTTTGATTTATTTTTACTGAGGCAGGTCGTATGACTCTGTCTTTTAGTTTGTATCCTTTTAATAAAACTTCAATAACAGCATCATCTTCCATTCCGTCAACGTGATCTGTTAATAAAGCTTGTTCTTGAGTTGGATCAAATATTTCTCCTACTCGATTTATTTCTTCTACGCCAAATTTTTTAAGGGTATCTACTAGCGACCCATACATCATTTTAAATCCAGATAAGAATTTTGAAACTTCATCAGTTAAATCATTATCATCTAACTTAATAGCTCTTTCAAAATTATCTACTAATGCAATTAGTTCCATAATTAGTTCTTGGTTAGCATATTTTAATAAGTTAGTAGTTTCTTCGTCTTTACGGCGACGATAATTTATTAATTCAGCTTGAGCTAATTTTACCTTATCTGTTAATGCTTTATTTTCTTCTTCTAATTTTTTTATTGTTTCATCTTTTTCTTTGATTTTTTCATCACATGTGCAGCTATCATTTTCAGTAGTTGTTGTTTCTTCTTGTTGGCTGTTATCAGCCTTGCAATTGCACTGAGACTGATTATTATTGCATTCACATGGTGGGGTGTCATTGTTTGCCTTAGCATCTGGGCAAGGACAATCTTTATTTATTTCTTCAACATTTTCTTGATTCATCTCAATCCTACCTTTCTATGTTTTCTTTCATGTACTCTAGCATGGAAACAACCCGGTCATATTCCATTCTTTTAGGTCCAATAATAGCAATTGTACCTTCATCATTGCCATTTTTAAAGGTTGTTTTAATGACCGTTACATCGCTATCAATATTACTTTCATTACCGATGTAAACACGGATGTTGTTATCACCATCTTCAGTAATTTCTCGAAGTAATTTTCCATCTTCTAATTTGTTGAAGACATTTTTTATTTTAGTAATATTTGAACTAAATTCAGGCTGTTCCAAAATTTTATTTCTACCTACTATGTTTACTTCTTGTTTTGTGAAATCATTAAATACATGATAAAAGGCATTATATAATTGCTCATGTTGTTTTACATAATTTCCTATAATAGGTTTTATTTCATACTCTAATTTTGTATTTATTTCATCAATTGGAGTACCTGATATTAGGTTGTTGATAAGACTGACTGTCTTCTTTACTTCATCAAGGGAAACATCATGTAACTTTATATTTTTATGCTCGACATGACCTTTATCAGTAACTATAATTACGATCATACTAACTTCATCAATAGGAACTACTTCTATTTGTTTAAGAAGGTTCTCATGAGATGTGCTACCTAGCACTACGGTTGTATAATTTGTGATATCCGATATAACCTGCAAACTTTTAGTAATTACATCAGATAAAGCAAGTTGCTGATTGCGGAAGACAATTTGTAATTTTAACATGTCCTCAGCATTCATCTTTTTTAATTCCATTAAATTATCAACATAGTAACGATAACCAGTTTCACTTGGAATTCTACCAGATGAAGTATGTGTTTTTTCTAATAATCCGGCATCTTCAAGAGCAGCCATTTCGTTTCTTATTGTTGCACTTGAACATTTTAAAGCTTTTGATATGGCTTTAGAGCCAACTGGCTTAGCTTCTTTTATATACCTTTCTACTATTAGTTTTAAAACTTTGTTTTGTCGATCAGTTAACACTATATCAACCTCCTAGCACTACTATTATACAAGTGCTAATTGTATTGTATGACTTTTTTTAGCACTTGTCAACAAAAAGTGCTATTTTTGTAAAAATAATTGTAATTTAGTGTTTATTAGAATAACTTTAAATTTAAGAGGTAAAAATTATTTCGGTTTTTAGCAATAAAAAAAGAAAATTAATGTGATAAATTTAATTTTCTTTTTTTTATTTTTAGATATTTGTTTTTATAATAATTATCATTCGGCGTTTATAATATAGAAATGTTGACTATAACTTTCTTTTTGATAAGTACTTAAGATTAAACTACCACTTGTTACGCCAAAATTATTATTGGTTGTAGCTAAGTATGTTTGATTATTAGGATCTGTAGTAGGCTGAACTCTTGGCTTTAAGCGATAAGAGCCATCACCTAGAGGAATAATTTCCCACTGAGTCCATTGATAATCATCGGCGTAAGAACTGGAAGTATTAATATTTGAGTTATTTTGCCCTTTATTATCAACTATTTGCATGGCTTGAGTTGATTCTCTTTCAACTAATTTATAATAGCTTTTTCCTGATATTTCAGCGACTTTTGTAATCGTCCATTTTTGAAGATTAGAACCATTTATAGGATTTAAGCCAACTAATCTTTGGTATTTAGCTTGGGCATCATTAGCATCTTGATAACTATTTAGAGCAGTTACAGCTCCCATGTTTGGTGATAAAGCAGTGAAGATGTAATAAGTTCCATCTGGAAGGGCTTTTGTTGAATCGGGATCCCATGCACTTATGTGTATTCCCGTAGCATCTTCTGGACTGCTTTTAGGAGTTGATGCTTCAGAGTTAATTCCAATTAGAGTTTGCCAAGAACCAGCTGCACTTTTTACTTGTAAGGTATGGGTATTTAAAATTCTTTCACTGGCTGTTGTAATATTACTTGGAACATGCCAAACGGCAATTTCATCTAAATTTTTATCGGCTCCTAAATCTATTTCAAGGCATTTATTTTCACCAAAAGCACCATCTGTTTTTATGGTTGCTAAAGAACCATCTTGGGCTTCTGTTGCTGAGGTAAGGGCAATATTAGTTCCATTTGATATAGCTTGAATTTCTAACCATTGAGGAGCGGTTGTACTACCAACTCCAGTTATACAATCCTTTATATATCTAACAGCTGCAAGAGTACTGTTTTTCCTAGCTGGTGGATTATCTTTGGTATTGGTAGATATTAGTTCTATTTTGGCTTTACCATTACCAATGTTAGCATTTTCAGACATCATACCATCTATAAAATATCTACCATTAGTAGTTGAGCTTGCATAATCAACGCCGGCATAACCAGCAATAAAGGAAGAACCTCCGGCACCAGGTCCGGCATTGCCACCGCCTCCACCACCATAATAACCACTGCCACCTCCAGCACCATTATTTGCTCCAGCTCCACCGGTTCCTAGGGCGCCAGAGGCAGCACCAGAACCAGCATTTCCACCAGATGTTTGTGTGGCTCCTTGTCCATAAGTTTCAATTGCATAGGAATAGGCTTCTAAAGTTCCCCCATTTTGACCAGCAGCACTACTACTAGCTCCACCACCGCCGGATGCAATCATTATTCTGCTTTTTAGTGAAGCAGTATCATTCCATTCACCATTTACTAGTCTAACATCGGTAGCACCACCGCCACCTTTTCCTGTACCATTACCTGCTCCGCCACCATTTACACCACCTGTAGTTCCTGAACCAGTAGTACCAACATAGAAGTATAAATAAGTGTTTTCTTCTAAGTAGATAACGCCTGAAGTATAGGCTCCTGCTCCACCTTTTAAATTATTGTTATAATCGGCTCCAGAAGCACCCCATAATTCAATTTTATACCAACCAGCTTTGCCATATGGCACAATATATTCTTGGATAGTATCAGTTGATGAAAATTCAGTGGTTGTTAGGCTATAACGATTTAATTCTTCTTCGATAGTGGTTACTAAGTCTTTAGTATTATGGCGATTTGAAGCCATTATACCCATCATTAGTGCAACAATTAAAAAAACCATTATTAATAATGAATATAATATTGTCGATATAGCGAACCCTCTATTGTTTAGCTTTTTCATATTATCAACCTCGGTTATCTTTTATTATGTAATTATTTTAGCATATTTTTTTTAAGATAACTACCCATTTATCACCATATTTTTTTTCTTTAATGGCTGTAAATGATGCACTATAGATGATTTTATCTAGATATTGACTTTCACAAACAATTATACCATCACTTGCTAATAAGTCGTATTTTTCAATATAATTTATACTTTTTTCAATATAATCTCTAGCATATGGTGGGTCAAGAAAAATAATATCAAATTTAATATTTTGACTGGCTAAGTTTTTTAGAGCAATTTTATAATCAGCTAAAATAACTTGACAATTCTTTACTCCAATATTATTAATATTTTTCTTTATTGTATCGGTTGCTATTTTATTATTATCAACTGCATAAGCCATTTTAGCGCCTTCACTTAATGATTCAATTGCTAAATTGCCACTACCAGAAAAAAGGTCTAAGACTTGGCTTTGCGGTATATAGTCTTGAATCGTTGCAAAAAGACTTTCTTTTACTCTTTCAAGTGTTGGTCTTGTACCAGTTATATTGTAGCCTGTAATATTTCTTCCTTTGTATATTCCGCTAATTACTTTCATATTTTACACTTACCTTTATTACTTATTTTAGTTAATTTTGAATTTATGAATAGTATTAAGATATTTAGTTCCGTTTCAGCATGTTTATATTCTTGATATAAATCTGAATCATAGATATCTTGTTTTAATGACTCCTTTCTAGTTTGTTTATATAATTCAATATTATTCAACAATTCTTTATCTTTTTTTATTTCAGCATTTAATCTTTTTATGTTTTTTACTTGTTCTGTTTCATTTAGTTCTGTTTTTAAAAGTGCTATTTTTTCTAATAATTCTTCCATAAATTAATTTTATCATATATTTTATTTTAATACATCTAGAAAATTATTAATTATATTGATGCTTTGGGATAAGGATTCTAGGCGATCTTGGGGAGTTAATTTATAGTGTTTTTTGGCTAGTTCTTCTAATGGCTTTAGATTTTTGCTACTGCGGTTTAGTTGTTTATACCAACTTGGGTCTTCACGAAGATAGTTGTGGATTATGGGATTATTTTTAATGTAGTTAATCGTATATAAATCCATATTAATCCTCAAAGTATTTATATAATGGACGTGGTTCATATGGTGGTGGTTGTTTATTAAGTGAGCCTAAACCAATATCTTGTAAAAGGCCTATGGTTTTTTGAAGATTATTGACACCTTTTTGAACAGAATCCAAGTCAATATTTTTAATCATATTTACTAGATCCTTAACTGTTGCTTTGCTATCGGTGGGCTGAGAAATTTGACTTACAGTTTTTTGGAGGTAGTCATCCCATATTTTACTATCCTCACCATAAATTTCATAGAGTTCATATAACTTCTGCCAAGAAGTTTTATTATTAATTACTTTGGTCGCTAATTCGGGGTGACTTCTAGCAAAGATTTTAAATGTTTCTTTCGACATAATATCACCTATATAATAATATGCTTCTGGCAAGAAAAAAGAAGTATTAAAATTACTTCTTTGGTGATTTTACTTTTTGTAAAGGTTTTTCTTCAGAAATTGAAGGGTTTTCTTCTAAAGGGACATTAGCTTGTTCATTTTGTAATTCTTCGAGTAAAAATTTCCGTTCTTCTTTTAGTTCATTTAGAAGATTATTTTCAGTCGGTAGTTCTTCTTTAGAAGGTTGCTTCTTAGTATCATATTTTTTGATATATGAAGCAATGGTCATTGATTGTAGAACGGTTGTTGCGATAGCAATTGGTAATACTATTTCTTGATTGTTACTAATTACGCCTACTCCACCTAAGGCAAAAATTGCACCGGTTTTAATTTTTCCCATTATAGTTGATGATGGGCTATTATTGGAAACTTTTTCTTTTAAATTGATTCCAGCAATTATTCCTTCTAAACCAGTATTAACTAGTAAGTATGGATTATTTATGCTCCCTGTTAAAAGAAGGGTTGCAACAAATACTTTATCAGTTAAAGCATCAAGATCAGCACCTAACTGACTAGATAGATGCCAATTTCTAGCAATGAATCCATCGGCTAAATCGGTTAAGCCAAACAAGGCAGCTAAGCCAGCCGCAGCTTTAGAATTACCAGATAAAGCTGTAGGAATAATAGCCGCTGGTGATAGCAGACGACAAAATGTTAAAATGTTAGGAATTTGCTTATGTCTTTGACCTGGAGTTTTTAAATCAGTAAGTGCTTCTTCAATTTCTTCTTTATATTTACTTATAAGTTCTTCGGCAGTCATATTTCCTCCTAAATATTGCTTTGTATTTTACCACGTTTTTATGTTTTTGGCAAGGAAAATATGACAATATGTTTTAATAAATTAATTTTTTCGCTTTATTAATATTTATTTTACAAAAAAGGTATAATTTGTAATTATACCTTTTTTGTCTTTAGATTTTAATTTAGAAAGTCATCAATAGTCATTAGGCGATCATCTATTTCTTTTAATGATATTTTTTCCTTTTTAGGTACTATGGTTGATGTTTGGCTAGAGATGTTTGGTGTTGGCGATTGCTCTTGTTCTTCGCTAGTATCCATGATATTTACTTGCTCTTTACTACTTCTAGTTAGTGTAGCAACTAGGAAGGCATCTGATAAATTGTGCTTTGATATTTGCGTACCAATTGAATAGCGATCACTTATTGGTAGCTCGGTTAGTTTAACTGTATTAATATCATCATTTTTGATGCCGATATAGTTTTTTGAGTCAGTAATAAAAGTTTTGATAATGTGGTGTGGATTAGTTTTGATTTCTCTTATTACTTGTAGACCACGACGCGTACGTGATGATATTTCAAATTCATTAAGTCTAATTCTTTTACCAGTACCTTTATCAGTAATTAATGAGAGATATTCGTCTTTAGTTGGATTAAAGTTATTTACTGAGATTAAATTATCATCTTTTAATTTTATAGCTTTAACACCAGAAGCTTTAACACCAACTAGTGGGATTTCATCAGTTTTAAAGATTAAGCCGTAACCAGAATCGGTGGTTAGGAAAACATAATCTTCAGTTTCTAAAAGTGCTGATATTACAGTATCATTATCTTTTAGTTTAATGCAACTAGTGGCTTTAGAATAGCGCTGTAGTTTAAAGTCTTTTAAACAAGAACGTTTAATCATTCCATCACGAGTTGCTATAATTATATTTTTATCTGATTCAAAACCATAGGCTGGAATAGCTGAAACGATTGCTTCTTCTGGAGCAAGTTCTATTATATTGCTAACATGTTTAGGCATATCTTTCCATTTTAAATCTGGAATAATGTGAACTGGTATATGAAGGTAATTACCAGAAGTTGTAAATAACAAAATCGTGTCAACGGTATTCATTTCATATATGCCTAAAATGTAGTCATTGTCTTTAATAGTAATATCTTCAGGATTTGATGCCGTATAGCTGCGGAAAGAAGTTCTTTTTATATAACCATCTTTAGTAACCATAACAACTACGTCTTCTTTAGGAATCATAGCCGAACTATCAATTTTAATTTCTGTTATTTCGTCTTTTATTTCAGTAATTCTCGGCGTTGGATAATCATTTCTTACGTCGCGTAGATCTTTTTTCATAACGTTTTTCAAGACATCTTCACTGCCTAAAATAGCTGTTAGGCCATTAATGATTTTTTCAAGGGATGCTTTTTCGTTTTCTAAGGCAACAACGTCAGTATTAGTTAAGCGATATAATTGTAAAACTACTATAGCTTCAGCTTGCTCTTCAGTAAAGTCGTATTCTTTTACTAAATTGTCTTTAGCATCTTGTTTATTTTTAGAAGCACGGATAGTTTTTATTACTTGATCTAAAATTGAGATACATTTAATTAGCCCTTCAACGATATGATATCTAGCTTTGGCATGAGCCAAATCAAATTCTGTTCTTCGTTTTACAACATCTTTTTGATGAGCGATGAAGGCATCTAGAGCATCTTCAAGACTTAATAACTTTGGCCTACGATTAACAATTGAAACCATATTAAAGTTGTAACTTATTTGCATGTCAGTATTTTTCAATAAATAGTTTAAAATTAATTCCTTGTTGGCATTTTTCTTTAAATCAATTACAATTCTAACATCAGCAGCTGATTCGTCCCTTACTTCAATTATTCCATCGATTTTTTTGTCTATTCTAATATCGTCTATTTTCTTTACTAATAAGGACTTATTAGATTCAAATGGAATTTCAGTAATTACTAATGATAATTTGTTTTTATCTTCTTCAAAAGTATATTTACTTTTAATATTGATTTTTCCACGCCCTGTGCGATAAGCGTCTTTAATTCCAGAAATTCCCTCAACAATGGCTCCAGTTGGAAAATCAGGGCCTTTAACAAATTTCATTAAATCATCTAATGTGCAATCTGGGTGTTCAATACGATAAATGGTAGCATCAATTACTTCCGTTAAATTATGAGGTGGGATATTAGTTGCATAACCGGCAGAAATTCCTTGTGCCCCGTAAACTAAAAGGGCTGGGAATCTGGCTGGTAGGACAGTTGGTTCTGTCGTCGTGTCATCAAAGTTTGGTGAAAATTCAACCGTATTCTTATCAATATCACGAAGCATTTCATTACTAATTTTTGAAAGACGAGCTTCGGTATAACGATAAGCGGCGGGAGAGTCACCATCAATTGATCCATTATTACCATGCATATCTATATATGGTAAACGTGTCTTCCAAGGTTGTGACATTCTTACCATAGCGTCATAAATAGAGCTGTCGCCATGAGGATGGTAATTACCAATAACATCTCCTACCGTTTTGGCACTTTTACGATAACCTTTGTCATAGGTATTTTTTTCTTTATACATTGAATACAAAATACGGCGTTGAACAGGCTTAAGACCATCTCTAGCATCAGGAATAGCACGATCTTGGATAATGTATTTTGAATAACTACCAAATCTTTCACCCATTATATCTTCTAGTGTGTAATCAAATATTTTTTCAATTACTTCTTCTGTTTCTGACTTAGTTTTTGCCATGTTTTCACTACTTTCTAATTATTTTTTTATATTTTTTATTAAATAGAATTAAATATTTTAGATAAAGTTTATGTCCTTTACTAAATTTTTTTAGTTAGTAAATTCTATTTATTAAGTTAGCAATTTTATTTTTAGTTCTTACTAATTATTTTATTAAGAGAATGTTAGATAAAAGAAATATTATAAACTTAGATTTCGTAGTTATCTTCTAGAGTAAATTCAACATTTTCATCAATCCATTCTTTTCTAGGTGTAACATCATCACCCATTAGGACGGAAACACGTTTTTCTGCTAGTTGGGCATCTTCAATATTTACTCTAATTAGAGTTCTACTGCCTGGTTTCATAGTGGTTTCACAAAGTTGGTCGGCATTCATTTCACCAAGTCCTTTGTAACGCTGAATTTCGCAACGTTTTCCTTTACTTTTGGCTTGCATTTCTTCAATGGTGTAGGCATATTCAATATTTTTACCACTTTGAATTTTAAATAATGGTGGTAAGGCAACAAATAGGCGGCCATCTTCAATTAGAGGCCTCATGTAACGATAAAAGAAAGTTAGTAGTAAGCATTGAATGTGTCCACCATCTTCATCAGCATCGGACATGATAATTACTTTGGAATACTCGCAATCTTTAATATCAAAGTTAGAGCCATAACCAGCACCAATAGTATATATCATTGTATTGATTTCTTCATTTTTTAAAATTTCTTCTTCCCTAGTTTTTTCGGTATTTAAAACTTTTCCACGTAAAGGAAGAATAGCTTGATAGCGCCTATCACGACCTTGCTTTGCTGAACCACCAGCAGAATCTCCCTCAACTAAGAATAACTCTTTTTTAGTTTTATCTTTACTTTGAGCGGGAGCAAGTTTACCAGATAGTGAACGTTCCTTACTATTTTTCTTAGTACCTTTTCTGGCTTCTTCTCTAGCTTTACGAGCTGCCTCACGAGCAATTTTACTTTTTAGACTTTTATTAACTATTTCTGTTGCTATTGCTTTATTTTCTTCTAAGTAAGTCCTAATTTGCTCTGTTACAATTGCTTCTACGGCAACACGGGCTTGTGGTGTTCCTAATTTGCCTTTGGTTTGACCTTCGAATTGTAATATTCCTTCTGGAACTTTTAAACTAATTACAGCGGTTAGCCCTTCCCTAACGTCACTACCTTCAAAGGCTTTATCTTTGCCTTTGACAAAGCCATTACTTTTGGCATAGTCGTTGAATACTTTGGTAAGGGCAGTTTTAAAACCAACTTCATGCGAACCACCATCTATCGTTTTTACGTTATTTACAAAGCTAACAATATTTTCATTATAGGAATCAGTATATTGCAGAGCTATTTCTACTTCAATTTTTTCTTTGGTACCGCCGATAGACAAAACTTTATGAATAGGATTTTTGCCTTTGTTTAATTCTTCAACGAATTCTTCAATTCCTCTTTCATAATGAAACTTTGCACTGCGTTCGTCTTCTTCATCTATAACTTCAATAGTAATTCCTTTTAAAAGAAAGGCGCTTTCCTGCATTCTTTCACAAATTGTTGTGTAAGAAAAATTAGTAGTGGTAAAAATTTCATCATCTGGTAAAAATCTAACCGTTGTTCCAGTTTTGTTGGTAGTTCCAACTTCTTTTAGTGGAACAACGGTGTGGCCTCCATCTTCAAAACGAATGTAGTATTCTTTTTTGTCCCTTTTTATTGTTACTTCTAACCATTTTGATAAAGCATTAACAACACTAGAACCAACACCATGCAAACCACCGGATACTTTATAGCCTTCACTTTCGAATTTACCACCGGCGTGTAAAACTGTGAAAATTACTTCTGGAGTTGATTTGCCGGTTGAATGCATTCCAGCTGGTAAGCCACGGCCATGATCTTCAACACTTATGGATTTATCTTTATGAATTGTTATTTTTATATAATCACCAAAACCATTAATGGCCTCGTCTATTGAGTTATCAACAATTTCCCATACTAGATGATGAAGACCTCTTTTGTCGGTTGACCCAATATACATACCTGGTCTTTTTCTTACTGCTTCTAGTCCTTCAAGAACTTTAATCGATGTCTCATCATACTTTATTGCCATTGTTATCACTCCTAATATTTAACTATATGTTATTATAACGAAAATAAGTTTTCTTTTCAATCAAAGTTTACTTTTTTTGACAAATTTATTGGCTAGCAAGGAAAAAGTCGGATTATTCCGACTCTATAGTTTGTTTGGGTTTAAATCTAATTATTTTTTGGGTTAGATGATCTACTCTTTTTTTAGAAACACCAAAAGGATGATTACTATAGTCTATATTTTCTTCAGTAAAAAGAGTATCTAGGATGGACAGTTTAAGATCAAATGAAAGGTAATCCCAATTTTTGAATGTTTTAATTATTACGTCTTGATCAACCATATTCTTATTATTTATTAAGGCATACATTAAGCAATTATCAGCAAGGGAGGCCACCATATGAAAAGTTGGATAGTTATTGTCTCGTTTTAATAATTCTTCTTCATGATCTCTAACTATTATTTTTACAACTTTTTTTAGATAGCCTATATCCCAGTCGATATCGCGGGGATTTCTATAGCTTTTTTCGGCATAATATTCTTGATCTTGAAGAAGACTTAATATTAATTCATAGTAATCGTTACCATTATCAATATCGAAGCCTTCAGATGTTTTTAATGGGGAATTTTTTCCATGATGCGCTAAATCTATTGGGGCATCTCTTCTTATTTCATACATTGTAGATTCATGGGTAATTACTGGGCCTTGTTCAAACTCATTATTAATTGCCATTTTTAGTTTTTCTTCTATAAAAGGGCAATAATATAGCAAGTTAGAAACATCGGTAGCATCAAAAGTTTCTCTTTTTGTTTCTTTTAAATACGTACTTATTTTTTCAAGCATCAACGCTAGAAGCTGTGTTCTAGTAAGTTCTTTATTTTTTTCAATAATTTTTTCATAATAATTGGCATTGATTAAATATAAAAATTGGTTTATGGTAAGAATTTGTTCAGTGGGTAGTGTAATATTTTCTTCTTGAAATTTAGTAACTATTTCAGTTAAAAATATAGAGGTTGTACTTGTAATTTCAGAAGAAGAATTAGTTTCCTCTTGAATAATATCAGCTAGTTTGGATGCTTCTCTAATATCTTTTTTTGCTCTATTTTCCAGTTCTTCTTTTAATTTCTTTAAACCAAAATTAACAGTTGGAGATAATAATACGGTAGCTCCAGTGATAGCTAGTAATGTTTTAACTCCTTCTGTTTTACCCCAAAGGACATTTAGTAAAGATGAAATAGAGATAGATAGACATACACTAGAAATTATTTCTAAACTTTTATCTAATTTATTAGTTTTAGTATCTGCCTCATCCGTTTTATTTTCATCTTTTGCTTGGCTCATAATTTCAGCATCTTCAATGTCTTTATTTCCTTTATATAGTTCTAACATATATATCCCCCTAACCCATTTATATTATTTTTTATTTATAAATTACTATCATTTGGCTCTTTTTTTAAAATAATAATCTTTTTTTGATACGCTTTATGTTCTGGCTTTTTATCACGATATGGATGATATGAGTAGTCTAAGTTTTCTTGTTCAAATAAATCATCTATTATTTTTAATTTAAGATTAAATGGTAAAGATGGCCATTCGGCAAAGCTTGCTAGGACAACATCACTGGTTACTTCAGGTATCTCCTCTTCTAAGGCATAAGCCATAGTATAAAGAAGAAAGCCTGATGTTAATTGGAAACTAGAATATTCTTCATTAAATTGCAGTAGTTCATCTTTATAGTTAGTATGAATAAAAGTCATCATTTTTTGAATAAATGGTAAATCCCAGCATAGATCTTCTGCACTGCCAAGATCTAGTTCTTCTATGTCTTCACATACTTCTAAAGCTTCAATTAAAGTTATGTAATTATATTCATTGTCAACTTTCCATTCTGGCACTCGGTTATGATTGGCCTGATCACGGGCTGTTAAATAAGCATCTTTACCACCAAGGATGTCTTTGTGAATAATTTGGTAACTAATATTTTTACGATGTTTACTTTTGGCTGATATAAATTCTTCTAAAATTTTAGTTTTTAGATTAGAATCAATAAATAAACATTTGTTTAAAATTTCTTTAGCATCATCTTCTGTAAAACTAAAGATAGATGTTTCTTTCAAATAAGAAGTAATTAGAAATAATAATTGTTCTATTAAAAATTCACGTCGAAGATTAGGATTTTTTTCTTTTAAGTCATCGTAATAATTAGAATTTATTAAATATAGAAAGGAATCAATGTTCTTGATAGCAGAGGTTGGAATATTAATATTTTCTTCTTGAAAACTGGCTTCAATTTCTTTCAAAAAAGTTCCTGTCATGCTGGTTAATTTGCGATCAAATTCATTTTTTTCGGCGTCAATAATTGCTTGGCGGCCTATTTCATGTTGCTTTTTTACTTTATTAATTCCAATTTTTTTGATTAATTTAGCTATTTTTTTGTATAGTAAAGAGTTGGGATTTACTTTTTCTATAAGGAAAAATACTTGATATTCTGGCAATTTAAAAGTAGCTGATAAAATAGATACCAGTTCAAATTCATCAATTATTTCTGTGTCTACACTATGACTACTAAACATAGAAAACTCCTTTTTTATTTGCTATTTTACTATAGGACTGTTTTTTTTACAATATAGTAATTTATTATTTTAATTTAAGAAGTAGTTATTTTACTATTATTACTAATTACTATAAAAAAGATTAGAGCTTTCTCTAATCTTTATTTAGTTATCTAATTTTTCATAAGTTTTTTTGGCTAATTCCTTAGTCATTTTTCGCATTTCACAGATAACGTCGGGATTTTTCTTTAAATAATAGTAGCCAGCTGCTGCCATACCACCAATCATGGCAGCCAAGGCTAAGCCTTTCTTTTCCATAATTTATCACCTCAATTTTAGTATGATAAATTTAATTTATTTTATACCGTTAATTAAAAATTCTTTGATGGTTGTTCGCCTAATATCAGCTAAATCATTTGATACGGCCATTTTTAAGGCGTCAAAGTCGCCGATTAAGTATAATTTTTCTTTGCTTCTAGTTACAGCAGTATATATTAGCTTGCGATATAACATTTTATTATAGTTTTTTACAAGAGGAATAATTACAATATTAAATTCACTCCCTTGAGCTTTGTGAATGGAAATAGCATAGGCTAGACGAAAATTGTTAAAATTTGAAGGAGTATATTTGACTATATTGCCATCAAAATCAATGGTTATTTCTTTTTTAGGGGTCGTAGTAATACGTTCAATAATGCCAATATCACCATTGTAGACATTTTCTTCTGGCATATTAGTTAGCTGAATTACTTTATCTCCTTCTTTAAAGGTAACTTCTCCAACATTTATTTCTTGTTGATTTTTTGTTTTGGGATTAAATATACTTTGAACGTTTTTATTTATTTCGTCAATTCCAACTAATGTTTTATACATTGGAGCTAATATTTGAAAATTTTTATATGATATATCTTTATAGACTGTAGCAATTTCAACAATATTTGGGATTACTTCATTAACAGGACAATTAATAAAAGTTAAATCTTCGGCTATATTGAAAACGTCTTGATTTACTTGGCCTTTTCTAATATCGTATGCTAAAGTTATAATTTTTGAATCTTTTCCTTGACGATATAATTCTGTTAATTTAACGACTGAAAGTTTTTCACTACTAATTAAATCGTGAAGAATTTGACCAGGACCTACGGATGGTAATTGTTGATCATCTCCTACTAAAATTACTTTGGTGTTAACTGAAATGCCTTTTAAAAGACTAGCCATTAAATAGGTATCTATCATACTAGCTTCATCAATAATAACAAATTCAACTTTACTTTTATTGTACTCATTTACTTGAAACTTATTAGTTTCTTTTTGCCATTTTAGAAAACGATGAATAGTTGATGATTTAAGACCTGTTGCTTCGCTCATCCTTTTGGCTGCTCGACCAGTTGGAGCTAGTAAGGCGATCTTTTCTTGCAATTTTTCATAAGAAAGCTTATTCATTTGACGATAAAGTTCAGTTATACCTTTCATAATCGTTGTTTTTCCAGTACCTGGACCACCAGTTATAATTAAAAAGTCTTTCTCATAGCTTTCTTTGATTGCTTGATATTGAGCTTCATTGAACTTTATATTATAAAAGCTTTCTATATCAGAAATTTTTGACATTAAGTCTTTAGAAGTGTTTATTGGATTATGTTCTAAAAGACGGAATCTTTTTACAATTAAAGTTTCAGCCTCGTACATTTCTTTTAAATAATATTTTTCATTTTTAACAATAATGTCTAATCTTTTTTCTAAAGTAGTTAAAGCTTCTATATATTGTTCTCTTGTAATTTGCGTTTCTAAAACTTTAGGGAGAAAGTTTGCTACTTCATCGAAAAGATAATAACTATGTCCATAAGTTGAGCTTATTTCATTCATTATATAGATGATAGCAGCTTCTATTCTTATAGGAGCAGTCTTTTCTATACCTTTTTTTAAGGCAATTTGATCTATTTTCTTAAAAGTTAAAGTATAGATGTCTTTTATTAATTGATAGATATTTTCTTCAATTACACTTTTAGTTTGGTTTTTATAAAAATTGTAAATTAACATGGAATCTTTAGTGGAAAAACCTAAATTAGATAAATATATAATGGTTTCATAACTGGATTCGTATTCTTTTAATTTTTCATGAAGCACAGTAATATTATTTTTGGTTATTCCTGGGATTAAGATTAAATTATCTGGATTTTCTAAAATTATTTTTAAGGCATCAGTACCTAAGACATCGACGATTGATTTTGCCTTTTTTTCTCCTATTCCTTTAAATAAACCACTTGTTAAAAATTCAATAATTGAATCTTTTTCTTCCGGCATACATCTTTCATAACTTTCTACTTGAAATTGTTCTCCATACTTTTGATGCTCAACTATTTTTCCATAAAAAAGATAGGTATCAAGATCATTTAATTCATGAAAATAGCCAGTAAAGGTTATGGTTCTACCAATATAATCAGCTAGTGATTCATCATTTGTATCTGATACTTTAAAAAGTCCTATGTTATAGCCTTGGGCTGTTTGATAGATACTTTTTCGATAGTTACCTTTAATATAGCTTGGCACTAATTATCACCACCTTTTTTATTAAACTATTCTTACTTTATAATAAGTTGTTTGTTCGTTTTCGTCAAGATATTAAAAATTATGATAAATGAAAAATAGAATAATACTTATTCTATTCTCCTATACAATATGGATACTCTATTGTTTTTATTTTTACATTGACAAAGGTATTAGGTTTAATATCTCCTTTAATTTTGACATGTAAGTAATTACTAGTATGTCCTAAGCTATAGCCGTCTTTATTTTCCTCTATTAGAACTTCTACTTCTTTGTCTAAATATTTTTTATAATAGTTAAGTTCTAATTCTTTAGATACTTCTAATAGTTTTCTAGCCCTAAGTTTTTTTTCTTCAGGGGCAACATGATTAGGAAGTTCCATGGCTTTTGTTCCTTGACGTTCACTATATGGGAAAACATGAATCTTAGTTAATTTTAGATCACGACAAGTTTTAATTGTTTGATCAAACATTTCTTTCGTTTCCCCAGGAAAACCAACTATTACATCGGTAGTTATAGAAATTTCTGGGCGAATTTTACGTATTTTAGCAATTATTTCAAAATATTTATTTAAATCGTATTTACGATTCATTAATTTTAATACTTCATTGCTTCCAGCTTGAAGAGGTATGTGAAGATGATCAACAATAATATTACTGCTTTTAAGTACTTCTAGAACTTCATCAGTTAATTCAGTTACTTCAATTGAAGATATTCGTAAGCGTTTAAGCCCAGGAATTTTAATTAATTCTTTTAGAAGTTCGGCAAAGGTTATATTTAAATCAACACCGTAATTTCCGGTATGAATACCTGTTAGAACAATTTCTTGATAACCATTATTGACAAGATTAGTTACTTCGGCTAGGACTTTTTCTTTATCTTTACTACGGCATTTACCACGAACATAAGGAATAATACAATAGCTGCAAAAGTTTTCACAACCATCTTGAATTTTTACAAAGGCTCTAGTTCTTCCGATGAAGTCAGTTATGTACATGTCTTCAAATTCTTCTTTATCATCAGAATAAAGACGTCTAATGGTTTCACGTTTAGCAAAATACTCATCAATTAAAGATGGGATCTTAGATTTGTCTTTATTTCCAATAACAATATCTAGCCCTTCGACATTATAGTCTTTATTAGCTTCAATAAAGCAGCCCATCGCAATAACACAAGCGTCTTTATTTTTTCTAATGGCATTACGAATCATTTTACGAGATTTAATATCACTGGTATTTGTAACGGTACATGTATTAATTATGTATACATCACAAATATCGTCAAAACTTTTTATTTCATAGCCATTTTCTTTTAATAAATTAGCTACATATTCACTTTCATAAGTATTTACTTTACAACCTAAAGTTAATATACCAACACTACGCATATTAATCACTACTTTCTTTAAAATTTTGGTACCATTCGTTTGATTTATCCTTTATATTTTCGTATGTTTTTTTTGTTTCATCTTTGAAAAACTTAATAGTTGGAGTGGTAGTTTCTTTTAAATTATTTATATCTTCTTCAAATATTTCAACTGTATTATTGTATGTTTCCTCTCCGAGTTTTTCTTGATACTGTTTAGCTAGGTCTTCTTTTAAACTAGCTACTTTTTCTTTTATACTAGACGATGATAGAGATATTTTTGTTTTAAGAATTTCCTGATAATTTGGGTATGCAGATTCGATTTTTTGATCTATTTCACTATAGATTTCTAATACTTTTTCTTTGGCTGATAATGTTAAGTCATTAAATGTTACACCATTTATTTGACCATTGTAAAAAACGAAATCTGTTAAAGTTATGAAGATGCTTTTTAATTTTGAGGACATTTTTTTAGGTTTTTCTGTTGAGGAAGTTAGATTGGTTATTTCCTCATTTAAAAAATCTATATAGTTAATTATTTCTGCATCTTGAGTATTTTGGTTTGTTGTTTCAGCAACTTTAACCTCTTCTTTTATTAAAGATATATTATTTTCAGGAAGAGCAATATTTTCAGCTTGAATATTTTCTTTATTTGTTTCATTTTTGGAAATTATTTTTTTTACTTCTTGAAAAGTTGGCGGAGCAATTAATAATGTCATTAGAGTAATTATAATTATTTTTTTCATATTTAGCTCCCCTTTCCGTTAACATATTATAGCATGAGTTGTTAGTTTTTTCAATTATCTATATTTATTGTACGAAAAAATTGGGCTATTTCATAAAAAAAACTCAGAAATTTCTGAGTTAATCTAATTTTTCTTGTAATTCTTTAAGGGTCATTAAAAATTCATTAGTTTTTTTAATTTCTTCATCTAGTTTTTCATAGCTAGCTGTATTTTCAAGTTCGATATCACTGGCTGTTGGCTCTTTTTCAATTCCATATACAGGAGAAATTACAGGCATGCTTTTATATTGTTGATAAGCAGTAGTTGATTTTTTTGGTTCTTGAGCTTTAATAGTATAAAAATCATCCATAACGAATTTATTTTCTTTTGTTGGTGTTGCTATTTCTGGTACTACTTCGCTTTCTTTATCTTCAATAGTTATTGGTGAAAGTACTGGTTCTTCTATAAAGTCACTTGTTGGTTGAGTAAGTATTTCGTCTTCTTCTAAAGATTCTTTTACTTTTCTTTCTAAATCTTCTAAACTAATTGGCTCATTACCTTCATCAGCATATTGTGTTAATTCGTTATTTTCATACATTTCTTTACTTCTTTTTAATAGCTCATCTAAACTGATAATAGCTTCTTTTTCTTGCATTTCTTCATAACTAGTTAAATCAATGTTTTTAGATTCTTGTTCTGCTTTCATCAATTCTTCGGTTAATTTTCTTAATTCAGCTTGAGCTTCTGTTTGATTTGGCTCTGCAGTTGTATAATCTAGTGTTTCTTCCTCTAAATTTTCTAATGAGTTAGCATTATTACTTTCTAAAACTTCAGCGACTTCTTCAACTACAGCTGGTTCTTGGTCTAGAGTTGGTTGCTTAGTGGTGATAGTTTCATTTTCGTTTTCTTTTTTCTCTATTTCAACTGGTTCAACTTGAGTTTGTTCTACTAATAATTCCTCTGGGGCTACCTCTTTTTCTTCTTCGACTACTAATTCCTCTAAAACTGGTTCAACATAAGTTGGAGCGACCTCATCGTTTAAGTTTTCATCTTTAACGATTGCTATATCTTCGCTTCTTTCTTTAGATAATTCATAGTTTATATTTTCAACTAGTCTATTTAATTCCTTAGTATTATGTCTTTGTTTTCTTTTATAGTAATGTTTATCAATTAAATGAATAATAAAATATAAGAAACAGGCTACGGCAACAACGATGTATACCATAATTATTTCCTTAGAAGTTAAAAAGTTAATTAATTCAGTCATTATGTCCACCTCTGATATAAGAATACCACATGTAAATTTTCAATAAAAGATTGTTTCAAATTTTAGGAGCATTTTAATTAATATTTGACAGCGTGCTTTTACATCTTTTTACATTTGTTCGATTTACATCTTTTTACAATCTTATGTTATTGTTTATAATTTCATTTTAACATATATTTTGATATTTTAATATAATTTTTTATTTTATTACATATATTTTATTATGAAAGAAAAATTTATTAAGTCAACACTTATACTACTAGTTGGTGGTTTTTTTACTAAATTACTAGGTATGATTATTAAAATAGTTATGAGTAGAATGATTGGTACTGAGGGATTAGGTCTTTATATGCTAATTCTACCTACCTTTTCACTATTTATTGGACTTAGTCAATTTGGAATGCCGATTGCTTTAAGTAAGTTGATAGCAGAAGATAAAAAAAATAATAAAAGATTGTTTTTTTCAATACTTAGTGTTGTTTTAATGATTAATTTAATTTTAATGCTGGTAATTATTTTATTTGCACCTGTTCTTGCTAATAAATTATTACATAATGCGGATACTTATTATGGAATTATAGCTATTGCTTTAGTTATTCCATTTACTAGTATTTCAAGTATTTGCCGAAGTTATTTTTTTGGTAAAGAAAAAATGTTGCCACATGTTATTTCAAATTTATTAGAGGATGTTGTTAGATTAATATTAATGGTTGTTGGCATACCTTTCTTTGAGGATAAAGGACTTAATTATGCAGTTTGCTATATAATTCTTTCTAATATTATTAGTGAGGGGATTTCGATACTGGTTTTGTTTTTCTTTTTGCCTAGGAAGGTTGTTATTAAGAAAGAAGACTTAATTCCTAGTAAAATATATATTTTAGAATCATTATCTATTGGAATTCCTAATACGACAGGACGATTAGTTGGAAGTCTTGGTTATTTTTTAGAGCCAATTATTTTAACTTTGGTTCTATTACATTGTGGATACTCACAAAGCTTTATAACGAGGGAATATGGTATTTTGTCGGGATATGTAATGCCACTTGTTTTATTGCCATCTTTTTTTACTAATGCAATTTCTCAAGCACTTTTACCAATTGTCGCAAGAGAATATGTAAATAAAAGATATGATAATGTTAAGAGAAAATTAAAACAAGCAATTACAATTTCTTTAATTATTGGGATTCCTGTTATGATCTTTTTTGTTCTTTTCCCCTCCTTTTTTTTAAAAGTTATTTATCACACTACAGCTGGTAAGCTCTATGTACAAATGCTTGCTCCTATTTGTCTTTTTCAGTATATTCAAGCTCCATTGTCATCAGCACTTGAAGCAATGGGAAAAAGTCGTGATGTTATGTTTGGGGCTATACTTGGAATGGTAATTAGAACCGGTGGTTTATTTATATTTTCTTTTTTTAAAATTGGAATTTGGGGTCTTATTTTGGCAATTGCTTTAAATGTTTTGGCAGTAGCATTTTATGATATTTATAAGGTTAATAAATATTTATAATAAAAGATCTAGCTTTTTTTCTAGAGCTTTTATGAGATTTAGTTGTAAATATATAGTTCGTGCTGACATCTAGTACACGCAACATATAATAAATTACGTTCATTTTTACGATAGGAATTATCGCGATCATTATATATTATAACACTATCAAATTCTAAACCTTTAGCTACATATGATGGAATAATTATAAGGTTTTTTTCAAACTTTTTAGTATTTATGTCTACTAAAGAAATTTTTAAATCATCTTTTAAAAGATCATATAATTTTTCTGCTTCACGATTATCTTTAGTAATTATGGCTGTACTTTTATAAATACTTTGGAGATGATTAATATCTTCAATTAAACTTTCTTTTAAACAAGCTGTATTTTTGCGAAAAACGATTGGTTTATTGTTATCTTTACGAATAGCATTTACATGCTTTAAATTAAGAATTTTATTAGTGTAGGCTATTATTTCAGGAGACGAACGATAGGTTTTTAATAATTCTAAATATTTAGTATCGCCTTTAAAAATACTACTTAATTCTTTTAATGATTGATATTGATAATAAGGATTAATATTTTGATTGACATCACCTAAAATGGTAAAATCTGCTTTTTGGAAAATTTTACTGATTATTATATATTGGAGACGATTATAATCTTGAGCTTCATCAATTACCACTTGTTTAATATTATTCTCGTATGGGAAACCTTCTAGTGTACCTTTGATGTAACTAAATAATAAAGCGTCTTCATAATTAAGAATGTCTTTTTTTATAAATGTATTTATTTCATGTTCTGAAAGTGAAATAGAGCAATATTTACTTTGAAAGAAATTCTTATATATTTCTTTATAATCTTTAGTAAAGTTGGCTTCTTCTTTCATTAATTTAATAAATGTTTTAACTTTTTTACTACTTCCTTTGTAGAAGTTTGATGATAATCTTTTAGCCATTTCATCTATTCGTTCAAAAAGTGGAAGACGGCTATATTTATTGTGAAGCATTTCATTTAATTCTTCTTCTGTTACAATATTGATTTCATTTTCAATAACAGGGCCTGTGAAGCGACAAGATGATAGATAGTCATTTAAATAATTATCTATGTCCGTAATGATTTTATCGCTTTGTTTATATTTAACTAAATCGGTATTAGTTTCTTGATATGTATAATACCGGGAAATAAAATCAGTGAATGTTTCAATATCTTTATATTCTGTAATGAAAAATGAAAGGTAGTCATTAAAGGTTGTTTGAAGGGTGTTTTTTTCGCCTAATGAAGGAAGAACATCAGATATGTATTCTGTAAAAATATTGTTTGGTGAAAAAATTAATATATTATTACTAGTGAGATTTTTTAAGCGGTATAAAAGAAAGGCAATGCGATGAAGAGCAACAGTTGTTTTACCACTACCAGCTATACCTTGAACTATTAAATTGTTATCTTCTAAATTACGAATAACTTTGTTTTGTTCTTGTTGAATTGTATTTACAACATTTTTCATTTTGTCGGTAGATTCGGCAGCTAGTACTTCTTGGAGAATTTCATCATCAATATTTAAGGAATTATCGAAGACACCAACTAAATGATTATCGGCGATTTTATATTGTCTTTTTCTTTTTAATTCTCCATGGTAAATGCCACCTGGGGCACTATACTCGCACTCTCCTACTTCATAGTCGTAGAATAAACTACAAATTGGGCTTCGCCAGTCATATAAAATATTATTTAATTGTTTATCTTTTAAATAGGTTAAGGAAATATAGATATTGTGGATTTGATTTTGATCATCTTTGAAAACGATTGAGGCAAAGTATGGTTTGTCTTTAATTTGGCAAAGTTTTTTATAATACTCCTGTTTCTGGAAAACTTTTTCAGCCTCTTGGGAAGTAGCAACCATTACTTGACTCATTTCACCATCATCAAAACTAGAAGCGTCGGCCCACATCATCTTTTTAAATTCAACTAAGTTTTCACTATCAGTATTAACATCTTCACCTAAGCTTGTTATGGTTTCATTCAAAAGATGCTCTACTTTTTGTAAAATTTTGGTTTCAATTTGAAATTCTTTTTCACTAATTGCCATATTAGTCCTTCCTTTTATTTATCTATTATTTATTTTCTCGTTAAAAAATAGTTACTTTTGTAACTATTTTACTAGCTAGCTTATAATTACTTATTAAATATTATATTTTTCGATAATACTAGTAAATTCTTTTTGTATTAGATCTAAGCGTTCTTTCGTACTAGCTTCAAAGCGAGCAGTAATATTTGGCCCGGTGTTACTGGCACGAACTAGAGCCCAGCCATCTTCAAATAAAACTTTTATGCCATCAATTGTTAAGTAGTTATATTTTTTTTCTTGAACATAAGATAAAACTTTTTCAATGACTTGAAATTTTTTATCATCTGGACTTGTAAATTTTAATTCAGGGGTTGAATAATACTCATTTATTCCAGCAAGTAAATCATCAACATTTTTATTTGTGTGAGATAAAATTTCTAGTAATCTTAGACCAGCATATAGTCCACTATCAAAGCCTGGCCATTTATCATTAAAATATACGTGGCCTGATAATTCCCCACCGAATGGTAAGTTATTATCGCGAACTGCTGCTTTGGTATAAGAATTGCCAGTACGATAACAAATTCCTTTACCACCAAGTTTTTCTATTTCATCGCTTAAAGATTTAGAACATTTGACGTCATATAAAAATTCTTTTTTAGCTACCTTATTAATAATATCTCTAATTATTATAATCATATATTTATCGGTAGGAATGAATTTATTACTATTAGATATTACCCCTATTCGATCACCATCGCCGTCAAAAGCAAGACCAACATCAGCCCCGACTTCTAACATTTTAGCTTTTAGCTGTTCTAGGTTAGATTCAACGCATGGATCTGGATGGTGATTTGGAAAATTGCCATCACTTTCATTGTTGATGATCGTTAAATCTAATGGGAACATTTCGTATAATTCTTTAGCAATAATGCTTGTTGTGCCGTTGCCTGGATCAATTACAACTTTAACACGGCGAGGGCCAAAAGTTAAATTTTCTTTAAATAGTTTTAAATAGTCTTCTCTAATATCATAATTTTCTACTTTACCTTCACCACTAGAAAAATTACCTTTTTTAATGTAGGCTAAGAAATCTTTTATTTCTTGACCTTTACAATTCCCTCTTTCGTCGAAAGCAAATTTTAGGCCATTATCGTCTTTGGGATTATGGGAAGCAGTAATCATTATGCCACTATATATACCAAGTTTTATACAGGCGTAATAATACATTGGTGTTGTACATTCTCCTAAAGATATAATATTAATACCAGTTTTAATTATTCCAGATACTAAAGCATTGTGAAGACTAGGACTACTTATGCGATTATCAAAACCAATTACACAAGTTGTTTTCCCAAGACTTTTAATGTAACTGCCAAAACCCAATCCGATTGTATAAACTGTATCTTCATCAATTTCTGTTGGATATATTCCTCTTATATCATAACCACGAAAAATGTTTTCATTAATATTTTCTTTTATTTTCATGTTTCCTCCTACTTTATTTTAATTATACAAAATTTTTTGACAAAATAAAAGAATACTATTTCATATTCTTCGATTTTATTTTTAATTTTTTATAATACTGTTCCCGTAATTCTTTATATTTATTTAGTTTATCTTTAGCATTAGGGAAAGATTTAATTAATCGTTTGATGAAGAAAGAATTTTTGCTTAATTCTTCAAGAACTTTAGCCTTTACTTCTCCAGTTGAATCTTTAGTATATCTAGCAAAATTATCTTTAAACTTAATAACTGTTTTGGTTGAAATAATGAAGTCAATGATAATTATTACAGCAAAGATAATGGCTAGTATTATTAAGATTTTGTCAGGAATAATGGTAAATAATTTTTTTATAATGTGATTTATAAATTTGATGGAAATTATACCAGCAACGCCAAACATTAGACCAATTTCTAAACATATTCGGCCATTTAAGTTAAATCGTTTTTCAGAATAATCCCACCAGCGTAATTTAAAAAGTTTTTCTAATATATAGCTGGATACATATTCTAGAATTAGACAGCTTACCATACTCATTATAAATAAGGCAAATAAATCATTGCTGTATTTTTCAAGGGTAAGAGTCATAAATAGACCGCCGAAACCAAAAATAGGCAAATATGGTCCAATCAAGAAACCGCGGCTAAAAACGGCTTCCTTACGATTAATACTGACAAAAGTTGATTCGATTATATAGCCTAGAATTGAATATATAAAAAATATTAAAAATAGTGTGTACAGATTATATTCCATGGTTTACTCCTTTATTATATTAATGATGAAATTAATAAGATAATAACACCAATTGTAATGCCAATATAGCATACTTTTTTATCTTTACTTTCTCGAATACGAGGAATTAATTCACTTAATGTAATAAATAATACCATACCTAAAGTTATTGATAATAGTGTGCCAAGTAATATAGGATTGATAGTACTTATATTTAAAAAGAACATAATTAAACCACCAATAAAGGTTGATAAGGAAACAGCACTAATTATTGATATTGTCTTCCATATATTTTCATTGCTTTGGTAAAAAGTTGCGGCAATTACCATCCCAAGGGGAATATTATGAAAGCCAATTCCTAAGGTAACAGCTAAACCTATTTTGGTATCAGTTAAAACGGTGGCGTAAACGGCCATTCCTTCAACAATATTGTGTAAAACTAAAGCTAGTGATGTTACTACTCCAATATGAATCAAATTACTTTTTAATTCTTTTTTATCAAGATTTGCGTTTTCATTATGATCATGATCGGGAATAAACTTGTCTAATATTTTTAAAATAAAATAGCCAAAAGCAGTTCCTAATAAAAAGACATAAATATATTTTAAGCCTAAGTTTTCTATTATTTCTGGTAATAAATCTAAAATGACCAACATTACCATTACACCTAGAGCCAGTCCAATTGAAAAGTCAGAAACTTTTTCTTTTTTCTTAGCAATGAAGGCAACTAAAGCTCCTATTAAAATAAATATTCCTAATAATAGTGTCGTTAATAATCCAAGTTTTGCATTATCCATTTTTTCACCTCAAAATTAATACTAAGATTATGGCTAAAGCGAAAAGTAAGCGATAAACCAGAAATATTTTAAAATTATGTTTCTGTAAATATTTTAACAAATATTTGATACATAGTAAACCTATTATGAATGATATTAAAATTCCTAAGATGAAGGTTCCTATATTAGCACCTATTAAAGCCCAAACTGTACTATCTAGTAGTTCCAAAGCTAAAGCTCCACAAACTACAGGGGCACTTAGATAGAAAGAAAATTTAGCGGCGTCTTCTCTATTTATACCTAAAAGTCTGGCTGCAGCAATTGTTGTGCCACTTCGAGAAAACCCAGGAATAAGGGCAAATATTTGACTGCAACCAATTATAAGTGAGTCTTTTATAGTCATATCTTGAAGAGAACGATTACTTTTACTATGGCAATCAGCCAAATATATTATAATACCCATTATTCCTAAAGCTAGAGCAATAATTATAAAATTGTTGCGAATAGCACCTTCTATTAGATCGTCAAATAAAACTCCAGCAATACCAGCGGGAATAGTTGCGATAATTAGATACCAAAAGATTTTCCCTTGATCATCTTTTAAGCCTTTAGTAACGCCATTTTTTAACATATTTAGAAAATCTTTAAAAAAGAAAACGGCTATTGATAGTAAAGTCCCAAAATGAAGTGCTAAGTCAAATGTTAAATTAAGGCTTTCATTTAGACCCGTTCCAAGGCCAAATAAATCTCTAAATATTATGAGATGGGCTGAGGAAGAAATTGGTAAAAACTCGGCTATACCTTGAATAATTCCTAAAATTATAATTGATAAGATTTGCATTTACTCATCCCCTAACTTATAACCAATGATAGTAGCAATGGCTAATAAAATTAAGCCAATTATTATATGTGGTAAAGATATTTTTACTGATAAGGCATTCATAATAAGAACAATAACACTTGAGATAACAAAGCCTAATATGGCATAGTATGTACTTACTTCGTGGTACTTAAATAGGTATTCTAATAGTTTTGAAACTAGAAGAATTCCTAAAATAATCCCAATACCAAAAGGTATTAAAATTGCAATGTTATGAAAGAAATGAGAAAAATCTGTTAAATTACTAATGGTATTAACTATTGGTTCATAAAAACCTAATAACATTAAAACAAAGGAACCACTGATACCAGGAATTACCATCGTAGCGGCAGCAATTAAGCCTACTAAAGCTAAAAGCAAATATGTTATGATGGATAAGTTTTCTAAATTTATACTATTTGTGCCGCTATTGATAAAATTCATAAATATAATAAGGGCAAAGGTTAAAATAAATAAGAAAATATTAAGCCCTTTAGGTTTAGTCTTTTTTATTTTCTTAGTTAGGAGTGGGATACCACCAATAATTAGTCCAACAAAGAATAACGTTGTTGGGAAAGGAAATTTGTCAAGACATAAGCTAATTACTTTACTCATTAACAAAATTGATAGAGCTGCTCCAAAAATGAAAGGTAAAATAAATTTTAAGCTTTCTTTAGGTTTTTTGAAAAAATTACTGATTGAAGATATTAAGTCTTCATAAACTCCCATAGTTAAAGCAAGAGTTCCCCCACTTACTCCGGGAATGATGTTGGCTATACCAAAAATAGCTCCTTTTAATATTAATATTATATTCTTCATACTTTCTCCTTTAGTTTTCAAATATTGGCATAATTACAGGGACTACATGTTTTTTCCGAGATACGCAGCCAGCAATAAAGTAACCTTGAGGAATATTTTTAATATTATAAGCTAATTCAATGATGTTTCTTCCTTTGGTATTAAATATTACATAGCTACCATTTTTTATAATATCTGTAACAAATAAAGCAACAAGGCTATAATTATTTGATTCGGATACTTCATCTAGGACATGAATATAGTCTAAAAGATCTTTTTCAATTTCTTCAAAATTCATAGTAAAGAATTGACCAATGGCAAAATTTTTATCGTCGACAGTATAAATTTTAAAGTCGTTATATAAAACGTCTTCTTTGCTCATGCCTTCTAATGAGGTACCGGCTTTTAATAAGTTCATTCCATATTTTTTATAATCCACTCCTGCAAGATGGGCTAATTCATGGACTGCTTCAACATCTTTTGCGGTTGCGGTTGGACTCTTTAAAATTAAAGTATCAGATAATATTCCAGATAAAAGTGCTCCGGCTATATTGGTTGGAATTTCTATTTTGCGTTCTTTATATAAAGTATAAACAATGGTGCAAGTTGAACCAACCGCCATATTACGGAAATTTACTGGGCTTGTTGTTGTAATACTACCCAAATTATGATGATCGATAATTTCAATAATATCGGCCTCTTCAATGCCTTCAACGCTTTGAAGTTTTTCATTGTGGTCAACTAATATTACTCTTTTGGGATGCTTTTCTGATAAGTCAGTTATTTTTAGAAGGCCAAGGCACTTATTGCGACGATCAACAATTGGATAATTGGTATGTTTTAGACGATTATTTATGTCTGTAACATTAGCAACAAATTCAGTATTTTCAAACTTGGTTGGATTATAACTTCTAATCATGGTTTTTATATAGTTGGTTAGACTAACTAATCTAGTAATATGATATGTTGTATATGGTGTTCTTATGATGTTAACGCCATTTCTTTTAGCAATTGCTAAGTGTTCTTCTTTTATTTGGGCATCACCGGATAAAATGATTAATTTAACACCTGATTCTACAGCATATTCAATAATGCTGTGGCGATCCCCAACAATTAATATCGTTTCTCGACGTAGTTTAACATTTTGAAGAAATGTTGTGCTACGGTAGGCAGCAACTAAAATATGACCGATTATTTCTTCATCAACGCGAAGTACTTCCTCTCCTTTTAAAACATGTAGTAAATTATCATATGATGTGTATAAATCTTCCGCGTTTTCATTGACTATAACATGAGATAAATCTTTAATCGTAATTAAGCCAATGAAATAACCTTTTTCGTCAACTACTGGTAGACCAGTTAGACCTTCTTCTAACATTTTTTGATAACCATTATAGATCGAATCTGTTTCTTTAATTAAGAAATTTTTATGATAGTCAATATCTTTTATTTGTAATTTAACATCATTTAAATATTCTGGCGGAGTTAAATTAAAATATTTAAGTGCATATTGAGTTTCCTTGTTAATATCCCCTAAAACTTTAGGGACAGTATTTTCTCCTAATTTATTTTTTAAATATGATAAGCCGATTGCTGACATTACTGAATCTGTATCTGGTTTTTTGTGTCCAAATATATATATTTTGCTCATACCACCACTTCTTTCCTATCCTCGATTATATCATAAATAATTAAAAGAGCAAAGATAATCAGGAATACTTTTAATGTTTTTTATTAAAAGAAAAAGAGGTTATCCTCTTATTTAAAATTCATAAATATTAATGTATATAAAGCTATTGCTGCTGTTTTACAATATTTTCTTAAACCTAGACCTCTTTCATAAATAGAGGCAATATCATCAATAATATCTACAATCCAGCTTTCTAAGTATTTAGGTGGAGTAAAGGTTATTGGAAACATATGTGTTTCGATGATATCAATTTGTTTTTCGCTAAGGTTTATAATCCTTTGGGCGTTTTTTACAGCATATTTAGGATGCTGGCTTAATCTAGCAATTGGATTTTTGTGGGCTACATCATCACTAAAAAAGTCATGCAATAAAGCGGCTTGAGTAGTCTCTTTATAATCTAGACCAAAGGTCTTTGTAATTATATATGAATAATAAGCAACTCTATATGAATGGTCATACCTTGTAATACCATGATGTTTGATATTTTTTAAGTTTTGATATTCTTCGTGACATTCAATAGGCTTTATTAAATTATAAAACTCTTCATTACTAAAGTCTAACATTACTTCACCTCTTTTATCGTTCTAATTAATGTTATCATATTTTGACGTTTTGTAAAGATATTTAATTTATTTTTTAGGGACTTAACTGTTAAATATAGTAATATTTTATTAAATTCTTAGGTAAAATATTAAACAAGGCTGGTTAAAATTTCTTCCATTTCTTTAGTATCTTCTTCGGTTGTCGTTGTTGTTTTGGGATCGATATTAAACCATGATGGTAATTTTGAATCGTCTTGTTTGTTGTTTGATGATTTTTTAGAAGTATCTTTGGTCTTACGATTTTCCATCATTTTCTTTAATTTTTTGTGCTCTTTTTCAGTTATTTTCATGGCTTCTTCTACCGTTTCAATATTTAAACGTTTCCATTGCCCTGCTATTGCTTCAACATAGCCTTTAGTTAATTGTTCATTATTTATTTTTAATACATAAGAAATTAATACATTAACAACACCAGGATTTAATTTTTGCTCAATTAAAAGATTTTCAATTAAGCGCTTATCACGATCGGTCGGTTCGGCCCCTTTATAACGGGCTTTTAGTAATTGATATGGGGTAATGTTTTCAAATGTATAAACCATTTTGGCCCATTTAGAATTATCACCTTGAGGTTTTTTTAAGTACTCAGGTTGCTTGTTATATATTAGGGTTGGTAATGAACCGTTATTATCAAATTGATAGTAATCCCGACAACTTTTGCGGAGTAGGTTTTTGTCAATTAAACCTTTCTCGTTTAAAGAATTACGAACTAATCCTTGCATATCTAAAGTGTTTAAATTGTATGTAAAGCTTAGGGCATTAATTAATTCTTTTACTTCATTAGAAAAGCATTTGTCGGAAATTTGTTCTTTAGGAAGACTTGATATTAATAAATTAAAATCAATTCCCTTATTAATTAAAATATTATTGGAATCACGTTTAGTAATATCCCCTTCTATTTCTAAGACTGAGCCTTTAACAGATGTAAATACTTCATTAAAACTGCAAGTTACATCTTCATAATCTTTTAGGTTAATACGGGGAATTTTATAAAGATTTAGAAGCTTATCATATTCTTTTTTACCTAAATTATTATATAAAACTACATTTAAAATAGGATGAGAAAAAAATTCATTGGCTGATAGAGGTGAATATATTAAATAAGCATAGTGATTAATACTATCTTTTTTTACGTAACTTTTTAGTAGGCCTACGGCTTCAAGTTTTTCACGGGCGATTACAATATCTTCTAATTTTAATTGCATTGTCGACATTAAATGGTGATGAGTTAGTTCTTCACTCATTAGTTCTAATTTATCTAAATCATCTAATAGTGTTAAATATAATGAAACAGCAGTATAACCAATTATCGGTTGATATAGACGACTAATTAATTTTAAATCACTATCGCTTAGTATCGTTTTATTGATTACTGTATATGTATCGGCTGGTAAAATTGTTAGATTTTTCATAATATCACCCATATAAAAATGGCAATAGCCATTATTTTTATAATTTTTTTCCTATTATTTTATCTTTATTAACACTATTCGTCAATAGTAGTTATAGATAATTTTAGAAGTATAAATGGAAATATTAAGTTTCTAAACATTTCCTTATCTAGAATGCAAAATTTTTATATTTGATAATATATCGTATATGAATTTGGGTGGTCAAGCATTGTTCAGGAGATGGCTTTCTTTTAGAATCCATATTTTGTTTATATATTGTGTTTTCTTCTATTAAAACAATAATTTCAAGCATTAATCCTTAGTTCTATAAACTCCATAATAATTATATTGACCATTATTTAACTTGAAAACATATGTAAATTGTTGTAGCGAATCTGCACTTGTTTTTTGTTTAGATCTGGCATCTTCAAGGGAAATAGTACCCCAGCCTAAATTCACATTTTTATTTACATCTCTAAAATATTCAAAATTTAGTGCATCACCATTCCAGCTTGCAAATACAAAGGAAGTAGTAATTTCAAGACGATCTTCATAAGTTTTAGAAGCAATTACTTCCTCCAAATATGTATCTCCTATTTCAGCACCACAGCTACCTTGAGTACCAACATATTTTTTGGAAGTGGCATCATATTTCATTGTACAACATAAACCACAAGAGGCATCATTAGCACTATTATAATAGCCTTCTCCATAAAAAGAATCATAGGCATCCTTAACATATTGTTCATCTATGGAATATGTAGTATTCCAATCACTACCTGTTTTAACTAACTTATCACTATAAATAGCTTTAACAAGTTCGTTTCTTTTGCTATTGCTTAATTCACTTACTAATACTTTTTCTTTATCAAAAATATTATAATTATTAATAGATGCAGAAGCTAAGTTATATAGGCGATTGACTTCAGCTTCATCGATAGAAATGATTCCGCCTTCGCCAGTTATATTGTTAACGTCGTTTTCACTATTTCCACCTACTATGCTTGACTTATCATCACTTGTATTATTATTACCTTTATTATCACGGAAAAAAATAACCATAACCAAGGCGCTAATAATTACTAAAAAAATACCTCATAATATACACAAAACCACAATAATATTATTTTTATTTTTATTTTTATTATTTTTATTATTATTATTTTGTTCTTCTAAATTAACATTTTCCATTCAAAAAACACCTCTCTACCTTACTAATATAGTGTAACATTATAAAATAAATAATGTCAATGAATTGCTTTTATATATGAAATATTAAGTCCTCATGTTGACCTAAGGTGTAAGGTATTTATATATTGGGTAATTTCATATTTCCCCTTTGGTAGATAGACATTGTCTTTAAATATTTATTTATCTAATCTTCTATTTTGTTTATAAATTCCTATATAGTATCTTCTATTGTTGTTTCTTTTGAAATACATCTTCTTATCACTTTATTATTATTCATATATAATATTTTTTAAAATTTGCGATAATATAAAAACTAAGAGGCAAATAATATTTGCCTTCAATACTTCTTTAACCCTGCGTTTGTGTCACAGGGAAATCCATGTGCCTTTTCTAAATAGTCACTTACTTTTGCTATTTATAGATAATTTTAGAAGCCTAATAATTTTATTAATCCCTCTGGAGTTATTTTAGTAAAATAAATAAAGACAAAGGCAATTAATAAAAAGGGGCCAAATGGAATTACTTTTTCATTATTTTTTTTCATTAAATACATAGACATCGGTAAAGCAAATAGGCTGCCTAAAAAAATTGAAAGAGTTCCAAGGAGTGGATCTAAAACGAGACCAAAAACAAACATCATTTTTATGTCTCCCCCACCTAAACTTTCTTTTTTAAAGATTACATTACCAAGGATCATCACAATATACATTATTGTAAAAAGGAATATGCCACTTAAAAGATGGTTAAAGGCACCTTTTATACCAAGATCTAAAAATTGAATAATTAAAAAGTAGATACTTGAAATAATTAGGACTTCATCAGGAATAATTAAGTAAGTTAAATCACTAACTACAATTATCATTAATAATGAAATGATGCCTAAAGCAATTAATAATTGATAAGAAAAGCCAAAACTGTAATAGGCAACAGAAAATAATAGGCCTGTAAAGAACTCCATATATGGGAATAGAATGTCTATTTTGCCATGGCAATAGCGGCAACGACCTTTACCAACGATATATGATACTAAAGGGATTAGATCTAAAAATTTAAGATCATGACCGCATTTTTTACATTTTCTTTTTGTAAATATTTTTTCATTATTAGGTAATCTTAAGCCAACAAGTGTATATATTGTACCTAAGATTGTACCTAAAATAAAAAAGATAATTAAATATAGTATTTCCATAATAATTATCCTCCTTATAGTTTTAATCAATTTGACTATACATACTAAACATTGGTGTAACAATAGATAATAAGATAACAGCAACGATACTTGCTAAAACGATCATCATCATTGGTTCCATCAAACTTTTCATTTGGTCGATTACTGATTTATGCATAGTTTGAAAGTGCCGAGCTACTTTTTCCATCATCAAGCCTAATTGTCCAGTATTTTCACCAGTAACAATCATTTCATAGGCAACAACTGGAATAGCCCATTGTCCACGGAAGGCAGATGATACGGTATCACCTTTTTGGAGATTTTCCATGGTTGTTTGAATAATCTTTTTATAAATTTCATTATTAGTTATTTTAGATAAAATTTCCATACTGTCTGTGATAAAAACACCATGATTAATTAGTGAAGCAAAGGTTTTAGTAAAATTAGCAATTTCATTGTAAATAATAATTTTACTAACTACAGGGAATTTCATTAATAACGTTTGAATGAAAGTCCTGAAACTTACAACATGTTTAAATAAATAAGCAAATAAGCCAACAACGGCTACTACACCAATAATTAGCCATAGCCAATATTCTTGAACGAAGTTACTAACTCCTAAAACGGCTAATGTTATACCTGGTAATTTAGCATCATTTTGTTCAAACATACTAGAAAATTGTGGTACTAAATATATAAGCATGAAGATTAAAACAGCAAAACATAAGGTTAAGACTATAATTGGGTAAGTCATAGCACTTTTCATTTGTTTTCTAGTTTCATTCATTGAGGTATAATATTCGGCCATATCATCTAGAATTGATGGTAAATCTCCTGTCATTTCTGATGTTTTTACCATATTTACTAATAGTGCTGGAAAAGCTTTACCTTGTCTGGATAAGGCAACAGAGAAACTTTCTCCGTGTAATAATTCATATACTACTTGTCCCCAAATCTTTTTTTGAGCTGGTTTAGTTGCTTGCTTGGCTAAAATTCTAACAGAGTCAACTAGTGGGATACCGGCTCTAATGTAGGTTGCTAACTGTGTTAGGGTAAATGACAAGTCTTCTGGGCTTAACTTTGGTGGGCCACCAATATCAATATCACCGGCACCACGAGGTTTTATACTTAAAATTTTATAGTCTTGAGACTCAAGATAACTACGTACTTCATCTATATCTTCGGCATCAAAAGTACCATTTTCTTTTTTATTCATGGCATTTACAACCGTATATTTAAATGATTTTAGTTTAGTAGGTCGTGGAGATGATTCTGCTTGTTGACCGGTTGGAGGTGCAGTTGTACCTGTTGGAAGGGGCGATGCATTATTATTTTGATTTGTTTCGCCAGATGCGGGTTGAGTTACTTGAGAAGGTGGCATTTGATTTTGATTAGGGGCCTGATTTAATTGTTGTTGAGGCATCTGTTGTGGTGTTTGCTGTATCGGATTAGGTGCAACCATATTTTGATTTACTGGCATATTGGTATTAGGTACTACTGGAAGTGGTTGTTGGTGGGGATTGGTTGCAGTTAAAGGCGATGCAGGATATTGCTGATTTACCTGATTAATATTATTTGCCCCAACTAATGTTGATGAAGGAAGTACAGGAGAATTTGCCGCAATTGGAGCTCCAGTTATTGATTGCCCACTATTGGTTTGAGGAGCAACATCTGCTTGTTTTGAACCTTTAAATTTCATATTAAATCACCTATTCTTTTAAACTAGTATAGCCATATTTTTTTATTCTCATACTGTATTGATTGTATCATAGCTTTTGAATTTTGAAAATATTTAAATTAACTTTTTAGAAACTTTGACATATATTATCTTAGAAGAGGTGGACTATGTACAATTATCCATATGTTAAGCCCAGTTTGTTTAGTAGAATTTTTGGGGCAACGAGAAGTTTTAATTTTAGTAATTTTTTAGATGGCACGCAAAAAACTTTAGGTATTATTAATCAAGCAATTCCAATCGTATATCAGATTAAGCCAATGTTTCAAAATGCCAAAACAATGTTTAAAATAGCTGATGAAATTAGAAAACCAGTTGATGCTTCTACAGCTAATGTTAGTGAGGTTGTTCAAGAAAAAAATAAACCTGTTTTTTACATATAAAAAGAATAACATTTTAGTTATTCTTTTTGTACTTTTTAATAAATTCTTCTTTGTAAGCTAACAGGCTATCATTTTTAATAGCTTCGCGTAATTCCTCAGTTAGTTTTACTAAAAAGCGGATATTATGAATTGATAGTAGACGGCCGCCTAGCATTTCATCTGTTGTAATTAAGTGACGAATATAGGCTCTAGAATAATGCTTGCAGGCATAGCAATCACAATCTTTTTCTATCGGGTCTAAATCTTCTTTATACTTAGCGTTATTAAAATTAATTTTTCCCGTTCTAGTAAAAGCTTGTCCATGGCGAGCTATTCTGGTTGGTAAAACACAATCAAAAATATCAATTCCTCTAATTACACCTTCAATAATATCAATAGGATCTCCTACTCCCATTAGATAGCGAACTTTATCAGTAGGCAAATATTTTATTCCATAATCAATCATTTTGTACATCGTGTCTTTATCTTCACCTACTGAAGTTCCACCAATACTATAGCCATCAAAATCCATTTTAACTGTTTCTTTACAACTGTATTCTCTTAAATCTTCAAACTCTCCGCCTTGGACAATTCCGAAAAGTGCTTGATTAGGATTATTGTGAACTTTTTTGCCGCGAGCTGCCCAACGAAGTGTTCGCTCAACAGATTTTTTCATGTATTCGTGAGTCACAGGGAAAGGTGGGCACTCATCAAAGCTCATGGCAATATCACTATCTAATTTGTTTTGAATTTCTATTGATTTTTCTGGGGTTAAAAATAAATTAGAACCGTCAATATGACTTTTAAAATGAACTCCTTCCTCCGTAATATCTTTTTCTTTATTTTTAGCTAAAGAAAACACTTGAAAGCCGCCACTATCGGTTAGTATAGGGCCATCATAGTTCATAAATTGATGAAGCCCACCACATTTTTGAACGATATCTTCACCAGGTCGTAGCCATAAATGATAGGTATTAGCTAAAACAACACCACAATTAGCAGCTTTTAATTCCTCTGGGGATAATCCTTTGACGGTAGCTTTAGTTCCAACTGGCATAAACATTGGAGTTTGATATGTTCCATAATTGGTTTCTAGTTTTCCTAGGCGAGCATTGGTATTTTTTTCTTTTTTTTCTAGTGTATATTTTATTTTCATAGCCTTAATTATTCCTTTCTTTTTTCAAGGGAAATATGCATATAATATAGTTATTACTTTTATTTTTTGATTTTTTGGATATTTTCTTTTGAATCGTCTTTTGATAATGTATTTGCAACACTTAAAACAGTTCCATGATAGGTTTGATTGTTTTTACGGAAACTAAAAGTATCGTTTGTCTTTAACCCAAAAAGCTTGGTACCTAAAGGGCTTATTCTTTCAATATATTCGTCTTCTAGTTCAGTTGATACAGCATTGTTTATAAATTCTTTCGTTTTTATGTCTGTACTAACGCCATCTGTTAAGAGTATTTCAATAGTAGAGCCAACGCCTATAGTCCCATCTGTTGGGGCAGTTGCTGATTTAGCAGTTTGAAGAGCTTTTCTAATGTTGTTAAGACGCATAATTTCTGATGGTGTTGTGGCTGTTTTAGTTAAGTGATTAGCTTCAATTATTAATAGATGTTTTTGAGATGGGGTTATTTCTTGCCGAGCAGAATACTCAATTTGACTTAGCGGATTGGTAGATGAGAGCAATTCGTGTAATTCTCTTCTAGCTTGTTTGCTGCTACGAGTATAAAGTTTTCTTTCACGAATAAAGTGTAAGTACTCATCTTGGTTAGTAACTATTTTTTCAATTGTTCCAGTTATTTTTTTATTGCTTAATTGTCCTGGTAGACTATAGGAAATAGAATCCCCTTCTTTAGCACCTAAAACACTTTGTCCAATAGGACTATTAATGCTAACAAAGCTTCTATTTGGGGCGAAGCCATAGATAGCATCCGTTAAAAGTAGTGTATTCGTTTCTTGCATATTGTCAAAGGCAATAATAAATTTGGTGCCAATTTGAATTGTTTCAGTGTTGCGTTTTACAACATAATCAGAATTTGTTAATAAATCTACTACTTGATCAAGACTATTTTTAGTCATTTTGTATTGATTATCAATTAGTGGATCACCAATAAAGAAGCCGATACTATGTTCTATTGAACTACGATCTCTAGCGGTAAAATAATCTGAATAGCCAGCTAAACTTTGTTTTAATTCTTGTTCTTTTTTCCTTAAATAACTGATTTGTTCTGGTATTAATTGCATATTTTATCCCCCTAATAATTTATTTAATGGTTATTTTATAAGCATAGCGTCTCCAAAGGAAAAGAAACGATATTCTCTTTTTATGGCCTCATTATAGGCATGTAAAATGTTATCTCGTCCAGCTAGGGCTGATACTAACATAACTAGTGTTGATTTTGGTAAATGAAAATTGGTAATTAAATTATCAATAGCTTTAAAGTGATAGCCTGGATAAATAAAAATATTAGTCCAGCCACTGCATTCTTGAAATTTATTATATTTAGTCATAATAGTTTCTAGAGTTCTAGTGCTAGTAGTTCCAACGGCTATTATTTTGTGATTTTCTTTTTTTGTTTTGGTTAAAAGGTCTGCTACTTCTTTAGTCATTTGATAATATTCACTGTGCATTTCATGTTCTTCAACTTTTTCTACATTTACAGGTCTAAAAGTGCCAAGTCCAACATGCAATGTTATATAAGCAATATTTACGCCCTTGTTCTTAATTTTTTCTAATAATTCTGGGGTAAAATGTAGTCCGGCGGTTGGAGCAGCGGCACTACCAACTTCTTTGGCATAGACAGTCTGATAACGAGACTGGTCTTCTAGTTTTTCGTGAATATATGGTGGTAATGGCATTGTTCCAAGCTCTTCTAAAATTTCTAATAGAATGCCATCATATATTAAAGTAAAGTGTCTAATCCCTTCTTTATCTTCTTTTATGCATTTGGCTTTTAATTTGCCGTTACCAAAGCAAACTATGGTGCCGACTTTTACTCTACGTGCTGGTTTTACGAGGCATTCCCAATTATCTTTTTCTATATTTTTTAATAAAAGAATTTCAATAACAGCACCAGTAGTTTCTTTTTCACCAATTAGTCGTGCTGGTAAAACTTTAGTATCATTTAAAACTAGGGTGTCGCCTTTTTCTAGGTAGTCTATAATGTCATAAAAATGTTTATGCTCAATTTCTCCTGTATTTTTATCTAAAATTAATAATTTAGAAGAGTCTCTTTTTTCTAAGGGAGTTTGAGCAATTAATCTTTCTGGTAAATTGTAATCAAAATCTTCTACTTTCATACTTTGGTACTCCTTAACTTCTTTTTTCTATTCCAAGAACTTCGTAAGCCTTGTCAGTGGCAACTCTTCCACGAGATGTTCTTTTTAGTAACCCTGTCTGTAAAAGATATGGTTCATAAACATCCTCAATCGTCGTTGCTTCTTCCCCGATTGAACTACTTAGGGCTTCTAGGCCAACTGGTCCGCCATTAAACTTGTTAATTATGGCTAAGAGTAATTCATGATCTGTGTGATCTAGGCCTAGTTTATCAATTTTTAAGCGTTCTAGGGCTTCGGTAGTAATATCAAGATCAATAATGCCGCTTCCTTTAACAAGAGCAAAGTCACGAACACGTTTAAATAAGCGATTAGCAATACGTGGTGTTCCCCTACTCCTTTTCGCTAGTTCTAAGGCGGCATCTTCTGCTATTTGCATATCTAGAACACGAGCAGTACGCTTTACTATATCACATAATTCCTCAGTTGTATAGAACTGAAGTTTAGAAATAATTCCAAATCTATCTCGAAGTGGTGCTGATAAGTCACCAGCTCTAGTAGTAGCCCCTACTAGCGTGAATGGTGGTAAGTCAATTTTTATGTTACGAGTATTGCCTTCACTTCCAACAATTATATCTAATGAAAAATCTTCCATAGCTGGATAAAGAATTTCTTCAATATATCTTGGCATACGATGAATTTCATCAATAAACAAGACGTCCCCTGGTTCTAGAGATGAAAGAATTGCTGCTAAATCGCCACTTTTTTCAATACTTGGACCACTAGCAGTTTTAATATTAGTTCCCATTTCGTGAGCAATAATAAAGGCAAGAGTTGTTTTCCCTAAACCAGGAGGGCCATATAATAAGACGTGATCAAGTGCTTCATTACGAATTTTGGCGGCTTCAACAAAAACTTTAATATTTTCTTTTACTTCAGTTTGACCAATGTATTCATCTATGGTTTCTGGTCTAATTGTATTATCAATCGTGTGATCATCATCTAGTGAATATTGTTTTATAATGTTTTCCTCTTTCATAATAGCTCCTTACTTTAATAATAGTTTTAAAGCATCTTTTACTTGCTCTTCTATCGTTAGTGAAGTATCAACTCTAGCAAGAACTGGTTTTAATTCTTTTTCTTTATAACCTAAACCAAGAAGAACCTCTTTTAATTCATTTTCAGTTTGAAGTTGGTTATCAGAAATACCAACACCAATAAATTCAAGTTTTCCTTTTAAGTCTAAAACTATTTGTTTGGCTAATTTATCACCAATTTTAGGAAATTTTTTTAAGTATAAGACATTTTCTCTTTCTATAGCATCCATTATTCCATTTATTGAGCCTACAGCTAGGATTGGTAAAGCCATTTTGCAACCTAAACCTTTAACACTTATTAGTTTTAAAAATAATTCTTTTTCCTCAATAGTTTTAAAACCATACAAACTATTTTCATCTTCACGTAGTTGCTGGTAAACATAAACTTTGTAATCTTTACCAGGATCAAAAGAATATGGATTAGATACATAAATTAAAAAACCAATTCCATTATTTTCTAACACAATAGCATTATTTTTTAAACAAGTTACAGTTCCGTTTATATAATCGTACATATAATCACTCCATTTATAATTATAAACTAAATAATAGTTTCTTTCAAACTCTATTAATTATATAATACGAACAGTTGTTTGTCAAACCAAAAAGAAAAAGCCTAATGAGGCTTCTTATTTTTTGAATCTTCGTTTTAGATAATTCTTGGCCTGCTCAAAGCGGGCTTTGATATTAGGATGTAAGTATGATGATAATAACGCGATTAGGATGCTGGCTGTAAAAAGCTGTAGTGAAATAATCGATTTAACTATAAGTATACCAATAATTAAATAAACGATAGATAAAATAATTACAATAATTATATTAAAAATATTATTTATATCTTTAATGTTTTTGGAATTAATATCTTTTTGTTTTAAAAGCTTGTCGGCTTTTTCTTTAAATATATTATATTTGGTTTCTAGTTCGGCAAATGTTTTTATTTCATCCGTTGTTTCATAAAGATCCCCACGCATGATAATATTACCCTTTTCAGTTAGTTCTATATCAATATTTGCATAATTTTCTAGTGGTAGGTCAACTGAAAAAGTTTTGCCTAATATATTTATTAATTTATTGCGGCAACTATTGGAATTGGCTTTAGCCTCGTTAATGTAAGATTTTATTTCATTATTAATTTTTTTTAAGTCTCTTTCCATTGCGTTAATCACCTTTATTAGTCTTCTTTTAGGTTATAATAAACGTCTTGTACATCATCTAAATCTTCTAACGTTGCAACCAAATTATGAATTTTTTCTTGGCCTTCTTCGTCTAATTCTACTTCCATATTTGGAACAAAGGTCAATTCACATTCTTCAAATTCTTTTACTCCAGCTGTTTCTAATGCTTCTCTTACGGCAGTGAAAGTCTCAGCAGAAGTTGTAATGACATAGTTGTTTTCAACTTTTTCAAAATCTAAGGCTCCAGCATCCAAGGATGTCATCATCATGGTATCTTCATCATAATCTGCAGGAATAACGATTGAACCACGACGTTCAAACATATAACTTACAGATCCATCCGTACCTAAATTTCCACCAGCTTTAGTAAAAGAACTTCTTACTTGTGATGCAGTTCTATTACGATTATCAGTTAAACAGTCAACCATAAAAGCTACTCCACCATGGCCATATCCTTCATAACGAACGCTTTCATAATTTGTAGCATCATTAGATCCTGTTGCTTTTTCAATAGCTTTTTGAATATTATCTTTTGGCATATTTTGAGCTTTAGCCTTATCTACTGCCAACCTTAGTGCAGCATTTTGATTTGGATCTGGACTACCAGTTTTGGCAGCGACCATAATCTCCTTTGCTAATTTTTGGAACACTTTTCCCCTAGCTGCATCTAGTAGGCCTTTTTTACGATGAATTGTTGCCCATTTTGAATGTCCACTCATTTTAATACCTCCCTTTGTCATTTATAATAGCACACTTTTTATAATTGTTAAAGTTTTTAGATAATTATTTTTAATTATGATATAATATTGATAGTTGGTGGTGGTTTTGCTTGTATCTAATAGTTGATAATAAAAACAAAATAGAAATTATTGAATTACTTGGTTTTTGGGAAAAATTTAAGAGTTTGAAATTTTATTTGAATAGAATTGATTTTGGAATTAAAATACATAAAAAGAAATTTTTATCAACAGCATTTTTTTGTCAAAATATTGATATTATTATTACAAATGCAGATAATAAAATTTTATATTTATATAAAAACGTTAAACCAGAAAAATATTTTTTTCCTAAGTTTAAAGCTAATGATATTTACTTTTTACCACTGGAAACAGCAAAAAATTATGCAGTTGGAGATTTTTTAGTATTTAAAGGAAAGTAATTACATTTTCTTTTTTTATGAAATTTAATTTATATTTTATTTCGTTATAATATTATTAAATTTTATTGTTCAGAAAAAAAGAAGCAAGCTGCTTCTATTCGTTTATTTCTTTAAAATATAGTGTTCTTTCAACAACACGTTTTACATCGTTTTCATTAAATGGTTTACCTAGCATATCAACAATTTGATAAGTAAAGGCTCTATCAATTGTTTCTTTTGATGAATCACCGGAAATTATGGATACTGGTATTTTTAAAAATAGGTTGTTTTCTTTCATAAAGTCTAATACGGCAAAGCCATCTACTTTAGGCATATTTAAATCTAATAAAACAGCAACAATGCTATCATTATCTTTATTTGAATTAATGATGTTAATAGCTTCTTCGCCATTTTCAGCAATACCAACATTATAGGTTTCACTAAAGATTCTTTTTACAAAGTTTCTTACAATATTGGAATCATCAACTACAAGAATTGTTTTGTTGGTATAGACTTCACCAGCTTTAAGCTGATTAGAAGTATTAGATTGAACTATTACTTGTTTATTTTGTGGACTATATGTTGGATCAATGTATTGTTTAACAATATTTATAGCTTTTGCTACTTCGTTAATTAGTTCTTGGTAATGCTCATAAATATATAATACATCACCAGCTTTACTTTTTATTTCATGCTCATAGGCCATGTTGGCAAGTTCAGTAAAGCCAAAGTATTTGGCATCACTTTTTAAAGAATGAACGTAGATAGCATAATTAGGCATATCTTTTTCATTTTTATAAGCTTCTAATTTAGACATTTTTTCTTTGGCACTAACTAAAAATTCACCAACTGTTTCATTATATGTTTGTATGTCGCCAAAAAGCTCAAGGCTTTTATTAACATCTACTCCATTTTGAATTAAAAAATTAACATCATACATAAAATCACCCTCGTTTACTATATCTACTATGATTATAACATAGTTTCAATATTTAACAAGAAAATAATTTTTAGTTTTCTTACTTTTTATTTTGTGCTAGTAAGTATATTAGTGATTATTTTTTCTTGCTGTAAATGACGGGGTACGGATTACCATATTGAGCAAGGGATGCTACTCCAAGGGTACCTTTTTTTTGCTTTTCTAAGCCAAGTTTAGCAATATATTTTATATAATCTACCCATTCTTCTTCTGTTTCAAGCCATTCGTAGCCAGTTCTTGGGCCACCTTCACATAGTGCTACCATAAAATCAATATCATTGGCAAGAGCAGCTTCAATTATTTGAATTGTTGCATCGCATGGCATAAAGCCAATTATGATATTGGTATTTGTCAGTGGAGTTGATTTGGTAAATTCTTGTTTTTTTAAAATTAAATTAGGAATTTGGGGAGAAGAAAAAGTAAGCCTAGGGTCGTAGACCGTAATAGTTCCGTGGCTTTGTTTTAAAGCAATTTTTTTAGCTAAAACAGGGATTACTCCCCCAGCAACCTCAACAATATTAGTATCAAGATTAAAATTTTTCTCTAAGAGGCTTACAAACCCTGAATACATGTTATTTTCTTCTGGTAAAAGGCCGACTTCATCATAAATTTGTCTTAAAACATCTCCAATGTAATGATTAATTGGTCTTTCTAATATAATAGTTGCATATCTTTCAATATATCTTATTTCTCTTTCTGTATATTCACTATTATGTTCAGCTAGAAATGTAATAACTCGACTTTTAATTTCATCTGGTGTTATATATGACATATAAATATATATTCCTTTCTAGGATGGATGATATTTTGATGACAAAAATATATTATAAACTATTCATAATAATATGTTTAATATTTCTAGCTAAAATATTTTTAATCTTTATAATCAAAATAGAAATCCAAAATTCTTACTTGATCGCCTTCTTTAGCTCCTAAGGAGGCAAGTTTATCGTCTATTCCCATTCGACGTAATTTTTTAGCAAAACGATATATAGCCTCATCGCTATTAAATTTAGCCATTTTAAAAATTCGTTCTACTTCTTTACCAGAAACAACCCATATATCGTCTTCCTTGGTAATCGTAAATGGTTCTTCCTTTTTAAATTTATATAAAATATGACTTTCTATTTGGCTTTCGTCATATAGGTGATTGACTGGTAAGGTATCTAATAAATTGGCTAAGTAATCTACTACTTTTTGTAAGCCGGTATTAGTGGCGGCACTTACTTCAAATATTTCGCAAGATACTTTTTCTTTAAATTTTTTTAAATTTTCTTGGGCTGGTGCAATATCCATTTTATTAGCAATGATTATTTGTGGTTTTTCTAGTAGTTTAGGGTTAAATTCTTTTAATTCATTATTAATCAAAAGATAGTCTTCATATGGATCACGCATTTCACTACCACTCATATCAATAACATGTGCAATGATTCTAGTTCTTTCAATGTGGCGTAAGAACTTATCACCAAGCCCTTCGCCTTGGGATGCGCCCTCTATTAATCCTGGAAGATCAGCAACAACAAAACTACGTCCATCGCTTGATTTGGTAACGCCTAAATTAGGAGTTAGTGTGGTAAAGTGATAGGCAGCTATTTTGGGCTTCGATTTAGAAATCATCGAAATGATAGTGCTTTTACCAACACTTGGTAGGCCAACTAGGCCAACGTCTGCTAACATTTTTACTTCTACTTTTAAGTTTTTCTTTTCGCCTTCTTCACCACGTTCAGAATAATCAGGAGCAGTATTAGTTTGGGTTTTAAAAGCCGTATTTCCGCGACCACCACGACCACCTTTAGCGATTATTTCTTCCTGACCTTTTTTCGATAAATCAGCGATAATTAAGCCAGTTGCTAAATCTGTTACTACTGTGCCTTGTGGGACTTTAACGACTAGTGGTTCGGCTCCTTTTCCATGTTGATTTTTTCCTCGACCATTTTCACCTTTTTGACCTTTTATCTTTTTTTGATAGCGTAAATCTAATAAGGTGTGTAAGCCTTCATCGACTTTAAAAATAATATCGGCTCCGTGCCCACCATTACCACCATATGGGCCTCCCATTTCAATAAATTTTTCACGACGAAAGGCAGTACAACCATCCCCACCATCGCCGGCTTCTACTTTTATTTCTACTTCATCGACAAACATTTTCTCGCCCCTTTCAAGATGCTTTTATTATAGCAAAAACAAATTATGTTGTCTATTATAGCTTGATATTAAAATTTGTTTTTATTTATTTTAGTTTTGCAATAATTATATTATATAATAAAAAAAGAGCTCTATGGCCCTTTTTTTATGCTTCTACTGGATAAACTGAAGCTTTTTTCTTATCTCTTCCTAAGTGTTCAAACTTAACAATTCCATCAACTGTTGAATATAAAGTATCATCATTACCACGACGAACGTTAGTTCCTGGGTATACTTTAGTTCCACGTTGACGATATATGATACTACCAGCTGTTATGAATTCACCATCAGCTGCTTTAGCTCCTAATCTACGTCCTGCAGAATCACGACCATTAGATGTTGATCCTTGCCCTTTGTGGTGAGCAAATAATTGAATATCTAATCTTAAAAAATTCATAATTCTCCTCCTTATTTTACTTTTACATTAGCTGGATATTTTTCTTCCAACTCTTTCAAAAGATTAATCATATTTTCAATTAGTGTTTGAGTAGTTTTATCAGCACTATTAATAGTTATTTTTAATCTACCAACACTACTTTTATAAACTAGACTATCCTTATTTAAAGATAAAATTCCATTTATTGTTGTTGTTGCAATACTACTAACAGCACTGCAAACTATATCTTTTCCATAGTCATCGTATTTGGCATGACCACAAATAGTTACTTCTTTATAAATATTTTTATCTTTAGTAATTTTAACGTTTATCATAATTATCCATTAATTTTAGTTATTCTTACTTTTGTATAAGGTTGTCTATGTCCCTGAGTCTTACGATTAGATCTGTCTTTAGACTTATACTTGAAAACTTTAATTTTCTTTTGCTTACCGTTTTTGATTACTTCACCTTCAACAGTAACATTAGTAAGATAAGGGCTACCTATTTTACTATCAAGCATTAATACTTGATCGAATTTTACTGTGTCACCAGCTTCTGCATCTAATTTTTCAATGAAAATTTCTTGATTTTCTTGAACATAGTATTGCTTTCCACCAACTTTAATTACAGCGTTCATATAATATATACCTCCTTCATATTAACTTAAGACTCGCTCTTAAGGTACAAAATAATTGTTTTTACCTTTTCAATGCGGTTTGAGCATGAGGCGTCAAACAGTTTGATTATAGCATGTCGAATTTACTTTTGTCAAATTTTTACACTATATTTTTCTTTATTTTTAATATTTATAGTGCTTTTTTAGTTATATGGTTCTTTTATTACTCTATTTTTTTGATATTGCTGATATTTCTAATTATTTATATTGTCTTTAGAAAGCTTTTTACATATGTAGTTGTTTTTTACTCGTTTTTAACACTTTGTGAGGAGCAATAATGCTAGCTACTTGAGTCAATTCATCTTCTGTTAGTACGGTATCTTTTAATAAGCCATACAATAGTCGATCACTAACTTTGCCGGTTGATGCTATACTGGCTAAGTTTCTAGCCGTTTTATTTTTGGAAAAGGTTACTCCACCAATATTATAAGTGCGTGGAGTGGCACTATACTCTTCTAGCCTATTAATGTCACTATTTTTCTTTTTATCAGATTTTTGAAGAATAACGTTTGATGGCAGATTATATTGGGCACTATTATAAATATAGTTACCAATTTCTTTATCTGCAACAAAGAAGTGTTCTGCTGATAAAGCCTTTTTAATTTCTTCTTCTGATGATGGTGGCATGTCTATAGCTTTTAATAGTCTCAATCGTTCAAAACGATTAGCATAGTTTAGTAATTCTATATTTTCCTCTAAGATAGGTTCTAAGTCTAATTCAAGCAATGTATCGATTGCTAAATCTAGGTTTTTAGTTCCTAAGAAACGACAATTCATACCTGTTTTAAGACGATCTAATAGGTAATAATCAATTAACGTATCAATCCCTTGTTCAAATGTTTTATGATTAGTTGTTAAGACAACATCTGCAGCGGTAAAGATATACGGATTAAGCTTTGTTTTCTTGATAAGCTCTAAATTATGCATAAAGTCTTTATAAACTGGTTGATTTGGATTAAATAATTTGGTATTTAGTAATAAATCCGTGGTGATTATTCCTTTATCTACTAGTTCTTTATAAGTACTAATAGTATCTAAGTTACTGCTTTTTAGTATTTTCAGTATATCACTAGATGATTTTATATTCATACTCGTTAAATATTCAAGCATAGTTTGAACATCTTCAATGCTATTATTCATAATAGTTCCAACGGCATAATCTTCAGGAGAAATTCCATATTGAGCTAAGAGTGCTTGATATCTTGATTTTGAATTAGCAAGAAGTTGGCGATTTTCTTCAAGGGCTTTATCATATATTTTTTGGTTATGTAGATAAATTACTTCTAGGGCTTGTTTTCTTATGCTAGCATCTTCTATTTGGCCTAGTAATTTATCGATATTTTTTATTTCAGTTCCACTAGTAATATTTTGATAAATTTCTTTTTCTAGTGTGCTATATGCATTTTGTAATTTTAAGTAGCGCCTATCTTTTGCTTTTTGCTCATGTTTTTTATTTTCATAGTAATCTCTTGTTCTTTTAATTATTTTTAAAAGAGCTTCGGGATTTATGTCTTTTTCAAGTATTTCAAGAAATACTTTATTTTGCTTTTTGGCGGGAACTTTTTGTCCTTCTTCAGCTTCGAACATTTCTAAAGCTTGCATATATCTTTTATATTTTTCTTCAATGTCATTCATTACACCAGAAACAACTAAAGCATTACTTACGCTTTTATTGTATGAGACAAATAAATCCATAAATGGCACAAACTTTTGACGGTCTAAATTAAGAACTGATACTATATTATCAAATAGTAAAACCGTTAAAACTTCTTCGAGGGCTAATTCTTCTGCAGATATTTTATTATTAGATTTTAATTTATCTTTTATAGTATTATACATTCCCGTATTGTATAGACTTGTCAAAGTAATAGCCAACTGACTAAGTATTTGGTGGTTTTCATTTTCAAAAAGTGTTCTGTTATCTGATACTATTTGAGTAACAGAGTCAAAGTCTAAGTCTGGATTATCAGTCATTATAATAGCTATGGCTAAGTCTAATTTATTAGTGTTTAATAAGCTTTTGATACTATTGCAACTGTTTTTTGTAAAAAATTTCTCATAAAATGTTAATTGGCGATCTTCTTCTTTGGCCTTTAATTCTAATTCGGCTTGAACTTTATGTATTTGTTTTAATAATTCAAACAATTTAGTCACCATCCTTTACTTTGATAGCACCATCGCCTTTTGACGATGATATTTTGTCAAATAATTCTTTTTCATAGTCTTTTTGGAGCTTTATGAATTCTTCATTTTGAAGATTTGCAATTAATTGATTTTCTATTGATTGATAATTACTATAATGGTTTTTTAGCATTTTACGATAGCCTTTATCATTATCTGATTTTTTTATAAAGGCGCTTATAATAGCATAAGTATTACTATTTAAACGTTTAAAAATTACTCGAGTTTTAAAATCTTTAACTTCACATAACCCTGCTAATTCGCTATTTCCAGAAAAGCGTTTTACATTTTTGAAAGTTCCATCTTTGATTGATTGTAGTAAGCCATAAAACCTTTCATAATATTCCGGATCAATTTTATCAATTTCTTCTAATATTCGAATATTGCCACCTGATGTTGGTACAAAAATCAAAGTGTTTTCTTGGCTTTCCTCGGTATTAAGCTCCATCGTTTCTTTTTTTAGGCGTTTTGCAATTAAATCAGCTAGGCGTTGTTCTAGTAGAAGATCATCTTTTAATTTAATTAGATCACCTTTTGGTAAGTCTCCCTGAGCTATTACAAATTCTATGTCACCTTTACTACGAATGATTTCTGCTTTGATACGTAGCAATATTTTCTCATAATCATGATTTGTTTTTATTGGCAGTGCGGTGTCTATTTTTTCTTCTAATTCATCTTCTGGTATTTCTTTTAAAGCTGAATAATAATATTCTGCCTCACTTGTGAAATCGTCATCTTTAGTAGATGATGATTCTGATTCATCACTTGATGATTGTACTTCCTCTTCAAAAAATTCTTGGTCTTCGTCAAAAGATGATTCTTGCTTAGCAGTGGCAACTACTCTTTTTAATTTAGCATTTTCAGCACTTATTTCACGGAAAGCACGGCTATTATATTGAATCGCTGCACGTAGTTGTTCTTCACTAGCATGTTCATGATCTACATTTACATATTGGCCTTGGCGTTCATCCTTTGTATCCATTTTGTCCCCCTTCTCATTGTTGTGCCATATTATAACACAAATGTTTGATTTTGTCAAGTTTTACACTAGCCTGGATAGTGTAAAATGGTTTGGGGATTACATACAAAAAAAGAAGTCTATTAAACTTCATATACTTTTTTTAATGATGGATTGATTTCTTTGGGTACTAAAGCGTTAATTATAGAATCATATTCTTCATCAGATAAGATAGACTCAGAGGTTATACATGTGATGATATTATTATTAGATTGATTATAATTTCTTTTAACTTTGTTTTTAGAAATTAAAGCATCACCTATTTTATAAACACGACTAGTTTTAGAATACTTTTCTAGTTCCTCAAGACTTAGTACAATTTCTGGAATATCTTTTGTATGAAAAATAGCATTATAGATATATAATTCAATTTTGTTATCATCCATTAAGAAACTTTTAGCTTGTAAAATATCTTTTATTTCTTCAGTAGATGATAAAGGAACATTTAACTTTTTTAACAAGGCTAAGCGCATAAAATTTTCTTTATAATTTAATAATGATAAATCCTCTACTAAATTATCTTCACAACCTAGTTCTAATAAGCAATCAATCGCTTCTGATAAGTTTTTAGATGATAGAAATTGGCAGTTAGTTCCTGTTTTTAGTTCTTTCAAAAGACAATATTCACGTAAAATATTAATATTTTCTTTTAATTGACTGGGGTTTTGAAAAAATAATTCTTGCGAAGCTTGAATGGCTCTGGGATTTAAGCCTTTTTCTAAGAAAAAGTCCATATTTAATTTAAAGTTTTTATAGGTAGTACTTTGGGGATTAAATATATCTAAGTTTTTAGTAATTGTTGCTTGGTCAAGAATACCCTTACCTATTTGGCCAAGAATATCTCTTACCATGGCTAAATTACTGTTTTTTAATATTGTGATGCAATCTTCTGGTGGCAGTGCTAATTCTTTTAATAGCTTGATTTCTTCTTTTACATCTTCAATTGGTTTTGCCATTATATTTTGAAGATCACTTTCTGCAATTGAAAGACCATAATTATCTAATAGAGCTTGATAAATATTTTGCGGATTTGCTAATAATGCTTGATATTGTTCTTCTAGATCTTTATATATTTCTTGATTATGTAAGTAGATAATTTTTAATAAATTTAAGCGAATTTTTTCACTAGTTATTCTGAATAGTAATGGCTTTATATCTTTTATTTCATCGGTGGCTTTTAAATTACTCAAATTTTCTTCAAGAACTAAATAGGCATTAAGTTCTCTTTTTAAGGCTCTTTTACGGCTAAGATCATTTTGCTTTTCTTTATCATAATAGCTTCTAGCATCGTATATAACTTTTCTAATGGCCGGCAAATTAAATTCTTTTTTTACTAGTGATTCACTTAGGCCTAAAAGTTCTTTCATATTGCTAATCTGACCATCTATATCTTCACTAACTTTACTCTTACTGTGATATATTTCAGCGATTGCTTTAGTGCATAACATGGCATCTATATAGGAAGGAATATTTTCTAGTCCTTCCATAAAAGAGTAAACATCTATATTTTTAACTCTAGATAGTTTTAAGACTAAAGAAAAACCTAGTCTTACAGCAGATAGATGAATATTGGGTTTTCGATTTGGTTTTACGGCTTCCTTTACTTCATCATAGACATCATAATTATCTAAATCAAGAAAAGCATCAAGGACTTCTCTAAGTTTTAATTCATCGGTTTCTTCTAAAAATTTTCTATTATTAGAAATTGTTCGGTAAATATAGGAAAAACTTTTCTTTCGTTTTGGATCAGCTAAAGCAATAGCAATTATCATATCAGTCGAAGAAACTTTACTAGCTAATTTTATTAAGTCAACTTCGTTACTAGCCCAAACATTATTTAAAAATTCTAATTCGTCATTTGTTACGTTTAGTAAAAATGCTAAGTGCGTTTTTTCTTGCTCGATTAACTGAAGCAATTCTTGTTTTTTTATTTCTAAATTATTCATTAGTCATCACCTTTTGCTTTGGTTGGCATGTGTTTTTTATTGGAGATAATTTTTGCATAAGTTCTACTTCATAGTCATGGTGTAGTGTTAAAAACTCTTCATCCTCTAATTTCTTTACAAGGGTTTCTTCCATAGGAAGATAAGATTGAATAATAGATTCTAGTGATGAGCGATAGGCTGCAGTTATTTGAAATTTTTTGGCAAAAACTGTTAATATGGCGTATGAATTTTTATCAAGCCGATCAAAAACTACTCTAAGCATTTTACCTCTTACTTCTGATACGCTACCATAATTTTCGCCTTGAAAGCGTTTAACTCCTTTAAACGTACCATTTTTTATCGATAAAAATAACTCGGATAATTCTGGGTAGTATTCTAAAGGCATACTATCTATTTCAGAAAATATTCTAATTTTACCAGTTGCTGTCGGAACAAAAATAAGTCTATTTTCTGATGATTTTTCTTGTTCGTCTGTTAATTCTTCTTGAGGAAGTAAGACAGAAGTAAATAGTTGGAATTTTTGCTGATTAAATAATATTTCATCTTTTATTTCTTGCATTTCTCTTAAGGTTAAGTTTTCATCTTTAATAAATTCTGTTAACTCTTTAATATCTTTTAAGACTTCTGCCTGAAGGCGTAATATTAGTTTTTGATAATGGGGATTTTTTCTCGATGGTAGTATTTTAAAAAACATTTCAGAAAGATTTTTATTAGTTAGTTTATTTAAAGCTACGTGGTAATAATCTACTTCATCTTCAAAATCCTCTTTGGCACTATCTTTATCTAATTTAAATTGTGTTATTTCATCTTTTACGGGTGCGGCTTTTTTAGCTTTTGAATGATTAGATATACTACTTTTTTTAAGATTAGTAATTTCTTTTCGTGTTAGGGTAGCTTCCATAATATTTTTTTCGATACAGGCAATTAGTTCTTCTTCAGTGACATTATCTAAATTTAGTATTTCAAACCCCATAATTTTTCTCCTTTTTTTAGTTTTTTAGCTTATCATAAATAAAATACTTATTCAAGATATTTATGTTTTTATTTTCTTTAAGATTAATTGATATTTAGTTATTTTTTAGATTTACTTATTAGTTTTCTTTTTTCATTAATAAAAAAGGGGCACTTTGGTCCTTTTATTAAGTATTAATAATTTATTTTATTATATTACTTATTCTATAACTTGTCTAAAGCAGTTATCTATTATTGAATATAAGTAGCAATCAACGTCCTTTTTAGTTTTTTCTTTAATTACTTTACGATAACCATTTAATTGTTTATCATAATTAGGATCATTAATTTCCTTTAATTTATAATCAATAATAATCATTTTATCATCTCTTTCTATTAATAAATCGATAATTCCATGAGAATAGGTGTTATTATCTAAATATGTAAATTCATATTCTTTATACATTTTACACATTAAGTTATTTTTTATTATATCTGTTTTTAAGAAATTATTAATCCTTGTCATTACCCAATCTGGGAGATTTCTATTATCAAGTTCTGGTGCACAAAAGTCTATTTGTTCTAATACTTCATGTACTTTAGTACCAAAATCCATTAGTTCTTGTTCTTGTGGTGTAATTAAGTGAAGATTATCTTTGGAGTAATGACTTTCTTCTATATAAGTATCTTCTTTTTTTTCTTGTTCTAATACTTGAAGATTATCTACTATTTTTAAAGCTTCTTCTGATGAGGAGTTCTCGGTACTTTGATAGGCTCTTGTTACTTTTATATCGGTTTTTTCTTCAAATGGCAAAAGAACCGAGTAAATACTTTTAATGATTGATAAGAAACTGTTATACTTGTTGCGCTCATATGTTGGAACAAGTTCAAAGACTTCTTTAGTTTCTTCCTGTTCTGGCATAACAATAATCATCTTTTCTTTGGCACGAGTAACTGCTACATATAAAAGCCTGATTTTTTCTGATATTTCTTCTTTTTTAGTAGTTGCTTTTAGCAAAGTTTTTAAAATGGTATCTTTATAGTAACCATCAACTTTTTGGAGAACTAAACCATATTTATTATCATAAATAATTCGCTCTTTTAATTCTAGAGTGTTAAATTTATTAGAAAAACCGGCAAAGTAGCAAATTGGGAATTCTAATCCCTTAGACTTATGGATAGTCATAATTTTACAACTATTGGGACTAGTAGTGTTAATTGAAAATTTTAAATCGTAGTCAGCATCAAATATTTCATCTAAGTAATTAGTAAAATCATAGATAGTATTGCCATTTTCTTCAAAGCTTTTTACTAAGTTATAGAAGTATTCGGCACGTATTCTAAATGATTTTACGTTGCCAATAGTTATTAATTTTTCTTCATAGTTAAAGTTTTCTAAAACATAATTTAGATATTGTGAAGCACTCATTATGTCAATGTTTTCTAGAACTTCTAAACATTTTTTATATAAAGCTGTTTCTTGATAAGTATTATTTACAACACAACTATAAATTTCTTCATCAGACATTTTAAATAGAAAGCTTCGAGATACAGAAACGAAACTATATTTAAAATCTTCAGAAAAGTTTTTTTCTTTAATACAAATTAATAATTTTAGAAGATTTTTAATAACTAAAATATCTTGATCTTTACGAAGAGCTTCATCCTTTAGAATAGTTAAAGGGATATGTAGATACTCAAATATTTTTTTATATAAATCAAAGCTTTTACTTTTATCAAGGAGAATAACAAAATCTTTATATTCTGCGTCACGTAATATACCGGTATCTTTATCAAAAACTTGATATTTGGAAGAAACTTTCTTTAGAATATCTTGGCCAATGATAAAAGCTTCTTGTTCATCTTTGGTGAATGGTTTAGGAACATCCTTATAAGTTAGGACTGTTAAATTATAGTCTTGATTTGTTTTTCCTTGCTCAAGATAAGAATTATTGCCAAAGACCATTCTATGTGAAGTTTTATAATCAGCTCCCCCTATTTCATCATCCATAAATAAATCAAATAATAGATTGATATTTTCTAAGACTTCTTTTCTAGAACGGAAGTTTTTTACTAAGTCGATTTTTATACCAGCATCAGTATCTCGGTAAGTATCGTATTTATTTTTGAAGATATAGGGGTTAGCATTTCTAAAACGATAGATTGACTGCTTAATATCCCCTACCATATAGACATTATTATTGGAAATAAGGGAAATAAATTTTTCTTGAGTATCAGATGTATCTTGGTATTCATCAACCAGTATTTCATTAAAAGAATTAGTTAACTCTTCTTGAACGTCAGGAAAATCAGAAACAACTTTGATGGCAAGACGAGCGATGTCATTGAAGTTATATAATTCATTTTCTTGTTTATATATAGTTAGTTCTTTATCTAATTCTTTAATGATATCAATTATAACTTTAACATTTGATTTAGTAGATAGAATTTCTTCTTTCATTTGTTCTTCTGTTTCATAAATTAAAAGTTCTTTTAATTCTTTTATTTGCGAAGAAATAGCTTCTTTTATTTGCTTTCCTTCATCACTAGAACCTTTAGGTACTGGTTTTAAAGATTTAAAATCAAGAGATGTCGCAATATCTTCATAGGTATTTGCTTGTAATAATTTAGATAATTGATCCTCTATTGTGCAAACATATTCACCGTCAAAGTAGTCATTAAGTTGAGTTATTAATTTAGAAATATTTTTCCGATATGAATTAATTAAATCTAAGTACTCTTTAATAAATTTATCTATATTTTCATCAGTAAAATATGAAGACATATATTCTTCTAAATATTTTTCTTTATCATATTTTAGTTCTATTTTTTTATAGGCAGAAAGAATATAATTTTTTAATTCTTGATCATCTTTTAAGCAGAAATCTTGGATTAGTTTCGTAAATCTTTCTTTAGGGGACAAGTAATATTTATCCATGATTTCATCAAGTAGTTTATTTTTCTTTATGTCGATTACTACTTCATCTGTGATTTTGATGTTGCTGGTAACATTTAATTTTGTGTGATATTTTTTTACAACGGAAAGTGAGAATGAATCAAAGGTTGTTATATAAGCACCGTCAATTAAGGTAGCTTCTTCTTCTAAACCTGGGGTTTTATTAATAGCTTTTCTAATACGTTCTTTCATTTCTGCTGCAGCAGCATTAGTAAACGTTAGAATTAGTAGTTGATTTATATGGATACCACTTTTTAATTTACGAAGTGTACGTTCAGTTAAAACGGCTGTTTTGCCAGAACCAGCTCCAGCTGATACGATAATATTTTTACCTTCTTTATTGATGGCATCTTGTTGTTCGGGAGTCCATGCCATTATTCTTCACCTCCTAGAAATGATAAATCATCAACTTTGTCATAATATACCTGATCAGGTTCTCTCATATAGCAAAGGTCTTTATACTGGCAAAATTCACAAGCAATATTTTTGCCGGCATAAACTTTGGGATTAATTGAAAAATCACTTGATAATATTAAATCAGTTTTTTCAGAGATATGATTTTTGGTATATTGGATTAAATTATATAAAGTATCATTATCTATTACTTTAGCGTATGTTCCAAATCCTTTTTCTTCAGTATAGGACATGCTTTTAATGTATTCGCTTTTTTCATACGTACTATCAAAGCGTGCAAGAAGACTGGTATCATCCGTTGAATATCCTTGTAACATTAAATTGTCTTTATATATTTGTTCTTTATCTTTTTTGGCAGTCCAGGTTGGATATTGGAACATAATGTTTTGGTAGTAGATACCAGTAAAGATTGGATTATTAAAAACTTTGGAATAATGTATTAAATATAAATATACTGGTAGTTGCATATGTAGTCCATATTTCATTGGTTCAATATGGGTATCAATAGTTCCAGTTTTATAATCAACAATTGTAAAGTATGTATCTTCGATTTTTTGATAATACATAATTTTATCGATGGTTCCTGTAAAAATAACGGATACTTTTTTATCTAAGGAAACATCAATTTTCTTTTCGTATAAAGCATTATCATAGCCAGTTAGTAAGGCTTGTTTTTTTAAAGTTTCAATTAAATGAAGAAGGTCTTTTTTTATACGTAATAATAGTAATCTTTCTTTTAATGATAACGTTCGTCTTTGTAAATATTTTTGATATTCTTCTTCAAAATTAAAATTTGTTTTTTGATACAAAGAAAGAATATTATGGTATAAAGATCCAATAAAAGCTGAAAATGTATCTTCATATTTATCTAATTTTAAGACATATTTTATGTAATATTTAAAAGCACATTCATTATATGCGTTTAAGCTTGTATAAGATAATTTTAATGGATATGGTAAATTACTTAAATAAGTATCATTATTAATACCAGTATATTTATTAGAGTACGTGTTATATGGTATTTGATAGTGACTATATAAAGCTTCTAGTCCGGGACTTTTTTCACCATATAAGTGATATAAATCTAATTTCTCGGCTAGTCGAAGTTTATTATAGGTATTTGACTTATTAAACATATCTTCATCGGGCTTTATTATTTCTAAATTTAAGTCAGTGATTAAACTAGACTTATAGAAACTACTAAATGGAGAAGATAATTTATAAGACAGATATAAATTTTTAATATGGCTTAAAATATATGTAAGAGATTCTTTATTACGTTTGTTAATATATGCTGTTTGGTATAAAGGTACCTCATCTTTAATAGCGTCATTAATATAGGCGATATCTTTCTCCATTTTTGGTAAAATATCTTGATTAAATCCTAAAAGAAAGACATATTCGTCATCTTCAAAAATATCTTGATAAATATCTTTAATATTTATAGCATTTGCTTTCTTTTTTGCAGAAAGATAAGTATTTTTTAATTTATCAAGTAAAATAGTTTGATATTCTTTAGTATTTTCATCTAATGAAGATAAATCAGATAAGATATTAATTAATTTACGGTTAATTGGATTTTTATTTTTATCTTCTAAATCAAGCTCTTTATCTTTTAAATAATCATTTACTACTTTCGTTGAATAAAGCGATGCTTTTGGATCTAAGTTAATGGGAATGTTGTAGTGGTTAAATAATTTATTCATAATATAATAATAGTCATTTGAAATATTGGTAAGAACTATTTTGTTTATATCTACTCCATTATTAATAAGCTCTAATATTTTTAAGCAAACATAATTTACTTCTTCTTCAATGGTTTTACATTCTACTACTTTAGCAGATAAAGTACTCTTAGGAATTTCTATTTTTGTATTTAGCATCTCTTCTTCATATTTATCTAGATCATAATAATTTTTAGTTATGATATTTTTAGTAGAAAGATACTTTTTAAAATTGGGATTTTCTTTAAGCAAATTTTCTTTTTTTAGTTCTATTTTTAAGTCTTTTAAGAAGTTTAATTTAGGACTTTTATATTCTTTTTTTTCATCTATTACGTATAAATTTTTTAGATATACTTTGGCAACATCTAAATTATAATTATACTTATGCATTAAATAGGCAGAGGCTTTTTCATCATAAGAAAAATAATAATTATTTTTAAATTCTTCTTTAGTCATAAATTTTATATTATATAATTTATCATCCAGCATTTGCTCATTTAAAATTTTCATCTTTGTAGCATTAGGACAAACTATTAAATTATTGTCTTGATATTTCATTTTTATCACCAATATTATTATAAACTTTTTTAGAAAGCTGGTAAAGTTAATTACTTTGGTTTTTGATTATCGTTTAGAAAAGCACTTGATTATTTATGACTCAAGTGCTTTTTTAATTTGAATTAATTCATATTTTAAAGAATAGAGAAAAATCTTATTTTCCTGATTCTTCCTTTAAAGTATAATTTTCTATTTTAAAGACTGTATCACATAAATTATTCAAGTCTTCTTTCATATGGGTTGCGAGGATAATTGTTTTACCTTTTTTCTTCTCTTCTAGTAATACTTTTGTAATCATCTCTTTTGATTCATCATCTATTCCGTTAAATGGTTCATCTAGTATTTCCACTTCTGGATCTTCCATTAATACTTGCGCTATTCCTAATTTTTGTTTCATGCCAAGGGAATATTTTGAATATTTTTTGTCTTTTTCGGAAAGAAGATTTACTTTTTTTAAGGTTTCTATAATTTCTTTTTCACCTACTTTTCCTTGAATACTTGCTAGAAGGTGAAGATTTTGATAACCTGTAGCATCTGGGAGAAAATTAGGTCTTTCAATTAAAGCCCTTGTTGATGGAGCAAATTCTTTTTCTAGATTAATGCATTTATCATCAAATAGAACTTTGCCAGAAGTAGGATTATAAAAGCCACAAATGATTTTAAGTAAAACACTTTTACCAGCACCATTTCTTCCTACTAGTCCATAGATCTTGCCGGGTTTGAACTCTACATTTATATTTTCTAGAATAGTTGTGTCTTTAAATTTTTTGCTAATATCTACTAATTTTATTTTCATTTATTTTCTCCTTCTTTTTCAATAATATTTTTACTATTATTTCTCATTACAATAATACTAAGTATGGAAAAGATTATGATTCCTAATAGATAATATAAATATGAGATATCAAAATTTTTAGGGATTATAATTAACATTAGGATAATCAAAAAAATATACATATTATTTATTTTATAACTTAACTCTCTTAGAAAAATAGTCATAATGGATATACATGAATAATATAGAATATCTTTTATTATCATTGTTAGTACTGTTATTATTGAAAGATTAAACTTTAGTATTAGTGGTAAAGCTACTATATATTCTATTGTTCTAAAAATAAAAATGCTAAATATTAAACAAATTATTTTTTCTAATATAAATTTTTCTTCTTTTATTCTTAAAAATATATTATCTAAATTATAAATCAAATCTCTTGTTATAATATGTAAAGCAATATATATGTAGAATGCTGAATTAAAAATAAAAAATAGTACTGCAGTATAGTCTTGTATATCACTTAAATTTCGTCCTAGTATGATATTATATGTATCATCGCCTGGAAGAAGCTTTTGAAATAGTAATTCCATAATTAAGATTATTATAAATAAAAAGTACTTGTAAAATATAATGAAAAATAGTGTTGCTAAAAGGTGAAATGATCGATGAGAATTTATTCATGCTCGCTGGCACTTGCAAACGTCCAAAAATGCTCATAAGTATCAATAAGAGAAAAAATATTTTAAATGAGTTTTTCGATGTAAGATATTCAAATATTTTAAATTTATTATATAACTTGCTTTTCATATACTTTTATAGCTTTTTCCTTTCTACCTATCAAGATGTAGATTATTGATAGGTTAATAAAAATTACTCCTATTATAACTAAGTATAATATAAGTGGAGATGTGGTATCATCAAAAAACCAATAATGTCCTATTAAATTAAAATAATTATTAGCCCCATAGTCAAAACCAAAAATTCTTTTGATTACATAGGATCCAAATACCATAGAAGCTAAATCTAAAACTATGAAATAAATGTATCCTAATACTGTGCAAATTACTTTGTTTTTACTGATGAATGACATAAATACACCGATTAGGGAATAAGCAAAATGTAGTAAGTATAAACTAGAGGTAAGAATAAGGAAATAAGCAAAAAAATGATTATATTTGAAAGTGTCTATTTCTGGCATAGGAATCATTTCTGTTGTTATGTTGGTAAAATTAAAATTAGTAATTAGAGCGGATATTAGTAAAATAATGGCATACATCAAGGGTATCAATAAAGCCGTTTTGGCAGCCACTAATATGTATTTTTTTAATATTTTTTTGTATGCTGTTCTGGTTAGCATATTTTCTATATAGCCACTGGAAATTTCATCTTGTATTTGAAATATTACTAACAAAATCATGATTAGTGGTGATATATAGGCAATTAAGCCAAAATTAGTAGTTGTTTCAACAACATATGAAGCTAATGTTATTGTGTCAAATTTTTCTCTTGGATTATTTGCTAAGTACGTATCTAGTTCTTCTTGACTCTTAAATTTTGAACAAATTGCTTTTTCTCCTGGACAATTTTCTTTTACTGTGTTGTATTCAAAGATAGTTGGCATATAATCAGATATTATTTCTTTAAAACAAGAGGCAACCGATAGTAAAAGGAATAAAATGGTTATTGTTATTATTAATTTATTTTTCATAGGGCCTCCATTTAAACGATAAGTATGGAAAAATATTTTAAAATTATTATTGACTATCTATTGCCCAAGAACCATTATAGCTAACTTTTAATGCATTGTAATTTTTTGTTTTCAAGTTTAGTCTATAATAATTTGGAGCCGTATGCTGTTCTCCCCACGATGCAGATCCACCGCCATGTGTTGCGTATGCCCAACTTGAATATCCAGTTGTGGTATAAACAGCATAGGTTCTACCACCCATTGTGTATGTATTTCCTAATGAGTCCCTTGCACCAAGATTTGTAAATGATTGTTGTGTATATTCATCCTGTTTTTGTTGTTCATTGCTTGTCCATGTACCGTGTAGAGCTGATATTTCAACGTTCGAGTAATAATATGTTTTAGCAAAGGCATTACCAATGCTTAATATCGATAGTAATCCAACGATTACCAATGTGTATTTTAAATATTTCATTTTTCTCTCACCTTTTCGTAATATAACAATATTTCCATACTTATCTAACAATATTGTATATTATTCTTTTTTGGTTGAAAAGCAATTGTCTTTTGCTTTTTTTGAAGGGAAAATTATGATATAATTTGATTTTATATATTAATGATTAAGCTAAAATTTATTTTAGAATTTGTTGGATGAGTAAAATTTTTGCAAACAAAGGTGTACTATTCTATCTAAAGAAAATACAAATTTTTCTTAAAATATTCACCCAATCGAATGCTTAAGTTTTTAATATAAAATCATGATATCAATACTAATAAACTTCACTTATTGGCAACTTCATAGCTTGGGTAATCAGTAGCAAATAATAACTCATCAATACTTACTCCAAAAATTTTGCTTAATTTAAGTAAAATAGCAATGTCAGGAATAGACTTTCCTAATTTTCAACTGCTTACTGCTTGTCTGCTGACTGGAATCATTTTTGATAATTGTTCTTGGCTAAAACCCTTTTTTATTCTCATTTCAAAAATAAATTTTCCAATTTTTTTCTGATTCATACCTTACTGCCTTTTATATGCGTATAAATTTTTATTCATATGTACGTTAACTATCAAAAGTAAATAATTACATTGACTTATATCCACATATATATTCCTTTCAATTTCAGTATATATGTAATATTAGATAATTTTTAACTTTTCCGTAAGTGGTATGTTTTTGTTACTTTACTTGCAATTTAAATAAATTTTCACTTTAATTATAACATAAAAATATATATTTTTTTAAATCAAATTAATAAAAATAATGGTAATTTCTTCCATTATTTTATACTATTTTCTATTTATTCCTAATGAGATGTAATAATCCGCTTCTTCACCATTCTTTTTATCACATTTAAAGAGTTTAATGTTTTATAGCATTTAAGAGGAAAAATTTTTAAGTTTCCTACTTTATATTTGAAATACACTAGAGATTTTGTAATATTTACTTTGTTTATTCGAAAAAAATATTTCTAGTACTATAATTTCTTTTAGATTTATTCTTATACGAGTTATGATATCAATTAATAAAATTATTGCCATGCCATAATTATTTCTGTTTACAACATGGTAGAAGATAAAAAATATTTCTATTTTTACTTATTCTATCGGCTTTTGACATTATAAAATTATTATTTGTTGGTTTTATTATATCAGTTAAAAAAAGAAAAGAAGCTAACTTATTATTCAGCTTCTTTTTCTACTACTTTGTTTCCTTTATAGCTTCCACATTTTGGGCAAACTCTGTGTGGTTTAATCATTTCTCCACAACTTGGGCATTTAGTCATACCAGGAACTTCCATAGCGTTGTGACTTCTTCTCATTCTCTTTCTAGTTTTTGAAACTTTACGGAAAGGAACAGCAAACAACTGAATGTCTAATTTCATCATATTATCACTCCTCTTTGTAATCTTTTAATAATTCACTAAACGGATTGTTGGCGGTTTTTGTTAGTTCGTCTTCACTAATTAGTCTCCATCCGTCCCCGTGAAATTTACTGAGATCTTCGACCTTAGTAAATTGTAAGGGGATCTCCAGTACAATATTTTCCCATAAAAACTGAAATATATCAAGTGTATTTTCATCTTTTTTGCAATTTTCTTCTAAAATATCGTCATATTCCACCGAAATTGGGTACTCGATTGGTTCAAGTGAAATGGAGTCTTGCAAAATTATGGTGCCCGTTATTTTGGCGGCAATGTAGTCTTCTTCTGAGTCTAAATCTTCAGAAGATGTTTTTAAATATACTTTGCCAGTCACATTTAGATTGGATGCTTCTATTACTGATTGCTCTGTACAATACTCTTTTGGTAATGTATAGATACCAGTAATGTCTATTTCTTTTTTTGTCTGACTGTGTAATAAACTTAAATCAATATTCATATAAAATTCCTCTTATCTAGTGGCTAGCTTTTCACCATCTTCAACAATTTGAATTAATCCATGATAATGGAAATCATTATTAATACTCATTGCTGATGTGTTACTTAGCCATACGCGCACAGTATAATCTTTTTCTCCTAAGGCTTTAATAGTATCTGTTTTTAATGTTTCGTTTTCTAACTCTGAAATAGTGTAAATTTCATTTTTGTTGTTGCCTTCTTTAATTGAAACCCTTAATATGTCTTTTGGAATGCTTTGATCAGTACATAAGTCATTAATCATTGTCTCATAATCATCCACTAGTTTTATTTGGTAATCTACTGGTTCTGTTAAATTATTTTTAACCGTGAATGTATAAGTTGTTGATGATAGGCCAACTGAATCTGAAACAGGAGTTGCTTTCGTTAATGCTATTTTAGCACCATCTTTTTCATGAAAGATTATTTCTAAAGATTCAGAACTATAGCCAATATCGGTTGCACTAATAAAATGATAATATATATTATAGGTTGCAATAATGGCAACTGCTAAAATAACAAAAATGAAGATGATATTTTTAATAATTGTTTTCTTACGATTGTAATACATATAACACCTCACACTTAATGATAATACGGCTCCATTTAACTAGTCAATATTTTATAATATTACTTGACATTTTATATTGTAACACATTTTTTGATTATTTAAAAGGCTTATAAATTTTAGCAATAAACTCTGCAACTTTTATTCCATCCATTGCAGCCGTTGTAATACCTCCAGCATAGCCAGAACCCTCACCACAAGGAAATAGTCCTTTAATATTTGATTGACCAGTTTTATCCCTTGGAATTCTAACTGGCGATGAGGTCCTACTTTCAATAGCACTTAATATGGCTCCATCAGTTGCATATCCTGGAATTTTTTTAGCAAAAACGGGAATGGCTTCTTTTAGGGCATCAGTTATATAATTTGGTAATATTTCATTTAAATTGCTGAAAGAATATGCACCTTTCATACTAGGCGTAATGTCTAAAAAGTCCGTACTTGTCTTATTATTTTTGAAATCTTTATATAGTTGAATTGGAATTTTTCCTTGGCCTTTTTGATAAGCTAGTTCCTCTAAGTGGCGTTGATAGGCAATTCCCGATAAAGGATCATTACCAAAATCTTCTGGTGATATTGTTACGACAAGGGCACTATTAGCATTTTTTTCATCCCGTTTATAGTTACTCATGCCATTGATTGCTAAACGATTCTTTTCTGATGAGGCATTGACAACAAAACCACCAGGGCACATACAGAAAGAGTATACTCCTCTTTGTTTAGTCGTTGTGTAAGTTAATTTATAACTTGCTGGAGGAAGCACTTTACTTAATTTAGCTCCGTACTGGGCTTCATTAATTAATTTTTGAGGATGTTCTATACGAATACCAATAGCAAATGGTTTTGGTTGTAGTGATAAATCATAATTATTTAGCATGGTGAAGGTATCTCTCGCGCTATGTCCAATGGCTAAAATTAGAGTATCACAATCAATGGTTGTTGTATTATTTACTTTGATTCCGTATAAAGTATTATCACTGATTAATATATCAGTTAAACAGGTATGATATCTAAATTCGCCACCCATTTTAATTATTTTATTGCGAATATTTTTGACAACAGTTCTTAAAATATCGGTGCCAATATGTGGATGATTTAAGTATTTTATTTCCTCTGGTGCACCGTTTTCAACAAAAATATCAAAGACTTTTTGGCAGCGAAAAGCTTTGTCTTTTACTAAAGTATTTAGTTTACCATCAGAAAATGTTCCAGCTCCACCCTCCCCAAATTGGACGTTAGTATTTATATCAAGTTGGCCAGTTTCCCAAAACTGTTCAATTATTTCTACCCTTTCATCAACACTAGAGCCTCGTTCAATAATTATTGGCTGATAATTATGTTCTGCTAAGATATAGGCGCAGAAAAGCCCCGCTGGTCCACTGCCAACAATTATTGGCCTTTTTTTCATGGTAGTGGTTCCAGTAATTTCAAAAGTATATGTTTCATCTTTAGTTTGAAAAATATCGTTAGAGTTGTTTTTCCTTAAAATTTTTTCTTCGTTAGATAATGTAACATCTACTTCATAAACATAGTGAATATTATCTTTTTTTCTAGCATCTAATGACTTCTTAACAATCCTTAAAGTTAAAATTTCTTTTTTGTCTATTCTTAGTAATTTTGATATTTTTAAAGTTAAAAAATCTTTATTATCTTTAGTTAAAGGGATTTTTATTTGTCTTATATGAATCATAATATCAACTCCTACTGCTCTTACCAGCAATCAAGCCGCTAATCCAAGCAAAACCTAAATTATAGCCACCACAGTCTCCATCTACATCTAAAAGTTCGCCCACAAAATATAAATTTTTGTTAATAGTAGACTCCATAGTTTTAGGATTAATTGCTGATAATGGAATGCCGCCGCTACAAGTTTGAGCTTGATCAAAGGATTTTGTGCCGATTATTTTGATCTTTAAATTAGTTAATTTTTCTATTAGTAAGTTTTTTTCATTGTCTCTTAAATTATCCCACTTTTCTTCTACTGTTAAGTTGCAAATCTTTAATATAACTTTAATTAATTTGGGATTTAGTAATCCTTCTAATAATTCAAAGATAGTACGATTTCTGACAATTTCATTTCTTGTTGCTAACCAGTCTAGAGCATTATTTTCTATAAATGGCAAAAAATTTATTGCAACATAAAGTAACTGATGTTCTTTTATGTTGCGACTTACAAACCGACTTAAATTAAAAGTACAAATACCACTAATACCATAGTCTGTTAACTGCAGCTCACCAAGATTTTCTTTTACTAATTGATTATTGGAAAAAAGACTGATTTTAGCTTCACATCTTATTCCATTCCAGTCTTTAAAGTATTTTTCATTGCCTACTAACTGAACTAAAGCTGGTAATGGTTCAATAACTGTATGTCCTAATTTTTTAGCTAAATTATACCCATTACCATCGGAACCTGTTTTAGGGGATGCTTTTGAACCTGTTGCAATTATTACGGCATCAGCAATAATTGATTCATTATTAACACTAATTATATATTTTGAATTTTCTTTTCTGATATTTTCTACATAGGAAGAGGTATGAATTTTTACTCCAACTTGAGATGCTTCTGTAATTAAAGCATCTCTAATACTTAAGGCTTGATTTGAATATGGGTAATAATAGCCATTCTTGATTTTAGGAATTATTCCTATTCTACTAAAAAAGTTAAGTATTTCTTCTTGATTAGACTTAGTTATTATATCTTGCAAAAGTTCATGGTTAGTACTGTTGTAATGGTTTAAATCTTGATCAGAATTCCAATAATTACACCTACCATTTCCGGTTGCAAGAATTTTTTTGCCACAAAAAGCATTTCTTTCTAATAAAATTACATTGGTTGAAGATGTTTTAGCACTTATAGCTGCTACTAATCCTGATGCTCCTCCACCAATAATAACGATTGTTTTCATTTTATCACCATGATTATTATAACACGATTGCATAATAAAAGAGAATAAGCAAATATTCCCTTTTTGGATATTATTTTTGTTTAAGCGATTCGGAAAGCTGGGGAAACGCCCAAATCAAAACTAGTATTCGCAACCATACACACCCCAGTATTATGGCTACAAAAAAAACAAGTTGGCCACAAAGGTGGAGCAGAGCGCAACCACCACCAAACTTCTGCACCATTATATTCTTTTATAACTTCGCTATAATTACTTGATGTAGTATTATTTTTATTATAATAATCTAATTGTCTTGTTTGATTTTGAGATGTATCATTATTACCATCATTCCAAATTTCTTTTGGTGATAATAAATATAATTTATCAACTGATGTAAAATTAGTTTCGTTTACTGTTGGACCATGTCCTGATATAACTGTTGTTTCAGATATTGAACCATACATATAGTAAGGCATTTCTTCCACTATTTCGTTATTCACATACGTTCTTAATTTGCTTGCAGGCCATCCGCCTAGATTCGTATCGGCAGAATTCATATTATGTTTAGTAATTATATCGACAAACTCCACCACAAACCCACAAGCAGTTTGAGAAAAACCTTCTTGTGAACATTCACTAGGTGTTGTCGTATTTGCAACTCTTACTGTATGTGTTCCAAATTCTCCCATATCTACTTCTTTTGTATCTCCTACTTGATATGGATAATTTCCTGACCTTACCGCTCCAGCAATTCTAAGCCAGCTATCTGTTGCAAAAGATATTCCTTTTACTGTTTTAGTTCCACCTTCAACACTACATGTTGTTACTTCTTCATCTATAAATGGATCTACCATAATTGAATTTAATTTTTCTTCTTCATTCAAATTATCTAAATTCATCAACATATCACCACGTACCAATTTATCTGATTCCTTTGGACTTCCCAAATTATCATAAATACCATGAGTTCCATCTGATAAAGCTACATAAAATTTTGTTACTTTTTTATTACTTTTGGTTGTAACATTTACCCTTACATAACCCTTAACATCACGATTACCCCAAGATGATTTTCCGCCTTGTCCAAGTAAAGATGACACATTACTACTGCTTGTATCGATTAAAACATAATAATTTCCATTATCCATACCAGATGCATATGTATTCGTATTTCCACACATCAAATTATCAGAAGTCCACTGTGTTCTAGCTGCATTGGCATATGACTTTGCAATATCAACAAAAGTATCTTTTCTTGAGTTTTCTATTACTCTAGATATTGCAGGAATTGCGACTAACATTAAAATACCCATAATTACTATTACCGCTAGTAATTCTATTAAAGTGAAACCATTTTTCTTTTTCATAACTACACCTAACCTTTGTAAGACTATTATCTATTATATATAAAGTATACCCCCCCTCCCACGTTTTTTTGTCAATTGATATTTTACTTAGTTATATTAACAAAAAAGATTAGAACATTTCTCTAATCTTTACCATACTCTTAGTCTTTCATCTTCTGGAATATACATTTCATTATCTTTCGAAACATTATATACTTCATAGAATAAGTCTGTTGATGATAGTGTGGCATTAACACGATATTTATTAGGAGCATGAGTATCAATTAGTAATAATAACTTGGTATATTCTTCTCTAGATTTTTCAGCCCATAAGGAAGCAAAACTGGCATACATAGAACGGATTTCTTGACTGCTTGCCTTTTTTTCTTTTGCAATACCACTGATACAAGAAACGGCTCCTAAATCCGCAATATTTTCAGAGATCGTTAATTCACCATTGATATAATTTCCTGATATTACTTCATATTTATTATAGTAATCTATTACCTCTTTTTGGATCTTTTCATAATTACTTCTATCTTCATCTGTCCACCAATTTGCTAAATTTCCCAACTCATCAAACTTGGAACCATTTGCATCAAAGGCATGAGTTACTTCATGGGCAATGATCATTCCTATTGTGCCTAAATTTTCATAATATGTTTTTTCTAGATCAACAAAGTTGACTGAAGCAGCTGGAAAATTAATAGAATTATCTTGAGGATTATAGTAAGCATTAACTGTTATTTGATCCATTAATGGTATTTTCTCATTCGTTAACAAGCTTTGATATTCATAATCTGATATTGTTTTCATTATTGAAAGAATATTTTCAATTAATGTTTTATCACTTGTTAAATTATAGTTAGCAGAATATTTGGGATACGTTTCTGTTAAGCCAATATTTATAGTCATATTTTTTACTTTATTAATAGCCTTTGTTTTAGTTTCTGGACTTAACCAAGTCAAATTAGAAATATTGCTTTCATAATAATTTAGAATGTCATTAATCATATCTAAAATATACTTTTTAGAATTGGCATCTAAATACTGACTTGCATATAATTCGTCTATATCATATTGAAATAAATTAGTAATTACCGTTTGGGCATTATATTCAAGGTCTAAATCTTTTTCTATTCCTAATTGCTCATTTTCAAAATCATTAGCAATTTTAGCATAATCCTCAGTTAAATAGTTACAATAGCTTTGCAATATTTTTAGTTTTACGCTTTCTTTTAGTGTTTCAACATTTTCTTCCGTTAAAGAATTGTTAATAGCTATATAATTACCACTATCTAAAATACTTAATTTAATATTATCTGGGACCGTTATGAAGTATGAATCTGGTAATTTATTATAAATTTTTTTAAGTTCTTCTTTGGTGATGATGTTATACATATTTTCTATATCATTAAAGTATTCTGATGGTTTAGACTGTTTTGCTATTTCAGTATAATAATCAGTTATATTTTTAGATATTTCTCTAGCTTGCTTTTTATCATAACCATATTGTTTTAGGAGTTTTATTCCATATTGTTTTATTAGTGCTCTTTGTGCTAGATAATCATCAGCTATATAATAATCACTTGGTGCTGAAAAATCAAAAGTTATTGGTGATAAATATAACATATTTTTTGAAGTATCTTTAAAATCACTCATTATGTTTTTGTTTATAAAAATGGGAATAAACAACTCATTTTCTACAATAATAGCATTATTGATAAAATCGTTAATATTTGTTGATTGATCAATTAAATTTAAATAATAATTTATAGTTGATAGACCATTATTATTTCTGGTATTTATATCAATTAGTTGATTGTATAAAATATTAATATTTGGGTTTTCTGCAGTAGCTATTTTTTCTTTAAATACTAAATCAACTTGCTTATCTACTTCATCTTGAATTTCTGTAAAGGTACTGATAGTAAATTCATCATCTTCTAAAACATACTCATCTATTTTATCTTTATTAATATAAGTATAGTAATCTGTTGTTAATTGAGATTGAGATAAGCTACAACCTGTTACTATGACAATTAATAATACTAATAATATTTTCTTTATTTTTTTCATACTAAGCACCAAATAGAACTTTCTCTGATTTGAATTTTTTTATTAATATATATAGCAATATGACTATGTATATTATAGTTGATAATATTGTTAAAAATAAGTTTAAGTAACTGATATTTCCTGAATATAAATCCATTAAAATTGTAGTGTGACTTAAAATTGGAATTATATAGTATGTTGCGGATATTGGGATATTTAAAAACGAAATTAACATTGGCATGATACAAACAACTTGTAATATTTGACCTGCGGCTTGAGCTTCTTTATAGGTTTTTGCTGATGAAGTTAATAGTATTGCAATGGCTGCTATTAAAAAAGCAGCTATAATGCATATTATTATTCCCCAAATTATAGCTAATAGACTTATACTGAAACCTTTGTATACTTCAAACATGTTAGTAGCAATAGCAAAGCTTGCTATAGTAATTATAAAGCCTATTATTGATGATATAAGTCCAATAATTGCTGTTGCTAAATATTTTCCAACTATTAATTCTTTTGTAGTTACAGGAAGGGTTAAAATCGTTTCTAAAGTGCCATTTTCTTTTTCGGCGGCAATTGATGAGGTAGCCATATTTACGGCAGCTAAGGCAATTGCCATAATAATATAGGTAAATGACACATTCATTACTAGTTCAATCATAAAGCCTTCAGTTGATAACTCTTTTCCATCAGTTGTTTTTAATTCATAATTAATATTTCCGTAAGCTACTTCTGGATCAATATCTTCACCTTTTATATATAGATCACCTAAATATTTATTATAAGCTTCTAAGTATTCAGCAGCATAGCTTGCAGCCTGAGAATCCATAATATTCTTGCTTGAATATATGGTATATAAGTTTTTATCAGAATCATAATATATATATGTTTCAATACTGCCTTTATCATAGGCTTTTTTCATTTCTTCAAGATTTTTATATTGAGTTGGATTTAAAGATAATTCTGACATTATACTTTTTTCAGTACTATTTGGTTCATAATTTATACCTAATTGATATTTGGTATTGTCTGTTCCCATAAGGGAATCTTCCATAAAGCCAAAAAAGAAAATGAAGGCGGCAATTATAAAAGGAAAGCAAAATATCATAAAGATTGTTTTTTTATCTCTCATAATTGATCTTAATTCTTTTTTGATGGTAATTATAATATTACTTTTCTTCATATTGTCCTCCTATTAGTGCAAAGAAACTATCTCTTAGGTTAGTAGTATTTGTTTTTATTCTAATTTCTTTTGGGGTTCCTGTCGCTATTACTTGGCCTTTATTAATCATGACAATTCTATCACAAATATTTTCAGCTTCTTCCATATAGTGTGTGGAATATAAAATACATTTGTTTTTTGCTTTTTCTTCCTTTATAAAATCTAGGATTACTTTGCTGGAAATAACGTCTAGGCCACTAGTTGGTTCGTCTAATATATAATATTTTGGATTAGAAACTAGGCACCTTGAAATGCCAGTACGTTGATATTGACCAGTTGATAAGGTCTCAATTTTTTGATGTTTAAAAGCTTCCATAGAAAATCTTTTAATAATAGTATCAATTCTTTTTTCTAAGTCTTCTTTTGGAATTCCATGGTACTCACCACACATTTTTAATAATTCATAAGGGGAAATATCTTTGTATAATTTTGTATTTCCTGTTAAAAAAGAAATATTTTTTTTAATTTCAATGGAATCTTTTTGATGTGTTTTACCATCGATTATTATTTGGCCACTAGTTGGTGTCATAATCCCAGCAATCATTCTTAATAAAGTGGTTTTCCCAGCTCCATTTGGGCCTATAATACCAATTATTTCTCCTTCTTTTGCAGTAAAGGAAATATCATTATCAGCTAAAAAAGAAATACTTTCTTTTTGATTAATCTTTTTTTGAAATTTTTTCGAAACATTTTTGACTTCAATCATTTTTACACTCCTTCTACTCTACTTTAATAGTATAATATGAGCTGATATTTTTTGTAAATATATTTAAATATTTTATTATAGATTATTATAAAAAAGAAAACTTGGCGGATAAGGCCAAGTTTATTTTTTATTCAAGTACTTCTAAAATTACCTTTTTATTAGGTATTAAAACTATTTTGTCTTTTTCTTCTCTTTTGGTTCTTTATGTATTTTATCGTTTTTTTCTTCTTTTGCTGGCTTTTCTTTTACTACTTCTAGTTTATTTTCTATCTTATCAAGTTTATTTTCTAATTGTGAAAGTTTTTTATTAGTAAATAAAATTATTACTATAGTGGCAATTAAAACAATAAAGATATTACTGATAACAGCAAATTTTCCTGATTGAAAGAATTCTTTTCTTTTAGCTTCTGCCTTGGATTTTTCTAATTCTTCCATAACATCGTATTTATCTTTTGCGTCATATTGACTTTTGATAGCTGTTTCAATAGCTTCGTTATATTGTTCACTATAACCTTGGAATACTTCCTCACCAATAACGATAAATGGAACACCACTAGCACTTTGGCCTAGAAAATCAGCTACTTCTTCATATAAATTAGCATTATCTGTATTAGTCCAAACTTCGTATGATACTAGTTTAAAATATTTGCCATATTCTTCACTTATATCATTTAAATATTCTAGAAATTTTCTACAGTATGCACAACCTGAACCTCTGAAAAGGTATATTGTTGTTTGCTTGTCTGTTTCTTTATAATCAGAATATTTTACTTCAATATCTTCTTCAGTTAAAGTTTCAATTAGATTTTTACTTGAATATTTTGTTGTGTCTTCTTCTTTAGCTAATGTTGCAACAGGCATCAATAATAATGCTAACATCGCGATTAATAATACTTTCTTTTTCATTTTACATTCCTCCTACTTTGTTATATCAGGTGTTCTTTGATTAGTCAACAATTTCTTTATTAGGACATTTTTTATTTTTCAGTAATTTCCATTATTTTTAGACTTTTAATTATGTTTTGACCATTATTCTGTTCGTATTCAAGTTCAAATGTTCCTTTAATATATGAATTTTTCTCCTTGATATCATAATATTTAATTACTTCACCAGTTATAATAGTTTCTGACATTTGTAGATTATCAAAGACAATATTTTGCTTTTTAACGTCCTTAAGCTCTCCTGAACCAATTAATATATAGCAGTTATTGGTATTGCCATTAATATCACATTCTCTAATATTTTCTTTTGATCCTACAAAATTTCCTGATGAATCCTTTTTAAACTCAGAAAAATCAATGGTTATTCCCCTATATAAAAACGTTGGAAGGGCATTAAATACTTCATTTACTGCTTTAATAAAATCATTATATTTTATATATAACAAGTTCGTAGGATTTGATTCTTTTTCATATAATACTTTATATTTTTTTATGGCACTATTACTTAATAAGTAATTAGATATTCCATCCACATCTGATAAGTCAAGTAAATTTTTATTTGTTTCAGTCCAGCTTGTGAAATATAGTGCCATAAATTCATCAAGATGCAAATCGATTAGTACTTTTTCTGCTGGTGATTTTATATTTTCTTCTTTTTCTGTTGATTCTATTAATTTGTCGTTTTCCTTTGTTTTGACATCTTTTTTTGATGATGTATAAAGAAACATGCCACAAGCTATTAATATGATACTGGCAATAATAATCAATAGCAAAATTTTATTTTGTTTTTTCATTTTAACTTTCTCCACACCTATATATTTTTATTTTAATATGTAATAATTTATAAATTACATATTTTATAATCTTTAGTAAAAGAAGGCCTAAAGAAACTATTTTATATAGTTATTGTTGATTAATATTTCTTTTTTGTTTCTTAATTTTATTTTCTTTTTTAAGTTTACTCTTGTCTTTATCCTTATCAATAGTTAAATTTTCATTAGATGTTACTATATTAGTTAGTTTTTCTATCTCTATTTTTAATTCTTTATTTTTATTATTTGTGTATTTAATGATCAATAAACTGGCTATTAAGGTAATAATAGTGTTAATTATAATTGAAAAAGTACTAATTTGGAAAAACTCTTTTCTGTATTCAGCTGTTTCAGCTTTTTCCATTTCTTCAAAAACGTCATATCTATCTTTGCTATTATATAAATCTTTTATAGCCTGCAAAATATTAGGATTATCATCCTCACTATAGCCTTGGAATACTTTATCTCCTATAATGATAAATGGTACCCCCCTATTTTCTTTTTCAAGAAATTCTGCTACTTCACTATATAATATTGCATTATTTTGACATGACCAAACTTCATAAGAAACTAATTTAAAGTATTCTCCGTATTCCTCAGTTATACTATTTAGGTATTCTAAAAATCCTCGGCAATACGTGCAGTTATTTCCTCTAAACATGTAAATAGTTATTTGTTTATCAGTTTCTTTGTAGTTTTTGTATTGCAATTCAATATTTTCTTCAGCTAATGTTTCTTTTAGATTTAATGTTTCATATTTTTTTACTTTGGCTGTTGTAGTGATTGGTATTAATAACAAAAGTAGAATAACTGTAAATAATATTTTATTTATTTTTTTCATAAAATTCTCCATATTTTCCATTAATATTTCTTTTTATTCATACTTTTGATTGGCAAGGCTTTAATTGCAATCATAAATTATGAATACTGGATTCTTTTCATAATTATATTTTTTATCAATATCAAAAAATATAATTCCACTATCGTCTGGACAAGAAGTATCGATTAGGCTTAAGTCATATCCTCTGCTTTTGTACATGCCTATTGTCATGTAGTAGCCTCCATCACCCTTTACAAAATTTAAATATTCATTATTTTCATACAATTCATCGGCTATTTTAATTAAAGAAGTCTCGGAGGATATATTAGCATTATCTTTTGTTTCATCATTACAAGTACTTATGGTATAAATTGGATTGAAATTGTCAGTATCATCAATATCAAAATATATAATTTTAAAGTCATCTGGGCAAGAAGAGTCAACTATATCAACATTATAGCCTCTCTTCTTATATTCACCAAAGGACATATAGTAAACGCCTTTCTCATAATCTTTTGGTAATTTAGTGTAACTACCATCACTATACATTTCTTTGGCCAGTTCCAGCAAAGAACTATAGTTCTTTGTTGGAACTGGTTGTGGTGCATTATCGTCACTCTTTAAATTAAATAATATATAAGCGCCAATAAAACATAAACCTAAAATAAGTAAAATTATACCAATTATTCTCATTTTTTTATTTTTCATATTTAAATCATCCTTTGCGTATAATATTATTTGCTATATGTATATTGAGTATATCCACCACAACAGCCTTCAGAACAATTACAAGAGTATGAGCAAGGATGTCCACCTTTACCACAGCAACCACCACAATTTGAACCATGGCATGTGTCACAATGCGTGCAAGATTTGGTACAGATATATTTTGAATTAACTTTATATGTATATGAAGAAGTGGTTGACTGTCCTACAGTATTAGTACATGTTACGGTGTGTTTTAGACTTGATGGAGATAACGTTTTAGTTGCTCCAGATGAAATTGCTATTGGTGCACCTGTATTTCCATCTACGCAAGTAGCTGTTGATGTTGAACCACTAAGACTAAACGTAATTACCGGTGGCTTTAGCGAAACTTTGAAATTTCCAGTGTTACAAGTATTGGTATTACCAGCTGCATCTCTAACAAAACCATACCAAGTTATGCCATTTGTCGCTCCTTGGGTTTCACTTGATATACTATTATATGTAGCTGTACTATTATTTACCAATCCGTATGATACACTAGACTTTTGGACAATTCCAGGATTGCTAACATTTAATGTTAGTGTTACAACTGATGTATATGTTGTTGGTCCACCAGTACCAGACTTTGTTATTGAACAAGTTGGTGCTGTTTTATCAATCATAATATTGTTTTGGGCTATTTCCGAGCAGTTGTCAGCATAGTCACAAGCCCTTATTTCAACAATCTCATTTCTTTCTTCAGTAAAAGCGGTGGTAGTAAAATTATTAGTTGCTGATTGTGAATATGTATGCCATACGTTTTCACTATTAGGATAACGATATTGATAATATCGAATTCCTGATATGTTATCTGATGATGTTGCTTTAATTACATAGCTACCAGCGTTAACATAACTTGCTCCAGCCCAAACACCATTTTTACTGTTTTCTAGAACTGGAGTATTTGGAGCAACGCTATCAAATCTTAACACTTCTGATGACCAAGCATCTTGAGCGAATCTTCCGCGAACATCTACTACTTCATCACCATCAATAAATAAGTAATATTCTCCATTCATGTTAGAAACTGTAGTAGTGAATGTAAGTGTAGTTTCCCCTGACTCATTGCGAAAATTATATTGAGTAAGGTCTGTTGGAAGCGTATTTTTATCTGTTGACCAGCCATATTTGATACCTATATTAGGATTGAATCCTTCTTTAGCACTTAGCTTTATTGCAATTTTCTTGGTCTTTGACCAATTATTACTTCCTTCTAAATTTTCATAACTTATTCTAATTGTAGGTAAATCAGTCATAGCATTCTCGCTACATTTAGAAAGAACTTTATTATATACTTCTTTACCATCTTTGGTACAATATAAAGAAATTGCATAAGTATATTTATTGGCATTTCTTTCTACGTGGACAAATGTTTTATCATTGTCGCAAGTTATTCCATTGGTTTCATAATTTTTAATTAACGTTTTAGCACTTAAATCTTGAAATGATATGTCATAGCAACCATTTCCAGTTAAGCCAAACATATCTTCCGAATAAGAATCAACGTAAAGTTTTCCCGCATCTTCAAGAGTATCTGAATATGACTCAAATTTTTTATTTTGGTTTCTAGCCTGTAGTTGTTGTACTCCTGGTAATGCAAGAACTGTTATAATACCCATAATTGTAATTACAACTAGTAATTCAATCAGTGTAAATCCTCTTTTGTCTTTCATTTTCTCACCTCTATTTTACTATTTAATAATATCATTTATTCTTTAAAAAATCTACTATTATTTTTTAAAGTTAGCTTTTAATTTTGCTATATGAAATGAATAAGGCAATAAAATAGTTAAATTTATAAAAAAAGTATGATTTTACTTTAATAGCTTTAACTAGCTTTATTAGTAAACTCATACTTTTATTTTTGAACATAAATTTATTAAAGAAAATGTTTTAACGTAATTTTTGCTCATTTTTAGTGAACTTTGGCATTTCTTTTGGAAGTTCACCGAAAAAAATTAAGCTTTCTGTTGCCTTATCTTTCTTTCCATTAAAGAATTTTTCTAGAACTTGATTAAATATTTGATTTTCTGTGTCCTCTTCGTTTGTATTGATAAATAATGTCGGCATTTTTCCTGATTTGGCAGTGTCTTTTTCTCTTAATAATTCGGCAGCATAACTAAATAGTGTCATACTTGATTGAAGTTTTTGAGAATCAATTGATCCAAATATTTCAATTGGATTAGTCTTTTCTTGTAATAATAGGACTTCACAAAGATTGACTAAATGGGTGTGCAGTTCTTCATCTTGTAAATAAGCAACGGCTTCTTTCATATCATGAATGGCATAATATGTAGCCATCGAACTTCTACCAAGGCCTTTTATTTGAGGGAAAATATACCACATCCAATGTGTTTTTTTCTTGCCCGCTTGCAACTCTTTATAGGCTGATGCATAACTTTCCTTTTGAGCTTCTTTAAATCTTAATAAATTATTATCCATAATATCATCTCCAAGATAAATCAACAATTTAAAACTGCTAAATATTAGTAATTAATTTGATTATGGTTTATTTTACTACATTTTAGAAATATGTACATACTTTTTTTAAATTTTGACATCTATTTTATCAACGTTTGAAGTAAGATCTGCATCTGCTTTTTCATAGGAAGAGTGAATATTTGAAATGGAATCAGTAAGTGTTACTATCTTTAGTAGTATATCAGTTGTTGAACTGAAATAATTTTCAACACAATTTTGTATTTTGCTTGGAACATTTGTAGTACTTATGCAGCCACTAGTAGAAAATGTTGTATTTAAAAAATTACTATTTTTTATGGATGTTCTAATATTGTTTATATAGTCAGATAAAATATTATTATCAGATTTAATATCATAAGCAGTTAAAGTAGTTAAGCGTTCTTTTTTTAGTTGGAATACATTAATATCAAATAGTTCATATAGTGAATTAGTATCGGTGATATAGTCTGATGAAATTGGTTCAAAGTTGTTACTGGTAGGATTATATGTCATAAGTTTATAGCCAGATGGTAAGTCTTTTTGACCAGTAATAAATTCCATAACTCCTTCTAATATGAAGTTGGCATTCATGGCAGCATGTTTTCTAGTGGAGTGACTTAGATCAACATTTTCATCAACAGCGAGTAAAACATTTACTCCCTCTTTGGCCAATGTTTTGTATGAGTCAACTTGGTAATTTGGTGATTGGGCGAAAGCAACAACAACCGCATTACTATCTTTCAATGTTTTAATTTGTTCCTTATTTGGCCCACCATAACAAATATAACCATCAGACATAGAAATAATGGGAGCTTGAACTGTGTCTTTATAAGTTTCAATTAGGTCAATACTGTCTTTAACAGCACAAATACCACCAGCACTATAGCCATTAAAAGAAACGTTGTTAGGACTTAGATTATAATCTGTTAAAGTCTTTTTGATAAGATCAATTGTTGTAAAGTCATCTCTAGACGCTTGTATTACAATAGTGTCACAATTTTGTTCATTAAATTTTTGTAAAAATACTTTCCAATCTCTATAATAACCTCCTGAACCGTGTTCATATACTAATATTTTTGTTGCAGGGGTAACCGTATCGGGAACATATACTTCTGTTGTTGTCCCATTGCTCGTGGTAAAAGTTTTAATATTATTTTGACTTTCCGAATTCATTTTATCACCTACTTTTTTGAGTTAGATTTAAGTTCTTACTCTATTTTTATATGATGTTTATGTTATTAGTATAGCATGTATTATATTAAACATAAAGTTATAAATTATTTAATTTTTTTATTATTTAGATAATTATATACTTTTTCAAATCTATCTCTTACCCCTACTAATGTTTAATAATATGCCGATGCTTATCATGGAAATTAGTAGTGAACTACCACCATAGCTTAAAAAAGGAAGTGTTACTCCGGTTACTGGTATTAGGCCTATTACCACCATTAAATTCATTAGCGTTTGAAATATTAATTGAAATATTATACCGAAAGATAAATATTTAGAGAAAGCATTTGGAGCATTTAGTGATATTTTGATACTACGCCATAGTATTAGAGAAAATAAGCCGACAACAATAAAAGCTCCGGCAACCCCAAATTCTTCAGCGATTATGGAAAAAATAAAATCAGTTTGTGGTTCAGGAAGATAAAAATGTTTTTGGATAGAATTGCCAAAACCTAAGCCTAATAGTCCGCCTGGCCCTATTGCATATAATGACTGAATTATTTGAAAACCAGTTCCTAAAGCATCACTCCAGGGATCTAAAAAAGATGTAATTCTATCCATACGATATGGAGCAATAACAATTAAAATTATTACTCCTATTAGACCGATTATTCCTCCAGAAAGAAAAAACTTCATATTAACTCCCGCAATAAATAATAAAGAAATTATAGCCATTACCAATATTACTCCTGTACCTAAATCTGGCTGAAGCATGATAAGGAAAAAAAATAACAAAGTTATACCAAGAATTGGGAAAACGCCTTTAGTATAACTTTTTACAAATTTATTACTATTAGCAAGATATTTACTTGTAAAAATTATTAAACCAAGTTTAGCAGCTTCGCTAGGTTGAATTCCTAAAGAACCAATTCCAAACCAAGATCTACTGCCATTTCTTATACTACCTATTCCGGGGATTAATACTAATATTAGTAAAATTAAACAGCCAATGATGATTTGATTAGCTTTTTTATAATATAAATGATAGTCTATTTTTGATATTAAGTACATTAGGAATAAGCCTATTAAAAAAAAGATTGATTGATATTTTAAATAATGAAATTTATCATTAAACTTGTATTCTGCCCAAACACTTGATGATGAATATATCATTAAAAGACCAAATAATGATAAAAGTATTACGGCTGCTAAAAGAATTTTATCTGCTTTTTTAGACATATCATCACCTCATTTAATTATATTTTTATATGGAAAAAAAAGAACTAAGCGATTAAGTATTATTTGAGGTTTATTTACAATTTTTTATTTATATATTAAAATACAAATAGACAATGAGGTGATTTTTTGAAAACACGTTTAGATATTTATAAAAATAATTTGACTATACGCTTTAATTATAAAGAAAAAAAATATATGGCCTATTTTCCTAATGGTGAACAAGCTTTAGATTTAAATCTTAAATCAGAAAAAATTTTAGCTAAAAAAAATAAGGAGCTTTTGCTGAATCCAAATTTATTGGAAAAGAAAATGCAAGAAGCTAAGACAGCCTTGCGGTATGAGAAATTAAAAAATATGGGCTTTCGTTGTGATAGTTTTGAAGTTTTGTATAGTGAACGAGAGTTTGATGTAATTGGTGATGATTTGGCTAGATACTTGGATCAATTAGTACATGAGGATGATGTGCTTATTGGGATTCATAGAACAGGTAGTGCTAGTTTAGATGATATTGCGAAGATTTTAAAATATGGGCTTGTTATTACTAGGTTAAATGGTAGTACAACAAATAGCTCAATACAGTTAGGAAATAACGTTGGTTATTATCCAAATAATGAAACAATTATAAAAGAATTAATTAATGCTGATGCATATAAGTCTTCACTTGGCTCTATATTAATTAGAATTCCTGATTGTGATCTTGAAAAAGATATTTTTATGATTGATATGGAAACAGGAAATTTTATATTAGATCCAGCATATATTGTTGGCTTTATCCCGGTTGAAAAAGATGGGCATATTTCAGAAATTATTACGGCAAAACAAGGCTATGATAAAGCCCCATTTAAGTCAATTGATACCCTTTATGATGATAGAGATTATGCTAGAAATTTAGAGCAAGGTTATAAAGAAAGCAAATAATTTAACAAAAAAATAAACCTCAATTCACGCAAAGTTGAATTGAGGTTTTCTTTTACTTTTTTGATATCTATTTTGCTATAGCCAAACACCGAAAATAATTCCAGCCATTGATAAAATTAGACCACATACCCAAAATAATTTTACAATATCTGTTTCCTGCCAACCTAATTTTTCAAAATGGTGATGGATTGGGGTCATTAAAAATAGTTTTTTATGAAAAACTTGAACCCAAAATGTTTGAATGATAACGCTTAAGGTCTCAATGACAAAAATGCTAGCAACTACAAGAAGCGTTAATTCGCGGTGAGTTAAAATAGCAATGGCTCCCATGACCCCGCCAAGTGCTAAAGAACCAGTGTCTCCCATAAATACTTTAGCTGGATAAGTATTATATATTAGAAATCCTAGCAGACTACCAACAAGGATTAAACTAAAGATACCAATATCTTCAAAACCAACTATTAAGGAAATTAAGCTGAAAGCAATAAAGGCAATGGCTGATAACCCACCAGCAAGACCATCTAGACCATCAGTAAGATTGACGGCATTGCTTGAGCCAACTAAAACAAAGAGAATAAATAGTCCATAAAGCCAGCCCATTTCAATATCAATATGTAGTGTTCCTATAACTAAAGCTGTTTGTCCACCGCTTCGCATATATATATAGAAAAAGCCTATAGCAATTAGGACTTGCATAAATAATTTTTGATAAGCGGTTAAGCCTTCGTTGTTGCCTTTTCTAATTGATAAAAAATCATCTAAGAAACCAATACAAGCATATCCTAAAAAAACTAGTAAGACTATGCCTAAATTTGAGGTATAGGAGATTTTATTTGTAATAATTAGACCAACCGTTGCGGCAACAGTCGATATAATAAATATTAATCCTCCCATGGTAGGTGTTCCCTCTTTTTTACGATGAGTCTCACCAACAAAGATACTAATTTTTTGACCAGCATGCATTTTCTTTAAAAAAGGAATAATTACTAGTCCTAAAACTACCGATATTAAAAAGCCAATCATTATAGCAAAAATTGCCTTTGTTAATAGTAACATTTTTGTCACTCCATTTCTCTTGTAACATTATATCATAATTGAATTATTATTATGAAAAAATGAATAATTTTAGACAAAACTTTACATTATTAAAGAATGTTTTTTATTTTTCAATTATTTTTACTTTGTTGTTATTTATCGTTAAATTATTTTCTTGTTCTTGTTTTAACTCTATTAATTCTTCTTCTTTTTTGGTTAAAGATATAGAAATTTCCTCTAAATTTTCAAGTAATTTATCATATTCTTTTACTTTGCCAAAATAGTCCTGATACTCATTTTTTAAGTCTTTGATAATTATAGTTAATTGTTGTTTTGTTTTACTGATTAAAGTAAGTGTTTTTGCAAGGGAAGCTAAACTATTAGTAATTTCTTGTTCATAGTCTGTTACTATGACATTTTTATAATGTTCTTCTTCTACTCGTGGCTGAAGATGATTGCGAAAAACATGAATTAGGCTAATAGTTAGACTGGCTATTCTAAGTGCACTTTTAGGCCCTGGTATTAAAACTTGGGGACTTATTAGATCACGAATAACGCGGCTGCGATTGTTTAAAAAACGTAATTTATAAGTTATTTTTTCTTCTTCACTATTGGCTTTTACTAATTTTTGATTTAATCTTTTAGCTAAACTTTCTTCTTCTATTTGAAATTTTAGTAAATCTCTATTAAAATCATCGAATGAGTCATATGATGATTTTAATTTTGAAAAGTGTTCTTCATCTATATTTTTTTGTTTTTTGCATAAATCAAGATTGGTTAAGATGATTTTTTTTCTTTCTTCTAGTTCTTCAATTTTTTTTGAAAGTAAAATGTATAAATCAGAATCTTTTATGTCTGGTGAAGGCTTATTTTGATTAAAGTCATTTAAATATATAGTAATCAATTCTTTAATAGCTTCTTGATTGTATGCTTTTTCTTGAGCATTTAGGGCTTGTTTTAAGGCTTCTAATTTGTTTGTAATTAAAGTTAGTCTATCTAATAATTTTTGGATAGTATCTAAATCACTGGAAGTTGATGCTGAGGAGTCAATAATTTGATATTCATAGGATATTTCTTTTAATTCGGTCTTTATTTTTTTTAATTTTGTTTCATAGTAGGTAATAATTTCATTGTCTTCTATTTTTTTAAAGTCTTGGCTAATTGTAGTATTAGGAATATTTATACTAGTCTGTTCTTCTTCAATCACAACTCCATGATCTTTGGAGTGGTTCTTGTTAGGTTTTTCTTCGTTTACTTTTTTAGCTAGACTTGGGCATTCTTTTTTGGCTTTAGTTTGATTTAGTGAACTCATTTCTTTAAATATGGTGCAAACTACGGTTAATGGTAAAACTGTGATAAAACTTTTAATTTGATTTTCTTTTAATTTTTTTTCTTCTTGACTAATATCCGTTTCTTGACTATATTCTTGAAGTTTTACTTTTTGTTTTTTAGTAAGATTAATAGTTCTTTGATTATTTTTTTGATTAGCTTTTGTAACTATTCTTGAGTTCATGTTATCACCGTATTAAGTTTATCATATTTTTTGGCTTATTGATAATTTTATTCTAAAAGTAAACGGATGGTTCCGCGGTCTTCTAGCTTGCTACCAGCTTCAGGTGATTGAGAGACGACAGTTTGGCCTGTTCCGGTATATTCAATGTTAAAATTTACTAATAATTTTTTGGCTTCGGTAACTGATAAATTTGTAACATTTGGGACTTCATATAAAATTTTGTCTGTCCATTCTAGATCCTTTTCTAAACCTGATGATTGAGGACTGATATCTAGGGCATCTATAATATCCAAAAGAATACGCCTAGCTATTGGAGTCGTAGTATAGCTAGAAAGTAAGGCTGTATTTTTAGGATTGTCAATAGCAAGATATAAAACAGCTTGAGGGTCGTTTGATGGAACTACTGCCATAAATGACATGATATAATTTCCTACTAGATATCTACCATTTTCTACTTTCTGAGCAGTACCCGTTTTGCCCCCAATTCGATAGCCATCAATATAAGCTGATTTCCCACCGCCTTTAGCAACAACACTTTCTAAAGCATGGCGCATAATACTTGAAGTTTCACTACTAATTACCTTGCGAACTAAGCTTTTACTATGTTCTTCAATAATAGTATTAGTATTCTTGTCAAAAATATTCTTAACAATATATGGCTTATATAAATAGCCACCATTTACAACTGCGGATACGGCTGTTACTTGTTGAATAGGTGTAACACTTATTCCTTGACCAAAGGCAGTAGTTGATAGTTCTACATTACCTACTTTGTCTAAATCGAATAAAATGCCAGTTGATTCCCCATTTAGGTCTACGCCTGTTTTTTCACCAAAGCCAAATTTTTCGATATAGCTAAATAGTTTTTCTTTTCCCAGTTCTTGACCTAATTTTACAAAGCCAGGATTACAAGAATTTTGTAGTACTTGTAAATATGTTTGATCTCCGTGACCACCAGCTTTCCAGCAACGCATAGTAGTACCATCAACGGTAACTTTTCCAGAATCATAGAAATGATCATGCTCTAAGTCTACAATTTTTTCTTCAACGGCACTTGCCATAGTAATAATTTTGAACGTACCTACCATTTGGTGATTAGCAAATAAAAAAGGAATATATTAATTACATTCCTTAATTGTATTCCATTCTATTTCTTTGAATCCTATTAAAACTATATCATCTAATTCTAATAAAGGTCTTTTTACAAGCATACCA